>NZ_JBHULN010000003.1:0-423472 GCF_042684525.1 Spirosoma soli | reverse complement strand
TCGTTTTTTCGTCAAGGCATCACCTGTTTGCGTGGGCACGTTCAGTCTTTAACTATGTTCGTCCGTTACTTGGAATCCATTGCTCAAACACTTTTGACACCCCAATGGATGTATGTCCAGTAATCTGCGTTTTGACCCTATAATAATATAAAGGCATCGGTGTCAAAGGGTTGTAATCGTATTTTAGCCACAAATGAACGTTCGCTATCTTCTCCTGAGTTTACTTCTCTGTCTTCTCGTCTATTCCCTTTCGGCTCAACCCACCCCCAAACAGGACCCCGTTCTCAACTTTAATACCTTTTGGCAAGCTTAGCAAGACCACTATGCCACCTTCGATATGAAACACGTCGATTGGCAACAACAATACGCGACGTATGCACCCCTAGTCGATAGCACTACCACTCCTGAACGCTTGTTTACAATCCTGGCGGAAATGATTAAACCCCTGAATGATGCCCATGTCCGCTTAGCCGACCGCAGTTTAAAACCACCCAAGTACGTTTGGCCCCGCAAACCCTCAGTCTACTCGAATCAGTTCCAGTTTAACCGCGATTCGCTGCAAACCTATTGGCAAGCCACCGATACCACCTTAGCCAAGCAGGGTTTTGAGCCTCTGAAAGCGAGTGGGGGTACTTACGCTGATAGACAGCGGCAATTCTATTATGCCCGATCCACCCAATATGGGTATATCCGCATCCGGGAATGTACGTTTGGCAAAGGTGGATCGGGGCCCAAGCTCCGCGAGTTGGACAGTATCCTGACCTACTTCGGCCCCATCAAAGGACTCCTGCTCGACATTCGCTTTAATCAAGGCGGGGGCGACCGATTCGCCTTTGGGGTTGCCGGTCGGTTCGTGGATAAAGGGCAGGTGGTTTACTACCGCTACCGAAGACGCAAGCGAGGGGGCTACACTGATTTTGTTAAGTTGACTACTTTTCGATTGAGGCCTAAAGGCCCCACTCAATTCACCCAAACGCCGATTGCCGTATTGACGAACGACCGCACGGTGAGTGCGGGGGATAATTTAGCCCTGATTATGCACCGCTTACCGATGGTACGGCTGATTGAGGAGAACACGGAAGGCAGCTTTGACAGTATGCGGTTTCATCAACTGCCTTATGGTTGGTACTATTCGCTGCCTGACAAGCGCATTCATGATTCGGCTAACCAGTGTTATGAAGGCATTGGTGTGCCGGTTGATCTTAGGGTGGTGGTCAGCCGGGCGGATTTAGCCCGAAGCAACGATCCGGTGATTACCCAGGCGCTAGGCAATCTGATGAGCCGATGAGCTCTAGAAGCCGCCGGTGGCCGATAGGCTACCGCTTTGGATTACCTGGAACAAATTAAGTGATGTAGCTATCTATTTTAGGGCGAACTTATATACACGATCCACAGTGTTTTTGGGATACACCTCATGTGATTCTACCAACCGAAATCCTGATTTATCGAGTAGATCAATCAAAGCCTGTTGGGTATAGAGTAACTTTCCACAGCCCCGATGCCGTTGACCGGGCTTGTGAGCGATAAAATCTTCTATAAACAGAAAACCATCCGGCTTCAAACTGTTGCGGATGCTTTGCAGAATCTCTTCCGGTTTAGTTAACTCATGCAATGTATTCTCGATGAGTACTTTATCAAAAAATCGTTCGGGTAGTTTAGTATCTGTCTCCGTACCAATGACGCTTATAAACGTATCATCACAGACTTGACTTGTAGCCTTATAGTGCTGTTGTATAGTGATGGGTAGGGCGGCTTTTGACAGACAAGTGGAATCGATGTCCTGCAAGTAGAACACTAGGCTATCGGCCAGCATCGAGTAGAGAATTTCTTTGTTACCGCCACCTGCCCCGACGCTGGCTATTTTTTGTCTAGGTTGTAGATCGTAGAGAATTTGATAGCGCGCTAAGAGGGCTTCCCGAGTGGATTTACGCGTCAGACTCTGATAGAGACAAGGGTTTTTAATGGGTTGTCCAACGAGCTGATCAGTTGAGAGGATCAGGAAAACAAGCAAGTACCATAGTAGACTATTCTTCATCGCTCAAGTTCTTGTCTGTAAGTCAACGAAATCCGGCTCGCTTTCGCATGCCTAAAATCTGATCAGTTTTTTGTTTAGAGATTTCCTTACTAAAATTTGATTTGATTACTTCAGCTTTTTGAACGCCCCGTTCCTGAAGCAAACCTAGGAGGGATCCTTCGTCTTATGTAAAGCACTTTTTGACCCTCACTCTCCTATAACAGAATTACGCAAACGTAAAGGGCCATTGTAAAGCCGGTCTAGTATGATTGATTTACACAATATGTAAGTTTATATTTGGTAATGTAAAAATAAAGTAATACCTTTATTTGGTAGTTAAGAAGACACTAATGGTTATCATCAGCAAAACCATTCTTAACGAGTTCGGCTTGCAGCACACCGGTGCGGCTGCCGCTCTCAATGAATGGTATGCCATCGTTAAGGCCGCTGACTGGAAATCGCTGGCCGATGTCAAGCAAACCTTCAACTCCGTCGATTACGTGGGCAACGATCACTACGTCTTTAACATCAAAGGGAATCATTACCGATTAGTAGCGATGATTTTCTTTGACAAACGAACTCTATTCATTCGCTTTGTGGGCACCCATGCCCAGTATGACAAAATACCTGACTGCTCAATTATTTAATCACCTTCATTGATGCAACAGCCAACCACCTACGCCGACTATCAGCAATTGATGGCTCAGATCGAAACTCTGCTTCAAAAAGCGACAGCGGGAGGGGGCTTTGCGGTGTTGAGCCCCGACGAAGCCACCGAGCTGGCTCAGCTCTCAGAGTGGGCCGAAGCTTATGAAGATAGCATTCCCTTGATGCCCATCAAAGTGCCGCAGTCGATTCCGGAAATGATCGCGTTTAAGATGTATGAAAAGAAGATGAAACAACGCGAGATGGCTCAACTATTGGAAGTGCCCGAAACCCGTTTATCGGAGATCCTGCGGGGCAAGCGCCGGGTCAATCTAGCTATGGCCAAGACCTTACGCACCAAATTGAAGATCGATGCTGACTTTATTTTGGAACATGCCTAGGATCACAACCATCTCAGTTTGGGGAGTCTATTTATGTTCGATCTGTACAGGAGCCTTCATGCTGGCCCAGGCCGGGCTACTCGATGGCCGAAAATGTACTACGCACTGGAAACGATTGGACGAACTGCAAACAACTTACCCTCACTTGCTGGCTCAGCACGATAGGCTATTTGTGAAAGACGGCAATGTGTACACCAGCGCGGGCGTGACGGCTGGTATCGATCTGGCGCTGGCTATGCTGGAGGAGCAACAAGGCCCCCTATTTGCGTCAAAAGTGGCCCGCGAATTAGTGGTTTACTACCGACGGAGCGGCACAAGCTCGCAAAATAGCATTTATCTGGACTACCGGAACCATGTGAACGGGGCCATTCATCAGATGCAGGACTGGCTGATTGCGCATCTGGAAACCAGACCAACGTTGGACGATCTGGCCGAAGTGGCTAACATGAGTACCCGCAACCTTACCCGCACATTTCGTAAAGAAACGGGAACGACGATCAATGCATACACTACTCTCCTGCGGCTGGAAGTAGCCCGAACGCTGGCGCAACAATCGAGCCTGACAATGGAGGCCATCGCTGCCAAATGTGGTTTCCAGGATGCTCGCCAACTTCGCCGTATCTGGCAGAAAACTGACAAGCCGTTCGTTTCACGACCCGGACAACCCAACTAAACACAACGCTTATGAAACCTATCATTGCTGTTCGTTACCTGATTTTACTAGGTTGGTTTATCAGCAATTTCGTTTACAGTTACGCTCAGAACCTGGGACGAACTGATGAACGCATGGCTTACTATTGTGAGCCTTGCGGCAGCGCCTGCGATTTAGAACGTCATGCCGGGCCGGGCACCTGTCAACACTGTGGTATGTCGCTTGTTAAGCGTAGTGTTACGATAATGGATTCACTTAGCCGTAAACAAAAGAACATGAAAAAACGCAATGTGGCCATCTTCATTCATGATGGCGTAGAAATACTGGATTTTGCCGGACCGAGTGAGGTGTTTGCGTCAACGCCGGGGTTTAATGTCTATACAGTTTCGCTTACCAAAGAGCCGATTATGAGCCAGGGGTTCATTAAAGTCACGCCAACTTACAGCCTGGCTGATTGTCCAGCGCCGGACATTGTCGTGCTGCCGGGAGGTAATACTGGACCTTTCCTCAAAAACGAAACACTGATAAACTGGATCACCAACTGTTCCAAACAAGCCGAAGTCATGCTATCGGTTTGCACGGGAGCCGGGCTGTTGGGAAAAGCGGGTCTGTTAGATGGTAAACAGGCGACTACATTCCACAATTACATTGATGCGTTGCAGGCGGCAACCCCCAACGCAAAGATTCTGCGGGATACCCGCTTCGTTGATAACGGCCAGATTATTACCACAGCAGGCGTGTCGGCGGGCATCGACGGAGCCCTGCACGTAGTAGCGAAGCTGAAAGGGCTGGACGTGGCGACGCAAACCGCCCGCTATATGGAATACGATAAGTGGAAACCGAACGAAGGGCTGGTGGTTGAATCAGAAACTAAGTCAACAACGGTTGCCAAGTAAACCAATCATCGGGTAAGCCAGATTGGAAACGCTTCGCCCAAGCCAAACTCCGATTGCCCGGCGGGCAACTCCATGAATGCCCCGGCATCAAGCAGGTTAGCAAAATCCGCCGAACCCGAGCCGGGTAAGGGGTGGGCCAGTGTTCGGCCGTCTGCTTCAGAAGTGAGCCGTACTGGCAGGAAATAGGTGATTGGTGGTTGAAAGGTAATCGGAGAGGCTAGCTGAGCGTAACTCATCACAAAGGGAGCCAAACCCAACGACGCCTTAAGGTAAGGCATCACATACCGGTACGTACACAGGACGGTGGAGACGGGATTGCCGGGCAACGCAAAAACGGTTTTGCCATCGGCAGAGGTCCCAAACCAGAGTGGCTTTCCGGGCCGCTGGTCTATCTTATGAAAACGCTTCTGCACACCTAGCCGGGTCAGTACGTCGGGCACGAAATCGGCTTTGCCCGCCGAGACCCCTCCACTCAGAATAAGGAGATCATTTGCGGTCAATAGCTCCTGCAAGCGTTCCTGTAGCTGGGTCTGATCATCGGCAATATGATGGAGCGTAGCATCAATACCCAACGTAGCTAAGGCTGCCCGGAGAAGGTACGTGTTGGACCGCCGAATTTGATAGGGCAGGGGCGTTTCGCCAACATCAACCAGTTCGTCACCCGTGGAAATAAGGGCAATGCGAGGCAAGGCTGATACCGTCAGCATCGTTTGCCCAACTGAAGCCGCAACGGCCAGTTCTGGTGGGCCAAGTCGCGTGCCAACCGGCAAAAGCTCGTTGCCCGCCCGGCGGTCGGTAGCCTGATGATGAATGTGCTGACCCAGCTGCACGTCATCAATCGTGATCGTCGCCTGTCCGTTCGTTAGGGTAATGTCTTCGTAACGAATTATTGTGTCCGTGCCGGCGGGGACCATTGCCCCTGTCATAGCTTCCAAACAGCTCCCCGTTTGTTCCAACATTTGCTGTGGCTGACCCGCAAATTGGGTACCTACGACAGAGAAGGATCGCTGCCCGGCTGCGTAGTCGGCAAAACGAATGGCGATACCATCCATAGCGACGCGGTCGAAAGGCGGAAAGTCGCGGTCGGCCCGGACAGCTTCGCGTAGCACACGTCCAGCTGCTGCGGTGAATGGAACCGTTTCAATAGAGAGGGTAAGCCGGTATTGTTGGGTAATAGCAAAGGCGTCGGCAACAGAAAGCATGTCTGGAATGATGAATTATGGATGAGGAGTTATGAATGAGTTGTTCCTAGTGACCAAAATTCATAATTTATCATTCATAACTCATCATTTATAACTTCCTTTCGACATGAATTCTTTTTCGCATCTTAACGCAGAAGGCAATCCCGCCATGGTTGATGTTGGTGGTAAGGCCGTTACGCGCCGTACGGCCCGCGCCCGCACGGTGGTTGCCCTTGGCCCCGACATCATGCAGCATCTGACGGGCGCTGACATTCAAACCAAAAAAGGGCCGGTGTTTCAAACGGCGATCATTGCCGGAACCATGGCTGCCAAACGTACTGATGACCTGATTCCGCTTTGCCACTCGCTTGGCCTGGACAATTGCCAGATTACCATTTCAACCGAAGGTACGGACGCTATTGTTAACTGTCTGGTATCGACGGAAGGCAAAACCGGTGTCGAGATGGAAGCCCTGGTTGGCGCGTCGGTAACGGCACTAACCATCTATGATATGTGCAAGGCGTTCTCGCACGACATTATTATCCGGGAGACAAAGCTGATCGAAAAAACGGGGGGTAAACGAGATTTTCGACGTGAGTAAGCCCAACGGATTAATTTTGGTCGGCGGGCTCAGCACGCGCATGGGGCAGGACAAAGCCCAGCTGACCTATCATGGCAAACCCCAGCGGGAGTACCTCATAGACTTACTGAGCCCGTATTGCGATGAGGTTTTCTGGTCGGTGAATCAGGCGCAGGCTGCCGAGCTGGCCAGTGTAGATCGGCCTAAAATTGTGGATAATTTCGACGTAGTGGGGCCACTCAATGGCATCGCATCGGCTTTTCAGCGTGAA
This sequence comes from Spirosoma soli, assembly GCF_042684525.1. NCBI lineage: Bacteria > Pseudomonadati > Bacteroidota > Cytophagia > Cytophagales > Cytophagaceae > Spirosoma > Spirosoma soli. The sequence goes on along the minus strand of NZ_JBHULN010000003.1, from coordinate 416,832 downwards.
CCGGGCGCGGCCTGGCTGGTGGTGGCCTGCGATATGCCCTTGCTGACAACTCAGTCGCTGGATGCGCTTGTGGCTGGGCGCAATACCACAAAGCTGGCGACGGTATTTTACGACTCCGACGGCGAACTACCTGAACCGTTGCTGGGTATTTATGAACCAGCCTTCGGACCCATCATCCTGCGGGCAATTGCTGAAGGGTACGAATCGCCACGTCAACTGCTTCGGATGCATCATATTCAGCTGCTGTCCGTTCCGGACGCTCGGGAGCTAGCCAATGTTAATGATCAGAAAACTCGAGCGGAGCTGGGTTTGTGAACAACACCTTGGAACAGCCGGTTCATCCAGTATCATTCGAACACTACAGGGTAGGTATAAACTATGAATGTACTTCAACATTTTGCGCTGGCGGCTGGATCGGTACTGTTATGCGGTGCTGCCGCACTGGCTCAACGGGCAACACCACCCGCCGATCTGCACGAATTTAGTGAACAGCGCATTCGTCATCAGAAAACGCTGGGCCTGACGTTGGGTGGGTACGCTTTGGCTAATATTGCCGTGGGCGCTATTGGGGCCGGGAACGCTCAGGGTGAAACCAAGTACTTTCACCGCATGAACATGTATTGGAACCTGGTGAATCTGGGCATCGCTGGTGCTGGTTTGTTAGGAGCCCGGAAACAGAATTCTAGTGGGGAATCATTACCCCAGGCGGTTCGCCAGCACGAGACTATGAAGCAAGTGTTGCTGTTTAATGCTGGGTTAGACGTAGCTTATGTGCTTGGCGGAGCGTATTTGCGAGAGCGAGCGGAAAGCCGTCCCGACCAGGCCGACCAGTTGCGCGGCTATGGCAAATCCATTATGCTGCAAGGTGGTTTTCTGTTAGCCTTCGACCTGGTCAATTACTTTATCTTTAAAAGCCGGGGCGATAAGCAGGAAATGCAGCTCATCAGTGCATCACCAACAGGCATGGGCGTTGTAATTCCAATAAAATAAACCGCCTGGTCGTTCGGTTGTTATTCGCTCTGTTACTGTAGCGTAAAAAATGTGCCTGATTAAACGTAGAAGCTAGTGAATCAAGACGAATATTTTCTGCGTGCGGCCATTCAGCTCGCTCGCGAAGGGATGACAACCGGACAAGGTGGCCCCTTTGGTGCCGTTATCGTTCGTAATGGTGAGATTGTGGGTCAGGGTTGTAATCGGGTTACGTCTACCAACGACCCAACAGCCCATGCTGAAGTGGTGGCCATTCGTGATGCCTGCCAGAAACTTGGTACGTTTCAGCTGGAAGGTTGTACGCTTTACGCTTCCTGCGAGCCTTGCCCGATGTGTCTCGGTGCTATTTACTGGGCCCGGCCCAGCCGAATTGTGTACGGAGCGTTTCACTCGGATGCGGGCAGGGCTGGTTTCGATGATCAGTTCATTTACGAAGAACTCGATAAACCGCGGGAGCAGCGCCATATTCCGATGCATCAACTCTTGCATGAGGAAGCCGACGCGGTTTTCACCGAATGGATTGCGTTCGAAAACCGAATTCATTACTAAAGTCGGCAAGCCATAGTTTCAATTTCGTAGCCTCTTCATTTCCGTATGTCGTCTCATCATATCGTTCGTGATAAGCAAGAACCCGCGTTGCTGATTGCCAATGGCGAGTCTTGCCAACCCGAGCTTTTAGGTCAATTATTAGAATGGAGTCCGTTTGTGGTCGTGCTGGATAGTGCCATCTGGCGCGTGCTCGATCTGGGTATTAAAGTAGATGTGTTGCTCGGCGACTTCGACCGCGATTTAGACCTCGACACGATCCGGGCGCAGCAATATCCGCTGGAGATTGTGCACACCCCCGATCAAAACAAAACAGACCTTGAGAAAGGAATTGAGTACCTGATTGAGCAGGGGTATCCGGCGGTCAACATCATCTGGGCAACGGGTCGCCGGGCCGATCATAGCATCACGAACATGACTAATATTGTGCGGTACAAGGACCAGATCAAGATTGTTATGCTCGACGATCATTCAAAAATCTTTCCGTTGGTCGGTCATTTCGAAAAGTGGTATCAGGCCGGTACGCCAATATCTCTAATTCCGGTTGGGACGGTCACCGGCGTTGATTCAGAAGGGCTCACGTATAATCTGAGGCAGGATACGCTATCGATTGGTTATCGCACCAGCAGCAGCAACGAAGCGGCCGAAGATGGCTTTGTCCGGCTCCGTGCCCAAACCGGCGATCTGTTGATTATGGAGTGTTGGGATTGAGATATTGTCTGATTGACAAAATAGAATTTGTAAGCAAGCGGCTGGCCTGAATTTTGCAGAACGCAACAGCGTACAATGAGCATAATCTGTCAATAAGCAGTCCTGTATGGCAAAAATTTTAGTTGTTGAAGACGATAATCAACTGCGGCACAACATTGTCGAGCAACTTGAACTGAACAATCACGAAGTCAGGTCGGCTAAGAATGGGGTACAAGCTTTGGAAGTCATTCAAACGTTTTCTCCTAACCTGATTCTGTGCGACATTATGATGCCCGAAATGGACGGAATCAGCTTTATTCGCGCCATTAAATCTGACCCCTATTACAGCTACATACCTTTCATTTTTCTGACGGCCAAAGTTGCACAGCAGGATCTAATCCAGGGGTTAGAAGAAGGAGCAGTCGATTATTTACCTAAGCCTTTTCTGCACAAAGAACTGCTGCTAAAGGTAAACAACATCACTAACCAGCAACGGGAACTGGTTGTCCGGCAGTTGCAACAAAGCATCGCCGACGAAGAACCGGATTTTCAGTTTGCCAAACAATTTACTGAACTGCTCGAGCGACATTTTAGCAACGCTGCCCTGACGGCCGAACAGATGGCTGAAGAAGTTAACATGAGCCTGTCTGCTATGCAGCGAACTATCAAGAAGAACTTTCAGAGCAACTTCAGCGAAATGCTTAAAGAATATCGGTTGCAGAAGGCTACCAACTACCTGACCCAAACCGATCATAGTATACAATGGGTGGCCGACCGGTGCGGCTTTAGTAGCCTTTCTTACTTTTCCTACTGTTTTAAAGAAGCTTATCAGGTTCCCCCTCTTCAATTTCGGGCGAATAATCAGCTGAGCGCTAACAACAAATAGTCTGAGTTAGCTCATTCCGGTAACACCTTAACACCAGAACGAACCGATACGTGAAGCATCGGTTCGTTTTGGTGTATCAATAAATAAACTAGGCTGCTGTTAATTAACAGTGACTTGTTGTTCTCTCAATAATTTGCTAACAAATTTGTTCACCTGTCGCATAGTACTGGCGTGTTTCATCAGCAAAGCGTCGGTGGTAGGACGGCCCAGCGCGTTTCGGCTATCTGCTTTGTCGAGCTCTATCAGAAACTGCTCAAGCGTTTTGGTAAGTAGTTGCTGAACACTGCGGTAATTAGCTGCCACCTCCGCAGAAAGCATACTCGACTGGCCTAGCATAGACTCCAGTAATGTATAATTTCTACGTAAGTTTCCTACCTCGACCTGCCAGGAAGGAAAACCTGAAACTAGAAAACCTGTATTTGTGGTTTGACCAAAATTTGCGCTGTTCATAACTTACAACAAGTTGATGGCGGGTTAAACGTTAGCTGTCAGAGCATGGTAGTAACGATGACAAAGATAGAAGAGAGGATTGTTGAATAGACGTCGATTTTTGTAGAAATTAATTGCTTTCAGCGTTACCTTTCATTAGTTGTGATAACTTTAAATGGCTGATCTGTTGCATTATAACCTACCCTGGCAACAAGCTTCCAGAGTAGGTTTGGCTCCTAGGGCAAGACAAACGAACGGCTCTCTTTAAAGAATCCGTGCACCTGACTACTGCACATTAATTGGTTTATTTCTTGCCGATGGTATCCAAACAATGAATGCGAGCTTAAGCCTGCCTCGGGGGGCATTTAATAACGTATCGAATAACTTAACGAGTAGGTGAGCTGGCAACTGAGCTATTGATTGATGGTACATGGCTCCCGCTTGCTATGAGTCTAGTATAAACGAAGTGATGATTGATCTGTTACCTGATAATGAAGCGGCTCGGCTGAACGCACTGGCCACATATAACATTCTCGATACACTCCCCGAAGACGAGTATGACGCCATAACGCAGCTGGCCTCTCAGATTTGCCAAACACCCATTTCACTTATTTCATTGGTAGACCAGGAGCGTCAGTGGTTTAAATCGGCCGTGGGTCTTTCCATTCCCCAAACTCCCCGTGAACAGGCATTTTGTGCTCACGCCATTCAAACGCCAACGGAAATAATGGAAGTGGAGGATGCCCGCCAGGACGAACGCTTTATTAACAATCCGCTCGTTACGGACGAGCCACATCTGATTTTTTACGCCGGAGTGCCGTTGGTTGATGACGCCGGACAAGCCCTGGGAACTCTGTGTGTACTTGACCATAAGCCCCGGCATTTGTCCGATCAGCAGGCAACGTCGCTCAGGGTCCTGGCCCGGCAAGTGGTTACTCAGTTACAATTACGCAAAAGCCAGCTCTTACTGGAGAAGGCCAACGAGCAGCTAAACACTCTAAACCAGGAACTTTATAAGAACAATCAGGTATTGCGCACGGTGGTGGATAATTGCCCCGCTGGACTGGTACTCTGGCAAGCGGTACGTGAGCAAGGTGAAATCGTAGACTTTCGGTACGTGTTTACGAACCCCGTTAATGCTAAACTGACCGGGCTGAGTATTGAAGAAATGACCGGGTCGTTGTTTAAAACGTTGTTTCCTCGTAGCACTAAAAATGGCTTGTTTGAGCGATTGGTTACCGTCGTGGAAACAGGGCGGCCTCAGCAATACGAAACATATGATCGGTTTGGCCAGGTAGAGCTCTGGGCCAATTTTTCGCTTGTGCCCTTTGAGGATGGCGTTTTAATCACCGCTCAGGACATCACCAAACTTAAACAGGTTGAAGAACAACTGCGGCAGCAGACCGAGAACCTGGCGCAGCTTGTTGCCGAACGAACCGCCGAAATCAGCCGGATGGGGGCTTTGCAAAATGCCATTCTGGAACATGCCGGGTTAGCTATTATCTCTACAGACGTTAATGGTATTATTCAGACAATTAATCCCGCTACGGAGAAGCTTCTAGGCTATAAGGCGGCTGAGCTTGTTGGCAAAGTAACCCCCGTCGTTCTGCATGACCTCGCCACGCTAGAAGCCATCGCTACAAAATTCTCCCGCCAGCTGGGGCGACAGGTCGCCGTTGATTTCAGTCTTTTCCAGCTTATGTTGGACACGCCGGGCAGCGAGTGTGTGTTACTCAGTAAGGATGGTCGTCAGATTCCGGCGTTGCTGACAGTGACCCCCCTGCACGACGATGCTGGAAAGGTCATTGGCTACATTGGCATGTCGACCGACATTACAGCGCTCAAAATGGCCAGAGCCGAGCTGGAAGAAAAAAATCGGGAGCTGAATACGTTCTTTGAGGTGGCGCTGGACCTGCACTGCATTGCCGATACGAACGGTAAGATTATAAAGACCAATCCGGCCTGGTTCACCACGTTAGGGTACAGCATGGATGAACTGGCATCCATGAACCATTATGATCTGGTCCATCCCGATGATCGGGAGCCAACCAAACTAGCGATCCGGGAGACGATTCAAAATCGACCCAGCGAAAGTAAGGTGAACAGGTTCAGGCGGAAAGACGGAACGTACTGTTTTATTGAGTGGAAAGCCATTGTCATTGATCATATTTTATACGCTTCGGCACGTGACATTACCGAACAGCAACAAACCGAGCGCGAACTTAAAAATTCCAACCAGCGCCTTCATCTAGCTACACAGGCTGCCGGGCAGGGGATCTGGGAATATAACATTGACCAGGATAAACTTCTCTGGGACGAACGTCTGTGCGCAATTCATGGCATTGAACTGAATAAGGCTGGCATGAAGTTTCAGGATTTCCTGCGGATGATTCACCCCGATGATCTTGAAAAGTTTTACCTAGATACCATTCCTAAAGCCGACGACAGCATTGCGAATGTAATGCGGGTCATTCGATCTGATGGCGAGATTCGCTATACCGAAACGCGGGCCCGTATCATCCGGAATAAAGCAGGTGCCCCTACGCGTATGGTGGGGGTTGTCTGGGATGTTACGGAGCGAAAACAGGCCGAATTTGCCCTTAGCCAAAGCGAGGAGCGATACCGCTCGCTGGTCAATAATCTGTCAGAAGTAGTGTTTCAGTCTGACCTCAATGGGGTCTGGACGTTCCTGAATCCATCCTGGACTAGAATGAGTGGCTATACCGTCGAGGAATCAATTGGTCAACCTTTTTATACGTTTGTCGCGCCCGACGACCGGGTGAATAACGTAAAACTATTCAAAGAACTGTTTGCTTACCGTAAAACTTATTCGCGGCATGTGCTACGGTATCATCACAAAAGTAGCGGTGAATATCGTTGGGCCGAAGTCTTTGCCCAGCTGGTGTTCGATGACCAGAATCAGCCCGTTGGCACTACCGGTACTATTACCGACATTACCGATCGAAAACAGGCTGTGGATGCCCTGCGCGAGAGTGAACAGCGGTTTCGTGAGTTTGCCGAAAACGTGGACGAGGTGTTCTGGATTCATTCGGCCAACCCGTTTCAGCTGCTATACGTAAACACCGCCTACGAGCGCATGTGGGGAATGAGCCGTCAAAGTCTCTACGATAATCCGGCATCATTGCTAACACCCGTGGTTGAGGAAGATAAACCGGAGCTCATTGATAAACTGAAACGCTTCGTGAAAGGCGAAGAGATTGTGGTCCAGTACCGTATTCGTCATGCCGACGGCAACATTCGCTGGATAAGTAGCCGCACGTTTGTGATGCGAGACCCGGAAGGCAAGCCGCTCCGCTATGTTGGCATTGCCAATGACATTACCAGTCAGAAAGAAAAAGAATTCGTTTTGCAGCAGTCGTTAGAGCGTGAACAGGAACTCAACAAATTGAAGTCGCAGTTTGTGTCGACAGCCTCGCATGAGTTCAGGACGCCTTTGGCCACGATTCAATCGAGCGTTGATCTGATTAAGCTGTACTTAGATAAACCCAAGGGATCGGCACGGGCATCAATCGAACGGCACCTGGATATCATCGAAAAAGAAATCACTGACTTCAGCGAATTATTAACGGCTACGTTAACATTCGGCAAAATCGACGCTGGTCGCATTACGTTCGTTCCCGTTTGGATCGATCTCATCGATTTAGTCGCCGACGCAATCAGTACCCATTTCACGGGTAGACAGGATGGCCGCACTGTTCGCCTTTCCATCAACGGCACGCCCCGTCCGGTGTATGTAGACAGCACGTTGATTACTCATGTACTGGTCAACTTGTTGTCAAATGCGTTTAAGTTTTCTGATGAAGATACTCAGCTCGACATTACGTTCGACGAACATGAGCTGTTGTTGGTTATTACAGACAAGGGCATCGGGATTCCGGCTCATGACCTGCCGCATTTGTTTGAAACATTTTTTCGGGCGAGTAACGCCAGTAACGTTCAGGGTTCGGGATTAGGTTTGGTAATTGCCCGTCAATTTGTTGACCTTCACGGAGGTTCACTTGAGGTATTAAGCGAAGAAAACAAAGGCACAAGCTGCCTGGTAAGGTTGCCAATGGAAGCAGACCGTTAGATTAATCTGGTTAACTAGCTCCCGATTGGTAGGCTGATTTTCTGAAATTGGCATCATGGGCGATCCTGAGTCGCTGTTGCAGCGGTTTCTCAACCCAGACAAACAGCCCGTGAGCAATCAGGATGAGCAGTCCGAACAAAACCCAGGGGTTGCTGGCAATTCCAGTTGCTTGGAGCGCCTTCGGAATAATACCAATGTGGATCAGATAGAATGCGTAAGAACTTTGGCCTAACCGTTGGATGACAGGCAGCGCCAGCACCTGACCGCTAAGCGACTTTTGCCGAAGAAGCCCTAGCAGAAACAAGCTTATTGCAATGGGTAGTATGAAGTTGTACACAATCACTTCACTGAGAGTCAATACCACTGGGCTGTCTGTGTGAGTTGAAACGTTGGCTTGCCAGAGTACGCAGCTACCTAGTAAGACTAAACCAGCTGCATTTGCGTAACGGATGCGGGACAAATGGTTATTGTGCCACTGCTGAGCCAGCCACATGCCTACAATGAACTCGAATGAGCGCCCAAAGAAGGTATAAAACAAGACAAAGGGTATGGTTTCGAATAGGCCCTGTAGGTTAAACTGACCAACACTTGCCCAAAGCAGCAAGCCCATACTGATTAAGCAGAGCGTGAGTGGTAACGCCCCCCAGCGGTGCAGCCCAGTAAACAGGAACGGTGCCAATCCGTAGAAACAGCATTCAACTGTCAGGCTCCAGCTCTGGGCAATACCGCTAAACTTGTAATCGGTGAAAAAACCTTTGAATAAAGTCAGGTTGAGGCCAAATACCAGCCAGCTACTATCATGGCCCTGAACGGCCTGGACACTAACCGTAATGAGCAGCAGTAGCAGATACAGCGGAAAAATCCGGGCGAAGCGGTTTTGTAAGTACACCCGCCACGACCAGCTTTGGGCCGCCAGATAGCTGGACGCATAGCGGTGATACACCAAAAAGCCACTCAACACAAAAAATATAGAAACGCCCATGTAGCCTTGGTCAAACACCTGATGCGCGAAAGTATTGGGTGGGGCCGGGTTGTAGTGGTGCAAAAAGACCAGAAAAGCCGCAATGGCCCGCAGACCAGTTAGGGCTGGGACGTATTGGCTGGGTGCCGCAACTGTGCGAGTCGTTTCGGTCAGCATCAATGGGTTAGGATAAGCCGCCCAACCATGGAATTGGCTGAGTCGTTGGCAACGGACCAGTTCTGGCCGGTTGCGTTGACGCTAAGTGTATAGACATACACGCCAGCGGGAAGTTGTTCGCCGGAGTCCGCGCACCCATCCCATGTCAACTCATTGAGGCCAATATGCCCAGGTTGACTCAGATGCCGCACGATATGAGCCTTAACATCCGTGATGGTGACGGTCATAGCGTCAGGCGCTTTGTTGCCCGTTAGCTGAAACCTAAACCGAACCTTATCGCGGAAGGGGTTGGGAAAGACTGTCAGATTCGTGAGTTTGCGTTCGTTGACAATTCTGAAGTTAATTCGGTAGGGTGTTGCCTGATTGCCAACCGCATCCTGGGCCGTAACCAACAACTGATATTCGCCTTCAGCCAGTACAGGCGATGGGTAGCTGATCCGAAACAGGTTATCGGCTCCGGTAGGTTGTACCACTGCCCTACGCCAGTTGAGTCGCTCATAACGGCTCTTGCCTGGGTTTTGCAAAAACAAGTTCAGGCCCGTGGTGTCGCGCCGGATGAGTGAGCGGTTGTCGTCGGCCACCAGCACATCAATAACGGGTTGGGCTGAAACAACAGCGCCATCATCAATACGGGCGCCATCGAAAGCGGCCTCAATCACCGGACCCCACTGGTCAGGCTGCACGGGTAACGCTACATCAAGGGTATTATTCAAAAACGAGTACTCGGGTTGCAAACGAGGGTTTACGGTTAGCACAACACGATTAATGCCGGGTAATGTCTCGGTTGTAATGGTTGTTATGAACCGTAACGTATCGCCAACCGCTGGTGCCTTTAGTCGCCATTGGGTTGTTTGCGGCTGGGCCAGGTTCGACGCATAAATAGTTTGACGCACAACGAGTGAATCCGTATAGGGATAGGGGCTAAGGTTCGCAAATTGAACGGGAATAGCGACTGCGTCACCCTGTTGAATGCCGGTTGGTACCGCCTTAGCCAGCTCAATGTGGCCTTCTGGCAAGCCTAACGAGCGGCTATTAGACGCGTATACAAATGAGCCGGTCGACCATTGGTTGGTATTACCCGTTGTCGAACTGCTATCCTTGACTATCTGCCGGACTCGCCAGTAGTAAGTGGTGTTTGGCTGAGGTAATAGCCTGACTTGGTGGCTGATCGTGTTTGTTGTGGTGATGCGTTGCTGAAGCCGGATGGGGCTGTTGAACCGGGCAGTAGTGTCAAGTTCGAGATCGAATGTACCCACCCGTTCAGTCCGGTAGTCGGCTATTAACCGTATGGTCGTCATTCTGACCGTATCGCCCGGGGGCGGATAAAGCAAGGTGGGCTTCTGCGCGGCAAGGGTTATCTCGGCAATGGCGGTGTTGTTATTTCGGTTGACTTCGGGTTGAGTGATGTCAGGTCGTAAACCCGTTGCGTTTACGGTCACCTCAAACTGATTGGTACCGACGGCATCCCGTTCGTTGGGTATGGTAATTGCAAACGTATCGAGGTAGGCGACACTACGGAGAAGGGTAAGGTTGAAAACCCCGGTCTGCCGTCCGTTCACGTAGCGGTTAATTCGAATTGGTAGTCGACCGCTACGATGTTGCCCTGTATTTCGTATAACGGCCCGTATGCGCACTGAGTCGCTCAGCGTAGTCAGGGGTAGCCCGTCGGCCCCCTGGATGCCTACACCACCTGCCGTTATCACATAGTCAGGCGTAGTAAATGGGAACGGCCGAATGGCGGGATCACCCTGCAAAACCATCTGCTGACAGGTGGCTAAATCAAGGCCGCCCGGTGATCGAGCCAATACACGCCGAATGGTTTCCTGCTGAAGCTGACCAATGGACTTGTCGAGCTGCGTGCTGTCGGCTAATAAATCGTAAAAAGTTGTACTGTAGTGATTCAGATAATCGACATACCCCAGATGACTGTGGGCAATGGCCGCGATGGCTCCCCGGTTAGGCGTCAGTACCCAATCGGTGGTGAGGGTTGGTCGCCCGAAAAAGAAGTTGCCAATAGCGCAGCCGTTAATGAGCAGTACTGGGTACTTACCTTTGTTCCGGTAACCCAGGGCATCGTCTGAACAGAAACCGATATTTAAATCGGTTACGTCTAAACCCGAATGGCCAAAGAAGGTCATTAAGCCGACCCCTTCGTTAACGGGTTTAGCAACGTTGATGTGTTCGAGAGGGCTATCCGTTTCTTTAGAGAGGGTGGTTACATGGGCGCCCAATGACTGATTCGTAGCTTTATCTCTATAGCTGTCTACCAGACTGCGTAACAGAGCAGCCTGACTCGGCGAATCGCCCCCGCTGAGGTGCAGGATATTTTTACGCCATAGCCCATCGTCCGACGCGCGCTCGAATTCTTTGACTTTGCTGAGGTAGTCAATGATCTGCTGGGGCGTACTGGCATTGATGCGCCCGGTCGGGATGGCGGGTACATCCCTGGATTCGGAACTGCCCAGTCCGGAACTATCCAGTCCGGCCGTGAACGCTACGTCGGAGCCGGGAAAACCAGCGGTCATCACCATGTCAAGATCGGCCTGTTGAGCGTTGTGCCGAACACCGGGCGTGCTTCGGCTCCGGCCAAGAAGCAACAGGTACTGAGGAAAACCTTGGCGAAGCATTTGCGCGGTAAATCGCCGGATCGCCAGCGGGTGGCGCTCGCCGTAGCTGAACTGATCGAACAACTGTTGCATGGTAACCGTCAGCGTATCATGATTTCCACCTTCGGCCGAGGCTCGGTAAGCAGCATACGCCTGAACCGCATTGGGGAATCCACCAGCGGGCTTCATTAAGGCCTCGTGAGTGACAATCAAATACGATGGTCGGCGATTTGCCCAGTCGACAAACCGTATGGGCCGGAGATAAGGAACGCTCTTAGGCTGATTGGCGCTAAGGAGCATCCGGGCGGTGCGCGAACTGTGCACTACCAAACGTGCCGAGTCGCCCGATACGACGGCCCCGATGCGTATGGGGTCATTGGGATTAGTAACGTCCCAAAAGCGCGTGCCGGGCACTACCTTGGCAATCGTGAGTAATGACCGGTTGGCAGCGTTAGCCGCTAATCGAAATTGACATAAGTCCCGCCCATTCGTCGTGAATTTTTGTGGATACCGTAAGCGAATGTACGATACCGAATAGCGATCAATGCCGGAGCCGTCGCCCCGCGAGACCGTCGAGATAAGTAGCTGCCCATTGGAATTAACATCCGACCAGCTTACCTCCGGTTCCAGCCGTCCGTTATCGTATGCTGAAAAGCTAAGGCTGCCAATCGGCCGTTGAGCGTCGGATGCTGGTCCTGCCCAACTTTCAACGTAGTGTTTTGTGTAATCCTGGCCCACCATAAGCACATCCACCTGCGGGGGCGGGCCCGTCCGAAACGCGTTACTGAGCACAAACGTACTGGTGAAAGGCTTATCTTTTTGCTGAATTGGGCCGGTGTAGCCTTCACCTGCTTCATAAAAGCTGTATTCAATCTTAGACGTAATACCCGCCGGATAGCCGGGATACGTATCGGTAAAGACTCGAGTGTCTTCTTGCCAATGATACAAGTCTGGCGTCAGATTGGCTCCATCGGTATCGGCATAGCTACCCATTCGTTTACCAGCCTTGCCGTCTGATCGCCAGGTAAGAAAATACGCCGTCGTATCACTAAATAGGCTATAGTACGTGTGAGGCTGCGGGTTAGCGGTGTATTGCTTCTCGGTGCGGTACAGTAACGAATCGGGTGTTCCATCGTTACTTCGCCCGTAAAACTCCAGGAAATCGCTCACGTCGAACCGTTTATCGGCTTCTCCTTCTACGTACATTGCCTGCTCAACACCCCGATGGAACAGTTGGAGTGTTGTTGGGTCGAGGGTTCCCAGGGGGACGCCAGCGTCTCGCAGTTCAGTTGCTGTGATGCGATATAGGCCCGGTTGAGCAATGGGTATTTTGTAATAGGACTGACCAAAATTGATCCATCGATTAGACGGAGGTTCATTGTCAGGCCTTTGCGTTTGCGAGCGGACAGTATTGGCAATAAGAACTAAAAAGAACAGTAGGGTAAAGGTACGGTGCATACAGAAACGGTAGGAGGGTATAAAAATACACAAATCCGTTTCAATCTTGTACGTATGAAGCTTTTAGCACGTGAAGTGCCTGCCTGATGGCCATCCTGGATCGTTAACCAACGGCTGATAAATCCAACAAAATTAGCAGCGCATCATTGGACAAGGCTTCGAATTCCAATACGTCGTCATGGTCATACTGTAAAGCTAACCCATCGCGCTCGTGAAGCAGCCGGTTGGCAACTTCAAACACCCCCTGTAGAATAAGAACAAAAATACGTCCGGCTTTACCAGTGGAGGCTGTTCGTATGGCGTATGTTCCTTCCTGTCTGCCATCGTACCGACCAATAAATCCCCGATAGCCGGAAGGCTGGCCAGCTTCTGCATCATGCTCGCCGAAAAGTGGGAGGAGCATATTGACGGTTGCCAGATCAAAGTTGGTTTGACTGACTGACGGTGCAAAACCGTTCGAAGGCTTCTGCAACCAAATCTGTAGACAGTTAATGAGTTCGGTCTCGTAGGGGTTACTGATTTGATAGGTCATGCCCGCTGCCAGCGATAAAACGGCTGCTTGTCCAGGTTCGAGAAAGGCCGTTGCTTCGGCAATAGTGTAACCGAGTCCGCCCACTACGGGCAGCAACACTACCTCCATTGGCTGCTCGACCTGCATGCTCAAGGTAGTTCCGGCGCGTAAGGAATCATCGTTCAGGAGACATAGCGGGCCGAACGGTTCTCGGCTTTCAGCAACGTAGGCCCCGAAGTTAAAAAAGTGGTAGCTTCTGAAAGAATCCGTCTCCAGGCGGCCGCGCTGCTCCGCCAAATAGATATGAGCCTGAGTTTGGCTATCCATGATGAGGATGTGTTTATAAAGAGCTGAAATGTCCACAAGCTCTCTTGGTTAGCCCGTTATGCATGCCGATGCCGAAGTGGGCACATAGTTGACTTTCAACACCACCAAGAGCGGCAAGCGCCGAAATCGTAACAATCTCGCGAGTTTTCCAGTCTAGGTTATCCCGTCCGATGCTTTTATCAGTTGGCAACGGCGATGGCTCTTTGCCCACCGGCTCATTAATGCCCTGTTGCTTTCGTTCCTTCAGCACATCCACAAAGCGTTGAAGCGCATTCAGGCTGCGGGGAATCCGGTATAGGCATAGAGCTGCACGAATTTCTTTTATCTCGTTGATAGATAGACCGGCGTCTAGTCCCTGGTTCAACGCTTGTTGCAATTGCGCTATATTGCCTTGAGCCGTAAAAGCGGAGATGGTGACGATGCTTTGCTGTTTTACACTCAATTGCTGACCTGTTTGCATACGGTACTGATTGTTTGTCTGCATCGGTTGATGGGCATGTAGGTGGTTGGTTAAACAGAACGTAGAAAGGCCCAGCACCAAGAAAATATTTATAGAAATCATACGAATGTCTTTCGTTCAAAATCACGTCAAAGGCTTATTCAGCAATGCGAAAAGATGATTAATGATGCCAGGATTGTTCAACTAGAACATTGCTAATTGCCTGTTTCGAGCTGATGCACCAAGGTAACCTATCGTTTTGAATTGGTTGCCAAGAAATGTTTACGGCAAATGCTCACCGTCTATCTTCTTTTACTTTTCTGAACAGCAGGGGCATTGTAGAGGCATCTATCGATTCCATATCCACTAATTTTAGTGCCTTTACCATATTCAGCGTAGTGGTTTTGTACTTCTGAAAATGGGCTGTTTTCAAGTGCTGCTCGTAAGCGGCTCTGTCGGCATACATTTCCAGAATTCTGACCGATGTAGGATTCTCTTTTTGATACATCGGAAAGATGGCAATGACACCCGGCTCCAGTTTTACAGAGGCAGCTGATTCTTCTTTTAGAATGGCTTTGTATTCGTCCAGATGAACCGGATCGATTTCAATTTCTGAAAGACGTACCATCATGTTTTGTTGCTGAGCCGAAGTGGTTTGGTAACTACCAACCATCAGGATCGAGACTAAAAAAGAGAGGAGTGTGTTTTGCTTGTTCATTTTACGTACAGCATACTTGTTAGGGACTGATTTTTGATTGTTTATTTACTTTCCTCCATATTCTTCATCCGTCACCCGTTTAAACCAGATGGTTCGGCCTTTTTGCGTCGGCGTGGTGGCAATGTACGTAACGCCACTCGTGGGGGTGGCTCCGTGCCAGTGCTCCACGCCCGGCTGACATTTGATAATTTCTCCTTTACGAACGGTCTGTCGGGGTTTGCCCCGTTCCTGATAATAGCCAACACCGTCGGTATAGAGTAGAATTTGTCCGCCCGGATGGGTGTGCCAATGTAAACGGGCACCCGGCGCAAAGGTGGCCATCGCAATGTTGTAGTTGAAGGTACTGTCGGCCGGACTCAACTCGTTGAGCCAGACCGTTCCTACCTGGTGATCGGTGACCGCTTTTTCACCTTTGGGAAAGATGAGCGCTTCCTGCCCCATAGCCTGTGTAGATAGCGCGGCAGCGAATAGAATTACATACAATACTCGTTTCATATCAGTAATGAATTTTTATTAGCCTAACGACCAACCATTTTTTGCAACTGTTCGGGATACCGAGCACCCTGTACATCAATTGCTGAAACGGCCTCATAAATTGCTTTAAGATCATCGGTGCTCAACGTAATGTCCGCTGCTCCAAGGTTTTCTTCCAGTCGGTGCAATTTGGTAGTGCCCGGAATCGGCACAATCCACGGCTTTTTGGCTAATAGCCAGGCCAGGGCGATCTGTGCCGGGGTGACATTTCGTTGGTGAGCAATCTGGCTCAGCAGATCAACCAATCCCTGGTTCACTTTCCGGTTCTCTTCCGAAAAACGAGGGACGACGTTGCGAAAATCTGTCTTATCAAACGTGGTGTTCTCGTCAATTTTGCCGGTCAGGAACCCCTTGCCCAGTGGACTAAACGGCACAAAGCCAATACCTAATTCTTCCAGCGTTGGCAGTAGTTCGCTCTCCGGCTCCCGCCACCAAAGCGAATACTCACTTTGCAGAGCCGCTACGGGTTGAACCGTATGAGCCTGACGAATAGTCGCTACACCCGCTTCCGACAGGCCAAAGTGTTTGACCTTGCCCTCGTTGATTAACTCCCGAACGGTTCCGGCCACTTCTTCAATGGGTACGTCAGGATCGACCCGATGCTGATAAAACAGGTCGATAACGTCGGTTCTCAACCGTTTGAGCGACGCTTCGGCAACGGCTCTGATGTTCTCAGGGCGGCTATCCAGCCCCAGGGTGGTTCTGCCTTCTTTGAAACCAAACTTGGTGGCAATGACTACCTGGTCACGGAACGGGGCCAGGGCTTCGCCCAGCAGTTCTTCGTTGGCGAACGGCCCGTACGCTTCGGCAGTGTCAAAAAAGGTGACGCCCCGTTCAAATGCCGCCCGAATCAGTTTAATAGCCTCTTGCTTGTCGGTGGCGGGACCGTAGCCAAAACTCAGGCCCATACAGCCCAGCCCGAGGGCTGATACGTCAAGGCCACTGTTTCCTAATGTGCGTGTTTGCATGTTCTATCAGTCTTTGAAAGTAATTGGTCTGGTGTAGTTCCAGTGCTCTACAAAGGTCTCCTCATTTCTTCGCCTGACTGGTATACAGATTACGGGAATTACTACCAATATTCCTGAGTAAGGTTTATGTATAGGCAAGGTGGTAGTAAAGGGTTAATTTTGGCGTAGATAAACTAACTACCGATACACTGCGACGATTTGAGACATAACACGACAAACATGAAAAGACTGGTCTATTTCTTTCTAATGCTGTTGCTGGCAGGAGCCTGTCAGCGAGGTGCCATTCCAAATGCAACTAGTCCTACTGCAAAACGCGTCGTCATAACGGGTGTAGACGCTTCCAAAAAACCTGGAGATGATTTTTTTACCTACGCCAATGGCATCTGGAACGATACCGCCCGGATACCGGAAAGCCAGGCAGGTGTAGGGGCTTACTCCTTCATGAATTATCCGCAACGCATCCGGTTGCAGGCGATTCTGGACAGCGTTTCGACCACCAAAAATCCAGCGGGGAGTATCGAACAGAAGGTGGGTGATTTTTATGCGTCCGGCATGGACACAACCGCTATTAATAAGCGCGGTTATGAACCCATCAAGCCCCTGCTCGCCCGTATCGATGCCGTAACGGATGTTCCTTCTTTGTTAACGTTGGTGGCTCAGGAACAAAAAGTAGGGGATCGGTCCATCATTGGGCTCTACGTAGGCCCCGATAACAGGCGGAGTACGATCAACATTGCTCAGTTTAATCAAACTGGCATTGGCTTGCCCGAACGGGAGTATTATTTTAAAACCGATTCGTCAACCGGCTCGATTCAAAAAGCGTACCGGGACTATCTGACCCGCCTGTTTGAACTGACCGGCACAGAAGCAGCTACAGCCGTTAAAAACGCAGCGGTTGCCTATGACATCGAAAAACAGCTGGCCACCGCCCATCGAACGAATGTTGAACGTCGGGATGTCAAGGCAAACTACAATAAACTGGCGGTCGCTGATCTTGCCCAGAAACAGCCTACTCTCAACTGGACAAAGCTGTTGGCTGACCTGGGCGTACAGGCTGATTCTGTCAATGTTGGACAACCGGGGTATTACGACAAGCTGAACACGATGTTGACCTCCGTTCCCATCGATGACTGGAAAGTTTATCTGAAAGCCCATGCCCTGACCAACTATGCCAATTACCTGAGCCAGCCGTTTTTGGATGCGTCTTTTGCTTACACTAAAATTCTAACCGGACAAGCGGTTAAGAAAACACGGGCCGAAGACATGACGCAGGCGGTCGATGGTTCGCTCGGCGAGGCACTGGCCCAGTTGTACGTGAAAAAATACTTCCCCGAAGAGGCCAGGAAACGGATGGCGGTGCTGGTCGGTAACCTCAAAAAAGCCTTTGAAGCCCGTATCAGCAAACTGGAATGGATGAGTGATTCGACCAAAGCCAGAGCGAAAGAGAAACTGTACGCCTTCACCGAGAAAATCGGTTATCCGGATAAATGGCGGGATTACTCGAAGGTGGACGTAAAACGAGACGCTTATTTTGAGAACCGGTTGTCAGCGAATAAAAATGATTATCTCCAAAGCCTGGCTAAAGTAGGAAAGCCGGTCGACCGAACAGAGTGGCACACGACGCCACCCACGGTAACGGCGTATAACAATCCTCCGCTCAATGAAATTGTGTTCCCGGCGGGTATTCTACAACCTCCTTATTTTGATGTGAATGCCGATGATGCGCTGAACTACGGCGGCATCGGCATGGTGATCGGGCACGAAATAACACACTCGTTTGACGATCAGGGCGCCCAATATGATAAAAACGGCAACGTGACCAACTGGTGGACCAAAGCGGACTATGCAAAATTCAAAGCAAGAACCCAGCAGGTAATTGATCAATATAACAAGTTTACTGTACTGGATTCGGTGCACGTAAAAGGAGCCTTAACGGTGGGGGAGAACACCGCCGACATTGCCGGGGTCGCCATTGCCTACGATGCCTTTAAGCTGACTGAGCAGGGCAAAAGCACGACGAAACTGGACGGCTTTACCCCCGATCAGCGGTTCTTCATCTCGATAGCCCGAATCTGGCGGGTAAAAACCAGGGATGCGTACATGGGTATGTATGTTAACACGAACCCGCATTCACCGGCCAAGTGGCGGGTAAACGGACCGCTGATGAACTTCACGCCGTTTTACAACGCCTTCAATGTGCAGCCGGGCGACAAAATGTATAAACCCGAACAAGATAGGATAACGGTTTGGTAAGTGTATTTCTGTTATTGCCGTAATCTGTACCCTGTCGATTTATTCCCTTACTCATTTTGACTACAAATCCCCGCAATTAGACTACAGGCAGGGAATTGTAGCGCCTGACCTTTGACGTATCATTAATTTACGTTTTAGATCATGGTACATCAGAATGAAAAAGCAGACGGTCAGTCTGCGTCAACGTCCACTAAAGTCTGGTTTATTACGGGTACTTCCCGCGGGTTTGGACGCGTTTGGGCCGAGGCTGCCCTTACCCGTGGCGACAAGGTGGCGGCTACCGCCCGCAACCTGGAAAGCATTGCCGACCTGAACGAAAAATATGGCGATAATGTGCTGACACTGGCGCTTGACGTGACACAGCCCGAGCAGGTAAAAACGGCCGTTGAGCAGGCCTACGCTCACTTCGGCCGGCTTGATATTGTATTTAATAATGCCGGGTATTCGCTGGTAGGTACCATTGAGGAGGCCAGCGCGGATGATATTCGCGCCCTGTACGAAACGAATGTCATTGGGCCGGTTTCGGTTATTCAGGCGGCTTTGCCGTTATTGAGAAAGCAGGGGGGCGGTCACATTCTCGGTACATCGAGTAACCTGGGTCATGTAACGTTACCCGTGATCGGCTATTACTGTTCGTCAAAATGGGCATTCGAAGCCATTCATGAAAGCCTGGCTACGGAGGTTAAACCATTTGGGATCAACGTAACCATTATTGAACCGGGGGCTTATGCCACCGAGTTCGGCAGTCAGGAATCCCTGAAGTTCGCACAGGGTCTCGACATTTACGCTGATTTCAAAGCCAATTTTTTCGGAGGTTTAAGATCAATGGAAAGAGGTGATCCCGCGGCAACGCCTGAAGCACTTTTTGCCGTAGTTGATGCCGAAAATCCTCCGCTGCGGTTCTTTCTGGGTAGCCACAATTTGCCCTGGGTACGTACTGCCTATACGGAGCGGATGGCGACCTGGGAAGAATGGGCAGACATTTCCAACGCGGCTCAGGGCCAGGCCAGCTAAGGAACCCGGAAGCCGGGAAATGGCTTGATAAAGCATCCATGCTAACCGATGGTCGAATGGGTATCGGTTAGCATGGTTTATGAACTGAGTTATGAGAAAAGAGGAAAACGGCCCATACAAAATTGAATCGCTGGCCGATGCACACCGGGCCTTTGGTTTACCAACCCCTAAGCATCCGCTGGTCAGTCTGATCAATGGCGCTCACAATCCCGTAGCCATGAATGCACTCCCTGGCGCTCATGTGCTGGGTTTTTATAAACTGTCGTACAAGCCAAAACTCAGCGGCCGGTTAAAGTACGGCCAGAGTTATTATGATTTTGATGAAGGTGGGTTATTATTCGCTTCGCCAGGCCAGGTAATTGGCAGTAATCACGACGATGGCAGGATCTGTTCGCAGTATACGTTGCTCATTCATCCGGATTTCTTTTTAGGGTATCCCCTGGCCAAGACCATAAAGCAGTATGGCTTCTTTTCGTATGCAACCAATGAAGCGTTGCACCTTTCGGAAGATGAAAAATTGACGATCATTGAGATTTTCAAAATGATTGAAAAAGAATTGAACAGCCGGATCGATGACTTCAGTCAGGGCGTAATTATTTCCCAGATCGAGTTATTGATGAACTATGCAAATCGTTTTTATAAACGCCAGTTTATAACCCGCAAAGCCGTAAACCACGATTTGCTACAAAAGCTGGATGACGTATTGGATCATTATTTTGCCAACGAAACATCGTTAAGCCAGGGATTACCAACCGTCGGCTACCTCGCTGAGCAGTTAAACCTATCGCCCAGTTATTTAAGTGATATGTTGCGGTCACTAATTGGACAAAATGCCCAGCAGTACATTCATGACAAACTGATCGCAGCCGCCAAAGAAAAACTGTCTACCACCAATTTATCGGTCAGCGAAGTGGCTTATGCATTGGGATTCGAGCATTCGCAATCGTTTAGTAAACTCTTTAAAACGAAAACTAACCTGTCGCCCCTGGCATTTAGACGGTCGTTCAATTAAACAGACTATCGTACAAAATGCTTTTTCTGCATGGCATTGCCGTTCTGTTCTTAAATCCGCTTTCCCGGTTCGAGCTTAAACGGCTGATTATATTGCCGTTTGCCGGTGTTTTTGTACAAAGCATTGGCCACTGCGCCAAAGACGGGCGGGAAGGGTGGTTCGCCTAATCCGGTCGGGTCAAGGTCGTTTTCGACAAAGTGAACCTCAATCTGGTATGGGGCCTCGTTATGGCGAATGATCCGATACGTATCGAAGTTGGTTTGCTCAGGAGTGCCGTTTTGTGCGTCAGGGCGCCGTAAAACGCATTGCCAATCCCATCGACACCGCTCCCTGCACCATGTTCGTAGCCGCATCGCGGTTGACTACAATCCCGCAGTCCATCGCACTGAATACCCGCTCCACATACAGTTGCCCGTTTTTCGTAACCATGTCGACCACGTGAGCCGCGTTCTTACAAAGGTCTCATCTACTCTTGGTATGGATAGTATACAGATTACGGATTTAGCTACCAATATTCCTGATTAGCGCTGCGTCATCAGGTAAGAGCCTGATAGAGCGTTAATTTTGAACTGGATAAAACGACAGCAATATGGATGACTTGCGCCGGTTTGAGACCATAAACGATTACAACGCCTTCAATAATAATGAAACACGCCACCCGCTGGTGAGTGTAGTTGACTTGTCGAAGGCAAACCCCCGACAGGGTTCCCGGATGTATTTCGGCTTCTACACCGTATTCCTGAAAGATGTCAAATGCGGTGATCTGGTGTATGGCCGCCACACGTATGATTACCAGGAAGGAACCCTGGTTTTTCTGGCACCGGGACAGGTGGCGGGCATGAACAGCAATGGAGAAACGTACCAGCCCAAAGGGTATGCACTGATCTTTCATTCTGATCTAATCCATGGAACAGGCCTTGGCCGGCATATTCAGGAGTATACGTTCTTCGGCTATCAATCGAATGAAGCCCTGCATTTGTCCAGTCGGGAAAGGCAAATTGTATTGGATTGCTTTTCTAAAATTGATTACGAATTAGAACACGCCATCGATAAGCACAGCAAAGGGTTGATTGTCAATAATATTGAATTGTTTTTGAACTATTGCGTCCGTTTTTACGAGCGCCAATTTATCACCCGTGATAATGTGCACAAAGGCGCTTTGGAACGATTTGAGGATTTGTTGAACGCCTATTATCAGACCGATAAACCACAGACGATGGGTTTGCCTTCGGTAGCGTATTGTGCGGGCGAATTGAATTTGTCGGCCAATTATTTTGGCGACCTGGTGAAAAAAGAAACGGGAAAGACAGCGCAGGAATATATCCAGGCGAAGGTGATGGATGTGGCGAAAGAACGAATCTTCGATCATAGCAAATCTGTTAGTCAAATCGCCTATGACTTAGGATTTAAATATCCGCAGCACTTTATCCGTTTGTTTAAACAACGGGTAGGGCAATCGCCCAACGAATACCGCCGAACTGCCGATGCGGACGCTGCATAACAAGTACCAGTCCAGCCCGAGCGAGGGCTGTTCTGCGAACGTTTAAAGCGCACGGATATGGGTTCTCATTTCGTCTATTTCGGTAAAAAATAGGGAGCCGGCCAAACTTTACCGCCTATGAAGGGTAATTATTCATACTAACTGTCAACGTACTATGAAAAACTCCCTGCTAATTGTCATCGCCACTACGCTGGCCTTATCGGCCTGCAACCCAGATGTCGCGGATAATACTGATCCGGCTACAGGGTCGAAGAACGGGTTACCGGTCGAAACAAATCCGCCCAACTCGACCTATCAACCCGCTTTTGCGGGCCAGACCCGAATCGCTGGTGTCCAAACAACCTCCCGCTACGAAGCAAGGGTACTTAACCGAGCCCTGACGAGCCCCTGGGGTATTACCGCTCTGCCGGATGGCCGACTACTCGTCACCGAAAAAGCGGGGACGATGCGGATTGTCACCGCAGCTGGTGAGCTAAGTGGCCCAATCCAGGGCCTGCCGCGGGTTAATGCAGCAGGGCAGGGTGGCTTGTTAGGCCTTCGGGTAGATCCCGACTTTGCCAATAACCGAATGGTGTACTGGGTGTTTTCTGAGCCGCTGGCCGAAGGTAACGTAACGGCGGTCGCTAAGGGACGATTAGCCGCCGATGAAACCAGGATTGAGGGCGCAACGGTTATCTACCGCGCCACCCCAGCTTATAACGGCACGGCCCACTATGGCGGTCGAATTGTGTTTGATCAGGCCGGTAATCTGCTGATTAGTACCGGTGAACGTTCCGATCTGGCCACCCGGCCTCAAGCCCAGTCGCTGACATCGGGGCTTGGTAAAGTCATTCGTATAACTAAAGAAGGGGTGCCAGCGTCCGGAAATCCGTTGGCAAGTCAAACGGGCACCCGCCCTGAGATTTATTCCTACGGGCATCGTAACCCGCAGGGGTTAGCCATTCATCCGGTAACGGGCGATGTATGGGAAAGCGAACACGGTCCGCGGGGTGGCGATGAGCTAAATCGGGTGCAGCCCGGTGCCAACTATGGCTGGCCGACGATTACCTATGGTATCGAATATAGTGGACAACGGGTGGGAGAAGGCATTCAGCAGCGGGAAGGGCTTGAGCAACCGGTTTATTACTGGGACCCTGTCGTGTCGCCTAGCGGCATGACGTTCTACAGTAGTAATCGCATCCCGGAGTGGCAAAACAATTTGTTTATTGGTGCCCTGAGTGGAATGCACATTGTACGACTCGTCATCGAGAATAATCGAGTGGTTGGCGAAGAACGATTGCTCGCGAGTGAGGGTCAGCGTTTTCGGGATATCACCCAAGGAACGGATGGAGGCTTATATGCCATTACCGACCAGGGACGATTGTACCGCATTGATCGAGAATAAGGTTGGCCGATTGTTTTGGCGAGAGGTAAGTTAGAACGCTCATGCAGGGTGAGCCGAACATAGGCTTGTATGGCTTTTTCGGCCAGATACCTGCCCACCAAACGAACCATTCTGTTTTTACATCTGATTTCATTCGGGTATAAAAAAAGAATGGTTCGTTTGTCGAAGGCCTTGTTATCCTTGCCCGTTGTTTTAAAACAGCAAAATGATCACCAACTATCAGGCGTTTACGACAATTGTGTGCGTCAGGCTGTAGCCCGCTGAAATGCTGCCCGACAGGGTCGCGAGCTCATTGGTGTACCCGTCACTAAATACGTTATCCCGCTCGTTGAGGGTATCCTGCTTGCCTTTGGTGTAGCCGTATGATTGCGCCGTTGTGTACACGGTATTCGACACGTCGTAGGGGAACGCAATTTGGGTCACCAGCAGCGACTTGCCCGACGCGTTGTAGATGTGCACATGAATGTGCGGAGCGCGGCCCCCGTACCAGCCCGGAAAAATAGACGTAAAGGAAACCAGACCATTGGCGTCGGTGGTCTGACGACCCCGTAAGAAATCGACGCTAGTATAGTTGATATTCTGCATACCGCTTCCGCCGTACTCGGAGTAGTTGCCATCTTTGTCACAGTGCCATACATCGACAATGGCTCCGGCTAACGCGGCACAACTGGCATTGGCATTCTTAATGGTGATGTTCATTGTCATGCCCACACCAGTCCGTCCATCAGTAATGTCTTTGCGTACAAAATTGGCGGGTACTTTCGTGGGGAATGGTCCTTGGGTTTCGCTGGGCGTAACGCTGCAATTACTCGCCGAATTGCCATTGGTCGAGCCCGTAGAGGTGCCCGAGCCTGTTGTCGTAGTTGGTTCAACCGATGTCTCTCTACAAGCGCCCATCAGCGGAACAATGGTTGCTACGCCCAATAAGCTGCCAAATCCGCGCTTTAAAAATTCTTTACGTTGCATACAAGTAACTCGTTAGATAAGTGTTTAACAAGGCATAGTTTCGTAATAATCTTGGTAAGCGAATTGAGCCTGTTTGTAGGTATGAATCTGTTTTGTCTAATAACGCAGGCAATCCAGTACTTCGTTGTCCCGGAAAACCACTTAGTGGTAAAACGGCTAAAAGTGTGGGTGAATGAGTAAAGTTACTCGGCAGCGTCCTATCTGTTAATACGTACTTTTAGCCCGGATCGTGGCACTGAATGTATAGGCTGCGAAATCTGCTGATTTAGTTTGCCCCAGAAAGCATCTCCGTACGTTCGATTCATAACTGGCTCCAATGGGAATGTCGCGCCCGGCCAGTGGAATGACTTTATTTCGAACACCTTCAATTCGGTTGAAGGTCACAATGTAGGACCGATGCACACGGATAAACGGACTATCGAGCGCATCCGCTCCCCGTAACCTGTAAAGCATGGCTTTCATGGTCATGTGGGCCACAATGGGGTGACGCGTAGATTCAAGATGCATTTTTAGATAGTCGTCGAGGCCCTCAATGAATAGAATGTCGGCCAGGGTAATTTTATAAACAGTATAGTCGGCCCGAACATAGATGTAATCCGGGTGGCCGAAAACCGTTGCTGGTTTGCCCATCGGGTGGTCTGGGTGACGGACGCTCCCTAAGAAATGGGGGTGGAGGCAGCGACGAAGCGGGTGAAGCATCGGCCCGGCGGGAAAAAATTAGGTTGATGGTTAATATTGGCTAAGATTGCCTGCACGAGCAGAAAGTAGCCCAGTACCGATAGCCCATATAAGACATAACTACGCTTAAAATAGGGTCGGGAAATCAAGACGTAAAAGTTCAGATAGAAAAAGGCAATCGTTAGCCCATACGACGCCAGATTCCGCCGTTCGTGCGAGTTGTAAGGTAACTCGGCCAGTTTGGCGAACCCATCTTCCACAAAGAAGTAAGGCAATGCCAGAAAGGTCAGGCACTCAGGAGGTGAATAAGAACGAGTAGGACGTTTCGGGGCATAGCGTGGAGTAAGCCAGAAAGTTAGCTTATTCGCCTTAATCGGGACGATAATCGCGGTGAAGGTTGCTGAACTGCCGGTAAACAATGTTGATCGACGCTTATTCACCAGCCTAATGGTCCCAACGTAAACCGGCTGTGTTGAAGCGAATTTCGCGGGGGCGTTGGCCAGCAAACTGAAGCTGGACCACCATGGCTTTGGCCGTCCTGATCTGACCAATCAGCCGTTGTTCAGCATCGAAGAAAACAATATTGGCCCGGCCGTTGGCAGCTGCCGATAGCGAATACGCAACGGCGCGTTTTCCGTCAAATTGAATGTTGGCGTTGCCTCCCTGAAAACTACGGGTAAACATTCCCTTTGATACTTCCAGGTACGCATAGGTATCACCGCCTTTGCGCCGGAGGGTAAGCGTCACAATCGACCCTCCGGTGTAGGGATACTCAAACTGAAGCACGTTGGTCGACGGTAGGGTCGCCTTGTAAACGGTACCACCCGCCCGGTCGACTGTTTTTTCGTACTGCCATGTCCTGGCCGGGGCCTGCGCCCGCACCATCAATGCGGACGTAAGCGCCAGTAATGTGAGATAGATTTGGCTCATGTAGGGTATACAACGAACCATAATGGCATTCGGTTATCGGGTCAACACACCTAGTTCGGCAATGGAAATAGTCGGGTCATTAGCCGAGGTTGTTTCTAAAGCGTCAAATTTCAGATAACGAGCCGTTTGAGGCTGGCTGAACCGGACGCTTTGGCTAACGGGGTTGTTGTTGATGTTGCTAAACGCGCCCTGGCTAAGGGGAGCCGACCAGGTTTGCCCGTCCTGACTGACCGAAACGGTATACTTGTACACAATCCCTTCCTTTTTGCCATCCTGCCGGGGCAGGTACGTAAAACCACGCAAGGGCAGCGACTCGCCTAAGTCAAGCACCACCGATGTCGGGGTTTCGCCGTTCTTTCGCTGTTGCCAGAAGGTATCCGGGTTGCCGTCGATCAGGCGGTCGTTTTGTTTGCCGGCCGTTGACTTGTCTGTATCCGGCTCACCAGCAACTCCAGTCGATACAACGGCCCATTTGGCGGAGCTAATGTCGAACTCAGCAGCAACGGGGCTACTGGCTTTCTGCATATTATTGACAAAAGCGCGGGCCTTCACCGTGCCACCGTTGGGCATAGCAAACGGCTGGCTAAAGCGCGGACTTTGGGCCGTTGGCTCCGAACCATCTGTTGTGTACGTAATGACGGGATCGGTGGTGCGGGGGCAGGCAATCGTGACCATGCCTGCTTTGTTGCGGCTGATCACGGGCGACACAATGAGTTCGGGCGCGTTGTACACCTCCATATGCCGAATCAGCGGAGTCGCTTTTGCTTCGTCGATGTTCACCCGCAGTTTGTTCGTCGTCACGGTCGGAAACCGGAGGATGCGCCGGTTACCAATCGTGGTGCCACTGGCGATGGGTTGATACTGGCCGTTCTGCCAGGCCGATACCGAAAACTTCTTAACCCGTTGCCCCAACGCAATGTATTCTTCAATCAACAACCGGTTGAGGGTAGTCGGGCGGCCCAGGTCGATTTCCAGAGAGGCTTGTTTGCTGCCGTCGGCCGCAGCCCAGTACGTGTCCCGACTGTTGTCCAATACATTGCTGGCCGCAAAAGTGGGCGTTTGAGCGAAGGTGCTGCTCGCCGTAATTTTCTTGCCACTCACCAGGTTATGCGATGCTTTGTCGGTGTAAGCTTTCAGCTCCATAAGCCGCTTCTCGTCGTTTTCATGGACCAGACCCCGACGATCGACGGGCAGGTTCAGCAGCCAGTTGCCATTTCGCCCAATCGAACTGTAATAAATGTCAACCAGGTGCTCCAGCGATTTTACTTTGTTGTCTTCGCTGGCGTGGTAGTACCAACCCGGCCGAATCGAGCAGTTTACTTCGGTGGGCACCCAATCCGTGCCGTCTTCATGGCCGGGTGTCAGTTCCCAATAATTAGGATAACCGGGGTAGACTTTGTCGCGGTTGAGGGTACACCAGTTGGTTTCGCCCGCATAGCCATCTTCGTTGCCTACCCAGCGAATGTCGGGGCCGGCATCGCTGAAAATGACGGCGTTGGGCTGGTATTTCCGGACCGTAGCGATAAAGCCCGGCCAGTCGTAAACCTGTTTCTTGCCGTTGGGCCCTTCGCCATTAGCTCCATCGAACCAGACTTCGTACACGTCTCCGTATTGGGTCAAAACCTCCTGGAGTGTTTTTTTGAAGATTTCGTTGTATTCGGGTGTGCCGTAGGCGGGGTGGTTGCGATCCCAGGGCGACAGGTATACACCAAACTTTAGTCCGTATTCCTTACAGGCTGCCGACAGGTCTTTCAATACGTCGCCTTTGCCATTGTGCCACTTGCTGTTTTTGACCGAGTGTTCCGTGTAGTTACTGGGCCATAGGCAAAAGCCGTCGTGGTGTTTCGCCGTGATCACAATGCCCTCCATACCCGCTGCTTTGCATACGCGTGCCCACTGCCGGCAGTCAAGCTGCGAGGGATTGAACATATCCGGCGTTTCGGTGCCATGTCCCCACTCTTCGTTAGTGAAGGTGTTCATGTTGAAGTGGACAAACGCGTAGTATTTGAGCTTATGCCACTGCAACTGACGAGTCGATGGAACGGCTCCGAATGGGGCAGGTTTCTGGGCTTGAACTGATAAGGAGAGGCTAACGAAGGCCAGGCACAGTAGGGAGAAACGCATAGTGAACGTGAAAGAAAGTATGTCAATACTCCTGTAGGCTGTGTGAATTAGTTTACTGGTTCGGCGTGGTCTGATGTTTAGCGAAGTTTGAAACTTTACGTGGGCACTATCGGGTCTTCGTTCAGCGTAGTCTGGAGACTATGCTCAACAGAAGCGTCTGAATTATAAATTTTTTTAAAAATAGCATTCCTTTCGGGGAAAACGAAAAAGTTTTGTGTTTGACAAATACTGTTCTACTATCTCAGGTCAGCTCAGGGTGCAGTTTACCGATATGGAAATAACCCGACAGTTGTTTGGCGCTATAAATAGGCGAACCAGTTGCTGGCTGATTTATTAATTTTTTGTTGTCATCTTGGGTGAGGACACGGCGGCAATTTTGTCTCATCGAACATCGAGACCAACTATCTTACCCTAACTTTACATTAGTTGGATAGAAACCGGGAAAAACGATATAGCGGTCTGTTTAGCAACAGGAGTAGCCTCAATTGACCCTGCCTTAGTAAAAAAGCTCAAAGCAAACCTTTGGTAGTCAGTTTATAATAGGCGGCCAGCTTACACTGTGAAACACCAATATCTCCTCCTGTTGGCATGCCTATACAGTTTGGTCGTGCAGTCCCAACCGACCGCGGCCCGACCTGTCAAACGCCTGTACATTGCTAACGACGATCATACTGATTACATGTGGTCGGCCAACGAAGCCAAGTACGACTCGGCCTTCGTACACATGCTTGATTACTACCTCAGGCAAGTTGACTCTACGAAAAACAACCCACCTGATTTCCAGGCCCGATTCAATTGCGACGGTAGCTATTGGCTTCGGGCGTATCAGAAATACCGATCCCCCGCTCAGTTTAACCGACTGATTGAAGCGATCCGATCAGGCCACATCGGCAGTCCGCTCAACACACTGGTGAGTTGTTACGGTGCCCAACCGACCGAAGCCGTCTTGCGCGGAATGTACTATGCCGGGCAGTTGGAACGTACATACAACCTGCGTTTTCGGCTGGCCGAAGCGATGGAAAACAACACGCTGCCGCTGGGGTTGGCCTCGCTCTGGGCTGGTTCAGGAGCTAAGTATAGTTGGAAAGGCATTGGCGGCTACGGTAGTCAGATGACTTACGAGTACCGGGCCAATCGCCGTCACCAGCTATACCGTTACACGGGCCTCGACTCGTCGGGCGTGCTGATGAAGTGGTACAATTACGACGAGAAAGTGAAGCGAACCGCACCGTTTGGAGGGTATGCGGAGTGTCGGCTGGTTATTAAGCAGAAAGACAAACTGGCTGAAATGCGGAAGATTGTCGACAAACTTGATGTGATGTGCGATACCGTTTCACCAAACTCAACTTACCCTTACAACGTAG
This sequence comes from Spirosoma soli, assembly GCF_042684525.1. Lineage (NCBI taxonomy): Bacteria > Pseudomonadati > Bacteroidota > Cytophagia > Cytophagales > Cytophagaceae > Spirosoma > Spirosoma soli. The sequence goes on along the minus strand of NZ_JBHULN010000003.1, from coordinate 387,276 downwards.
CGGGAGCATTTGGTTACGGCCACGACGATCTCGAAACCTACGAATCCCTTCCGTTTATCGAAGCAGCCCGAAACGGGACTACACCAACCCGGAAGGTGCGCGTCTCCAACGAGGAAGACTTTTTTGAGGATGTTGCCAGAAGTTACCCGCGCCTGCCTGCCGAGTCGGTGAGCTACGGCAATGAGTGGGATTTGTACTGTGCATCGATGAACGAAACCACCGCGCAGGTCCGCCGGGCTACTGAGAAGTTGCGCGCTGCCGAAGCTCTGGCTTCGCTTGTGGCGCTGAAGACACCGGCTTTCGCGGATCAGTTAAAAGGTGCTCGTGACCTGGCCTGGGAGTCGTTTGGGATGTACTGGGAGCACAACTGGACCGCCGATGGGCCGATTAAACATCCGGTGCGGGCCACCTGGCAACGCAAAATTCAGCGGCAGATTAGCCAGTACATTGATTCGCTGTTCTCGCTTTCGGCCCGCACACTTGGTGAGCAAATCAAGCAGGTGACCAACCCGCGTTTCTACGTCTTTAATCCCTTGAACTGGAGCCGTGATGACGTGGCTGATTTGGCGTATACTGGTCCGTATCCGGTTCGGGTCGTTGATGTATCGACCCGCAAGGAAGTGGCCAGCCAGTTGATCACAAAAGGTGGTCGCCAGTTTCTTCGCATCTACGCCGAAAACATTCCGTCCGTTGGGTATAAAGTATTCGAAATCAGGACCGGCCAACCAACAAAACAGCCCGCTGCCGCTACGGTGTCCGGCGAATACATCAGCAATGCCCGTTACCGATTGCGGCTCAGCCCGTCGGGTGCCATTACGGAGATTGTTGATACGCGGGCCAATGGTCGGCAATTAGTGAAACCTACTGATGGAAAATACGTCAATGATCTGGGCGTGTTGAACGTCAATGAAGGCAGGCCGGTGGTGGTTGAAAACGCAGGGCCGGTGTCGGTTACCTTGAAAGCTGTTTCGCCGGTCCCAGTGCCGCATACGGTTCGCGTGACCTTGTTCGCCAACAGCCAGTCCCGCATCGAGATCGAAGATAGTATTCAGGCGAATTTCAAGGATATGAAGACCTGGGCGTTTTCGTTCAACCTGAATACCTCAACCACCCGTCACGAAGAACTGGGGGCGATTCTCACCGCCAAAAAAGAGACCCGTGGTGGGCACTATGCCGCCCAGAACGCTCGGCTTGACTGGCAAACATTCAACCACTTTGCCGACATGAGCGAGGCCAACTATGGTATCACGCTGTCAAACACGGATTGCAGCTTTTTCAAGCTCGGCAAAAGCACCGTTGACTCTCTGTGGGAACAGTCGGCGCAACTGAACGCGCTGGCGGGCGGACAGGTCGATACCAAACGGGAGGACACAGGAGTGCTGGGTATTTCCGGGCAGAACGGCCAATCGGATTTCCTGTACCAGTTCGCGTTAACCACCCATCCGACCGCTTTTGACCCGCTAATGGCCATGAAATTTTCGCTGGAGCACCAGAATCCACTCGTGACCGGCACGGTTACGGGTTCGCAGGATAGTTACCCCGGCCAATCGTTTTCGTTGCTGACGGTCAGCGACCCAACGGTATTGCTGTGGAGTGTAAAACCCAGCGAAGACGGCATTAACAACGGCCTGATTGCCCGCTTCTGGAATGTGGCCAACAAACCGACTACGCCTACCCTGACAACAACAACCTCCATTCGGCAAGCCTGGCAAACGACGCACATTGAAACTAACGAGCGGTCTTTACCCGTAACCAACAAGGCGTTACAGATTAAGTTCTCGCCGAATCAGTTAAATTCATACCGACTTAAACTGGTTAAGTGATTTGCCTTTGAAAACGCTCGCTATTGGTATCGACATCGGTGGAACCCGGACTAAAATCGGGCTGGTATGCCTCGACACCGGGCAGGTGGAGGCTATGCTGGTGACGCCCACCGAAACTAAAGAAAGCGACCGGTTTCTGTGCCTGATTGGCGAAGCGATCAGCCAACTGGAAGCCAAAGCCGTTGCTGACGGGTCCGCTCTGACCGGAGTGGGTATTGGGGTGCCGGGCTTCGTACTGGCTGACGGTAGGGTAGATTCGACCTACGGCTTCCTCGATTTTATGGAAGATTATCCGCTGGCCGAACACATTCAGCGGCAACACGATTTGCCTTGTCGCTTAGATAACGATGCCCGCGTAGTCGCTCTGGGCGAAGCCATGTACGGGCAAGGGAAAGGTTATAGCCGGGTGCTGGTGCTGACGCTCGGCACAGGACTCGGGCTGGGCTTTACCATCGACGGTAAACTCGACGGGCCATTGCCGTTTGCGCACATGGGCGGGCACATTACCGTCACCACCGATGCTTTCGTTTGCTACTGTGGCAAAACCGGTTGCTTAGAATCACTGGTTTCCGGTGCGGGAATCCAACGAATTGCCGATCGCCTGGCGTGGACGCAGACGTATCCGACCTTACCACAAACCGCTGAAACTATTTTTAGTCAGCAACAAGCCGGTAATGCTGATGCCGAAGTGATTGTGGACGAGTATATTAACTACTTGAAAACCGGCATCGACAATTACGTCAATCTCTATGCGCCCGACGTCATTGTGTTGGGCGGAGGGATTGCGAAGGGACTCCGGAACGAAACCCATCGGCTGCATACGCCGAGTTTGCTCAATCCGTATAAAGCGTATAAAACTAAAGTTGTTATCTCCGACCTCGAAGAACAGGCGGGGATTCTGGGCAGTGCTGCTCTTTTTGAACCTAATAATTGAATGATTGAACAGTCGGCACACGAGCACTTATAGTCAGTCAACAATTCATTCACTGAATCACTCATTCTATGAAACCCTGGATTCTGTACTCAATAGCGGCTGCCTTTTTCTGGGGTACGTGGGGCGTAGTCGCCAAACTGATCTCGGACACGGTCAGTCCATTTACCAACCACGTGCTGTTTAGCATCGGTATGTTGCTGACGTTACCGTTGATCGCAAAGAAGCTCAAAGCGCAACGGCCGAATCGCAGGGGAATTATCTGGGGATTAGTGGCCGGAGCGCTGGCAGTGACTGGAAATGTAGCCGTTTATCAGGCATTTACATCAGGTGGGTTGGCGGCTATCGTTATTCCCGTGACGAACCTCTACCCACTGGTGACCATTGCCATCGCCCTGCTGGTTTTCAAAGAAAAGCTCAATTGGATTAATGCCATCGGCATTCTGCTGGCCATTCCGGCGGTGGTCATGCTGTCGGGCGAATCGCTGTTGTTTGACAACCCAGCCGCTTTTTTCAGCAGCATCGGACTCAATCCCGGGACCGCCCGACCGTGGCTTTTATATTCATTAATTGCCTTGTTTTTCTGGGGGGTGTTTAGTGCCGCTCAGAAGGAAACCACCAACTACGTTTCGGCCGAATGGTCGTACGTCAGTTTTATCGTGTCGTCGGTCCTGATCGCACTCGTGTTTATGGTACTGGGTCTGGCCGATCTCAACTTGTCAGGTAAAACGTTAGGCCTTGGTTCGCTGGCAGGAATGCTGAACGGATTGGGCGTGCTGGCAAGTTTTGTCGCCTACGGTGCGGAAGGAAAAGCCTCGAAAGTGACCACTATTGCCGGGGCTTTGCAACCCGTTTTTACCATTGTGCTGGCTATCCTCCTGCTGAACGAAAGCCTGTCAATTATCGAATCGATGGGCATTGCACTGGCGATTGCTGGTGCGTTGGCGTTGTCGTATGAGCAGGAAAAGTCGGATGTTAAAACGCTCGTAAACAGCTAATAGATTTGATATATACATAGAAGCTGTTTAGGATTTATAAAATCTGCGCGTTTCTGTCATCCCGACCGGTCCGCCGGTGCGGCAGGAGGGATCTTCGGTAAAGTGATATTCTATTATACTACCGAAGATCCCTCCTGCCGCACCGGCGGACCGGTCGGGATGACAGAAACGCGCAGATCAGTAGGGATTAAAAGACCAGAAACAAAATCCTAAACAGCTTCATTTTTAAAAGTTTATAGACCTGTGCGAACTCCTTCATCCATGGACCCAATTCTGAACGAAATTCTTGAAATTCCCGCCCGAGCGCAGGACGTTCTTACCAGCGCCATTGATCCGCTGCCCCTGCACGTACCCTACCTCGGTATGGGCTCTTCCTACTTTGCGCCGTTGGCGTTCAAGTACATAGGGCTGCCTATCTATCCGGAATTGGCCTCGGAATATTATTATTATCTGGCAAAGGGAAAACAGGCCCCGCTGGCCGTCATCCTGTCGCAGTCGGGCCGGAGTAGCGAGGCCCTGTGGTGCCGGGAGCTGTTCGAGCGGTACGTGGCCGTATCGAATTATACGGATAGCGAACTATGCACCGCGCCGAACGTAGCCCGCGTGCTGCCGATCCTGGCCGGGGAGGAGCACTATTCCTCGTCGAAGACGTACGTCAATACGTTGGTGGCGTTGTTCAGAGGATTTGGCTTTTCGCCAGAAGCGACGGTGGCATTGATTACTGACAAGTTTGATCAGTACCGTCAACAGGGCGAGCAACTGGCCAACGAGGTGTTTGCCCTGCGGAGCCAGCATGCAATACACGGCATGTACGTGACCGGCAGCGGCCCCAATATCGCTACGGCTTACGAAGCCGCTTTGATTCTAAGCGAAAGCACGAAGCTAAACTTTCACGGGTTGCCGATGGCGCAGTACGATCACGGCCCCAAAGAAACCGCCAAGGATAGCATCGTTATCCAGATTCTGGCAAAGGGCGAAACCTACGACCGAACCATGCGCCTGTCGGATATGATTGCCCGAGCGGGTGCCGATGTATTGATGGTGGAAGAACCGGATGTCGAAGAGCCTTATTCCATCCTGGCCAACATCATCCCGTTCAATTTCATGGCGTATTATCTGGCCCAGAAGCTTAACATCGGTGAGACGTTCGTGGTAGGCGGTAAAGTAACGGAAGCAATTTGATGAAGCTTTAAAAACAGAGGAGCGGAGGCTGCACAGAGATTGCAGATAGTATGAAGAAAGCAACTCCGTGTTCTCTATGGCTTCTCTGTTACTCTGTGTTTAACACCACTGCAAAAGAGAATCGCCAAAAAGCCGGGAAAAATTAGAGAGTGCTCTGTTTAACAATTGCTGGGCATACCCAGCAATTCTTGACCCTTGAGACTCAATGAAATTCCTGTTTCTTCTGGCGGCACTGACGAGTTTTTTACCCTTCACGGATGACGTAAACGAGCCGATACCCGTTGCCCGGCCTTCTGCCTCCCAGACGCTCGCTGAAGCATCGCCGTTTCACATCGGGTTTGCCATCAGTCCGGCTAGAATCCAGAATATCGCTCTGTACCGGCAAACCGTGATTCAGGAAGCCAACAGCATTACGGCCGATGTGGCCATGAAGCCCAGTCGGATAAGTCCGCAGAAAGGCGTGTATAAGTTCGAAGAAGCCGATCAACTTATTGCGTTTGCTCAATCGCAGAAAAAGCGAATACACGGCCACACGCTGGTGTGGTACATCGACACCAGCCCTACCTGGCTCAAGCAAATCCGTGATTCGACGGAACTGGAATCGACGCTGCAATCGTACATCCAGACCGTTGCGACGCATTTTAAGGGTAAGGTGGCTTCCTGGGACGTGGTCAATGAAGCTTTTGATAAGCAGGGAGCTATCCGAACGGATTCCCTCGAAGGGCCAGGCCGCCCGACGTTCAACGTTGGTAAAATCCTGGGTAAGGACTACGTCGCCCGGATGTTCCAATACGCCCACAACGCCGACCCCGACGCCCGGCTGTTTTACAACGACTACGCACAGGAAACCCGACCGGCCAAATTAGAGGCAATCTTAGCCATGGTCGCAGATTTCAAACGGCGTGGTGTTCCCATTCACGGTCTGGGCCTACAGATGCATATCAGTATCGATACGCCTGACGCGGGTATTGAAAATGCGATTCGGCGATACGCCGAAACGGGCCTGCTGGTGCACATCTCCGAACTTGACATTGCGATGAATCCCGATAAAAAGAAAGACTTCGTTCCCACTCCCGAGCTGCTGGAGAAACAATACGAGAAGTACAAGTTCGTAGTGAGTACTTATAAAAAAGTAGTGCCAGCCAGTCAGCAGTTCGGCATTACGATGTGGGGCGTTGATGACGGCACGTCCTGGATTCCCGGCTTCTGCAAATGCGCTGATAATGTGCTCCTGTTTGACGCAAACTACGTTAAGAAACGGTCGTACCAGGGTTTTCTGGAAGGGTTGAAAGAATAAAGTAGACTTATCACCTTCTAATATATAAATGTTAGCTCCTTGATTGGCAAGGCCGAAATAAGTGCTTATAAAGTCATTACCTGACACCTATCCTAAATCCCGATGAAAAAAGGCTTCCTACTCACACTACTTGTCCTGACAAGCGTCTGCTACTCAACGGCTCAGACGTATAACGTGCTGGAGTACGGGGCCGTTGCCAATGGAAAAACTAACTGCACAAAGGCTATCCAGAAAGCCATTGACAAATGCGCTGAGACGGGTGGACAGGTGTATTTTCCAAAGGGCACGTTTTTGAGCGGAACGATCTTTTTGCGGAGTAACGTGACATTACACTTGTCGCCGATGGCCGTCTTGAAAGGCAGCCCTTCGCCCCAGGACTATCCCAATATCTTCGATGATCTACCGACCAGTGCACCCACTAAGATTCGCAATCCCGATACGCAGAAGCGGTGTCAGGTGGGGTTTGTCGTGGCCCAGAATGTGCACCACGTTGGCATTGAAGGCACGGGCACCATTGACGGAAGCGGCACCGAATGGACGGGAAGCCGCGTGAACGACGGCCCCGGACGGCCTAATTCCATCCTGTTCATCTACTGCGAAGATGTGCTGATCAAAGACTTTACGCTCAAAAACTCCGTCAACTGGGCTCACTATTATCTGAAATGCAATCGGGTGAATATTAACCGGATTAAGATCAATAGCCTTGGGTTGATCAACAACGATGGGCTGGATATCGAGAGCAGCAACGTAAGCGTGTCCGACTGCATCATCGAGAGCGACGACGATGGAATCTGTCTGAAGAACAGCGATTACGAACCCATCGAAAACATATCCATCACCAACTGCGTCGTCAAGACCAACTGCAACGGCATCAAGTTCGGAACGTCGTCGCTGGGTGGCTTCAAAAACGTGTCGATTGCTAATTGTGTCATCAGCAAAGTCACCGCAACGAATCATTGGAACTGGGATTGGCACAAGCAGATGCCGGATATTGAACTGCCGGTTTCGGTGCTGGCCGGGCTGGCGCTCGAAGTGGTCGACGGCGGGGTTATGGAAAATATCACCATCAATAACATTTCGATGCGGGATGTTCAGACGGCGATTTTTATCCACGTCGGCAACCGGGCCCGGCGCGAAAAGCCAACCGATCCGGTTCGCCCGCCGGGGCAGCTTAGGCAGGTGGCGATCAGCAACGTAACGGCGATCAGCCACAGTAAAATCACCAATTCGATCTCAGGTCAGCCGGGCTATCCCGTTGAGAATATCCAGCTCAGCAACATCCAAATTAACGGAATGGGGAAGGGGACAGCCGAAGAGGCTAACCGGGATGTACCCGAAAAGCCTACGTCATACCCTGAGCAGCGAATGTTTGGTTATTCGCTGCCCGCACACGGCTTCTATGTGCGCCACGCCCGGAACATCACGTTTACTAACGTCGATTTTCAACTTCGCAACCCCGACAAGCGTCCGGCTTATGCGCTGGAAGACGTGAAAGACATCTTTATCAACGGGAAGAATAACGACTATTTTCAAGTGAAAGATGAACCCAAAAAAGCGGTGTACACCGCCGAGATAAAATGATACGTGCTATGACCTACCGGCTCTACCTCGTTTTCGCTTTCGTTACCTTACTCACGGCGGGTTATTCACAATCTGTAACCCCACACCCCGTTCCGGAAGAATTTGCTTCCGATTACTACGTAGTGACGGTTAACGGTCAGTCGGTACCGGTTTTCCACGCGGGCCTGAACGTGTATTTCGCCAGTTTCGATTTTATTGGTAAAGCCGACGTAACGGTATCACCTAAAGTCGATAGCGACAAATACGCCGGACAGACGTCCAACAAAGAGGCCGTCAAGCTTGACGAAAAAGGGTACTGGCGTGGTGAAGTTAACGTACGGCCATTGTCCAAAAACGTCAAGCCGCAGCTAACGGGTGCAGTTGTCAAGTTCTCGCTGGCCGAAGCGGGACAATATTCGGTGGAACGGGCTGGTACCAGTAATTTCAAGGATGATGTTCTATTCTTGTTCGCTAACCGCCCCGATGCTAACGTACCCAATCTGACGGCAAAAAATGTCATTCACCTAAAGCCGGGCATCCATTACCGGAATATTGATTTGACCAGCGGACAAACACTTTACCTGGATGCGGGTGCAGTGCTGTTCGGCGGTATTAATGTCTGGAACGCTAAAAACGTCAGTATTTTGGGGCGGGGTACGGTGTTGTATTACGGTCCGCAATCAGAAGACCACGACGATGGCTGGAAGAACCAGAAAAGCTGGCACCCGCTAACGACCCATAACGTGCAGGGCTTAACCGTCAGGGGCGTTACGTTCGTCGGTCGAAGTCGTACGTGGTCGCTGCAAACGCACACGACGTTCGACGCCGTTTTCGATAACATCAAAATCCTCGCCGTTAACCCGCAGAACATCAACGGCGACGGCATCGACTGGTACGGCGGTGGACGCGCTAAAGTCCTTAACAGTTTCATCCGCTCGATGGACGACTGCTTCGCTTTTTTCACCCAGGACAGCAGCAAAGACATGTGGGCCACTACCCGCAATACGACGGGTGAAGTAAAAGATATCTATATCGATAACTGCGTATTGTGGAGCACCCTGGCGAATGTATTCCGGATTGGTTTCAACGGGCAGGCGCTGACAACCAGCAACATCACGATGAAAAATACGGATGTCATCCACATGAGTAAAGGGGAGTGGTACGCGCCCTGGGCTCTGTTCTGCATGGTCAGTCCGAACAGTAAAGGCAAAGCCAGCCACCGTAATTATTTATTTGAGAAAATCCGGTTTGAAGAACCCGTGGCCCTCTTTGGCTTGCAAAACCCCGAGGCTCAATTTCAGAATCTGGTCCTGAAAGATATCACCATGACGGGTGAGCCGGTGCCTTCGCTTGTGAAAAGCAATACCAGCCATATAACGTTTGATAACGTGATTCTCAATGGCAAACGGGTGGTGACGGAGACTGATATTCCACTGCGAGCGGGGAGTAAGTTGGAAGCCGTCAAGTACCTGTCAACCCGATAACCTTTTTCGCTATTCAGTACATGAAGTATTTACTGCTTATTGCTGTCAATCTGCTGCTTACAGTAACCCCTGGTTTCGTGACTGGTCAGCCGGATAAGTCAACCGCAAAAACGGCCTACGGTGCCTTTACTAATGCCGCTGATTTCGGTTTTTTGCCGACAGGAACAGGGGTTAACAATACGAAGGCCTTACAGGCGGCTTTTGACAAAGGCGGCACGATTGTCGTGAGCAGACCTGGCACGTACAAGGTTGCCGGTACTGCTTTCATTGGCGATAATACGTCGCTCATTTGCGGCAATGGTGTCGTAATCGAGAAATCCGATGAGCAGGGACGCTTTACCCATATCATCCTGAACAAAGGCGCTTTAACTCGAACTTACAACCACAACATTACCCTAACGGGGCTTGACGTCCGGGTCAACAACGTCGACTTACCGATGAGCTTGATTTACGGCTTGCGCGGACACGTGGCGTTTTTCTACGTAAAAGATTTGAAAATCGAGCGGTTCCGCTGCTCGGGCCTGGTCAACGGGCAGTTTGCGTTGCACATCTGCACGTTTGAGGATTTGCTCATCAACGACGTAATCATCAAAGGCAAAAAAGATGGCATTCACTTAGGTCCTGGCAAACGGTTCAGAATCAGCAATGGCGTTTTCCAAACCGGCGATGACGCGATTGCGTTAGTGCCGGGCGACTGGGTGAGCGCCAATCCCGAGTTTGGCAATCTCGAAGATGGTGTCATCGAAAACTGCTCCGACATCCCCGACGATTACCTGGAAGGAGCTTTCTCCAAGATTGTGGCTTCGGCCTGGGTCGACTGGAAACCTGGTATTGAGGTAAAACACGGCGATGCAGTTGTGTCAAATGGCCGTATCTACCGTGTAGTGGCTCAACTCGACAACCGCGTGTATAAATCCCGCACTCAACCCACGTTCGAAAAAGGAACGGCGGTTCTGGACAGTATTAACTGGCTGATGTTTCAAACCGATACCATCCATACCGCTGTCGTAAAAAATGTGGTGTTCAGAGACATATTTCTGAAAAGCGTACGGGTGCCTTTTCAACTAATGAGCTACAGCAATAAATGGGCTCATTCGTATTACAAAGGTGCCAGGCTACCCATTCAGGGCCCTTTGTCATTTGAGAACATCACCATGATCAGTGACAACAAAAAGGCATTGGTTTCTATTTCGACGCCCTGCAACAGCCTCACTATCCGCAATTCGGTGCTGCAAAACAACTGGATTGAGTTTCAACATGCCGCCGATTACGATCTGTATCCCAAAACGTACGTCAGCTTCACGAATTGCCAGTTTAACTCGACCGGGGAGTATACCTTAATCCGAAACAGGAGCAAAGGCAAAGAGGTGTACGTCAAAACGGTCGGTAGCCTCGAAACCGGCCAGAATTTTTCCGCTAAAGTAGAGGAAGGACAGGGCACCATCCGCGTTGAGTCTGACCTGACGGGGTTGAGAACTAAGTGAAAGTGAAAACCAATTCTTGACAGATAATCAGTGCATTAGTTATTACTAACCATGAAACAGACTTTATTACTCTTACTCTCTTTAATTTCTCACTTTGTTTCGGCCACCACCTGGCATGTATCCGGGACCGGCAACGATGCAAATGATGGCAAAACACCCCAAACGGCGTTCCGTAGCCTACAAAAAGCGGCCGATTTGGTTGAACCCGGCGACGTGGTGCTGATCGGCAATGGGACCTATACGAATGATGACAAAGGAAACGGCAGCGCCGTACTCAACATCACCCGCTCCGGCAAAGCCGACGCGTGGATAACCTGGAAAGCCCGACCGGGGCACAAACCCGAAATTCGCCCTGTTGGCTGGTGTGGTATCCAGATTTCGGGGTCGTACCACATTCTCGATGGCCTTTCCGTAATCGGCAACAACGATTCAATTGTCCTTCTGAAAGCACAGGAAGACGCCAAAAAGTCAACCACTGACCCGTACTTCAACACAAACGGCATTTTTTTTAATGGGAGGAATAAAAAGCCCGATGAGAAACCGCACCATCTGATTGTCCGCAACTGCGTAGTGGGTAAATGTGCCGGCGGGGGCATCATCGGTATTGAAATGGATTATCTGACGGTGGAAGATTGCAAAGTGTTTGAAAATGCCTGGTTCATGCGCTACGGTGGCTCGGGTATTTCAACCTTGAATAATTGGGCGTTCGACGATGCACCGGGATACCACATTGTGATTCAACGCAATTTCGTCTGGAACAACAAAACGCTGGTCCCCTGGGAGCGGACCGGAAAGCTGAGCGACGGCAATGGTATCCTGCTGGACGTCACCGACCAGAATCCGGCCAACGGAGCCACGAACCCAAATGCTGATGCGGTAGTGAAGCCTGCCAGTCAGACTGCAGCTACGGCAGCGTCAGCTGAAACAACCTCCGTTGGGGCAACCTCCGTTGGGGCAACGGCACCCGAAAAACCCAGGCGTCCTGAATGGAAAGGACGGGCGCTGATTGCGAATAACGTCAGTGCGTTTAACGGTGGCTCGGGCATACACACCTTCCGCACGAAGCATGTGGACATCATCAATAATACCACGTACTGGAACGGGCAGATTGTGGGTTATCAGGAGTTGTTTCCCAACCGCTCGGACGATGTGGTGATCATGAACAACATTATCGTCCCCCGGCCGGGCGGAGCCGTGACATCAAACAACAAGAACACGAACATTCGCTGGGATTACAATGTGTACCCGACAGCGCAGAACGTCTTTACGGGCCCCAACGACATTGTGGCCGACCCTAAATTCGTCGATGTTCAGGCCGATCCGACAAAAGGCAATTTTCGGCTGGTAAAAGGCAGTGGAGCACTTAACTCGGGTGATACTACAGTGTCTTTGTCTACCGATATTGCCGGAAAGTCCCGTCCGAAGGGTATAGGACGCGATCGGGGCGCTTTTGAGCAGTAGACGTATTTTTTCAATTGTGACACAGAGATACACAGAGGACTTCTGTAAATACCATACTACTCTGTGCATCTCCGTGTCATAACTTACAACCGAAAGACATGAAAAATACCCTATTCGCTTTACTTACCCTGCTGACCATCGGTTCGGCTGAGGCTCAAAAAAAGGTGTTCCCGCAGACGCCAGGCATGGTGTCGTATACCTACCGGAACAGCTTTTCTAAGAACGTAGCAGCCACGCTCGACACCATCAAGGCACTGGGCATTACCGACATGGAGTTTTCCAACCTCTTCGGCAAAACGGCCGCTGAGCTGCGTAAACTCCTCGATGAGCGCGGCATGAAATGCTCCTCCTTTGGCGTGGGTTATCCCGATCTGCAAAACAAGCTGGCCGAAGTTGGTCAGAACGCCAGGACCCTCGGCGCTCAGTTTGTGCGGGTAGCGTGGGTACCGCATAAAGGACCCTTTACGCTTGATCTGGCCAAGACAACCGTGGAGGATTTCAATAAATTCGGCAAGCAGTTAAAGGACGAGTATGGCCTTACGTTCTGCTATCACAACCACGGCTACGAGTTTGAGAAATACGAGAACGGTACGCTCATGGACTACATCATCCAGAATACTGACCCGAAGTACGTTAGCTATGAGCTAGATATTTTGTGGACGGTTTTTCCGGGTCAGGACCCGGCAGCGTTGCTAAACAAGTACCCCAACCGCTTTAAACTCATGCACCTGAAAGACCTTCGCAAAGGCGTGGTCGGCAACCTGTCGGGTGGTACGCCCGTGGAGAATGACGTAGCTTTGGGAACGGGGCAAATCAACCTGCCCGCCGTGTTGAAGGCGGCTCAGAAAGCGGGCGTTGAACATTACTACATCGAAGACGAAAGCCCCAGCATTGCCACGCAGGTGCCCCAGAGCATTGCTTATCTCAAAGGCTTAACGGATTGACCATCGGTAGAAGCGAATTCCCACCATGCCCACTAAATTTTACGCCCCGCACTGGGGTAATACCTTGCCGTTTGACCTGTTTTGCCGGAACGTAAAGGCTGCTGGCTACGACGGTGTCGAAATGGCCCTGCCTCTGGAAGCAGATGATAGCCGAATCATCATTGATACACTCAAGAGTTATGATCTCGAACTGATAGGGCAATATTGGCAGTCGTTCGAGCGCGACCTGGACGAACATAGCCAGAACTACGAAAAATATCTGCGAAACCTGATTGCTGCCAACCCTGTTTTTATCAACTGCCAGACGGGGAAGGATTTCTTTACGTTCGATCAGAACAGGCAGTTGTTCGATCTGGCCGCCCGTATTTCGGCCGAAACGGGCGTCAAAATCATCCACGAAACGCACCGGGGTAAGGCGCTGTTTGCGGCTCATATCGCACAGCACTACCTGACTCAATTGCCCGATGTTCGGATTTGCCTTGATATTTCGCACTGGTGCAACGTCCACGAATCGCTGCTCGACGATCAGACCGAAGCCGTCAGTCTGGCCATCTCCCGCGCCGACCACATTCACAGTCGGGTGGGGCACCCGGAAGGGCCGCAGGTCAACGATCCCCGCGCTCCCGAATGGGAACTGACGCTCAATACGCATCTGGCCTGGTGGGATCAGGTCGTTAAAAGACATCAAGCAAACGGCACCCAGTTGACCGTAACGACCGAGTTTGGGCCGGCGACCTACATGCCCGTCATGCCGTACACCCAATTGCCCATTGGTAATCAATGGGAGATCAACGTGTTCATGATGAACTTGTTGAAGGAACGCTACGCCTGAGTGCTTTTGTAAATGCCTATGGAAGTGCATAAGCAACGTAACGATCACCGGATTTACGGCCGAGTTTGCCACCCCCGCAAGCAATGACGACGTATTGTTTACCATTGACTGAATAGGTCGCCGGGGTGGCAAATCCGGCCGCGGGTAGAGGGGCCTGCCAGAGAATTTTGCCCGTTCGTTTGTCCAGCGCCCGTAGCTGACCATCCCGACTGGCGGCAATGAACAGCAAACCACTACCCGTAACGAGCGGGCCACCGTAATTATCAGTCCCTGTCGGTGGAATGCCCTTCGCGGTCAGTTCGGGATATTCGCCTAACGGGACTTGCCATCGGTGTTCTCCGGTGTTCAGGTCGATGGCCGTAAGCGTACCCCAGGGTGGTGCACTCACCGGGTAGCCGTTGCTATCGTACCAGCGGTTATAGCCTGTGTGTTGGTAAGGCAAGCCTGCTTTCGGGGCGTTAACGGGTTGGGCTGAGGTCGTCTTGTCTTGCAGGAAGTCAACAATGGCTTTACGTTCGGCTTCGGGCAGGTGCGAAAACGACGGCATCATGCCTCGCCCTTTCAAGAGAACCTGATGAATCGCATCCGTTGATAAACGGGCATTCACCCCCAGCAGAGACGGATACGAACCGTCGTGGTTGCCTTTTCGGTCAGCGCCGTGGCAAGCTTTGCAGTTCAGCGCGTACAGATTCGCCCCGGTAACGGAAGCCTTCCCCGCTGTAGGTTGCTCGGTGGAAATCAAGGTTGAAAAACACGGATTTTGCTTGGCTGGTATATAAATTGTGCCTTCCGGGTCCGTAGCTGATCCGCCCCATTGCGCTCCACCATCCGTACCCGGAAAAAAAATTGTCATGGTCGACGTGAGCGGGATAAAGGGACTACCAGTTCGGGCTTTTCGCAACGTAGCAGCAATTTCGTCTCGGTTACTGGCCCACGGATTGATGTCTTTTTCGGTAAATGCCTGAGCCGTAAAGGGCGCTGGCTTCAGAGGAATAGGTTGTGTCCGGCTGGGTTGTTCGCCAGCTACGCCATCCGTCGGGAAAGCCTTTTCAACGACCGGAAACAAGGGCTTGCCTGTAACCCGATCGAACACAAAAACGTGGCCTTGTTTGGTTGTCTGCGCTACGGCATCAATGCGCTTGTTTCCCTGCACGACAGTCAGCAGGTTAGGCGGAGCTGGTGGGTCGCGGTCCCAGATGTCGTGGTGTACAAACTGAAAATGCCACAATCGTTTACCCGTAGCGGCATCCAGCGCCAGCAGGCAGTTGGCATAGAGGTTATCACCCTTACGGTTGCCGCCGTAAAAATCATACGCAGCCGATCCCGTCGGTATAAACACAATACCGCGCTCTCGGTCGATGGCCATCCCCGCCCAGGCATTAGCTCCACCCAGTCGTTGCCGTGGATTGGCCGGTTGCCAGGTTGAGTAGCCCGGTTCGCTGGGTTGAGGAATCGTATGAAACGTCCATACTTTCTGGCCTGTCCGTACGTCAAAAGCCCGTATATCGCCCAACAGGGCTGTTTCGCCCTCTGACACGCGTGCACCTACGATAAGCAGATTCTTATAAATTGTATTGGGTGTATTGGACCGGACATACTCATCAGCACCGGGGCGAGTGATTCCTTCTAATAGGTTGATTCGCCCAGTTTGCCCAAATTCCTGGATGGGTTCACCCGTTTTGGCATCAAGGGCATACAGCCAGTTGCCCGCGCCGAAGAAGATCCGTTCCTCAGACCCATCTGTCCAATAGGTTACGCCCCGGCTGGTGGTGCCGTCCGTATCGGGTAGCCGGGTCTTCCAGCGCTCTTTACCGGTACTGGCATCAACAGCAAACGCCTGTGTATTAGCTGAAACACCATACAGAATGCCACCAATTACGACTGGATTGCACTGCATCTGAGTTCGGTTGCCAACCGTATCGGCTCCGCCGGAGGCATAGGTCCAGGCCACCTGTAACCGTTGTACATTGTCGGGCGTGATCTGACTCAGGGGTGAGTAGTGACTTCGCGCTCCATCGCCATTGTATTCGGCCCAATCCGTACCCGGTTCAGGCTTGCTGACTATCAGGCCAACCGATCCCAGGATGGCTAAAGACCCTACTAGAAATCGTTGTAAAAGCGTTAAGTGGATCATCTGGAGTTAAAAGGTGTCTGTAATAGAATGGTCGAGCGGCTAGTTCAGTGACTCAATACATAAAGTACAAACCCCTTTATTTATCCCGGTTTTAGCCAGTTAAAATTTTGATTGGCTTAGAAACCGCTCGTGTACTGATGCGCTAATCGATAATCAAGTGCTGACCACTCATCGGTAAACGATTTTGTTGACAACCCACAGCCGTACCGGGAAAATGTGTGATTACACCCGTTTCAGAGATAGTGAAGGATTGACTGTAGTAGTAAAAGGACCAAAAAACGCAAACCTGCTTAGGATTATAGCCTTAGCTAATGGTACAGCTATCAGCCATTACCAACGGTTTTGTGAAAAAACTAGAATAATTTTAAAAATACATAGTAGCTGACTAAGGGTAAGCCTTCTTATTTGTGTCATCCCAGCACTTGACTGCCAAACAAATGACTGAATCTGAAGGTCAACCTATGCCCACCCCAACCTACTGGATGCGCCCGTTGCACGAAATGGATCGGACCGTACCGGTAGTAGATAACGAACTCGTTGTCCGAAACGCCTTTGCCAGCTCGCCCCAAAAAGGGTTTGAGGTGCTGTTCAGGCTTTATTACAGACCGCTTTGTAGTCATGCCGTGCGGTTTGTTTATACGCTGGAAGTTGCTGAGGACATTGTCGGAGAAGTATTTTATCAGCTTTGGAAAACGGGTAGTTATATGACCGTTCAGCATAGCTATCGAACGTATCTGTATGCTGCCGTTCGTCACCGGGCTTATAACTATCTGCGCGATGAACTCACGGGCAATCGTACGCCTACGTCTCTCGACTACATAAGCGACGCGGGTATGGATGAGACGCCCCAAACGCTTATCGAATACGATGAGACCTTTCAGCGGGTAGAGAGAGCGATACATGAACTACCACCGCAATGTCAGCGGATATTTCTGATGAGCCGGTTCGAAAACCGAAAAAATCAGGAGATCGCCGACGAACTGGGCCTGGCGCTCAAAACCGTTGAAGCCCATATGGCCCGCGCTCTTCTCCAATTGCGCCGGGTGTTTCTGCCAATGGGGCTGCTACTTTTTCTATCATTCCACTAAGGGTAATTCATTCTGCCTGTGCACAACGGGCAACTATTTGTTCATGGAAGATATCGTCAACAAAGCGGTTCTGTTCGACTATTTCTCGGGTCGGGTGAGTCCGCTACAGAAAAAATCAGTTGAGCACTGGCTTTCGGAGCTGAGTAACCGGGAGTTATATTACCAGTGGCTGCATGAGTGGGAGCTAGAACGGTTACAAACGAACACGAACTGGCAACCCATGTTCGAAAAAACGGCCCATCGAATACACCATACGCCACCCGAAAGCCCTCCGGCGGAAGAGCAGCGGCCAGCCAGCTGGTCGCTTAGCCGGACGGGTGAGTGGATGCGTCGTCATGGTTTACTGGCGGCCTCGGTGGTATTAGTGCTGATGGCAGCTAGCTGGTGGTTTAGGGATGTTCTGCTGTACAAGACTGTTCAGACCAGTTTTGGTGAAACCCGCCGACTAACCCTACCCGATGGGTCCGTTGTTATACTTAATGCTAATTCGACGTTGCGGTTTGCTCGCTGGTTTGGCAGCTCATGGTTACCTAATCCCACGAGTTTTGGTAAGCAGCGTACGGATGCTGCTCAGGCCATCCAACAGCAACGAACGGTAGAACTAACCGGCGAAGCTGACTTTGCGGTTCGCCATTTGCCAGACCAGCAGCGGTTTGTTGTACTGACGCCCAAGGGGCTCAACGTAACGGTACTGGGCACACAGTTTACCGTCTATAGCCGTGAACGGGCCACCCGGGTGGCACTTCGTTCGGGTCGCGTAGAGCTAACAACCCGGCAGCCTACCCGATCGCCGTTGATTATGAACCCCGGCGATTTAGTTACCCTCAACCGCCAGGGTAAGCTGGCCCTGACCCGAACGGCACATCCTGAAGCCATGGCTGCCTGGGTCGACCATCGGTTCGAGTTCGAGCGGACGTCGCTGCGCGAGGTGGCGCAACTGCTGCACGAGAACTACGGCCTCACTGTCACCATTGCCAATGCGCAGTTGGCCAGTCGAACCATTTCGGGTTCGTTCACCGCCCGAAATGCCAATGAGTTGTTGCAATTAATTTCTCAGCTTCTGCAAGTCAATTACATCCGGGAAAATGACCGGGTCTCCTTCACCGATTAACGCCTAACCACAAAACGAATTACGTAAATGATCTACTCTGTACGCCTATTTTATGTCTTACTGTTCAGTTCTGTACTGGCGGGAGGCCATCCTGGACTGGCGCAATTTGTGGCGACGGCCAAAGCGTTTCCCCGCACATCGCATCAGGTCGAAAGTCCACAGACACTTCAACTCCGGGAGGTTTTGAATCAGTTTAAGGTGCGTTACCAGGTTGATATTTTATTTGAAGATCGCCTGGTAAGCGATCATCTGGTAAGTCCGTCGAGCATCGAGCCGGGGGCTTCGGTAGAAAAGAATCTTGCCAGAGTCCTCCAGCCACAGGGATTGCGCTTTACAAAAGTAAAGAAAGGCGTATTTGTCGTATTGACTGATAATAACGCTACCAGAGGGGCGGCAGCAGTAACCAGCCCTGCTCTGTTGCCAACGGGGGCCGCCAACACCGGCTCGCCGGAGACGGGTTCTATTAGTCAACTACAAACCAAAGCGGTAACTACCCTGGCCGTTACCGATCAGACTATCAGTGGGCGCGTCACCGACGATGCAACGAGCAGTGGCTTACCGGGGGTGAGTGTGGTCCTGAAAGGAACCAGCCGAGGTACAACAACGGACAGTGATGGTAATTACCGACTTGCCGTTCCTGACCAAAATACGGGCAGTACCCTGACGCTGGTCTTCTCGTTCATCGGGTACGCTACGCAGGAGGTTCTTGTCGGCAATCGGAATACTGTGAACGTAACCCTGGCCAGCGACAATAAAACCCTGAACGAGGTTGTGGTAGTGGGATACGGTACTCAGAATCGGCGAGAATTAACCGGCTCGGTCGCGTCACTGCAAACGCAGACCATTAAAGACCAGCCTGTTACCAACGTAGTGGAAGGGCTTACGGGCCGAATGCCCGGCGTTTTAGTCCAGCAAAATACAGGGGCGCCAGGCAATTCTCCTTCGATTAAGGTGCGGGGCCTGGGGTCAATCAGCGCCGGCAACGGTCCGCTGGTGGTGATTGATGGACAACCGCTGAACTCCGGAAGCACAACCAACGCTGGAGGACTCAATCAGCTCAATCCCAACGATATAGATAAAATCGACGTACTCAAAGATGCGTCGGCTACGGCTATCTACGGGTCGCGCGGCTCGAACGGGGTGATCATGATTACCACCAAACGGGGTAAATCCGGGCAGACGCGAATCAATTTCGATTACTACACGGGCATTCAGGAGGTTAGTAAGAAGATGGATATGCTGAATGCCCAGCAGTTTGCCGAGTATTCAAAAGAAGCCTTCAATACGGCTTATCTCGAACGGGTGCCAGGTTCTTCGGCTAACGATCCGAACAGTGTCCGGGCATCGGGTCAGCGGTACCGGTACCCGCGGGGTGAATTTCCAGGCGTAAACTTTGATGATCCGGCCAGCTTAACTTCCTACGATTACCAGGATATGATTTTCCGGAAAGCCCCCATTAGCAACTACCAGTTGTCGGCGTCGGGCGGTACCGAAAAAGTACAGTACTTCATTTCAGGGAACTACCTTAATCAACAGGGCATCATCAAAAAATCGGGTATAGACCGGTATACTGTTCGTTCAAACGTTGACGCCCAGCTTTCATCAAAACTCAAAGTTGGGTTAAGTTTCAGTCCGTCGTTCCAGGCCGAAGATCGGGTGAACTCCGACGGTCACTGGGCGGGCAACGGGGTCATCAATGCCGCTTTGTCACTTCCGCCGTTCATTCCAATCTACCAGGCTGACGGCGTTACGTATAACTCGCAGGCTTTTTACGCGGCTCCCTACGATTGGCCGGGGATTACAAACCCCGTAGCGAATATTACGGAGGCCGATAACCGCGTTACCCAGCTTCGGTTGCTGGGTAACGCTTACGCCGAACTTTCCATCTGGAAGTCACTCCGCTACCGGGGGACCATTGGGGGGGACCTAAACTACCTGCGGCAGAATCAGTACCAAACTTCAGCTATCCCGCTGAACCAGCTATTGCCGCCAAACGTGAGTGTAGGCTCGGCTTATACGTCGCAGAATATCAACTGGGTAACCAACCACACGCTGAGCTACACGCTTGACCTTGGTACAACTCATCATTTAGATGCCCTGGTCGGTTTAGAGTCGCAGCGCAACGATTATGAGGAGAGTCGAATTAGCGCAAATAACTTTCCAAATGACATCGTCCGAACAGTAAATGCGGGTACAGTAGTACAAAGTGCAGTCATTGGAGGAGCAACTCTAAACAGTGCTTCATACCGGGATCAGTGGTCGCTGGCGTCATATTTTGCGCGGGTTACCTACAGCTATAAAGATAGGTATCTGTTCAATGCGTCGATCCGTCGCGATGGGTCGTCGCGGTTCGGTCTGGACAAACGATTTGGGACGTTTCCGTCGGCATCGGTGGGCTGGCGAATCATTGAAGAGCCATTCATGAAGACGATACCGGTCATCTCAGATCTCAAAGTGAGAGCCAGCTATGGACTGTCGGGTAATAATGCCTTTAGAAACAACGACGGAACAACGAACAATTACCCCGCTATTGGGGTGCTTACTAAAGACAATTATGTGTTGGGTAACGGTCTGGCAAACGGCCTGGCCACCAGCAGTATTGCCAATCCGCAGCTAAGTTGGGAAAAAAGTCGACAGACTGACATTGGTCTCGACCTGGGCCTTTTCCAGAACCGCATTGCATTCACGGTCGATTATTACAAACGGATCACCACCGATTTGTTATTACAGGTGCAAGTGCCGACGCTAACGGGCTTTTCGACGGCGGTGCGAAACATTGGCCAGGTGGAGAACAAAGGCATGGAGTTCGCCCTGTCGACCCGCAACATCAATGGAACGGGATCAGGGTTTACCTGGACAACGGACCTGAACCTGTCCTTCAACCGAAACAAAGTCCTGGCGCTCGGACCCACGGGCGACCCGATCCGAAGCGGCACCGGCGTTGGCGAAACCAACATCACCGTCATTGGACAACCTTTAGGGAGTTTTTACGGCTATCAGCAGTTAGGCATCTTCCAGAGTCAGGCTGAACTGGACGCTTATCCGCACTTCGCCGACAGCCGACCCGGCGATGTAAAGTTTGCGGATGTAAACAACGATGGGAAACTCACCGCTGACGACCGGACGCTGATTGGTAATAACCAGCCCGATTTTATCTACGGCATTACCAACTCGTTCTCCTTTAAAGGTTTCGACTTAGGTATCGTTGCGCAGGGCGTTCAGGGCGGGCAGATTCTGAACCTATCGCGTCGGTTCTATGAAAACCTGGAAGGGAATGCGAATGAGTTGACAACGGTATTAGGTCGTTGGCGTTCAGCACAGGACCCTGGCGACGGAAAAACCCCGCGGGCCAATACCCGCTCAACGGGTAATAATAACCAGGTGTCGAGCCGCTGGGTAGAGAGTGCTACGTACTTCCGGATTCGCAACATCACCCTGGGCTATAACGTACCGCGTACGGTGCTCCAAAAAATCAAGGCGCAAACGCTGCGTGTCTATGCAGGCGTACAGAATGCAGTTACCTTCTCGAAGTACCTGTCGTACAACCCGGAGGTCAGCGGCTACGAAGGACCGCTGACGGGCGGTGTCGACTATGGGTCGTATCCGCTGGCGCGTACCTACACGATTGGGCTAAACCTGGGCTTTTAACCTTTCTCCCTAAGCATTATGAAAACGAAATATATTCTTGCCGGGCTGCTGGCGTTGAGCTTAACCGCCTGCAAAGAGAAATTCCTGGATCTATCGCCTGTTTCGGCGGTGGGGACAACCTCCTTTTTTAAGAGTCAGTCAGATGTGCTAACGGCCCTCAATGGCGCATATGGTGCCTTGCAGTTTAACGGACAGTACGGTCAACTCTACGTCGTGGCTGAAATTCCGTCCGACGATACGACCCCTGTGCTTTCCGGGTCTGTTACGGACCAGGACGAGTTCGATAAATTCTACGTTCGAACCACCAATCCGTTCACGTTGGCCCGTTGGAGCGACGGGTATCGGGGTATTTACCGGACCAATTCCGTTATCGAACGAATTGTCGGCGTTACGATGGATGAAACTCTTAAAAAACGAGTTGTTGGAGAAGCCAAATTTCTGCGGGCGCTTATGTACTTCAATTTAGTGCGGGTTTTCGGAGATGTGCCGCTGGTATTAACCGAAATTACCGACCCGCTACAGGGGTACGAATACGGCCGGGCGCCGGTGGCTGATGTGTATGCCCAAATCAATAAGGACTTAAGTGATGCTGAAAGTGCTCTCCCCGTTACGTATACCGGAAGTGATGTTGGCCGTGCAACCAGTGGTGCTGCCAAGAGTTTGCTTGGTAAAGTGTACCTGACCCAGAAACGGTATGCCGATGCCAGTGCAAAACTGAAAGAGGTCATTGACAGAGGAACTTACTCGCTGCTACCGAACTACGCTGACCTGTTTAAACCAGCGAATAAAAACAGTAAAGAGTCTATCTTCGAGGTACAGTATAAGAAAGGCAACGTTGGGGAAGGTAGCAACTGGGCCAACCAATACGCTCCCGAAAACTCCGGCAACGCCGTGATTCAGTTTGGTGGGGCCGGTAACAACCGCCCTACGCCTGATCTGGACAACAGCTACGAACCGGGTGACCCGCGCCGTAACGTGTCAATGGCCAGTAGTTATGTAAACAGCAGCGGAGTAAAGGTCGATTACTATTATATCAAAAAGTACGCAGACCCACCGGTTGTGAATAACGATTCAGAAGATGACTGGTATGTCCTCCGATACGCTGATGTGCTGCTGATGTACGCCGAAGCGTTGAACGAAACCGGTAAACCAGCCGACGCATTGCCTTATTTGAATCAGGTTCGCAAACGAGTCGGGTTAGCCGATAAAACAGTCACTGCTCAATCTGATCTGCGGCTGGCTATTGAACAGGAGCGACGTGTGGAGTTGGCGTTTGAAGGACACCGCTGGTTCGATCTGGTCCGTACGGGCCGAGCCTTACCGGTTCTTCAAGCCAAAGCGGCTTCGATTGGTATCAAAACAGCCTTGACCGAAAACAACCTTGTATTCCCGATTCCGCAAAGTCAGATTGACATCAATCCAACTAAAATCAAGCAAAATCCCGGTTATTGATTTTTAGTAGTCAGACAGCTTTTTGTTACTTGCAAAGCCCTGGAGAATGGATTCTCTGGGGCTTTTTGTTTAAGAAAGATTTGTTGACACTAAGCGCTGCGCTGCATCCCCTCTCTCTTCCGGTATTTAGCGGGAGAAACGCCCATTTGCTTTTTGAACAGTCTAGAAAAATAAAACGGATCGTCGATGCCCAGTTGAGTAGCCACCTCATTGATGCGTAAATCACTGAAGTGAAGAAGTTGACAAGCTTTCTGGATGCGGAGGTGGTTGAAATACTCAATGGGAGCGTAACCGGTATCCTGTTTGAACTTCCGGCAAAAAAACGAGGTGGACAGATTGGCTGATTGAGCAATATTATCCAGCAGGATAGTGTTCGCCAGGTTTTGCTTCATATAGCCAATGGCTTTATCGGTGGGCGAGGGACCGGGCGTGATCAGGCCGCGCTGAAAGTTTTCGGGCAACACGAACGACGCCAGAAAATAAGGGAGCGTCAGGTTGGCAAAGAGCAGATTCGATTGGCTGTATCCATTCAGAAACGTCTCGTATATCCGGTCGAAGAGTGCAACCCGTTCGTTTGAGAACACCACCCGGACAACCTGGCTCAGGTTGTCACGATTGCCCATGGCGGCCCAAACCGATTCATGGCAGGCCGTACCGTTGATGTGAAACCAGTAGATCGTCCACGGATTGTTAGGGTCAGCCGCGTAGGAATGGGGCACACCCGGCGCAATGGCGTACATATCGCCTGCCTGTAGGGTTACCCGGCCTTGGGGAACCTGAATCCAGCCGAGTCCGTCGGTGCAATAAATCAGAATCACCTGCGACATGCCCGTTGGCCGCTGGTAATAGTGGTGCAACGCCTTCGGAAAAAAGCCCATCTGGGTAATAAACAACTGACTGATGAGGGGCATTGACCGGCATTTCTCCAATACCTCCTTCGGTATCTCAATCATCCGCTCACCGGTAAACCCCCTGCCTTTTCGATTCTGTCGCTTCGTTACCATCAATTTCAGGCAATTTCTTGTAAGGCAAAATAATCCATATTTATGCGAAGATACTTCATTTGGAGATTCTTGGGATAACTGAATTTTGTGAATGTAAAATACAATAAGGGAAGACGGTCCTAATAGCCAGAACGCAGCGTCGGTAGCCAGCATCATGAAAAATTTTGTCCTCGTAATCCTACTGAATAGTGTCAGCTTGTCAGCAATGCTGGCCGCCAATCAGGCATCGACGCGCCTGGAACCACCCTTCGCCAAATGGACCAGTTCAGAGCTTGTTCTGAACAACGGTCTTGTTCAGCGCACGATCAAACTACCCGCTTCGGAAGGCAGCTTCCTGACTATACTCTACAAGCCGGTTGACGGTGAGTACAAATATTTCACCAAAACGAATTCCGACTTTCAGTTTGAGCTTAACGGCAAAACATACACCGGCTCGGGCGACTGGCGACTAATCACGGTTCAGAAAATCACCGACGACAAACAAGGCGACGGAGCGGCCGTGACCTTACAAAGCAAAGACGGCCAGGCCGAAGTAACCCTCCGCTATCTACTGTATCCTGACCTACCCGTTATTCGGAAAAACTTAGTGGTTAAGAACCTATCCAACGAACCGGTCCGTTTAGAATCGGTCGATGTCGAGAAGCTGACGGCGACGCCCTATTACGCTACTACGTTTAGCTGGATTTGCCATGACTACGGCCGAAGACGGTCGATTGGGCCCTATGACGGCAACCTCCAGGATGCGCTGCTGACCGTTCACAACAGCGACTGGCAGCAGGGTATTGTGATTGGCAACGAGGCCGCCGGGGTGGTCAAACACACGTCTGTCTTTTGGGATGAACCTGCTATTTTGAGCGGTCTGACGCATAAAGAGGCTCGCTA
The DNA here is from genome assembly GCF_042684525.1 of Spirosoma soli. Lineage (NCBI taxonomy): Bacteria > Pseudomonadati > Bacteroidota > Cytophagia > Cytophagales > Cytophagaceae > Spirosoma > Spirosoma soli. The sequence continues at coordinate 361,961 of NZ_JBHULN010000003.1, read as the reverse complement.
CCCATTTCGAAAATACATCGGTAAAGGTGAGTCATTTACAACACCGCAAGTCTTTACCATCGTTTATAATAATCACAAAGACCCGGACGAGGTACTAAACACGGCTGTCCCCAATTTCGTCCGCAAGCACCTGGGTACACGACTGTCGGAGCTGGACCAGAAGCCTACTTTCGTCTACAATACGTGGGTGCCTTTTCGTAAGGATATCAACGAAAAACTGGTCATGGAACTGGCCAAAGCGGCCGCCGATGCCGGTATGAAGGAATTTGTGATTGATGACGGCTGGGCGGATAATTACGGAGATTGGATCATCGACAAAAAGAAATTTCCCAATGGCCTAAAACCCGTATTCGACTACATCAAGTCCCTGGGCATGAAGCCGGGGCTGTGGGTCAGCGTGGGCAGTGCCTCGCCTGACAGTAGAGTGTACAAAGCCCATCCCGAATGGTTCGTGCTGGACGAACAGCAGCAGCCGGCCAACCTGCACGAAGATGATTTGAAGATGCGCACTGCCTGCTTTGGCACCGGCTGGCGTGGATACATCAAAGACGTGTTGCTCAAGTTGGCGCTCGAATACGGGCTCGAATACCTGAAGCTTGATTTTACGGTGGTCACCAGCACGTACCGGTTTGGCAACAAGGTAACGGGCTGCTATGCCACCAATCATAAAGGCCATAAAGATCACCACGAGTCGCTGTACACCAACTACGAAGAAGTCTGGAAACTCTTCGACGAGCTTCATGCCGCCAAGCCTAACCTGTTCATCGACTGCACCTTTGAAACAATGGGTGGCTTGCAATTAATTGATTACGCGATGCTGAAACATGCCGAAGGCAACTGGCTGTCAAATTTTTACGGCCCTCCGAGCGCTAACGTCGATCTGCGGGTCCGAAACATGGCCTGGTGGCGTTCTCCGGCTATACCGGCCACCGCGCTGGTGATTGGCAATCCGGAGATGCAGGATGCTGGCTGGGAGATGCACATCAAGTCACTGGCCGGAGCTTTGCCCATCATGCTGGGCGACCCCCGGAAGTTATCGGCTCCTGACCTGAAGCAATACCGGGCTTACGCGGATTGGCTGCAAGCGATGGAGAACAAACACCAGATCATGAGTTACCGCCAGGACCTTCCTGACTTTGGCGAGCCAATGGAAGGTAAGTGGGACGGCTTTCAACGGATCAATACCGACACAAAGCAAGGCGGTCTCATCGGCGTTTTTCGGCATGGCGCGGTTGAAAAAACACGTCAGGTAACGGTCAATCACCTTGATCCGAAACGAACGTACCAGATAAAAACTATAGAGGGGAAACTGATGACGACACTCACCGGCGAAGCGCTGCAAACTACCGGATTTGCGGTAACCTTGGGCGAGCCCTATGACGGTGAACTCTTTGAAGTTACGGATGCCCGAATGACTGCAAATACGAAATAAAACGCTAAACGGAAATTGTCATGACCAATCAAGCATTAACGCCCGAGCAAATCCAGCAGTACAATCAGGATGGCTACCTGATCGTCAAAGGATTTTTAAGTTCAGAAGAAGTTGCCAAACTCTATCAGGTCGCTATTGACGATAGTGCCGTCAGTAAGAATGCCATTAACGTCAACGACAGCACGGGCAAACGGAGTAAGCTGTCGCTCTGGTACAAACCCGGCGACGATATCTACGGACTTCTTACCCGCAGCCAGCAACTCGTTGACTCAGTGGACCAACTACTGGATAACCCTAGTGCCAATGTCTGCCATTTCCATTCCAAACTGATGCAGAAAGAACCCCGCGTGGGCGGGGCCTGGGAATGGCATCAGGACTACGGGTACTGGTACAAAAACGAATTTCTGCTACCCGATCAGATGATGTCAGTCATGGTGGCTATTACCGACGCCAATGAAGAAAACGGCTGTTTGCAGGTAATCAAAGGCTCGCACAAAATGGGGCGGGTGGAACACGGCTTTTCAGGCGAACAAGTCGGTGCGTCGCAGCGGTATGTGGACTTGGCCTTGAAAACGATGGAGCGGATTTACGTCGAGTTGAAAGCGGGCGATGTGTTGTTTTTTCACAGTAACATCCTCCACCGGTCCGAAGCCAACCTGTCGGACAAGCCGCGTTGGTCGATGATTTCCTGCTACAACCGCCAGTCAAACATTGGCTACAACGATTCAGCCTCGTCGATGTCGAGCATCACGCCAATCGATGTGGTACCCAACGACGCCCTGCTCACCTGGGAAACCGCTGGTCTGGCCGAAGACGGGGCCGACTTCCTGGCCAAAGAAGCTGATGTTGCTTTGAAATGAGGTTATGCCGCAGAGATGCACCAAGACGCACCGGTACGCCGGGGCGGGAGATACACTGAGGAGGTTGTGAAAAATCTTTGTGTATCTCTGTGATCCTCTGTGCCGCTCTGTGGCCCAACATGTCACACCCTTCACCCCTCAACCCTATGGCCATTATCATTCATGCACAGCCGGATAGTCGTTCGGTGGACATGGCCGTTAACCGGAGCTATGTCTATCTTATCAGTGCTATTGCTGCGTTAGGTGGCGTATTGTTTGGCTTTGATCTGGTAATCATTTCGGGTACCGTACCGTTTTTTACAGAGCACTTCCTGCTCAACGAATTTCAGGTCGGCTGGGCCGTGGGTTGTATCAACCTGGGCGCGGCTATCGGTGCGATGATTGGCGGTAAGCTGAGCGATTCGTTGGGTCGCAAAAAACTCCTGATGGCGTGCGCCGTACTGTTTGCGCTGACGGGTGCGGGGACGGGATGGGCCGGAAGTTTCCCCTTGTTTGTCACGTTTCGGATGTTGAGCGGAGTCGCGGTGGGGGCAGCGGCTTTGGTTTGCCCAATGTACGTAGCCGAAATTTCACCCGCTCCGATGCGCGGGCGCATGGTGTCGTTCTACCAGTTGTCGATTGTCATTGGCATTCTGCTGGCGTACCTGTCGAATTACCTGTTGTTGAATACCGGCGTAAACAATTGGCGGTGGATGTTTTCGTCGCAGTCGGCACCGGCGCTGTTGTTCTTTTTCGGCTTGTTCTTCGTCGCCGAAAGCCCGCGCTGGCTCATCCGAAAACAACGAAACGATGAGGCAAAAGCCATTCTAAACCGAATCGGAGGCCGGGATTACGCTGACGCCGAAGCGTCTCAGATCAAGGATAGCTCTTCGCAGCAAACCGGATTGCCAGCCGCCCGCGAAATAGTCAGCGACTTGTTCCGGAAAGACCTCTGGCCGATTGTCTTTATTGGCATCGTCGTGGCGGTTTTCTCCCAGGCTGTCGGGCAGAATTCCTTGTTTTCATACGCTCCGGAACTGTTCCGGCAAGCGGGTATGGCGCAGAATTCGGCTTTTTTGCAGTCGATTATCATCGGCGTCATCAACTTCATCTTTACGTTTATCGCCATTGGCACCATTGATCAAGTCGGGCGTAAGAAATTATTCCAATACGGATCGGCGTTACTCTGTTTAGATGCACTCGCGCTGTCAGGGTCTTTCTATTGGCAGTTGCCCAGCGCGTGGGTGCTTGTTTTCGTGCTGGCGTTCATTGCTATTTATTCGGCCACGTTAGGGCCTGTTACGTGGGTGGCGCTCTCGGAAATCTTTCCAAATCGAATTCGGGGCAACGCTATGGCTCTCGCTACGCTGGCTTTGTGGATTACGAACTTCTTCACCACGGCTTCATTCCCGGTCATGAAACAGCATTGGGGCTTGCCACTAACGTTTGGCTTCCACGCTATTTTATGTTTTGTCTACTTTCTGTTCGTTCGGCTACGACTGCCGGAAACGAAAGGAAAATCATTGGAAGAGATAGAGAAAGAACTGACCCACCCATAAGCCTTTACCGCCCACTATGACTTCTCAGCTTACTCCTGCCCAACATACGCTGCTCTGGAATGACTTTCGCGACGGAAGCCCAACGGCTTTTGCCAGGCTATATGATCTGTTTTCGGCTGATCTGTATCGGTACGGTTACAACCTGGTTCGCAACCGACAGATAGTGGAGGACTGCCTGCACGAGTTATTCCTGCACCTGCACGAAAGCCGGGCTCGGCTGGGCGCTACCGATAACATTCGCTTTTACCTCTACCGCGCCATAAGACGCCGTTTACTGGATACGGTGGGCCGATTGAACAAACTGAATTCGAACGAATACTTGTTTGATGATGCCGAGTTTCAGATTCAGCCGTATGAATGTGCGTTGGTTGAGGAGCAACTTGTCGGCCAGCAAAAGCAATTGATGATGTTGGAATTGAATCGATTACCTAAACGTCAGAAAGAAATTTTGTACTTAGTTTATATGAAAGGTCTGAGCTACCAACAGGCGGCCGAGGTGATGGACATTACGATAAAAAGCGTTTACAATACGGTTAACGTTGCTTTGAAGGCTTTACAGGTTCTGGTGCGTGTATCGTTCGAGCAGCGCGGAGCATATGTGTAAGGCCCCACACCGAACAAAGTCTGTTCACGAATCATCTATGCTGCAAACATACTGCCGCCCACGCCCGCAAATCCAGGTTACGCACTAGTTGATGGTCGGCTGGACTGCCACTGAACGTATCAATTGCCTGCAGAATACTTACCTGTAGACGACCATTAAGCCACTGTCGGAGTAAATCAAGGGTGAATTGTTCCCCAGCTGACTTCCGCCCGGTTGACTTTAGTTTTCGTTCGGCCGAGCGTAGCGCGTAACTCAGGTAATCGGCATTCCCCAGTCGGGCGTGCAATAGTAGGTTCATGAGTCGGCTTTGTGTGTGAAGCATGCTGGGTAACGAACGAGCCGGTAAAGTTAGTACCTGGTTTAGCCGCTGTAATCCTGCCGAAAGTTTCCCTAAACCTACGTCAATACGTACCAGCAATAAAGCGAATTCAGTGCGGGTGGCTAGGGCCAGGCGGGCCAGTCCTCGTTCGAATGTGGTTTCATCTGCCGATACAGGATGCGTACCAAGCAGGGCGGCCGCATCAGTAAAAAGACCTTGATCAACAGTCAGTAACAGCTGGTAATAGAGCGTCAGATAGGGGACGGTGTGGCGTAGTCCCTGTGCCGGAGTATCAATAGTCTGAAGTCGGTCGATGAAGTACACCATCTCCTCATACTTTCCCAGCATTCGCAAATCGGATAGAATACCTTCGAGCAGTTGAACGTAATACTGAGGTTGTTCAGCCCATAGGGTGAGGTTATTTTGGAAGAGGTTGTTCAGTTCCCGATACACCCGCAAGCTCCCGGCGCCATCACCAATCATACGGAAGTAAGCCGATTGGAAGTGTAAGTGCTGTTGCTGCATGGCAAAGGATTTGTGCTTCTGGCGATTAAGCAATTGGTGCTCCTCCAGGAGGAGGTCGTTCAGCCGCATGGTATCTGCCGAACCACCCACCGTGCCGTGCGTACGATACCGTAGCAACAGTGTTTCGTAAAGCGCGGCATGGTGCAACGCCGTTTGGGTGCGATCGACCTGCTGACGAATCAGGGCGTGTTGTCGCGCCAGCGTTGGCTCGTCGACATCATCAAATTGTCCTCGTACCCACTGCTCCGCCTGTTGTCGGGCAGCCAGCACTACGTACAGTCCACGCTCATGCTGTTCAGCCAGGTGTCGCGCTTTTTCGAGCTGCTCCTGGCTAAATTGAACCAGACCGCGTTCGTACAGAATCTGACTGTCGTGCAATAGCTGACTGATGCGAACGTCAATACGTTTGTCTTGCTCAAACTGCCTGAGGCTTTGCATGATCACCCGGTACAGGTACTTGCGGGCTGGTTCAAGAGTTGCGCCAGGAAACGAGCGTGCGAGCTCGGCAGTCAGGTCTTCGCCTGTAGTCTCGTAGCTGAGCAAACAATTCATTAGGCGTAAAAAGCCTTTATCGCCCGCTTGCCGGCCGGCGAATAATCGGCAATACCGTTTCTCGGATTTAGTGAGTGAATGAACAAGGGGGTGGAGAATGTCAATTGTCACGTAGGAATAGCTAAAAAATGCAAGTTTAAAGATAGGTCTGTTAAGATATAATTGGATGATGGTTGGTATAATTCTTAGTATCAATGCTTTTTTGAGGCTTTTTGCCAAGATAAACTGATAACTATACCAATCATGAGATTAGCGTTTCTGGTCTTATAGGAATAGCTAATATTACAAAAAGTGGGCTTTGATCGATACAATTATTCCATAGGTTTGTTCAACAATTTGTATTCTTAATTATGTCCTCTGTCGTTTGTGTCATTGGCAGTTCAAACACCGATATGGTGATTAAGGGCAACAAACTGCCTGCCCCCGGCGAAACCGTGATCGGCGGAACATTCCTGATGAATCCTGGTGGGAAAGGGGCGAATCAGGCCGTAGCCGCTGCTCGGCTGGCAAACGGAGCTTCGGCTACTACCGTAACCTTTGTTGCCAATGTGGGCAACGACATTTTTGGCCGACAGGCACTTCAGCAGTTCGAGCGCGAAGGTATTCAAACGGATTTTGTCACGACGGATGCCGACGAACCATCGGGGGTTGCCCTGATCGGTGTAGATAGCCAGGGCGAGAACTGCATCATGGTGGCGTCGGGGGCCAACGCCCGGCTGGGTCAGGCGCAGGTAGCGCAAGCGTTAGCCGTTGAGATGGATGCGAACGCTACGGTCATCCTCCTGCAGTTGGAAACCCCCATTCCCACCGTTGAATACGCCATTCGGCAAAGTCACGAGCGAGGGATGCGGGTAGTGCTGAACCCGGCTCCGGCGCAACTTCTCGACTCATCGGTGCTGGCCTGCCTGCACGTGATTACACCCAACGAAACCGAAGCTGAGCTACTCACCGGTGTTCGGGTAACCGACGAAACTACGGCTCAACAGGCGGCCCAGCGACTGCACGAAGCTGGGGTGCCTAACGTGGTCATTACACTCGGTGCGCGGGGAGCCTACCTGTCGACACCATCTGGTGCGTCGCTGATTGCGGCCCCGCCCGTAACGGCCCTTGACACAACGGCCGCAGGCGACTGTTTCAACGGTGCCCTGGCGGTAGCCATCGCCGAAGGACGCCACTTGCCCGAAGCAGTAGCATTTGCCTGCAAAGCTGCGTCGATTTCCGTAACCCGCATGGGTGCCCAGGCATCGCTGCCCCACCGCCACGAAGTCGATGCGCTGCCCTTAGTAACCGTCGGACCATTCCTTTATTCGTAACCAACCCAATGAAAAACGCACGTTTACAAGTCGGCTGTTTTCTACTGCTGTTATCAGCCTTGATGGCTTTCAGCCGGACCGCCGGACCGCCCAGGTCAACGCCCAAAAAAGGACTACCGGCCGCCGGAGTGCCGGTCGCCGACGTAACGATTTCCAAAGCGACTTTACAGGACAAAATCAAGGGCGGCTGGGCGGGTCAGTTGATCGGCTGCACCTTCGGCGGGCCAACGGAATTCAAGTTTAACGGTACTATGATGAACGACTACCAGCCTATTCCGTGGTACGACGGCTACATCAAGAAAACGATGCTCGAGATCCCCGGTCTGTACGATGACTTGTACATGGACCTGACCTTTGTGGATGTGTTCGAGAAAAAGGGGCTCGACGCGCCCGTCAGCGAACACGCCAACGCTTTCGCTAAGGCCGACTACATGCTCTGGCATGCTAATCAGGTTGGCCGTTACAACATCCTCAACGGCATGAAAGCGCCCCAGTCGGGGCATTGGCTCAACAATCCCCACGCCGACGATATTGACTTTCAGATCGAAGCGGATTTTTCGGGATTGATGGCCCCCGGAATGCCCAACACGGCTGTACAGATTGGTGATCCTATCGGCCATATCATGAACTACGGCGATGGCTGGTACGGGGGCGTTTACGTGGGGGCTATGTATTCGTTGGCGTTTGTCAGCAAGGATGTGAATTACATTGTTCGGGAAGGGCTAAAAACGGTTCCGGCGCAGAGTACGTTCTATCAGTGCATTGCCGACGTCATTAAGTGGCACGACCAGTATCCCAACGACTGGAAACGTACCTGGCTGGAAGTGCAGCGCAAATGGGCCGACGAAGTAGGCTGCCCGGATGGAATCTTTGCCCCGTATAATATCGATGCTAAAATTAACTCCGCTTACATCGTACTGGGGCTGCTGTATGGTCAGGGCGATTATACCAAAACCATGCAGATCAGCACCCGCGCCGGGCAAGACTCCGATTGTAATCCATCGTCGGCGGGCGGTATTCTGGGGACGATGCTGGGTTACGACAAGATACCTGCTTACTGGAAACAGGGTCTCAAAGAAGCCGAAGACATTGATTTTAAGTACACGGCCATGTCACTCAACGATGTATACAGTATTGGCATGAAACACGCGCTTCAGGTTGTTGAACGAAATGGTGGCAAAGTGACTGGCGACAACGTAACGATTGCCGTACAAACACCCAAAGCTGTTCGATTGGAGCAAGGCTTCGGCGGTCACTTCCCGATCGAAAAGCGAGGAATCAACAAAGATCTCGTCGATGAATACACCGCCACATTCGATGGCGTTGGCTTCATCGTCAGTGGCGACTGTCGGCCAAAGGCCCAAACGGCTAGCTACGAATATGAAAGTAAGTACGCCGGTCAGGTTGAGGTTTATGTAGACGATAAAAAAGTAGAAACGGCTACTTTACCGGCCAGTTTCACGCGCCGTCGGTACGACCTGACCTGGAAATACCAACTGGCGCCGGGCAAGCATACCCTCCGGCTGAAGCTGCTCAACCCCGATAAAGATCATACGCTGCGACTACGGACCCTGATTGTTTTCGGCGAGAAACCCATTCTGGCCCGCTACTAACCTAATCCTACCTAAACCCATGTTTATCATCGAGTCTTACGGTACAGCCGTGCTGTTTTGCGTGGTCACCATGCTTTGCTGGGGGTCCTGGGCCAATACCCAGAAATTGTCGGCGGGCAACTGGCGTTTTGAGTTATTTTATTGGGACTACGTATTCGGTATCGTTGCGCTATCCTTATTGTTAGCCCTCACGCTGGGTAGCTTAGGGGAAGGGGGACGTCCGTTTCTGGCTGATGTCCGGCAGGCGGATTCTACGAATGTCGGTTCGGCAATCTGGGGTGGGGTGCTCTTCAATGCGGCCAATATTCTGTTGGGGGCTGCCATCGCCATTGCGGGCATGTCCGTCGCGTTTCCCGTTGGTATTGGGCTGGCGCTGGTCATTGGCGTGGTGGTCAATTACCTCAATGCTCCCGTTGGTAGTGCCGGATTGCTCTTTGGGGGTATGGCATTGATTGTGGTGGCGATTCTGCTCAACGCCGTTGCTTACCGGCGCACTACTACGGCTAGTGCAGATTTATCGGCAAAGGGCGAATCCACGCAGGGCGAATCCACGCAGGGCCTTTCTACGAAGGGCTTGTTATTGTCTGTAGTAGCGGGTTGCTTAATGGGCTTGTTTTATGGCTACGTAGCCAAGGCCATGTTTCCAGACTTCGACCAGCCTGAGCCTGGTAAGCTTAGTCCTTACACAGCGGTTGTATTTTTCGCGCTGGGCATATTAATCAGTAACTTTCTCTTCAATACCTTACTCATGCGCCGACCTTTCGTGGGCACGCCCGTTAGCTACGCCGATTATTTTCAGGGAAGCGGACGTAACCACCTGACGGGTGTACTGGGGGGCATGATCTGGTGCCTCGGCATGTCATTTAGTATTCTGGCCTCCGACAAGGCCGGTCCGGCCATCAGCTACGGACTTGGCCAGGGGGCTACGGTGGTGGCAGCTCTGTGGGGTATTTATGTCTGGCGCGAATTTCGGTCGGCACCCAAAGGCGTTAACGGCTTATTGAATGGCATGTTACTCTGCTACATCGTCGGATTGGGATTACTGATCGTTGCCCGCTGATAAAGAGGAATCAGACAATGAATGACCGTCTTCCACCATCCGAACACATTCACCTTTGGAATTGCTTCCGAAACGGTGATCAGTCGTCCTTTGCTAAGATCTACGATTTGTTCGCGGCCGATCTGTACCGGTATGGTTATAACCTGGTTCGCAACCGACAGGTAGTGGAGGACTGCCTGCACGAGTTATTTCTGCACCTGCACGAAAGCCGGGCTCGGCTGGGGGCTACCGACAACATCCGCTTTTATCTCTATCGGGCGCTACGCCGTCGTTTGCTGGATACGGTTGGTCGGCTGAACAAGCTGGATTCGGACGAGTACCTCTTCGACGATGCCGTATTTCAGATTCAGCCGTATGAGCAAACCTTAGTAGAGGAGCAGTTGGTTGAACAGCAGAAGTTATTGGTTATCGCTCAACTCAATAAGTTGCCTAAGCGCCAAAAAGAAATCCTGTATCTGGTGTACATGAAAGGACTGAGTTACCAGCAGGCGGCCGAGGTCATGGATATCACAATGAAGAGTGTGTACAACACAATCAACGTAGCCTTAACCACGTTGCGGACCCAGGTGCAGGCTTCGTTTAAGCGGGGTGGGGCGCTCTGGAGCCTGATTGGAGGCATTTCGGTTTATGTGTCCAAGATTTTATTTGAGTAAAGCCGGGAAAAAATAAATTGTAGGCTGTTTAACGAGTACAATCATGAAGCCTATCCAATGCCGAATCCCGCTTTCACTGTAGAAGACTTCTGTAAAGACCCTGATTTCATCCGTTGGGTGCGAACGCCCACTGATGAGTTGGATCGGTATTGGCAGACGTTTATGGTTGAACACCCTCATAAAGTGGCCGACATTCAACTAGCTATCGACTACGTCAAAACGATTCAGTTTCGCGAAATTGACCCGTCGGAATCGGATCTTGCCCGGCTCAGACAACGAATCTTCAACGACATAGAATCGGTACAGCAACCAACCGAGCGTCAGCCGGGTCGGGTTATTCACTGGTATCAACGACCGTACTGGTCGGACCCACGCTGGGCTGCGGCTGCGGTGGTAGTGTTGGTGATGTCGATAGGGCTTGGCTGGTGGACATACAAAGCCAATGCCGATTTGACGTATCAGACGGCTTACGGTAAAATTCAGGAAATTCAACTAGCCGATGGCTCGGTGGTTACACTTAACGCCAATTCGTCGTTGAAGGTAGCGGATGATCTGTCGAACAGTCCCGTTCGGGAGGTGTGGCTGACGGGTGAAGCGTATTTCGACATTGCCAAGCGCAAAGGAGCCAAGTTTATCGTTCATACGCCCGAAGCAAAGATTGAGGTGTTAGGAACCGAGTTCAACGTGAATACGCGCCGGGAGCAGACCAACGTTGTTTTGCACGAAGGCAAGGTTCAGCTGCAGGCTGACAATCAATCCTCCGTGGTGATGAAGCCGGGCGACATGGCCATCGTGACGCCCCAAAGCCGCCAGATTGAGCTAAAGAAGGTGCAACCTGACGTATATGATGCCTGGAAAGAGTCGTACCTGGTGCTAGACGGTAAAACACTTCCGGAAATCATTCATAGTCTGGAAGATACTTTTGGCGTAACGATCAAGCTGGAAGATGCTCAACTAGCGGACAAAAAGCTAACCGGTAAGCTACGGACCGAAGTGCCGGAGGATTGCATCGAAAACCTGGCCATCATCTTAGGGGCTGAAGTGAAAAAAAACGGCGACACGTATTCGTTTGAGTAGATAAACTGGTTATCAGATCATTTATAGAGTGCTGATAGTAACATACAATGTACCATCAGCACCCAAAAGCGATAACTTGGTTAGTAACCCCTGTTTATTTCATCTGGCTTAACATAAGCCGATCAAACGCCCGGTCAGACAATAACTTACGCGCCGTCAGAACAATCGTGGCTCCCGAGCCTACTGCATACCGGGTTTTCGGTTTCCTGGCTTGAATTGCCTCTGCAATAGCTTGTGCAATCACTATTGGCTCCGAACCCCGATCGTCCGCTGTTTTCAACATACGAGCGTGTTTTTCAACTAAATCTTTATAAGCTGTACCTCCCGAAACTTTCAGCAGGTTCTCCCGGGCGATCTGGTTCCATTCCGTTTTTATAGCTCCTGGCTGGATAACAACCACATCAATACCAAACTGCTTGAGTTCCATGCGTAAACTATCGCTAAAGCCCTCTACCGCAAACTTAGTGGCGTGATACCAGGCGCCGTGGGGCTCGCCGATTCGTCCGCCAATGGACGACACATTGATGATACGGCCTGAGTGCTGCGCCCGCATGGTTGGCAGCATCAGTTGAATCAAACGGGCTAAGCCAAAGACGTTTACTTCAAACTGATATCTAGCCTCTGTCATAGAGACATCTTCCACTGCACCGTAGGACCCATACCCCGCGTTATTCACGAGCGCGTCCAATGTGCTAACCTCGTTACGTATTCGTTGGATGGCACTGGTCATTGACTCCTCATCGGTTACGTCCATGGCAATAACCCGAATGCCCATCTGCTCCAAGTCGTTCATTTTGGCGGTCTGCCGGGCAGTGGCAAACACCTGATACCCCTTTTCGTGGAGTAGGATGGCGGTTGCCTTGCCAATACCACTGGAAGCCCCTGTGATTAAAACTGTTTTCTTTTCCATAGTTTTCTGAATTTGATTGACTAATCACTCTAATAAAACAATAAATTTTTTAAGCTTTCAGCATGTCCCAGGTCAAATTGGCCGATTGATTGATGACTTGCAAGCGCTCGGCATCCGTCAACGGCTCTGAGATTAGATATTGATAGAGGCCGAACACCTGGCTGCTAATCAAGGCATAAATGAGGTTGGCTGGCAGTGGCTTAAGTGTATGCTCCAACAAGCCACGCTCAATTAACTGTCGATGACCACGCGTTTGCTCGTCCAGCACCTCAGTTGGCAACTGCGCTAGGTGGGGCGAAAAGTGAAATTGCTGGATATAAAAGAAAGCTTGCTGGTTATCCAGCGCCCATAACAAAGACCTGGTAAATAAGTTATGAAACAAGGACTTAACGCTGGCATTTGGATCAACATCGATTAATAAATACTGGCTCAAATCATTCTTAACTTTATTGTAGAGCGCAATAACTAAGTCTTCTTTGGTTTTGAAATAATGAAATAACGTACCATTGGAAACACCAGCCTCTTGAGCGATTCGGCTGGTTGGCGTTCCATGAAACCCATATTGTACAAACAGCTGTAAAGCTGCTTGCATAAGTTGCTCTTGCTTATCCATTCTTGATTGACTAATCACTCTATAGACGGCTGAAGCATGAGAAAGGTTCACAACAACAATAATTTTATAGTGATTTGTATCGTACTGCTCAAGCTAATTGAAAAGGTTTATAGGAATGAACAGCCTCCCTTGATAGCTAGCATCATGTCTGAATAAATGGTTAGGTACATAATTTACTAAAATGAAAGTAAAAAGGACAAAGCACCTTATCATACAAGCTGGCTAGGGTTTGATAGGAAGATTTAAAAATTAACAAAAAATAGTCATAGAAAAAACGGGAAAAGCCGTAGGGTCGTCTGTTTGACTACCAACGACAGCCTGGCCAGTCACACAATCCCGTTTACCCTATGAAAAGACGTATCCTTTTTTATACAACCCTATGGTTATCTAGTTTTTGTGGGATTCAGCAGGGAGTTGCCCAACTGACGTTTGCCTCCGTACGTAAGTCGCAGGAAGGCATCCGAGCGCAGGAAAAGATAACCAGCCTGATTACGCTCCTTAAAAAATTAGAGCTGACCCACAAAACCAGTTTCATTTATCAGAAAGAGCTGCTGGAGAACAAAACGTTTTCAGGGGAGCTAAATGAAAACGAAAAACTGGAACGGGTGCTGGAACGCGTACTCACACCCGCTAATCTACGATTTCAAAAGCTTAAAGGTGGAGGATACACAATCCTGCCCCGGAGATCAGCTAAAGATTTGTCGTTGGAAACCGGATTGCTAAAGACATCCGACAGCCAATCGGTCGAGCAAGAAGCTGATCGAGCTTTAGCTACGAATGCGCTGGCCTCAAAAGCTGATTTACAAACCCTGTCAATTGCTAAAACGGCTGATGTTCTGGTAAAAGGTAAAGTAACGGATACCGAAAAAGGCGAGCCGATTCCGGGAGTCAGCGTTGTACTAAAAGGCAGCACCAGGGGAACGAACACCGACGCGAACGGTATATACTCCATTGCCGTGCCCACGCAGGGCGCGGTGCTGGTATTTAGCTTTGTCGGCTATGATAAACAAGAGGTTACGGTTGGTAATGGCAACGGTTCCGGCGGGCAACCGCAGACCCAGATTAACATTGCGTTGAAGCCCGACATGAAAGAGCTCAATGAGGTGGTGGTGGTGGGGTTTGGTACGCAGAAGAAAGCCACCGTAACGGGCGCCATTGCTTCGGTAACGACTAAAGATTTGGTGCAGTCGCCGGTCGCGAACATCAGCAACTCGCTCGTTGGCCGGATGCCGGGCCTTTTTGCCGTTCAGGGGAGTGGTGAGCCGGGTAATAATCAGTCGACGCTACGCATTCGTGGGGTGAGTACCTTTTCGGGAGCCGCCGATCCGCTCATTCTGGTCAACGGTGTGGAGGTGAGCAATTACAATAACATTGACCCCAACGAAATCGAAAACCTGACCATATTGAAAGACGCGTCGGCAACGGCAATTTACGGGATTCGGGGAGCCAACGGCGTTTTGCTCATCACTACCAAGCGCGGTAAGATCGGGCGTCCTCAGCTTAGCTATACGGGTAATGTGGCCAGTACCAGCTTTACGGCGCTGCGCAAGGGCATGAACAGTTACGACTACGCCCGGTCCTACAACGAGGCCCAGCGGTATGACGCTTACGTTTCTGGCTCAGTGTACGCCCCTAAATTTTCAGATAACGATCTAGCTTTGTATAAATCAGGGGAGGACCCCATCTTTCATCCCAATACAGATTGGTACGACCTGACGTTAAAGCCACAGGCACTGCAAACGCAACATAACCTCACGATCAACGGAGGTACCGAGAAAGTCCGTTATTTCGTGTCGACTGGTTTTTTTAGTCAGGGCGGTCAGTTTAACAATACCCAACTGGTCAAAGATTTCGACGCTAACCGAAAATATAAGCGGTACAATTTTCGATCTAGTTTCGACTTCGACGTAACAAAACGGTTGAAGGCCTCACTCGATCTGTCTTCGCAGACTGAAAACCTGACGGGTAGCAATAACCTGAACGGCACCGCCAACAATAGCGCCAGAATTATAGAATCGATTGCCCGGGCCAATCCGCTGACATCGCCGGGCTTTATCGGCGATAAGATTGTTGATCTTACAGGATTGGGTACGGTCACAAATCCGCTGTCAACATTGTTTGCTGAAGGTTACAACCGGCAGTTTAAGAATTTTCTGCAAGGCTCACTCCGCCTGGATTACACCCTCGATTTCATTACCGAAGGGTTAACGGCCACAGGTATCGTAAACTACCAGAACAACAACACCGAGACGCTGGTAAACCGGCGTACGTTGGTGACGTATAATGCTATCCGTTTGCCGGATGGCGCAGTAAATCTGGTGCCGAATAATGTTGAACAACCGTTCGGCTTTACCCAGACCATTGGCAAGAACCGGCGGACTTATGCGCAATTCGGCTTTGATTATAAACGGGCGTTCGGCGACCACGCCGTAACGGGCCTGGTCAACTACAACCAAACCAAATACTTCGATCCAGCCCTGGCGTTTCTGATACCCAACGGCTACCAGGGGGTAGTTGGTCGGACAACCTATGGCTACAAAGGGCGTTATCTGGCCGAGTTTACCTTTGGTTATAACGGCACGGAAAACTTCGCTCCTGGTAACCGCTTCGGCTTTTTCCCGGCCTACTCGCTGGGATGGGTAGCATCCGACGAACCGTTCTTTCCAAAAAGTGACGTAGTTACCTACCTCAAAGTAAGAGGATCGTATGGCGAAGTTGGTAATGACAAAGTTGGCAGTGATCGGTTCTTGTACCGAGATTCGGTCTACACACTTATAACGAATA
This sequence comes from Spirosoma soli, assembly GCF_042684525.1. Taxonomy (NCBI): domain Bacteria; kingdom Pseudomonadati; phylum Bacteroidota; class Cytophagia; order Cytophagales; family Cytophagaceae; genus Spirosoma; species Spirosoma soli. Next base: position 346,108 of record NZ_JBHULN010000003.1, on the reverse strand, counting down.
CTAACACAGGGGGCTACTTTTTCGGCGAAGTTGGTAGCACCTCTACCCGCTACAATTATGCGCAGGAAGCCAGATTAGGCAATGTTGATGTGACCTGGGAGCGGGCTATTAAGCAAAACCTGGGCGTAGAACTCGCGTTCTGGAAGGGTAAAATCGGCGTTACGGCCGATTTCTTCAGCGAGCAGCGAAACAATATTCTGGCCAACCGGGGAACGGTGCCCATTATCGTAGGCTCGATCTTGCCCGCCTATAATCTGGGCCGGATGCGTAACCGGGGTTTTGATGGCGACATTACGTATAATGACCGCGTCGGTAACCTCAACTTCTTCGTGAAAGGAAACTTTACGTTTGCCCGGAACAAGGTAGAATTTCAGGATGAGATTCCGCGTCCCTTCTCCTACCAGTACCGTACCGGCCAGCGTTTTGGCCAATACTTTGGGTTAGTGGCCGAAGGGTTGTACAACACCTGGGAAGAAGTCAACGACGCGAACCGCCCGGTATCGTCCTGGAATAACAACCGAATTCAGCCCGGTGACATCAAGTACAAAGATGTGAACGGCGATGGCGTTATCAACAACGATGATCAGGTACCCATCGGTTACTCCAATTTCCCAGAAAAGATATTCGGGGTCTCGTTCGGAGGCAATTATAAAGGCTTCGACCTATCGGTGCTGTTCCAGGGGGCCGACAACGTATCAATTGCCTACAGTCGACGGCAGATTCGGGGTTTCTTCGAAAATTCGGGAGCCGTTGATTATCTGCTCAATAGCTGGTCGCCGGAGCGTCTGGAAAAGGGCCTGCCCATCGACTTCCCGCACCTGTCTATTGGCGACGATGTGCAGAAGCATAATTATCAGGCCTCCTCGTTCTGGACGCGGGACGCCAGCTACGTACGGCTAAAAAACGTCGAGATCGGTTACAATTTTCCCGTAACGCTACTGAGCCGTATTGGCCTTAGCGCCAGCCGGATCTACGTGAATGCCAATAACCTTTACACCTGGAGTTCGGTGTTTCCGGGTGTCGATCCCGAGCAACCACCGGGAATCACCAACGAAGAGCCTTACCCACTTACGCGCGTGATCAACGTTGGCCTAAACCTCAGATTTTAACCCACCATGAAGTCAATAATCAACATCGTTTTTTGTGGGGCGCTGCTACTGATCGCATCATCCTGCGACCAGAAGATAACCGAATTCCTGGATAAAGCTCCGGGGGTTGACGTAACGGAAAGCACTGTTTTCTCGTCCAGGGTTCAACTGGAAACGTTCATTACCAGTACCTATCGCATCGGTATTCACTCAATTTTTACGTACAACGACGCGAACCTGATTCCTACGACGCGAACGACTACCATCAACGCGGGTATTACCGATGAAGCTGAATCGGAAGTGACTTTTTTCCATACACAGCAATGGAATGCCGCCACGATTACGGCGAACGATGGGTTAGTGGGGCAGGAGGATTATCGCTACTACATCCGCTGGACGGTTATTCGGAACTGTAATATCATTCTGGAGCGGATCAATGACGTACCCGGCCTGGACGAAGCGTATAAGAATCAGGTGATGGGCGAAGTGAAGTTTATCCGGGCGCTGAATTACTTTGAAATGCTCAAACGGTACGGCGGGGTTCCAATCGTTGATAAACGTCTGGGGGTGACGGATGATGTAAACGTGAAACGGAGTACCGTGGAAGACGTCGTTAACTTTATCACTAAAGATTGCGACGAAGCCGTTTCGCTGCTGCCCGCTGCCTACACGCCCAACTTCCGCGGACGAGCTACCAAAACGGTGGCCCAGATGCTGAAAGCCCGGACGCTCTTATTTGCGGCTAGTCCGTTGTTCAACACGGCTAGTCCTTACCTGAGTCTGGGTCAAAATAACAAGCTCATTTGCTACGGCAATCAGGATAATAACCGCTGGCAACTGGCGGCCGACGCGGCCAAAGCGTCCCTGGACTTGGCCACTGCTGGTGGGTTTGCATTGATTACGGACAAAGGCGTCGATAAGAACTACAAGTTTGCCTGGGAGCAGAATGATAATACCGAAATCGTGCTCGCCGAAAAAGCGTATGGTAGCCGGGGGCGAACGCAGTTTCCGTGGTACGGGATTCAGCCGGTTTCAATTGCCAACGCCTGGGGCGGGGTTTCAGTCATTCACAACTTTGTCCGCAAGTATGAGAAAAAAGATGGCACGCCACAAACCTGGAATCTGAACGGGGGCGGTTCTGACCTGCTCAAAAAATACTCGGAGTTAGACCCCCGCTTTGCTCAGACGGTTGGTTACGTCGGCTCGTTCTGGAACCGGGATTGGCCAGCACTCGAAACCTTTCAGGGCGGTCGGAATGCCGATGGCTGCTGGGGCGGTGCGTGGATGAAAAAACTCATCCCCGACCAGTTGTCGACCGCTAGTGGTGCCGTACCGAATTCAATCGTCTTCCGGCTGGCCGAAGCGTACCTCAATTATGCCGAAGCGTTGAACGAAGCGCAGGGGCCCGTACCCGCTGCTTACGATGCCGTCAATGCAATCCGGCAGCGGTCGGGCATGCCTAAACTGCCCACGGGCCTGACCAAAGAGCAGTTCAGAGAGCGGGTTCGTAACGAGCGCGACATTGAGCTGGCGTTTGAAGACCATCGCTTATGGGACATCCGGCGCTGGATGATTGCCCAAAATGAGGGTGTCATGACTGGGGCAATGTACGGCATTAAGATCTACAAAATTGCGAACAGCACGGAGTTTCGGTATGAGCCTTACGTCATTGAAAACCGTACGTTCCTGCCCCAGATGTATCTGCATCCCTTCCTGAATAACGAAGTTTTTAAGGGCTACCTCGTCCAGAATCCAGGTTGGTAAATCAATCGCTACGACACCTATGAACGCTAACCACTACCTTACTATCCGATTGATTTTTCTGTTAGGCCTCATTAGCCAGATGGGCCGGAGCCAACAGGCGGGTACTGATTCCGTGAAGACAATCGCTCCTATACCGCCTTACGATAACCGGAATGCTGAGTTACCCATTGCCTACGGACGGCAACCCCTCTGGAAAATCACCAGTGCGCTGTCGACCGTTTCGGGCAGCGATCTGCAAAAAAACTTTGCTACCAACCTGGGCAATACGCTGTTTGGCCGCATACCCGGCCTTACGGTGCAGCAGAGTGGGGGAGAACCCGGTAACGATACGCCAACGCTTATCGGACGAGGTATTAACACCTTCGGAGGGTCTGGACGCAATCTGCTGATTATGGTCGATGGGTTCGAGAGTTCGTACGAGCAACTGGTGCCCGACGAAATCGAGTCGATCTCCTTACTGAAAGATGCGTCGGCAACGGCCATCTACGGGCTGCGCGGGGCTAACGGTGTGCTGCTCGTTACCACCAAACGAGGCAGTGATGGGCCGTTGGTTGTTAACTTCAGCACTCAGCAGGGGTTTCATACGGCTTCGCGACTGCCTCAGTTTTTGGGTTCATACGACTACGCCCGTCTGTATAACGAAGGTTTACGGAACGACGGAAAAGCCCCTCGCTACACCGATGCCGATCTGGAAGCCTACCGAACGGGCAGTGATCCCTATTTCTACCCGAACGTAAACTGGTACAACGAGGTGCTGAAGAAAACAGCGCCGATCTCAAACTACAATCTGAATTTTAGAGGGGGAAGCAGCACTGTTCGCTATTTTGTGTTATTAAACGCTATTCAGAGCAACGGTCTATACAAAAACGTGGGCGATCTGGACCCCGAAAGCGTTAACTCAAAATACTCCCGCTTCAATTTCCGGTCGAACGTTGACATTAATCTGACCAAACGCCTGTCGGCTTCGCTTACCCTGGGCGGCAGCGTGGAAGATAAAGCCAATCCGGCGGCTACTAAGACCGATACCGTGTTTAGTGCTCTGGCTAAACTGCCCCCCAATGCGTTTCCGGTCTATAACCAGGATGGCAGCTTTGGAGGAACCAGCGCGCTGACTAATCCGCTGGGCAATCTGCTTCGGACGGGTTCGTACACCTCCAACGGCCGAACGCTCCAGTCAACGTTAAAGCTGACTGAGCAACTGGACATGATCGCTCAGGGATTAAGTATTTCAGCGGCTGTGTCGTTCAACAGCTTTTTTCGAAGTTTCTCCGACAAGACCAAGACTTACGAGCGGGCTTTCGCCACCAGAAACGCGTCGGGTGAAGTGTTTTACAGCCGCTTTGGTCAGAATACCTCACTGGTCGGTAACGAGGCCAACTCAGACCAGTGGCGCAACGTGATCTTCCAGGGTTTCCTGAACTACGACCGCACGTTTGGTAAACACGGGATTTCGGCTTTGCTAATGTATAACTCAGATAGTTATACCAACGTTAACCCAACCACATCAGCGATCCAGAGTCTACCCTTCAAGCACGTGGGTGGTGGAGGACGCATTACCTATTCAAACCGCAATACGTACATCGGTGAGTTTTCTTTCGGGTATATGGGCTCCGAAAACTTCCCGAAAGATCGGCGCTACGGGTTCTTTCCGGCGGCTTCACTGGGCTGGATTGTCTCGAACGAAAACTTCCTGAAAGAGAACTCCGCCATTACGTATCTAAAACTCCGTGGCTCGTATGGCCTGACAGGCAGCGATCAGATTGGCGTTAACAACCGGTTCATTTTCGAACAGCGCTATCCCTACACGGATGCCTATTACCTGGGAAACAACAATACGCAGGTGTTTGGCTTAGCTGAAGGGGCATTCAACCCGGACGTGACCTGGGAAAGACAAAAAACGGTAAATCTTGGTGTTGAATTAACCCTCGCCAAGCGACTGGATTTTACGCTTGACCTGTTCCGGAATAACCGGTCTGGTATTTTGGTATCGCCTAACCGAACGGTGCCGCAGTATACGGGGGTAGTGCTACCCCTTCTGAACCAGGGTGAAATTGACAATAAGGGTTTTGAGGCTACCATCCGGTACAGCAACCAGTCTGCCGCAGGGACTTCTGCTACCAGCGCGTTTCAGTACATGGTTGAAGCCAGCAGCTGGTACGCCCAGAACAAGATTGTTTATAATGCCGAAGCCATCCGGTTGTTTGATTACCAGTACACAACGGGACGCCCCGTTGGTCAGCCATTTGGTCTGGAAGCGCTCGGTCTTTTCAAAGACCAGGCCGAGATTGCGGCCAGTCCCCGGCAGATTTTTTCGTCGCTGCAACCGGGTGATATCAAGTATAAAGATCAGAATGGCGATGGCGTCATCGATCAGAACGATACTCGTCCAATTGGCAATACGTCGGTTCCAACCCTTACCGTGAGTCTACATTCGAAGCTACAGTACAAAGGCTTTGATCTGGATTTTCTATTCCAGGGCGTTACCGGCAGAACGGCTTATTTCGGCGGAAGCCAGTTTCACGCGTTTCAGAACAACGGGCAGGTTGCGCCGATTGCTTTGGATCGCTGGACCCCCGAAACAGCCGCTACGGCTACGTATCCCCGACTGTCGGCATCTAATAATTTGAACAACTATCAGTTCTCCAGCTTCTGGCAGCGCGACGGTAGCTTTATCAAATTGCGCAGTCTCGAATTAGGCTATACGCTCCCTGTTTCGCTCCTTAATAAAGCCCAGATAACCAAGGCCAGGGTGTTTGTTAACGGAACGAATTTGTTCTCGCTCGATTACATGCAGGGCTATATCGACCCGGAGGTTAGTAGCGGCTATCCAGCCCTGCGCACGGTGAGTGCAGGTGTCAGACTTCAGTTTTAACCGGGCGTTCAACAAGACAAAAACATGAAATCGATTCTTTCCATACTGAGTATAGCTGTCGTTGTGGGGCTAAGTGGCTGCGAGAACCTGGACCGGGAACTCAACACAGACCTTACCCCACAGCAGGTAACTCGTTCCTACGATTTTACCCTGAATCGGGTTAACTCTTTATATACGGATATCCCGGGCGGTTATCTGCAAATCGACGGGGCTATGACCGCATCGGCTACCGATGAAGCTGAGCACACGCTGGAAACATCCAACGTTCAAAAGTTCAACAATGGCTCCTGGAATTCAATTGATACGCCTGAGAACCTGTGGGCAAATTTCTACCGGGGCATCCGGAAGGCCAATCAGTTTCTGGTTTCGTCGGATAGCGTTAACCTGGATCAGTATAAACTCGACCCGGCACCCTCCGCGCAAACCGTTTACCGAAATCGCCTGGCCGACATACAGCGGTGGAAGTACGAAGCCCGATTTCTGAGAGCGTATTTCTATTTCGAGTTAGTAAAGCGCTACGGGGGAGTACCCATCATTTCCAATATTTACTCAGTTGACGATAATTTTGGGGATGTCACCCGTAATACGTTGGCAGAATGTATCCAATACGTTACGGCGGAGTGCGACTCGGCAGCCAAAAATTTGCCGGTAACGTATTCGAATACGGATCTGGGGCGAGCCACCCGGGGAGCCGCGCTGGCGTTGAAAAGCCGGGTGTTGTTGTATGCCGCCAGCGATTTGTTTAATACACCGACCTGGGCCGGTGGCTACGCAAAACCCGAACTGATTTCGCTGACCACAGCAGACAGACAGGCCCGCTGGAAGGCCGCGGCCGACGCGGCTAAGGCGGTGATTGACCTGGCCGGAACCGGGTATGCACTGCACAATAACTACCGCAACCTGTTCATCACCAATAGCTTCACAACGCCCGAGGTCATCTTGTCTCGTCGGCGGGCCGCCAGCAATGAGTTCGAAAGGGCCAATTACCCCATCGGCTACGACCTGGGAAATAGTGGTACAACCCCTTCGCAGAACCTGGTTGATGCCTATGAGATGAGGAACGGCACCAACTTCGACTGGAACAACCCGGCTCATGCGGCCAACCCGTATGCAAACCGCGACCCTCGCCTGGGATTAAACATCATTTTGAACAACACAACGTTCAAAGGAAGGCCGGTGGAAAGCTGGATTGGTGGACGCGATGGGAAAGGCATTGTCAACGCCACCAAGACTGGCTATTACCTGAAAAAATACGTCAACGAAAACCTCAACCTACTGCTGAATAACACCAGTGTGTATTCGTGGAATCTCTTTCGCCTGGCCGAAATCTATCTGAACTACGCCGAAGCGCTAAACGAAGCTTCGCCGGGTCATGCCGACATCAAAACGTACGTCGATCGGGTGCGTGCCCGGGCAGGGGTAGCTATGCCCCCGTTGCCCGCGGGTCTGTCGCAGGCCGAGATGCGGGAGCGAATCAGAAACGAACGCCGGGTTGAGCTGGCCTTTGAAGATCACCGGGGGTGGGACGTGCGCCGGTGGATGCAGGGGCCGCAGTATTTAGGGGCTCCCCTGATGGGCGTCGACATCACCAGAAACGCCGATGGAACCTTCAAGTACACCCCGGTTGTGGTTGAAAATCGCGTGTTTGAGCCTAAGATGTACCTTTATCCAATACCCCAGGGCGAGATAAATGTCTCAAAAGGTATCGTTCAGAATCCGGGCTGGTAAGTAAAGCGTCTGGGCCAAGTTCCAACTTGGCCTAGCAAAATGTAGTTCAAAGGCCAGGCTACAACTTAGCCCAGATGTAATCGACTCTATCAATCTCATAAACACATGCTTTCTCTTGCTAACCTACTACGGTTTGTTCTAGTCTGCTTCGGGGGCGGTCTTTTATTGACTTCCTGCAAGTATGAGGAACTCGCCCAAGCCGATTATCCGCAGCAGATTCTATACATGCCAACGGCCAAAAATGGCTTGTTTATCATTAATAGTATTTCAACCACCGGAACGTATCGGTTCACCGTTGATCTGGCCAGCAAGAAAGTGGTTGTCCCGCTGGGTGTTTACCGGGGTGGCGTTTCCGTAGATGGTGATCTACCGGTAACAATTGCGGCTAACCCGGATACCGTTAGTCGGCTAATCAGTTCCAGCGCGCTGGTCGGTACTGTAGTACTGCCCGTTGATAAACTTGTTCTACCCGCTGCGGTGACGATTGGAGCTGGTAAGAATTCGGCCGCGTTCGATCTGAAGATTGACTTAAACTATCTATTAGCAAACCCATCGCAAAAATTAGCTATCGGGGTCGGAATAAACAGCTCAGCATCGCCTGTAAATCCGCTTCTTAAAACCACCTTAATCTCTTTCGATCCTACTATTTTAAAAGCAACTCCCAACTTCACTACCAAAGCAGATGCGGCTACACCGCAGAAGATTACGTTCACCAATACCTCGCTGAACGCCGTTGGCTACTCTTGGGACTTTGGTGATGGTACAGCACCTGTTACCGACCCGGCACCGATCTACACCTATACCAAGGCTGGTACCTATACAGTTACGCTTACTGCTACGGGTATTACCGGAAGCGACTATGCTGTTAAAAAAACAACAACCCTAACCATTCCATAGTAGCCTGCCGAATGGCTCGGATGGTTAACGCTTATTAATCATAGGTTTTGAATCAGTAAACGCTTCCTCACTTGTATGGGGAAGCACTTTCTCTTCGCGTCTGAAAAATGGTTGAGTTCATTCAGACTTCGCCGTATAACCAGTTCTAAAACGAAAAATTTTAACGATACATACAGATGAAGAATTTTCTTTTTACATGTATTGCCCTGTTTAGCCATATGTGGTTTACTCGCTGGGTGCGGCCTCTTAGCAACAGCATTACTAGAATTCAATGGTGCGCGGGGCTTATTGTGACATTGTGTTGCTGGGGAGTGCTCGAACCTGTAATGGGGCAATCAACCAATATTTCATTTCCGGGGTTCAGATCCTCGTTCATCACCGGAACGCAGGTCGTTATTGCAGCTACTGCGTCGCCGGCTACTGGTAAAACCGTAACCAAAGTGGAGTTTCTGCTTAGTTCGGCCGCAACGGCTCCTGCCACGGGCACCACCGTACTGGGCGAAGATGCGACTGCCCCCTATAGCTTTACCTGGGCCGTTCCGGCGGGCCAGTTATCGTATAATGAACTAAGGACACGGGTAACGTTTTCAGATGCTACTACACTGGTATCGTCGTCGGTACCGGTTGATGTATATGAACCCACGGTTGCCAGCAACATCAATTATTACGTAGCACCACCTCCGCTGGGTACTACCAGCAATAATGGTCTAAGTCCAAGTACACCCCTAAGCACTATTCAGGCCGCCATTCAGCTCGTCAAACCCGGTGATGTAGTGAATGTTATGGCCGGTACGTATACCACATCAGGTAACGTAGTCAGCATTCGGCGTACGGGCACAGAAGCGAACTGGATTACGCTGAAAAACTACCAGAACGACCGCCCGGTACTTTCGTTAACCGGAGCGAACGCTATCCAGGTATTTCCCGGTGTGGCCTACCTGCGCATCCAGGGATTTGAGATCATCGGCAACAATGCTAATGTAACCTTACCCCAGGCGTATACACAGCCGGGTAGCTGCGTGAATCCGACGGGAACTCCGCCTAATGCGCTTAATGGCAACGGTATCTCCATTGATGGGCGCAATGGTGCTAATCTGCACTGCCATCATATTGAAGTAAAGAATAATGTTGTGCATGATTGCGGAGGAGGGGGGCTTAGCGCTATCCAGTCCGACTACATTACCTTCGAGAATAATGTGTCGTACAACAACTCCTGGTACACCGTGTACGGCACCAGCGGTATCAGCTTTCTGAATAGCTGGAACTATGATAACCACCCCGGTAACGCTCCTAGCATAATCATTCGAAACAATCGTACATACGGCAACCGTCTGTTTGTCCGCTGGAAAAATGGGGGTGCCAATACATGTAGAACTTACGACGGTAACGGTATCATTCTCGATAATAACATCGCCAGCAAAAACTCGCTGGGCGGTTACACAGGTCGGTTCCTGATCGAGAATAACCTGTCGTACTTAAACGGTGGTCGGGGTATCAATATCAACTTCAGCGACAATGTTACGATTATCAACAACACGACTTACCAGAATGGGGTAACCAATACCGTAAACAGCCCCGCTACTGGCGAGGTGACCGACGATATTCAGAGCGAGTTCATTGCCCAGGGTTCCAAGAATATCAGTGTATATAACAATATTTTTTACGGACGTCCGGGTGAGAAAGTAACCGAAGTTAACTCGTCGACGATCGTACATAACAACAACCTGACGTTTGAAGGTACAGGCATTTCCTTCTTCAGCGGCAATCAGAACATAACCGGGCAGGACCCTCAGTTTGTGGATGCCGCTACTAGTGATTTCCGGCTATCGACGACCAGCCCTGCTATCAACGTGGGTAGCGCTGCGCCGGGGCAGTACACGGTTAAAGACATTCTTGGTATAGATCGGCCGCAGGGGGCCGGTGTAGATATGGGCGCCTTTGAATTCCAGGGGCCTGACCCGTTGCCGGCTCGTTTCGCTATTACGTCGGTAACCACGACGAATTGTCAAACGGTGAGCGCCGATTTACGGTCCGTAACGTTCACCCCTCAGTACGCCGGTCTAAGTGGGCAACCCGTCAGCTTTTCAGTGGTCAACGAAATGGCTCCTACAACTAATGCGGGGCCGTACACCCTGAGTTTGTATACCGATAATCCGGTTGTTACGCTTAAAGCAAAGCAGGGAGGTACAGAAGGCGACATAAGCTTCAGCTATAACTGGCTGGCTGCTTGTAGCGGTAATCCGTTTGCTATCACAGCCGTAACCACAGTGAGTTGTCAGACGGTAAGTACTGGTGAACGGTCAGTGACATTCACGCCCCAATATGCGGGTCTGAGCGGGCAACCCGTCAGCTTCTCGGTTGTCAACGAGCTGCCGCCGACCACCCAGCCCGGTCCCTACACGTTGAATCTGTATACCGACAATCCGACTGTAGTGCTAAAAGCAGCGCAAACCGGTACACCCAATGAAACAACATTCAGCTACAATTGGCTGTCAGCTTGCGGTGGTGGTAGCGGCCGGGTGGGCGCTGGTGAATTGCAGAGCCAGTTGCAAGTACGAGTGTTAGGCAATCCCGCTCGTGAACAGGTAACGGTAGAAATTGCGGGGGGCGAGGGGCAAGCGCTGCGATTACTGCTAACCGACAGCAGAGGACACACGGTAGAGAACCGGTTCGTTGAACACGGAACGGCGACAGAACGGCACGTATTCGACCTGCGTCGGCAATCAACCGGCATGCTCCTATTACGTGTTTCTACCACCCGACAAACCAAATCTATCAAGGTGCTGAAACAGTAACGATATAGCCAAAGGGTGCTTTCTAAGTCGGTGCTCTTTGAGTGAAGCCTCAACCAGCTTTTTGCCGGCCTTATTCGCCATAAAAAAATAGGGCGAATAAGGCCGGCAAAACCAGTAACATGAGTAAGTGTCTCCTTTAGTAAGGAGGCTATTATGCGATAAACGTAACCTGAGACCGATATAAATATGAGTGATTCCTTGAACAGTAACCGCCGGGAGTTTCTCCGTCAGGCCAGCTTCCTGAGCGCATCCTTGCTGGCAAGCCGAATTGGGGTGGCGAGCGGCAAACCTGACCCGGTTATTTTGTTTACGTCGGGCTGGCAGGATGTCAATATTGGTGATATCGCCCATACGCCGGGGTTGATTGCCCTCCTAAAGAAACGCCTGCCCCAGGCCAAACTCATTCTGTGGAAGCGCAGTCGCAGTGAAAAAGTAGAGGCTATGCTGAACCATTATTACCCGGATGTGCGCATCATTCACGGTGGTGTTAACGCGAATGTGCCCCAATCGGAAGAAGTGAAGCAGGCGTTTCAGCAAGCCGATTTTTTCCTGCATGGCTCAGGGCCGTCGGTGTTGGCAGCCGATTACCTGGAAGCCTGGCATGAGCAGACCCGCAAGCCATTCGGTATTTTCGGAGTCACAATTCAGACTATACCTCCGGAGTTGAAAACGCTGCTGGCCAAAGCCTCCCTGATTTTCACCCGCGAGACGGCGAGTATTGAGGCATTGCGCAAGGTTGGTTTGTCGGGTAATCACATCGCTTTTGCGCCCGACGCTACGTTTGCCCTGACCATCCGCGATGACGAAAAGGCGAGGGCATTTCTTGCCGCTAACGAGCTGAAACCGCGTCAGTTCATCTGCGCTATTCCCCGGCTTCGGGTTACGCCTTACTACAAAATCAAGCAGAATACGGGGTGGAGTGAGGAGAAGATTCGGGAGGTTAACGAGCTCAACGATAAGTGGAAAGAAGCCGATCACGCCAAACTCCGGGAAGCCATGATTGCCTGGGTGCGCCAGACTGGAAACAAAGTGCTGGTATGTCCCGAGATGACGTACCAGGTGGACATTATGGATGAATTACTGATTGATCCCTTGCCCGCCGATGTGAAGGCGAAGGTCGTTCGGCATCCATATTGGTTGCCCGACGAAGCCGCTGGGGTCTATGCCCAGGCGCACACAGTACTCAGTTTCGAGTGCCACTCGCCCATTATAGCCGCCGTGAATGGAACCCCCTGCTTTTACCTTCGCCAACCACAGGACACCATCAAGGGCCAGATGTATTACGACCTGGGCCTGGGTAACTGGACATTTGAGATTGAACAGACCACGGGTCAACAGATTACGGACCGACTGATGGAGGTCGCAAAAAATTATAAATCAGCTCAACAGAATGTTCAGAAAGCCCTGGCTACTGTGAACGACCGCTACGATAAAACCTTCCAATTAGTAAAGGAAACCTGGCTGTGAGTAGGGATCGTGTAACCCTGTACTTTCATACTGTAAACTAGCGTACGATACCCAAACCTGATTGCTATGGATCGCCGGAAATTTATCAGAAATACCGCTGTGGCCACCGCCAGCACCACAATCTTAAACTTCCCCATTTACGGCAAAAACGCACCTAGCAATAAGGTTGTCGTAGCCGTCATGGGCGTTAATAGCCGCGGAGCTTACCACGCCAAAGCATTCTCAAAGCTGCCCAATGTCGAGGTGGGCTACCTCTGTGACGTCGAAGAGAAGGCACTGAAAAACGGCATGGACGCCGTAAAAGACGCCAGTCGCCAACCGACGATCATCAAGGATATCCGCGAATTAGTAACCAGGAAAGACTTCGACGCGCTACTCATTGCCGCTCCGGATCACTGGCATGCTCCGGCAGCTCTGATGGGCATTGCTAATGGTAAGCATGTGTACGTAGAAAAACCCTGTAGTCAGAACCCATACGAGAGCGAGCTGCTCATTCAGGCACGGGGCAAATACAATAAACTGATTCAGGTAGGGAGCCAGCGCCGGTCGTTTCCAGCCCTGATTCAGGCCGTCAACGAAGTGCGGGGTGGAATCATTGGGAATCCCTATTTCGCGAAGTCGTGGTATACCAACGCCCGCAAGCCCATTGGCGTGGGTAAGAAAGTGGCCGTACCGCCCACGCTGGATTTTAACCTCTGGCAAGGCCCCGCTCCCCGGCAGGATTACCGCGATAATCTGGTGCATTACAATTGGCACTGGTTCTGGAACTGGGGGACGGGCGAAGCTTGTAACAACGGCAATCACGAAATTGACTGTTGCCGCTGGTTCTTGGGCGTTGACTTTCCGTCGAAAGTGACCTCGTCGGGTGGCCGCTATGCCTACAAAGATGACTGGGAGACACCCGATACGCAGGTGGCTACGTTCGAGTTCGATAACGGGAAAGCCATCACCTGGGAAGGGCGTAGTTGCAGCTCCTTTCCTATTGAAGATAGCGGTCGGGGCTTTATTATTTACGGCGATAAGGGTACGCTGGTCAATAAAGGTGGGGGCGACTACCAGATTTTTGATGACAAGAACAAGCTTGTTAAGGAGATCAAGCCATCTACGAAACTAGACCCCAACAACACCGTCAGCGCAACGGGTGACCTGGAGATGACACACTTTGCCAACTTCGTGGAAACCATCCGGGAGGATGCCAAACTAACGGCGCCCATTGAAGAAGGGCACAAAAGCGTCTTGCTCTGTCACCTGGCTAACATCGCCCAGCGTACTGGCACAACCCTCCACTGCGATGCGACCAATGGCCATATCAAAGACAACAAACCCGCCACGCAATTGTGGAAGCGAGAATACGAAAAAGGGTGGGAGATGAAGGTGTGATGGTTATCTTACAGGGGTGATACTGGGAGCCTGTAAAGTCTGGTCTTTCCTGGATACTAATCAAGCAACATAAGTCTAATCAGGCAGAAGGCGCTAGGCTATATGCCCGTATACTATGCGTCGAGCCGTTCGTTTATAACCCGAGCGGCTTGTCGCAGCGCCTGTACAATCTCTTTCTGACGAGACGTTGAGCAGCGGATCTCCGGCAAGAAGACACTCAAACTGGCCACGACCTGACTACTCTTTCGGATGGGAACTGCCAGGCCTATGATGTGCGTCCTGGAATGTGTAACAGCTAACTCTTCAGTGCGTATCTTGATTAAAGCAGAATCAAGATCGTCGGGCGTGGCGGCTTCCGGCCATGTATCAGTCGATGGGAAGCCATTACTTTGCAGAAAGCCATCCCGCTCTTTATCCGGCATAAAGGCGAGCAATAGGCGTCCGGTTGCTGTCTCATATACGTTACGTTCTGTGCGGCTGCGTACCTGTAAATCCTGATCGCTGTTGACCAGATGGACGATGAACCGTTTCTGGTTGCGGATGATGCCCAAAATAGACGTTTCATTGAGCTGAGCCGTCAGCTTTTCCATTTCATCTTTAGCCGCTTCGACCAGATTCTGACTATACGAGAGGTTATTCGTCAGGTTGTAAGCCATTGGTCCAAGCCGGTAGCCTTTCTTACGGCCTAAATGTTCCAGGTAATTCTTGGTTACCAGCGTCTGTAGAATATTAACGCAAGTTGCCTGATTCATTTGCAGGGCTTCGGCGATCTCCGTGAGTGAGTGCGCCTTTCCCGGTTCACGAGCCACCCATTCCAATATATCCAGCGCTTTGACAATGACTAAAACCATGATTGATGATTTAAAGAGTGAATGAGTGAATGAGCGAAAGAGCGTTCTGCCATACGGAGCCCACATGCATTATAGCTACCGTCCTGTTGCTCAGCTTGACATATCACCCTTTCACTTATTCGCTCTTTATTACCGCCCCATCCATCCGCCGTCTACGGTCAGAATAGTGCCGTGAACGTAGCGAGATGCATCAGAGGCTAAAAACACAGTTGGTCCTTTAAAATCGTCTGACTCGCCCCAACGTCCAGCCGGGATTCGGGCCAGAATACTTTGACTACGGTCGGCGTCTTTGCGAAGCGCTTCTGTGTTATCCGTGGCGATGTAACCCGGTGCAATGGCATTTACGTTAACGCCCTTAGCCGCCCACTCATTGGCAAATGCTTTCACCAAGCTCCCAATCGCTCCCTTGCTGGCGGCATAACCCGGAACGGTGATACCACCTTGAAAGGTGAGTAGCGAAGCGGTAAAAATAATTTTACCCGATCCGCGAGCCACCATATCCTTGCCAATTTCGCGGGTTAGGATGAAGGGTGCGTTCAGGTTTGTATCAATAACTTCATCCCAATACTCATCAGGGTGTTCAGCAGCAGGCTTGCGTAAAATCGTGCCGGCGTTGTTTACCAGTATATCAATGACTGGAACATCGCTTTTCAGATTCTCTAAAAACGAATACAGCGCAGCACGGTCACTCAAATTGCACTGATAAGCCCGAAACATTCGACCAAGTGCTGTCACGTCTTGCTCCACGGCGCTTCCCTGAAGTTCCAGCGAGGCCGATACGCCAACAATGTCGGCGCCAGCTTCTGCTAAAGCTACGGCCATAGCACGCCCAATCCCTCGTTTGCATCCTGTGACGAGCGCCGTTTTACCCGATAAGTCAAATTGCGTTAATACAGTCATAATTTATCATTGTGATAGTAAGCGCAATGTTACTCTATATAGATCAAAATATAAAATAAGGTTTAAAAGCGTTTTCCATACTATTGCACTTTTCTAATACGAAATAGCTCAATGGTGCTTAATAAACGCATAATCTATGATTTTTCGAATTACGACTAAACTAGGAATAGTACTATAAAAAATAAATAAGTGAAAAAATTTGGTGGTTATAACTGTTCGTTTTAGTATTGCATTGATGAATTTATATTTATCATTGTTGAATTTAAACTAAAGCCCTTATGAATAACCTCTCACTATTTCCATACCGGGTTGCTCTCCTGGGGTTGGTCTGGCTCCTATCAACAAGCCAACTACTAGCTCAAACACCCAGCACCGTATCGGGACGGGTAACCGATGAAACGGGGCAGCCCTTACCCGGCGTAACGGTGCTGATTAAGAATACAAGTAACGGTACAACTACCAATGCAGAAGGAATTTATCGGTTGTCAGCACCGGCGGCTAATGCTACGCTAGTGGTCTCATATGTGGGCTACCTGACTCAGGAGACGGCAATCAATAACCGGTCGACCGTTGATGTGCAGCTAGCTCCGGGCGACAAAACCTTAAACGAGGTCGTAGTAGTAGGGTATGGTACCCAGCAGAAAAAAGACCTGACCGGAGCGATTGCGACGGTCGGTTCCCGCGATATTCAGAAAGTACCGGTGTCGGGGTTCGATCAGGCGCTGAAGGGACAGGTAGCGGGCTTGCAGATTACGAACACCTCGGGTGCTCCCGGTGGTAATACCAGCATTCTGGTGCGGGGTATCAGCTCCATTACTGGCGGCAATGACCCGCTGTTTGTTATCGATGGCTTCCCCGTCAATAATTCGGGCGTTGGCAATCCGCTAAACAGTATTAATCCGGCCGATATTGAAACGATTGACGTATTGAAAGATGCCTCGGCCACGGCTATTTACGGGTCGCGCGGATCGAATGGCGTCATCATTGTTACCACTAAAAAGGGGAAATCAGGAAAGGCACGTATTGAATTAGACGCTTACACCGGGTTTCAGCAGGTAGCCAAAAAGATTGAGATGATGAACGCCCAGGAGTACGCAGCCTGGGTAATCGAAGCGCGTAATGCGTCTTATCTCGACAACGTAGTTGGCGCTAATGTCAATGATCCTAATAGCAAACGGGCTATTTCATATCAGTTTCCGGCCAGTTTCCGGGACCCGTCTACCTTAACGACCACCGACTGGCAGGACGCCATCTTTCGCACCGCACCCATTACCAGTTATCAGCTTTCGGCCTCGGGTGGCACCGATAATTTTCGGTACGCTCTCTCGGGAGGGTACTTCGATCAGAAAGGAATAATCATCAACTCGGACCTGAAACGGTACACGTTCCGGGCGAATCTGGATGGTAAGCTGTCAGAGAAATTGAGCGTTGGCGTATCACTCGCGCCTAGCTACACAAAACAGAATGACGTTCAGGCCGAAGGCCATTACGGCGCTTTGGGTATTTTGAGTGCTGCGCAATCGATGCCTCCGTTTATCCCAGTTTATAATTCCGATGGAACCTATAGCTCGTATGTGAATGCCACCGAAGGACAGCCGTCAATAGCAAATCCGGTACAAATCGCGAATGAGTACAAGATTCAGCCTTCACTATTTCGGTTTCTGGGGAATGCCTATGCCGACTACTTGTTCACGAAGGACCTACGGCTTCGGGTTACGTTCGGTACTGATCTGAACTTTTCTAAGCGACGGACCTGGCAGCCGAACTCCATCAATCCAAGCAACCCATCTACCGCAACCTCGACCAATAGCGAAGATAACAGCTGGCTGAACGAGAACACGTTGAGTTACAAAAAGCAGTTTGGTAGCCACAGCCTGGATGCCGTCGTTGGTTTCACGGCACAGCGTTCTTACAGCAATAGCATCACCGCAACGGCGAATAACTTCCCCGACAACCTAATCTCCAACATCAACGGCGGAACCGTTACGAGCGGGGGCGAAAACATTCAGGTGTATACCTTGCTGTCGTATCTGGCCCGCGTTAACTATGCCTACCGCGACAAGTACCTGATTACGGCGACCCTCCGACGCGATGGTTCGTCGCGCTTCGGGGCCGATAACCGCTGGGGTACGTTCCCATCAGCTTCTGTTGGCTGGCGGGTGTCCGAAGAGCCGTTCATGAAAGGACAGACGCTGGTGAGCGACCTCAAATTCAGAGCCAGTTACGGCCTGACGGGCAACAATGCAATTGGTAATTATCGGGCCATTGGGCAGTTGTCGAGCGTTCGGTACATTGTCGGCGACGCGCTGACACCTGGGTTGAGCCGCTCATCGTTCACGAACCCTGACCTGGGCTGGGAATCGACCCGACAGGTTGATGTGGGTGTTGATTTTGCTGTGCTCAATGGTCGTATTTCGGTAACCGGCGACTATTACCGCAAGGTAAATACCGACATGCTATTTACGATCCAGACCCCGGCTGTAACGGGACTGACGACGGCGGTAGTCAACTTGGGCAAGGTAGAAAATAAGGGGGTGGAGTTGAGCCTGAGCTCGCGTAATCTGGTTGGTGCACTCAAATGGAGCACGAATGTTAACATTACCTTCAACCGAAACAAGGTGCTGGAGATGAGTAGCGATGCTGACCGTATCTTCAGCGCGTCGGCCGGACGGCCTGCCTATGCTGTAACGCAGGTGGGGTATCCGATCGGTAGTTTCTGGGGACGCCGGTTTCTTGGGATTTTTCAGACCGAGCAGGAAGCTAAAGAATACACCGCACAACCGAACGCCCACGCTGGCGACGTAAAATGGAAAGATATTGATGGCAACGGCGTTATCAATGACAATGACAAAGAAGTGATTGGTAGCCCTTTCCCGAAATACTACTTTGGCTTCAACAACACATTCACGTACAAAAACTTCTCGCTGGACATCATGACCAGCGGCAACGTGGGGCAGCAGGTTTACAACAACTCGTTCTATCTCAATAACTCCGGGGTTCAGAACAACGCAAAGTACGTGTATGACAATCGGTGGATTTCGCCGGATCAACCCGGCAACGGTCTCTTAGGCCGGGCTATTCGGGGCGGTAAAAACGACAATACGCAGTTCAGCTCAGCTTATCTGTTCGACGCATCGTTCTGGCGAATTCGGAACGTTACGCTCGCCTACAGTTTGCCCAGTGCACTGGTAAATCGCATCGGTATCGGCTCTGCCCGGGTTTATGCCACAGCGACCAACGTATACACGATCACGAGCTATCTGGGCTACGACCCTGAAACCAATGCCAGCGGGGATAACCTGACCTCGTTCGGACTTGACTTCGGTGCGTATCCGCAGGCTCGTACGATTACATTCGGCCTAAATCTTTCATTCTGATCACCTCATTTTCAAATCGGATCTTTCGATGAAAACTTCCTTATTTTCAATCGTTCTGATGGGCTGCTGGCTCTGCTCATGCAGTGATATATCACTCGATCAGGTGCCCCAAACTGAACGGAGCGAGGCTAATTTTTACAAGACGGCTTCTGATTTTAATAATGCAGTGATTGGGGTGTATGGCACATTCAAGAACACAGGCATTATTGGTCAGGGAAGCGGCCCGTATTTATACATGACCGAACTATCCACCGATAATACAGAAACCGGACAAGCGCGGGGAGGAACCGCAACGGAGTTATACTATTTTGAAGATTACAACTTTTCGCTATCCAGTTCA
This sequence comes from Spirosoma soli, assembly GCF_042684525.1. Taxonomy (NCBI): domain Bacteria; kingdom Pseudomonadati; phylum Bacteroidota; class Cytophagia; order Cytophagales; family Cytophagaceae; genus Spirosoma; species Spirosoma soli. The sequence continues at coordinate 326,649 of NZ_JBHULN010000003.1, read as the reverse complement.
ACGATCTCAACCGCCTGGACGGGTCATTACGTCGGCATTGCCCGCACCAACTCAATTCTGGATCGCTTACCGGCGGCCAACATTCCACAGGCGTCAAAAGACCGGTTTGAAGGCGAAGCCAAGTTCATGCGCGCTTGGTTCTACTTTAATCTGGTGCGTTTCTTCGGTGATGTTCAGCTATCTGTTCACGAAATTACGTCGCCGTACGATGCGAATAGTATTCCCCGGTCGCCCGCTGCCGACGTTTATGCCCAGATCATCGACGATTTAAAAACGGCTGAAACGAAACTGCCCGCTACAATCCCTGCTGCCGAAGCAGGTCGGGCTTCCTCCTGGGCGGCCAAAACGTTGCTGGGTAAAGTCTACTTGACCCTGAAGCAGTACGACACGGCGGCTGCCAAACTTAAAGAGGTGATCGATGGCAATGCGTATAGCCTGATGGCTAAGTACGCTGATATATTCCCGGCTACTACATCATTCGCGGCTAATAAAGAATACATTTTGGCCGTGCAGTATAAATCAGGCTTGCTTGGTCAGGGAAATGAACCCGGCCAGATCGGGCAAGGAAGCGATTTGTGGTCGAACTGGGCCGCGGTCAATTCGGGTGTCGCGCTATTGGGGGCTGGTGGCGGAACCGGGGGCGGTTTCAACAGACCCACTGCAGATATGGAAGCCGCTTACGAGCCGGGTGATTTGCGGAAAGATGCGTCGATGGCCAGCTCGTATAAAGCGACGAATGGCACGACGGTCAATGAGCGCTACGTTGTAAAATACCGCCAACAAGGGGCGTTGAATGGTGATTCAGACGTTGATTTCCCGCTATTACGTTACGCCGACGTCTTGCTCATGTACGGCGAAACCCTCAACGAATTAGGTCGCACAACCGAAGCGCTGCCCTACCTGAATCAGATTCGCAAACGGGCCGGACTGGCCGATAAGTCAGGTTTGTCGCAGGCTGATTTTCGCTTAGCGATGGAGCAGGAACGGCGGGTTGAACTGGCGTTTGAAGGCCACCGCTGGTTTGATCTGGTCCGCACGAATCGCTTCGTGCCGGTCATGCAGGCAAAAGGCGCTAAAGTGCAGCCTTTCAATAATTTGTACCTGATTCCGCAGCGGGAAATCCTTCTCAACAAGACACTGACGCAGAACCCTGGGTATTGAGTTTGACCGGTTAATAGTGACCTGAATTCTTTAGCGTTTTTGGTATGAAACGAGCAACCTGCTATCTGGTATCTGTCTGTCTAATTTTTATGGTGTCTTCGCTTTGGGCGCAGCCGGTCAAACGACTGTACCTGGCGAATGACGACCATACGGATTATATGTGGACGGGCAACGAAGCGCAGTACGACACGGTGTTTGTGCGGATGCTCGACTATTACCTGAATCAGATCGACTCAACGCAGCATAACCCCGACGATTTTCAGGCGCGGTTCAACTGCGATGGAAGCTACTGGCTGCGAACGTATCAGAAGTTCCGCAGTCCGGCCCAGTTCGAACGGCTGATTGGTCGCATTCGCACAGGGCACATCAGCAGTCCGCTGAATGGGCTGGTGAGTACATACGGTGGTCAACCGACGGAAGCCGTACTCCGGGGCATGTACTACGCGGGCCAGCTCGAACGCCAGTGGAACCTGCGATTCCGCCTGGCCGTGTGCATGGAAAATCAGACGTTGCCACTTGGGTTAAGTTCACTTTGGGCTGGCTCTGGGGCAAAGTATAGCTGGCGTGGCGTGTGCGGTTGCGCCAGCCGTATATCAAACGTGAGTTTGGCGCATCGCCGAAACCAACTCTACCGCTACATGGGGCAGGATGGCCGGCACGTAACGATGAAATGGTATAACCGACCGATCTACAACGGCCGAACGCTGGGCGGTTATGCCGAAGCACGTCGGGAGAAAGCGCCAACCGATATTGTCGGCGACATGGGTAAGGTGGTCGAGGACATGACGGCCATGTGTAATACCCTATCCGAAGAGTCAACCTATCCCTTTAACGTAGCGGGTGCGTTTGGCTACGGTTGGGATGATCTGGATACGTACGTGTCGCCCCCGTTTATCAAAGCGGCCCAACAGTATTCGACCGATACGCGCAAGGTGCGAGTCTCTAATGAAGAAGATTTCTTTGCCGATGTAGAGCGCACGTATGCGAAGCTCCCGGCTGAGTCGGTAAGTTACGGCAACGAATGGGACCTGTACCCCGTGTCGATGAACGAAACCACAGCCCACATTCGGCGGGCAACGGAAAAACTACGCTCGGCCGAAGCGCTATCGGCGCTAGTTTCCCTGAAGGACAGCACCTTTGGGCGCGATTTACAGGAAGCGCGTAATCTGGCCTGGGAAGCCTACGGTCTATACTGGGAACACGACTGGACAGCCGATGGACCTGTGTCCAAGAAGGACCGGGCCAACTGGCAGACCAAACTGCATCATCGGATTGTCGGCTACGTCGATACGCTGTTCAACCGGGGGACCCTGGCGATGGGCCAGCAGCTGAAGAAGACAGATAACCAACGGTTTTACGTATTCAACTCGCTGAACTGGTCACGTACTGATGCGGCCGACGTTGCGTATGCCGGAACAGGCCCTGTTCGGGTGATCGACCTTGAAACGAACCGTGAAGTAGTTAGCCAGCGAATCCAGAAAGGCGGTAAGACGTTCGTCCGGATTCTGGCCGAGAACGTACCGTCAGTGGGGTATAAGGTGTACGAGATACAGCAGGGAGCGGGTAAAAAACAGCCGGATGCCGCGCAGATAATGGGGGAGTTTATTCAGAATGAATACTTTCGGATTCGACTGAAAAAGTCGGGAGTGATCAGCGAGTTGTACGACCGTAAAGCCAATAACCGTCAGTTGGTACGTATGCAAAATGCTCGGTTGCTGAATGATTTAGGCACGAAAAATCCCGAGGCTGGTAACCCACTCGTAATCGAAGATAAGGGCCCCGTTTCGGTCACGCTCAAAGCCGTTTCCAATGATCCCATTGCTCATACAGTTCGGGTAACACTGTTTGCTAACAACCCGAGCCGCATCGACATTGAAGATAGCATTCAGGCGAACTTCGGCGACGTAAAAACGTGGTCGTTTTCGCTAAATCTGACCAACCCAACCACCAATCATGAAGAGTTGGGGGCTATTCTGACGGCCAGGAAAGAAACGCGCGGTGGTCATTATGCCAGCCAGAACGCACGGTATGACTGGCAGACGTTCAACCACTTTGCCGACGTTGGCGAACCGAATTACGGCGTTACGATCTCCAACCAGGATTGTAGTTTCTTCAAGCTGGGCCAAAGTGCGCCCGATTCGCTTTGGGAAACGTCGTCGCAGTTCAACGCCCTGGCGGGAGGTCAGGTCGATACGTACGGGTCGGGCAAAAAGGATACGTTGCGGTTAGGCATTTACAATCAAAACGGAGCAAAAGCCTTACGCTATCATTTTGCCCTCACCACCCGTTCAAGCGCATTCAATGCCCTGACCGCCATGAAGTTCTCGCTCGAACATCAGAATCCATTGGTAACGGGAGCGGTAACCGGTACGCAGTCAGTCTTCCCCGAAACAACCTTTTCGTTACTGAAGACCGATGCGCCGAGTGTGCTGCTCTGGAGTCTGAAACCCAGTGAAGAAGGCATTAAGAATGGATTGATTGCCCGATTCTGGAACCTGGAAAAGACTACTACTACGCCTACGTTAAACCTGGCATTGCCTGTTCGCAGAGCCTGGCAAACCACGCACATTGAAACCAATGAGCAGGAGTTAAGCCCGGCCGATAATCAATTGAAAACCAGTTTTAACGGTCGGCAGCTCAATACGTATCGCTTACAATTCTAGCCGCCCTCGATGTATGAATAATACGCTTGTTTTATTTGCATGTTTGCTGCTGTCCGGCACACTTACCGCTCAACCGAACGGAGGTGAGCCCGTCTTGAAAAGCGAAACTCTAGCCCTGGCTAAACCCAATTGGAAAGAGGTTGGCAAGCTGAAAACCCGCGACGCTAAAGACATTAAATCCAGCACCTGGAGCATCGGGGGCGAAACACTCGACCGGGACTATACGGACTACCAATCTTATAAGACGTACCTCGGGCCGCTGGGTGCCAAACGGATACGCTTACAGGGCGGCTGGTCGAAGTGCGAGAAAGTGAGAGGCCAATACGATTTTGCCTGGTTGGACGCCGTCATACCCGACGCGGCTTCGCGTGGCGTGTCGCCCTGGGTTGAGCTGTCGTACGGCAACCCGATTTACGAAGGCGGTGGTGAAGCGAAGCTGATGGGCCGTATCCCGACTTCGGCCGAAGGGTTAGCTGCCTGGGACAACTGGGTGCGGGCGATGGTGACGCGCTACAAAGACCAGGTGCCGGAGTGGGAAATCTGGAACGAACCCGACGGCAATCCGCTAAACACGGGCACAGAATTAGGCGTATTTTATATCCGTACAGCCCGCTTCGTAAAGAGCATACAACCCAACGCCCGGCTCTTTGCCCTCGGTATGGCCAGCGTCACGAAACTAGACTGGATGCGCGACTTCTTTGAGGTACTCAAACGTGAGAATGCACTGGATCTGGTCGACATTCTGACTTATCACGGTTACGCGCACAATCCGGATACGTCGTATCCCAAAATTGAAGAGATGCGAAAGCTTGTCTGGTCCTATAATCCCAAGATTGTGTTTATGCAGGGCGAAAACGGCGCACCGTCAACGCCTAAGGCTGTTACCATCGGCGCCCTCCGCGATCAGGACTGGAGTGAGTTGACTCAAGCCAAGTGGGACCTCCGTCGGATGCTCGGCGACCACGGACGCGGTATATCGACCAACCTGTTCACCATCTCCGACATTCATTACGCGGCTGGCGATCACATGGTTGGCGTGAATACAAAGGGTTTACTGCAAACCAATCCAGACAAAACCATTAAACGCCCGAAACGGGCATACCAGGCGGCTCAGCATGTGTTTTCCCTGTTCGACGATCAGATCGAGACGTTGCAACAGGTGAAGCCTAACGTCAGCCAGGAAACGGTCAGTGCCTTTGCCTACCGGCACAAAACCAACGGCGGCAGTTTGGTGACGCTGTGGAACAAAGAAGCCCGGCCTGCCGACGAGTACACCCCCAAGCCCACGACGCTGACGGTGGAGGGGCAGTTCAAACAGCCGGTTTTTGTGGATCTGATCACGGGTAAGGTATACAACATTCCGAAAGAACAGTGGAGCAAAACTGGTAACCGAGTGACGTTTACGGCGGTCCCGGTGCCTGATTATCCGGTACTGATTGCCGACCGAGCCGCGTTGGTAAGCGTGTTATAATAAGTGGTAAATCAGAAAAGCGGGTCGATTGACTTGATTAACAATGCTTTGATAATGAACGTATTGGGAATAGGTTATTTTTATTGGGCGCTTGTAGTAGTTAACCTTTGGTCAGGGCAAAGCTGGGCGCAGTCTGCCGACAACTCGCCAGACCGGGTCACGCCAGACCGGGTCACGCCAGACCGGGTCACGCCAGACCGGGTCACAACGGATTTATCAATATCATTTCCCCGTTTGGGAATTATAAAACCACGTAGTACAACTGAAATTGAATCGTCAAACTGGCTGCTTGGCTGCGAAACCCTCGACCGGGATATGGCCGATTATGAGCAGTATAAAACGTACTTAGCTCCACTTGGCATCAAACGCATTCGGTTGCAGGCAGGCTGGGCCAAAACGGAGAAAGTGAAAGCAGAGGGCCGCCCCGGCCAGTACGACTGGGCGTGGCTCGACCGAATTATTAATGATGCAACCAGCCGTGGCATCATACCCTGGCTGGAAACGTCGTACGGCAATCCCATTTATCCGGGCGGGGGAGGGATCAACCTGAGCGCTGGCTTACCTACGTCGCCCGAAGCCCTGAATGCCTGGGATAAGTGGGTGACCGCGCTGGTGACTCGCTATAAGGACAAGGTTAAAGAATGGGAGGTCTGGAACGAACCTAATTTTGGCGACAACACCATTAATACGCCGGAAATGGTGGCTGATCTTAACATCCGCACGGCCGACATCATCAAGCGTATTCAGCCCGAAGCAAAAATTTCGGGTTTGTCGATGGGCCACATTGACCTGGAGTATGCCGACGCTTTTTTCAAGATTCTGCATCAGAAAGGGAAGATGAAATTATTCGACAATATGACGTATCACGACTATGTCTACAATCCCGACGCCAATTACTGGCATGTAGCCGAACTTCGTCGGGTACTCGACCAATACGCTCCTGACGTGAAGCTTCGTCAGGGTGAAAACGGCAGTCCTTCATTTGGGGGCTCTGGTCGGGGCGCACTGGGCGACTACAACTGGTCGGAACTGACCCAGGCGAAATGGAACACCCGGCGCATGCTCGGCGACTTGGGTCATGATATCGAGTGCAGTATTTTGGGGATTATTGATATGAACTATACGTCAGTTGGAAGTCCCATTACTAAGCTTAATGTGAAGGGAATCATCGAGTCGGATTCAACCAAGCGGGCCATCCGGCCTAAGATCGCCTATTATGCCATGCAACACGTAGCGTCAATTTTCGACCATTCTCTGCAACGTATCAAGGCGCTGAAACCGACGTTTAACACCAACTCAAAAACGGCTCCAGGGGAAGTGAAATACAACAAAAGCACGGACCGCAGTCTGGCCGTATATGGATACGAGCACAAGGATTCGAAGAAACAACTCTATACAATCTGGAATAACGAGTGCATACCAGTCGAATCCAACCAGACGAAATCAATCAATTTCACCTTTTTAAACGGCAATTTCGACAAGCCTGTGTACGTCGATATCATCACTGGTCGCGTGTACGACATTCCGGTCACTGACTGGGCGAAAACCGGGACGACGTATGTGTTTAAAAATATACCCGTTTACGACGCTCCTATTCTGATTGCGGACAAAAGCCTGATCAGGTTTCAATGATAGAGCGATAGTGAGCTATGTAAATATCTAATAACGAGTTAGTTAATATGCGTTCAAACCCATTATACTGGTTCCGATTTCTCCTAATTCCGACCGTTCTTCGGCTGGGGCTGAGCACCGCAGTCGCCCAGTTCATTGATACATCGGCCGATCGGGTAAAAACGCCATTGACGATTTCGTTGAAACAAATTGGTACACTCAAACCCCGATCAACGAAGGACATTGAATCGTCACGCATCACAGTCGGCTGCGAAACGCTCGACCGCGACTTTACCGACTTCCAGGCGTACAAAGCATATCTGCCACCATTGGGTGTGAAGAAAATTCGGTTACAAGCGGGCTGGGCGAAGTGCGAGAAGGTTAAAGGGGTGTATGACTGGAAATGGCTTGATGAAATCATAGACTTTGCTGCCGCCAATGGGGTAGAACCCTGGCTCGAAACGTCGTACGGCAATCCGATCTACGAAGGAGGAGGCAGAACAGGTTTACTGAATAGCCTGATGACGTCGCCTGAAGGCTATGCTGCTTACGACCGCTGGGTAGAAGCGCTGGTGACCCGGTACAAAGACCGCGTGAAGGAGTGGGAAATCTGGAACGAGCCGGACCATCCGATGCAGAAAATTACGCCCGAAACCACCGCTGAACTGAACATTCGTACCGCCGATATCATCAAACGGATTCAACCCGATGCCAAAATTGCCGCCTTCGCACTCGCTACACATACCGATACGGTCTACCTCGACCGCGCCCTGAAGGTGCTGGCCGACCAGAAAAAACTGGATTTGTTCACCTGGGTATCGTACCATAGCTACGCTTTCCGGCCTGAACAATCGTACAAAGGGGTGAACGCGTTCAAGCGGGTGTTGGCGAAATACTCACCGAAACTACGGCTCCGGCAGGGCGAAAATGGAGCGCCATCGGGCTACATTCCCAGCTATGCGCTCGACAAATACTACTGGACGGAGTACAGCCAGGCCAAGTATGACATGCGCCGGTTGCTGGGCGATCTGGGCCGGGACATTGAAACGTCGGTGTTTACCATCATCGACATCCGATACGGTGGCGACCCGCCGGTGCTGAACATGAAAGGACTGATTCAGTCCGATCTGGAGAAAACGGTTATCCGCCCCAAAGTGGCGTATTATGCCGTGCAGAACGTAGCCAGCATTTTTGATAATCGGCTCGAACTCCGACCAGAGATGAAAATTATGACCACGGGTGATTCTGTATCGGTTTTTGGCTATCAACAAAAAGCGGGAAAAAAGCAGCTTATCTCTGTTTGGCTTGATGCTAAGATGCCAACCAATCTGTTCCAGACGACACCCATTGATCTCACCGTTGAAAACGGAAATTTCGATACGCCGGTCTGGGTGGATTTGTTAACGGGGCACGTGTACGAGATTCCAAAGGCACAGTGGAGTAAGTCCGGGACGACATACACCTTCAGGAATATTCCCGTATACGACTCACCGATTTTGGTTGCTGAAAAAGCGCTGGTTCTGATTAACTAAAACGTAATGAAACCTAGGCTCGTGTTTTTCCTTTTGCTGGTCGTGCAGGCTTCTTATGGCCAGATAGGGGCTTGGCATTTGTCCTCTATGGGCTTACCGGTCTATGAGTACAAGGGTTTGTTGCCCGTAAAAGCAGTGGATAAAACAGGGAAAGACGCCATGCTGCCCAACGACCCTTATTTTTTACTAGGCAATTACAAAATGACGCTGTTCGCTCATGCCAGTGGGCGGTATCAATTCTTGACTGGAGAGCGGGCATGGGCGCGCATCAACGCGGCTGAACAGGCCAACTACGGCTGGAATGATGCGGAACTCCGCGATGGACAGAAAGAAATAAACCTGGTAGGCATTCCCTCCACCGGCAGCGATGTGTCCGTGAAGAAAAGGTTCGGGGTTGGTTTCGCCCGGTACGAGTATCCCTTAGAGGATGGACTAGCCTGCACACGAATTATTTCCGTCAAGCCTTCGCAAAAAATACATACAGGAAATCCGGCATTCGTAGTTACAGTAACGCTAACCAACAAGGGTAATAAAACCCGAGAACTGACGTATTCGGAACGGATGCTGGTGAACTTCGTTCAAATCGGCACTCAATTTACGGATAAGAAAAACAGGCCGCTCGCGTATCAATCAGCCTTTACGGTTGATGAACGTAAGCAAACAGCCGTTGCCAGCATAACCTGTGCACCCAATACCTTCCTGACCTCGCCGACAAAAGAGCAGCGGTATCAATACGACATTGCGCCACCGGCTGTCTTTATGCACGTTAATCCTACAGGGAAACAGCTGGCACAGGTATCAACGAACAAGGACACCTTAACGGCCGAGTTGAAAACTTCGGTTAAGCCCGGCGAAACACAGTCGTTTTATATCATCATTGGCATTCGTGATTCCGAACCATTCCCTTCAGTTCAACAGCAGGTGGCTGATTTGCTAACTGATGCCCAAGTCAATAATCCGGCAGAGGGTTTATTCGCTGCTCAGTGGAAACGTAAGCTACCAGATCTGTCAGCTGAAAAAGATGAACTGCTGAAACGGGAGATGTTATGGAACGCTCACATGGTTGAAGCATCGGCTAAGTACAGTGCCTACTACCAAGAAACATTCATTCCACAGGGCACGGTGTACGCTTACCATTTTGGGGATAATATCTCGAATCGCGACCATCTGCAAGCGGCACTCCCGGCCTGTTATACGAATCCAGCCCTCGCCAAATCGAGCATTCGCTATGTCATGAAGCATTCGGAAGAGGATGGTGAGATAAAACGAGGGAATGCTGGTTATGGTTACACGGTCCCATCTATTTACAAGGAAAGCGACGAACAGCTTTTTCTTTTCAATACGCTGTCTGAGTATCTACTGATTACCAAAGACTACAGCTTTCTAAACGAAAAAGTACCGTATTATCCAGCCGAGAATGGAAAATCGGACGCCGTATTGTCCATTCTGAAAAAGCAGTTTATCTATCTGCGGGATGAAGTAGGCAGAGGTTCGCATGGTTTGGTCAAAATGCTGAACTCCGATTGGAGCGATAGCTTTTTTCATAAATACTCTCCTAACCTCTATGCGTCAACGGCGGAATCACACCTGAATTCGGCGATGGTGCTGGCCATCTTTCCTAAGCTGATCAGTGCCTTGAAACAAGCAAAGAACCCTGATGCTGACTCGTTCATCACTGCCCTGGAAAGTTACCGGTCGAGTGTCGCGAAAGCCTACTTCGACGATTTTGGAAACCGCCAATTCTCGGCCCGTGCCTATCTGAATGACAAATTACAGTTTGGAGTAGACAACGTATGCCTCGAACCGCAGGGTTACTTGTTGCAGATACCCGATTTGCCAGAAGCTAAGAAAAAGGAGATCTACCAGTATGTGAAAAGCAGGAATTTTTCGCCGGAACAAACCGGATTCCGCATCCGGGAAAAACCACTGTGGAGTAGCCGCGGTGATGGCGAAGATGGGGCCATCTGGTATTCGCTGGAGTATCCGGTTCTGCTGGGCGTCGCTACGTTCGATAAAGCCGAAGCGATGTCGTTGTTACACGCCTTCTCCTTTCAAAATTATGCGACGCACTACCCCGATTATTGGGTAGGGCAGTGGACCGCCCCCGATGATATAAACTCAACGCTGTCTACCCGACAGGGGCTGTACAGCTTCTGGGAACCCGACATACGAAGGGCATTTCAGGGGTATTGCAATCATCCGCACACCTGGCCGCTATTCTGTTATTTCAAGCTAAAAGAACAATCCGAATAAGCCCTTGAATCCGACATAGAACCAGCCGTTTCCTTCATCAAGCAACACAAATCTCTTATCCTTTTCCTGCTTAACCGTTTCAAATCTATGGGTCAGCTACAAGCACTCGATTACTGGGCCATCGCCATTTACATGGGACTCATGGCGGGCATCGGCCTTTTTCTGGGCAAATTCGTCAAGAACATTGGCGATTACTTCAAAGGAGGCAACGCGATCCCGTGGGTATCGGGCGCCATCAGCAACTTCATGACCAAGTTCAGTACGTTCATGTTCGTGGCTTACGCGGGCATTGCCTACCAGCATGGCTTTGTCGCCCTGACGCTGATCTGGAGTACGGTACTCCCCGCCCTGCTCGGTGTCGCCATCTTCGCCAAACGCTGGCGTCGGGCGGGTATTCTAACGCCAATGGAGTTTCTTGAAACTCGCTTCAACGGCTCGGTTCGGCAGGTGTTTGCGTGGTCGGGGGTGTTTTTCAAGATTCTCGATAACATGGTGCGGCTCTACGCCCTGGGCCTGTTCGTGAAAGCATCGACCAACATGAGCCTGGAGAGTGCGATTCTGGTTTGTGGAGTCATTGTCGCGCTGTATACCATTGCTGGTGGCCTGTGGGCCGTAGTGGTGACGGACGTGGTGCAGTTCATCATCCTGATGGTGGCGACCCTAATTCTGGTGCCGTTGACGATTAATGCGGCCGGTGGACTGGCGAACATGAAGTTAGCCATTCCCGACCACTTCGACCCGTTCAACGGCCCCAAAGGCATGCCGCTTTATCTGGGCGTGTACTACCTGATGATTCTGGTTAAATACAGCGGTAACTGGACGTTCATTCAGCGGTTCTACAGCGTGCGCGACGAACGCGCTAGCCAGAAGCAGGGATTGCTGACGGCCGTTTTCTTTTTCTGCTTTCCCATCATTTTCCTGTTCCCGTCTATTGCAGCCCGCGCCATTATTCCAAACCTCGAAAACCCCGAAATGGCGTACGTGAGCGTGTGTCTGAAGCTACTGCCGGAGGGCATTATGGGCCTGATGGTCGCGGCCATGTTCGCAGCTACCATGTCGGTGCTGAGTGGCGAATACAACGTAACGGCGGGCGTTTTGACCCGCGACATTTATCAGCGACTATTCAACAAGAACGCGACGGACAAAGAAACGCTCTGGGTGGGTCGGATGATGACGCTCCTGCTTGGCGGCCTGATAACGGTAGGTGCCCTGTTCGTCGGGGGCTTTGGGGGCGCGTTTGAAGCTAATAAGTTGTTTACCGGACTGTTCGCTATCCCAATGACGTTGCCGCTCGTGCTGGGTATCGTGCTCAAACGGCCGCAGCCCTGGGGTGCGTTGGCAACTGTTATCGGCGGGATGGTGATTGGACTCGTTCTCAACACCATGCCTCAAGTTGCGTGGGAGGTCGCCACCTTTATCGAGATCGTTGCCTGCATCGGTATCTTCCTCTTGTCGGGTGTTGTAACCAAACCCGAAACGGCCTATCGTCAGCGCGTAGAAACCTTCTTTCGTCGTCTATCCACGCCATTAACCGAAGCCGAAAAACCCAAAGAGAATCCAGTATTTATGCGGTCGATGAATCGACTCTACGCTGTGGCGCTGGTCGTGACAGGTGGTTTGTTCATGGTCATGAGTACGCCATCGATCAGCGAAACGAGCGGCCGGTTTGCCTTCGGTGCCGGTGTCATCTGCCTGATTTTGTCCGGTGTACTCTGGTACTGGACTGGTCCGACATTTCGGAGAAAACCTGTCGATATCACCGACGAAGAAACCCCCACTGTAACAACCTTATCCAAACTCGAACATTAATACAACCGCTTCAACGGCTCAACCTGAACACAATGAATTACCTCGAAAACAAAGTTTGTCTAATTACTGGCGCATCAGGCGGTATTGGCCGGGCCACGGCGCTTCAACTCCTCGACAAAGGAGCCAAAGTCTTTGACTTTAGCCGCACCCGCCAGCTCAGCGACGACGTGCAACACGAAAATCTCCGTTCGTTCAAAGGCGACGTGAGCGTGGAAGCGGACGTACAAGCCGGTTTTGCGGCTTGCCTGGAAGCGTTCGGAACAATTGACGTCTTGCTCAATAACGCGGGCATGGGTGTACTGACTACCGACCTCTCGCAAACCGATCTGGAGACCTACGAACAGATGGTCAACGTCAACATGCGGGGCGTGTTTCTGTGTAACCGCGAAGCCCTGAAGGTGATGAAGCCTAAAAGGCAAGGGCACATTATTACGGTTATATCCATGGCTGGCCAACGTACCAACCCCAACGCGCCGGTCTATGCAGCCTCCAAATTTGGGGCACGTGGCCTGAGCAGTGGTCTGGCCGATCAGGTTATTAAAGAAGGTATCAAAGTAACCGACGTAAATCCCGGTCCAACGGACAGTGATTACTGGGGTGACCGCAAAGTGCCCCGGGAAAAATTCCTGAAAGTGGACGACGTAGCCAACGTCATCACTTTCGTGCTCAACCAACCGGATTACGTTGTGATCCGCGAAATCAATTTCGACAACATGAACTTTCTAGCCGGATGATAACGAACCTACTCCATACCGCAACGTCGGCCGCCAATGGTAATGGCAACGGCCATGCCAAGACGTCATCGCCTTTCCCGATTTCCGTCGCCGAGATGCGGGAGCGATACCTGCGGCTCTACACCGGCGCGGTAAACGATGTGCTGCGGTTTAATTACAACATGCACGCGACCAGTTTGCCACCCGAATTTTCCCCTCTACGTGAAGCCATGAAAATGGCCGGGCTGGCTTTTACCGTAAAAGGTGGGCCGGACATTACAACCGATGGCGAGTTTGAGATGCGGGCGCAGATGCTCGAAGACCTGCACACGGATTCGGTCGTGATCTGGGATTGCACGGGCGACACGGTTACCTCGCAATGGGGTGAAGTCATGACCATGGCTGCCATGAAAGTGGGGTGCCGGGGCGCGGTCGTGAATGGTATTCGTGACACACAGGCGATTCTCGATCAGGGCTTTCCGGTCTTTCATAAATACAAAGCGAACACCGGTATGCTGGGCCGTTTTCGGATGTACCATTACCAGAAACCGGTGCTGATGGGCGAGGTGACCGTGAAGCCCGGCGACTGGGTGTTCGGCGACATTGATGGGGTAATTTCGATTCCGCAACACATCGCGTATGACGTATTAATTGCCGCTGAAAAAATCATGCACAAGGAAGACGAAATCCGGGAGATGGTCGAGAGCGGGATGAAACCAACCGACGTAGTGAAAAACGGCGGGTATTTCTAATGGAAGCCATTGCAACGCTCAAGCTGTTTCTGTCCAGCGAAGAAAAAGATGCCATCCTGACCAGCCAGGACCCGGTTACCAAACGATTTCGTCAGGCGCTCAGGCAGCGGGTGACGAGCCGGTTGGCAGTGCCTGGTTTGCAAGCTGAAACCATTACCCTTGGCTGGTGGTATCCCTGTGCCGAATACCTCTCCGACGCGGCCATGCAGTACGCCCTGGAACCGACTGAGGAATTAGCTGCCTGGCTACGGAGTACGACGTTGACCATCGCTCGTCGGCCGATTGGCGATTGGGTAGGGCCGTGGTTTCGGAGCCATGCCGAGCCATTGACGGGGCATCTGGAAACGGCACACGTCTGTTGGGGAGTTGCGGCCGTACTCGACTTGGCAGATGACGTGTTCGCCGACGCTGAACAAGCGGAAATCCGCGAAATCTTATACGACAAAGGCGTGGTGTTGTGTCGGCGGTGGCTTCAGAAAAACAGCCACCTGGCTAATTGGCGGGGCATTCTGGCCTCGGGGGCGCTGGTGGCATCAGCCGCGCTGGGTAACGAAAACCTACTGGATGAATTTACACCGGAGCTGACCCGCATGGCGCAGGCCTTTCAGCCCGACGGCAGCTACGGCGAATCGTTGCAGTATGGCAATTATCTGGCCAATGCGCTCATGCTGGCGTACGAATCGCTGGCCCGGAAGTATCCGGCTCTGGCTACCCAGCTTGACATTGGAGCCTACGGACGCGGCATGGGCTGGATGGCGCAGAGCATGTTGTATCGCAAAGCGATGATTTCCTGGGGCGACGAACCTCGTGCCCGCGCGGTCAACTTCAACGACTCAGCGGCCCTATTTCGTCCCTCCGGTGATTTGCTCCTGCACGTAGCGGCTCGTTACGATGACCCGGTTCAGGCTGGGTTGGCCCGTTGGATCTTTCAGGAATATTACGAACCGAGTCCAACGCAGGGACCGCATGATCTGGCAACTTTCGGGATGCGCAACGACTGGGGTTTTCTGACCTTGCCGCTCCTGACAAAGGTTGGTCAGGCGTTATCGCCCGAAGCGACCAATCTTCCGCTGACGGCCTCTTTTTCCAACGGCAATACGTTCGTTCGGGATGGTTGGAACGGTAAGTCGGTCCTGGCGATTCAGGGTGGTAATAACGACGGCGTTTTTGCACCGGGTCATTTGCAGGGCGACCTGAACAGCTTCATGCTGGCGTATAACAAAGAACGACTGCTGGTTGATCCGGGCCACAGCTGCTACCGAAACCTGATTCATGGGCTGGAAAGCGCCACGCAGACGCATAACTCCTGCACGTTTCTGTGGTCCGGCACTCCGGTCGAGCAGGACTCGCTGGGGTTACAGGAAGATTTAGCCAAGATTAAGCTTCTCGAACAACAAAACGTTCTCGCCCGGCGACTAATCCGTACCGACGGTACTGTTGGCCCGCCGGTCGAGCGCGGTGGTCGTTTGCTGCATAGCGAACGGGTCGGTGAGGTATCTTGGGTGGTGTCGGAGGTGGCGGCTTCGTACGGATCGCCGATTCAGGAGTTCACCCGTTGCTGGTTGCAGGTCGGTCCGCACGTAACGTTCGTGATTGACCGCATTCGGGCCAGCGAACCCGTCCGTACTGTCTGGAACTGGCTGCTGAACAACCGCGATGGTCAATCTATCGTGCAGACGAACGGAAACGAGTTGACGCTTCATCGTCATCAAAGCGGGTTGCGGTTGCGGCAATTGGGTCCGGCTGTGCTGTCTGGCCCGGTCTACGGCTATGTTCACGACGCGTATCACCCCGAACCGGCTCAATTGGGCGAAGGACTGCCGGGCAGCGGCTTATTATTCCGGCATACCGATGCGCAGGCATCAACGGACGTAACGCGGCTTAGCATCCTAATTGCCGACGACGTAGCTGAACTCGACGAGTGGCGCATTACGCAGGACGGTAACGAGGTTATCGTGGAGAAACAGGCGTTGCGTATTCAACTGTCGGGGGCACTGGCGCAGCCGCTGGCCTTGCGGATAGCAACTGGACAAAATCAGGTTAGTATAACGGAAGAAACGGCTGGTTTTGTGGTAAAACAACGACCATGAAAATCAATTTGCTCGCCCTGGTACTGCTTCTGATAGGTACGGCCCTTAAACAGGACGTGCCACCGCGTCTCCGCTTATTTCTGCTGATTGGTCAGTCGAATATGGCCGGTCGCGGCACACCCGAAGCACAAGATCAACAGCCTAACAATCGCGTCTGGATGCTGACCAAAGAAGAAACCTGGGCACCGGCCCACGAGCCGATGCACTTCGATAAACCCGCCGTAATAGGCGTTGGGCCAGGATTTGCCTTTGGGAAACGAATGGCTGAAGCCTTTCCGAACCAAAACATCGGGTTGATTCCCTGCGCCGTGGGTGGATCGGGCATCGATGTCTGGAAGCCGGGAGCGTATTACGAACCGACCAAATCGTATCCCTACGATGATGCGTTGCGTCGGGCGAGGAAAGCATTGGCGAACGGTGAGCTGGTGGGGATTATCTGGCACCAGGGCGAAAGCGATTCAAGTCCTGAAAAAGCACCGGCATACGGGGCAAAACTGGCTGAGTTGATACAGCGATTACGCAACGACCTGAATGCCCCGCATGTGCCGGTTGTCGTCGGCACGCTGGGTGACTTTGTCGTTAAACGCAATCCAGATGCTGGGAAGATCAATGCAACCCTGCAACAGCTACCTGGCCGGGTGCCTGATACGTATTGCGTCGTATCGGCTGGCTTAACCGACAAAGGTGATTCAACGCACTTTGATACGCCCTCCGCCCGAATGCTGGGGAACCGCTATGCCGACGTATTTATCCAGAAAAAATTATTGACTAAACCATGAGTGAAACGCTATTCTGGGGAGTCGATCACCCCGCCGTAGCCGCCGATGATGTCGAAGCCTTAGCCGACTGGTATTGTACGGTTCTCGGCTACAAAAAATGGTTCAGACACCCGAAGCCGGTTTGGATGCTTGTCGCCCCCGACAATACGTTGCTGGAGATCATGCCGAAGGACGACACGTCCCGGCCCGTTCGCACCACCTGGACGCCCGGCTGGTCGCATCTGGCCCTTCGCGTTGCTAACATTGAACAGGCCATTACCTGGCTCGACCAACACGGCGTTACGTGGGGCGGTGAGCTCATCAACGCGATTGGTGGTGGCCGGGTCCGCAATTTCTTCGACCCGGACGGCAACATGCTCCAGATTTTAGAACGACCTCTGCCCATTACAATCTCTTAACTCATTACCCCAATGCAAGCGGCTTATTACACCGGTAACCAAGAATTTAACATACAACCCGCCACGATTCAGCCTCCCCAGCCGGGCGAGGTGCAGCTCCGGGTGGCTTACTGTGGTGTGTGCGGCACCGACGTTCATATCTATCACGGCGCTATGGCCCATCGGCTGCGACTACCACAAGTCATTGGCCATGAAGTATCGGCCGAAATTGCCGCCCTGGGCGAAGGCGTTACCGGCTGGCAGATTGGCGACCGCGTGACGGTACGCCCCCTGCAACCGGGCGCGGACGACCCATCCGACAACGGGCAGCGGCACATCGGTAAAAACCTGACCTTCATTGGCATCGACTCGCCGGGGGGGATGCAGTCGCATTGGAACGTACCGGCTCACACGCTGCACCGGCTGCCCGAAAACCTGTCGCTGAAACTCGGCGCGTTGATTGAGCCGCTGGCCGTGGCCTGCCACGACGTACGACTCGGTGAATTGCAGGCCGGTGAAAACGCAGTCGTTATCGGTGGCGGTCCCATTGGGATGCTGATTGCGCTGGTGGCTAAGCACAAAGGCGCTCACGTACTGATTTCGGAGCCCAACCCCGCGCGTCTGGAACTGGCCCAGGCTATGGGCCTGACTACGGTGAATCCGAAAGATACAGATCTGGTCGCTGAGGTAGAGTGGTTTACCAACGAGGCAATGGCCGACGTCGTATTTGAAGTATCGGGCGTAGCTGCTGGCGTGCAGGCTATGACAAACGTAGCGCGGGCGCGGGGCCGCATCGTGATGGTAGCGATTCATGCGGACCCCAAACCTGTCGATCTGTTTCGTTTTTTCTGGCGCGAACTGCGGCTCATCGGAGCGCGGGTTTACGAACCCGAAGATTTCGAGCAGGCCATTCAACTGGCGGCCTCGGGTGAGTTGCCGCTGGACAACCTGATCACGCAGGTGTCGCCTTTAACGGACGCCAAGCGTGTGTTTGAAACCATCGACGCCAATCCGGCGGGAATGAAATACATGCTGCAATGCGACGTATAACCCATTTACTCCTGGTGCTGCTCACGGGTGTGTGGGCAAGTGTCAACGCGCAGGTCCAGTTACAGAACCTGCCTGCACATCCCCGTGTCCTGGCGAGTGCATCTCGTTTTGCAACGCTGAAGACGCAGAACGATGCTGTATCGCGGCAGATCAGGAAGCTGATCCAGCAGGAAGCCGATCAACTACTCACGACAAGCCCAACCACGTACACAACGACGGGCTTCTTGATGGGGCCGATGCGGCAGGTTCAGGGCCGAATCATCACCCTGGCTATGGCGTACCGGCTTGGTGGCGACAAACGTTACGTTGAGCGAGCCCGACAGGAACTTCGTGCGCTTGCCGACCTGAAAAACTGGGGTACGAACCATTTTCTGGATGTGGGTGAAGCGGCACTGGCTGCCGGTATTGGCCTGGATTGGCTCTACGACGACCTGTCCGCGGATGAACGTGAGCACATTGCGCAGGCCATTATAACGAATGCACTTCAACCCTCCCTCGACGTGCAGGAAGGAGTCAATGGCTGGGTCGATGGGGACTATAATTGGAATCAGGTTTGTAATGCTGGCTTGAGTGTGGGCGCGTTAGCCATTGCGGAACGAGATCCCGAACTAGCCCAGCAAATCGTAAACCGGGCCATTAAAAACGTACCTAAAGCTGGAGCCGTGTATGCGCCCGATGGTTCTTACCCCGAAGGACCAAGCTACTGGTCGTACGGTACGTCGTTTCATGTTCTTCTGATCGAAGCGCTCCGGTCGGCGCTGGGGAATAGTTATGGCCTCGAAAAGCTGCCCGGCTTTCTGAAGACGGCCGATTTTAACCTGCAAATGGTTGCGCCGAGTGGGCTGGATTTTAACTTCTCCGACTACCACCTTGAGAAGCAGAACGAGCCTATCATGCTGTGGTTCGCCCGTGAACTGAAGCGCCGGGATCTTGCCACACAGGAACTGGCCGATTTAGCCAGTCTGGCTTCTGGTTTGAAAGCGGGTGGCGATCAGAAAACGGCGCAGGCTCGCAGCCGCCATCTACCTCTGGAACTACTCTGGTGGGAACCGGGCGTGCCGGTCGGCGATAACACACTACCCCTTCACTGGACGGCTACGGGCGTACTGCCCATTGCCGTTATGCGCTCGGCCTGGAATGACCCACGCGCTACGTTCGTGGCCATCAAAGGGGGTACACCTAATCATTCGCACGCGCACATGGATGTAGGCAGTTTTATTCTGGAAGCCGATGGCGTTCGCTGGGCGATTGACCTGGGAACGGAGAGCTACGATAAAATGCGGGCTGCCAAACTCACGCTTTGGGACTATTCACAGAATAGCACCCGCTGGAACACCTTCCGGGTGGGGCCCGAAGGCCATAACATTCTCCGGTTTGATGGCGCTCGTCAGGACATCACCGGCAAAGCCGAGATTACGACCTTGCCCGCTGAAAAAGGCGCGGTGGGAAACACGGTTTATTTGACGCCCCTATACCGGAATCAGGTCGCCCGTGTTCAACGAAACGTAACGCTTCGTGCCGATCGCTCGGTGGCCATTGACGATCAGTGGACGGCGGGAGACCGGCCGGTTCAGGCGTCCTGGCAATGGCTTACTAAAGCCGAGGTAACCAAAACTTCGCAGGGCTTACTATTACGTCAGGATGGTCAGTCGCTGGCGTTGACAGTCGAGCCGTTGGCAGGCGCGACGATTGACATTGAGGATGTTTCGGCCGCCCGGGCGATGCAAGATTCGCCAAATCCGGGACTAAGCCGTATTGTCATTCGGCTGTCTACACCGGCGAAGACAGCCGCCAGTCTGCGCGTGAAAGCCATTCCGGGTAGTGTAAAATGAGATCCCACAATCTGATAGAACTAATACGCATGAAATTCGAGAACCCTACTCTGACTGAACCAACGAAGCACGTAAAAACTGTGTACGAACACGCTCATCCATTTTCTCAGCTACGCGGGTGGCTTTTCATGCTGCTGGTTGTAAGTAGTCAATGGGGTAACGCACAGCAAATTGACACGGGTAAAGATCGTGTAAAAACCGATTTCAAAATTTCGTTACCGTATTTGGGCAGCGTGAAGCCCCGCTCAACGAACGAGATTGAATCCTCGAACTGGCTGATTGGCTGCGAGACGATGGACCGCGACTTCACCGATTATGATCAATACAAAGAATACATTGCTCCGCTGGGTATCAAGCGGTTGCGGATGCAGGCCGGCTGGGATAAAACCGAAAAGGTCAAGGGCCAATACGACTGGGCCTGGCTGGATCATATCATTGACGACGCTCACAAACGCGGTTTCCAGCCCTGGCTCCAGACCTCTTACGGAAACCATAATTACCCCAATGGGGGCGGGTCGAATTTAGGGGCGGGTGTGCCTACCTCAAAAGAAGCCCTCGAAGCCTGGGACCGCTGGGTGGAAGCATTGGTAAAACGCTACAAAGGCAAGGTCGTTAATTGGGAAATCTGGAATGAGCCCAATTTCGGCGACAACCAGGAAAACACGGCCGACAAAGCCGCTGCGCTGAACATCCGAACCATCGATATTATCAAGCGTGTCCAGCCCGAAGCAAAGGTGTCAGGCCTGGCCCTCGGGCACATTGACCTCGACTACGCCGATCTGTTTTTCAAGACGCTGGCTGAAAAAAAGAAGATCAACCTGTTCGATAATTTCACGTACCACGACTACACCTACAACCCCGATTCTCATTATCCGAAAGTGATGCAGCTGCGGGCTGTTCTGGATAAGTACGCACCGAATATATCCTTGCGACAAGGGGAAAACGGAGCACCATCGAGTCCAGGTTTTGGCCGGGGCGCGTTGGGCGACTACGAATGGTCGGAGCTGTCGCAGGCCAAGTGGGACACCCGCCGGATGCTGGGCGATCTGGGCCACGATATTGAGACGAGCATTTTCGGCATCATCGAAATGGCGTACACCAACGGCCCCATCAACCGGCTCAACTACAAAGGTATTATCAAGTCTGACTCGACAAAGAAGGCCATTCGGCCCAAAATCGCTTACTACGCCATCCAGAACGTAACGGCCATCTTCGACCATTCGCTGCAACGGGTCAAGAAGCTGAAGCATACTTATAACCGCTCTTTTGTTCCTGAAAACAAGGCCGAAATGACCTACTCGCCGGGTACTGATCGGAGCCTGGCCGTCTATGCCTATCAGCACAAAGACACGAAAAAACAACTGTATACCATCTGGACGGATGATTACATCCCGACCGAATCGACCAAAACCCGGAACCTGACGTTTACCTTCGCCAACGGCAACATAGACACTCCGGTTTATGTGGACATCATCACGGGCGGTGTGTACGAAATCCCGGCCAGTCAGTGGAAGAAAGCAGGTGACATTTACACGTTCACCGACATTCCCATCTACGACGCGCCCATTCTCATTGCCGATAAAAGTCTGGTAAAGATTCAATAGACAGCCTACTCCTATGACTGACCGGCTTACGCCCGACCAACATATCCATTTGTGGGATACCTTTCGTGGCGGTAGCCGCGACGCCTTTACGCAGGTATACGATTTGTTTGCGGCCGACTTATATCGGTATGGCTATAACCTGGTCCGAAATCGGCAGGTTGTGGAAGATTGTCTGCATGAATTGTTTCTGCACCTGCACGAAAGCCGGTCTCGGCTGGGCGCTACCGACAACATCCGGTTCTATCTATACCGGGCCTTACGTCGTCGGCTGTTGGATACGATTGCTCGGTTGAATAAGCTCGATTCCGTGGAATATTTGTTTACCAATGCTGAATTTTCGATTCAATCCTATGAGCAGACGCTGGTTGAAGAGCAGTTGGTTGAACAACAAAAGCTGTTGATCACCGCCCACTTGAATAAACTACCCAAGCGGCAGAAAGAGATATTGTATTTGGTGTATATGAAGGGGTTGACTTACCAACAAGTGTCGGAGGTGATGGATATTGCCATGAAGACAGTTTACAATACAGTCAATATTGCCTTAACTACTTTACGTACTTACGCCCGGGAATCGTTTGGATAGAAAGAAGATTAAGCTTATTCATATCAGGCTGGTCGACAGTTTAGTTCATGTTGAGCATAGTCTCAGACTATGCTCAGGCGTTATCCGCCGGGTGGCCGTTGCCATCTCTGACCGGAATAATTTTACTTCATTAAGTAATTCAATTTTAGTAGTCATTTAATGGCACGCAGCTTGGCTTTTAGATAGGCCGAAAGGACTTCCCATCGCATTTTGTTTAAATCAACCGTATTCGTATTGCTTAATAAGATAAGCGTTATGTCCTGATCGACAAGGTGAACCCAGTTTGAATGATGGCCATACCCATACCCTTGTCGCTCGGCCACTATGTAGTCGTGTTGACCAATTTTTTTCGGATAAACCCAAAAGCCCAAGCCAACATCACCTAAGTGCTTGTAAGAGGTAAGCATGAGTTGAACCGTTTCTTTTTTTAGCAATGTATAGTGAAAAAGTGCCCGATCAAATAAGAGCAGATCTTTAGGCGTGGAATACATAGCCCCCGCCGAAAAATAATTGTCAATGTAGTAGTTGGTCGGTCTGGAAAAGGTAATTGGCGTTGTATCCTGGTGAAAGTAAGCTCGGTCAATATGAGGAACAACATCGTCATGATGCAGATAATCAGTATCAAGCATTTTGAGTGGAATCAGAATTTTCTTCCGTAATATCTCCTGGTAGGACTCCCCATACAATCGCTCAATGATTTTACCCAGTAGTATGAAGTCGCCGTTGTTATAATGAAAGGTAGTGCCGGGTGTGGTGATTAATCGATCAGAACAGTACCGAGTAATGAAGCTATCCAAAGGCCATATCGTTGTGTTATAGGCTTCGGCTATTGTTTGCACATCTTTATTTTCACGGCCGCTACTGTAAGTTAGTAAATTTCGGATGGTGGCTTTCTTAGCGGCTTCGCCTTTATACTCAGGATAGTAAGTAGCAATCGACGAGTCTAAATGAATTTTACCCTGCTCATAGAGCTGCATAATCAGGGTAGCCGTAAACGTTTTGGTAATCGAAAAGATATGGAATCTGGATTTAGGTGAATAAGTCACACTATCCTCCCGATTGGCGAGCCCTACATAGGTTACATAGTCTATTTTGCCTTTCCTGGCAATGAGCACCGTTCCATTAAAATTATTTTTAGTATAGTAGGCATTGACCAAAGCGTCAACTTCGGTTTTCTGTCCGTAAGTAGCGACTGTCCAACCAGGCAGTAGCAGAAAAAATAGAATGACATTTTTGGTCATCATCGTCACTACCTATTATTGAGGTATAAGCATCTGTACGTTAACTATTGCACAAAGTAAGCCCTTTTCAGTAGTCGTTTAATGACCAACACAATTAGCTTTTAACAGGATGAATTTATGAGGTGTCGGGAGTTGTCATTGATTATTGTTAACATTAGGGCGGTTATTCTCACCAACTTCTGTTCTCTCTAAAAAAGCATTGAATCTGGCAATCGGCATCGACCTCGGCGGAACCCGCATTAAAGGCGTGTTACTTAATACCGACACCGGAGAGGTGTTGCAGAAGCGAATGGTGCCAACCAACGATGGTATCGATAATGACTGGAAATCAGTGGTGACGCGAGTCGTTACGCAATTAAAAGCTGATGCAGCCCAGCCCGTTCTGGGCGTAGGCCTCGCGGCTCCGGGACTGCCTAACGCCCAAAACTCAGCGATTGCCTGTATGCCTGGTCGTTTGCAGGGACTGGAAGGCTTCGACTGGTCGGCCTGGTTGAGGGAGCCCGTCTATGTGATCAACGATGCTCACGCAGCCCTGATGGCCGAGGCCAGGTTAGGAGCGGCTCGCAACTTCAGCCATGTTCTCATGCTCACTCTCGGTACAGGCGTTGGCGGTGGCTTGCTGATCGGCGGTCAATTGTATCAGGGCTTTTTCCAAATGGCAGGCCATGCGGGGCACATTAGCGTCGAAGCCGACAACGAGCAGATGGATATTACCAACATGCCGGGTAGCCTCGAAGATGCTATCGGCAATGTAACGGTGGGCCGCCGATCGTATGGCCGTTACCCAACGACTCAGGCACTAGTCGACGCCTACCGCCAGGGCGAACCACTGGCTACACTTGTTTGGCTGACGTCCATCCGTCGTCTGGCGGTATCGTTAGCATCAATGGCCAACCTGTTATCTCCGGAACTGATTATACTGGGTGGGGGAATCATCCAGGCCGCCGATGCCTTGTTTGGGCCGCTTCAGACGTTTCTGGATGTGTTCGAATGGCGGCCCGCCGGTAAAAAGACACTAGTTTGCAAGGCTTATTTCGACGAATGGGCGGGGGCTATTGGAGCCGCAGCCTGTCTGACCCGGTAAATTCGCAGCTACTTTATGATGAACGTAACAACTCAGTACATACTACACACCCGGCTAATGCTGGACGTTATAGAGCAGCAGACAGCCGCTATTCAACGGGCGGCACAGTGGTTTAGCCAAACCATTCTGGCGGGGCGGATGGTGCACTTGTTTGGGAGCGGCCACAGTCGAATCATGGTCGAAGAGATGTGGCCCCGCTACGGCTCATTTCCTGGCTTCAACCCGATAGTAGAACTGTCCTTATCGTTTCATAATCTGGTGGTTGGCGCAAATGGGCAACGTCAGGCAATGTTTCTGGAAAATGTGCCGGGCCTTGCCGGACGGATTCTGCGCAACTTCGATCTCTCCGCTCAGGATTCGGCCTTCGTTATTTCGTCCAGCGGTAGTAACGTAGTACCCATCGAGATGGCCGAGATCTTCCAGCAGCAGGGCATACGCGTGGTGGCACTCATTACGAAACAGCATGCCGACAAAAGCATTAGTAAACGGGCGGATGGTAAAAAGCTGAGCGACTTTGCTGATCTGGTGCTGGACACCGGAGCCCCCACTGGCGACGCAATGGTTACCGTGCCGGGCCTGGATACGCCCGTAGCGCCTGGCTCGACGGTAGGCGGGGCCGTCGTTGTGAACTGTCTGAAAGCGGAAGTAGCCCGACTTCTTACCGAAGCCGGTCATCCGCCCACCGTGCTTTCCGCCAGCAACGTAGTAGGCCCCGAACGAGCGGTGTCGTTATTTGAACAAGCTTACGATGAACATGCCCACCGCCTGGCCAAACTTTACCAACGCGTTGGGTTACCCTCCTCCGTGCGCGAACAGGCCAACGACCTGCCCTAATCTTAACCCTGCTAAAGAAGACCCATTCGGTGATTATTCCTGGGCTTCTTTCACGTCTGTTATCAAACTCTCCTCGTCCCAGCCTTCGTCGATGTGCAGTGTAGGTGTGTTGCGGTCGGCCTGAATAACCCGCTCCAGCTCCTCCATGGTTTCGCGGGCTGCACTGACGTATTCATCTTCATTGCGAATGGCCGATAGCTTTTTTAAGGTCCGCTCGTCGTGCATAAAAAACATCTTTGCGGCACGTGATGCCTCGTGAGCCCGGTAGCCCAGTAGCGTTAAGGCATCGACACCAAGCCGCAGACTCGTATCGAGCGTTTCGCGGTAGATGTGCAGCATACCCGCGTTCATCAAGTCGTAGGCATCGTACCGATTGGTAGACCGGACCAGAATGTGCAGATCGGGAAAATGTTTCTTTACCGTTTCTACGAGTTCGAGCCTTTTTTCCGGGTCATTGATGGCAATTACAATGATTTTGGCTTTTCCAGCCCCCGCAATTTCCAGCAAATCGTGCCGACTGGCATCGCCATAATACACCTTGAAGCCCATTCGGCGCAGCCAGTCTACGTTATCACTGTCAATGTCGAGTACCGTGGTCCCTACATTGTTAGCTTGTAAAAACCGGCCTACGGTATTGCCGAAATGGCCGTAGCCGGCAATAATCACCGGGTTGTCCTGGGCGACAACGTCACTTTCTTTCGTATCTTCTTCTTTCGTGCCTATTCGGGGCAGTAAAAGTCGTTCGTTCAGGAGCATGACTAAGGGCGTAAAAGCCATGCTGATGGCCACAACAGCCGTCATGATGTCAGTAAGCTCTTTGGGTAGTACTCCTTCCTGAGTCGTGAAACTGAATAAGACAAACGCAAACTCACCAACCTGACATAAGCCAAAACTAAAAATAAGAGTCTGGTCCGTAGAGAGCGCAAATCCTTTACCTAGCCCAAACAGCACCGCTAATTTGCAAACCATAACCCCCGTTACTAAACCGAAAATTAAAAGCGGATTCGCCAGTATCAGATTGAAATCGATGGATGCGCCTACCGCCATAAAAAACAAGCCCAACAGCAGACCTTTGAAGGGGTCAATGTCGCTCTCTAACTCATGACGGTACTCGCTATTCGCGAGCACAACCCCCGCCAGAAACGTACCCAGTGCCGGACTGAGTCCAACGGTTGTCATCAGTACCGCAATGCTCACTACTAACAGCAGCGCCGTTGCGGTAAACATCTCCCGCATGCCTGTTTTGGCAATAATGCGGAACAACGGAGGAGTCAGGTAACGGCCTGCCACAATAATAGCTGCCACGGCGCCTAACACAACTACGGGCTGTGCCCAGGTGGGTAAGGCATCAAGCAGGCTGCCGTTGCCATGGTTATCCGTGCCGGTGCTGGTGGCGGGCGCAGTGGCTAACAGAGGAAATAAAGCCAGCATTGGGATAACGGCAATGTCCTGAAACAATAGTACGGCAAACGAAGCCTGACCCGCAGCCGTCTGCATCAGCCCTTTTTCGTTGAGTGATTGCAGCACAATGGCTGTCGACGACATGGACAAGATCATGCCTAAAATCAGAGCTTGCTTTACGTCGATACCCAACGCTACAGCTAGCCCAGTTACGACCACCGTAGTCCCCGCAATCTGAAGACCACCCATGCCTAAGATGGCTTTACGTAATCGCCACAACCGCGACGGCTCTAGCTCAAGGCCAATGACAAACAACATCATGACCACACCAAACTCAGCGAAGTGCATGATATCGGTGCCTTCGTGCCCGACAAACTGTAGACAGGCAGGGCCAATAATGATGCCGGCGAGTAGATAGCCAAGAACCGAGCCTAATCCCACCTTTTTGGCGATGGGAACCATAATAACGGCTGCGGCCAGATAGACCATTGCCTGGAAGAAGAACGTTTCCTGCATAGTAGGTTGAGTGAAAGATGAACGGCCGGGTCAGTTTAGTTGACCATCCAGAGTGGGAATAAAATCATTCATGTAATCTTTCCCTTGAAAAATCGGGAGCTCCATGCGCTCACCGGCCAGTGCCAACAACATGGTTCTATACTGCTGACCATATTCATCCAGTTGCGTTTGAGCAAGTCGATGGGTTCGGTGAATGACAAAAGGAGGGAGGTATGTCATTTTACACAACGTAGCCGTCTGGTCGAACGGAGCCAGAAACTGATTCACGGTGTAACGGTTCGAGCCTTCCGGACTGTAAGCCTCCCGGCTGCCCCCGCATGAAATGACGCTCATCATCTTTTTGCCGACCAGCGCGTTTCCCTTTGAGCCATAGGCCCAGTTGTGCTCAAGCACCAGGTCGAACCACTGCTTAACAATGGCGGGACTGCTGTACCAGTAGAAGGGATGTTGAAAAATTATAATGTCATGCTTGAGCAAAAGGCGTTGTTCCCGCTCAATATCAATGTATAAGTCTGGATACCGCTCGTAGAGATCGTTAATTGTTACGTTGGTTAGGTTTGAACACTGGTTAAGTAGTGTCTTATGTACTCTGGATTTGCTTAAAACTGGATGCGCAAACTGAATTAACACGTTGGCCATGGTCGTGTACGCTATGTGAAGGAGAATCTAAGCAGACAACCCACTGCTGCTTTAGATGATTCACCCGTAAGTCTACAAAGATTATTCAGATCCGGCAGTTAAGCTAGGACTTTGGTTCCCTATTCTGTTCATTGTTGTGAATTGCATGCGAATCTACACAACGGTTTAGTAGGTATTGAAAGCAACTTAGCTTGTATCCTGGTAGATGAATTGTATAGAGAACCAGGCATCTAACCCGGACTTTTTTTGTCATTGGTCAAACAACGTATCATGTAAGAAAGCTCTCATGAATTGTACCGCACGGACGTTATTCGTAAGCTGACATCATCAGGGAAGCGCCAGCGAAAAAAGCTGTCGAATTGGAGCGATGCCAGTTACAGACGGTGCTTTTGCTGAAACGTGTAAACTGTTACCGCGAGCTGGGGTTGCTTGTCCGATTCGTACGGTAACGGACTAGGCTTGTCCGTTACCGTACAAGGAGGTAGCCTGGAATATTTGAAAAACATCTGATAATCAATTTGTTATTTGAGGTGGCATGCTTGTTGGCATAGGGTGAGAGACATAATAATCACTCAAAACAACTCACGCTCATGAACAATTTACTGACGGCTGCCTTTGCTAAGACGTTTATCGCTCTGTTTCTGTTAAGCGCTACTTCCTTACTCGCTCATCCGAAAGAGCCTACCAAACCGGCTTCCTTTGAAGCCGTCTGTTACGTTAATAATGCTAATAAAATCCGACTGGCCATAGCCAAAACAACGGCTGAGCCCTTACGTATCACTCTGCATGAAGCCGGGCAAAGCTATGTCCTGTTTGCCCAGCATATCGGCCGCAAACAAACCAAAGTTGCTATCCAGTTTAACGTGAGTGATTTGGCTGATGGCCTCTACGAGTTAGAAATCCAATCGGCTACCAGCCGCATTGTCAAGCAAGTTAGATTGAGTTCTAATACGCAGGTAGTGACCAATGAGCGCCTACTCGCTATTCAATAAGGACTTTCGCGAAGCTCCCTTGCAAAAGCTGGGTGTCACCGGTTTCTCCTAAGTTAAATGAATTGGTTATCAAGTATGTCCATTTTAACTCAACTCTACGAACAATTAACGGCCCGTCGTGATAGGCTAGTTCAACTATATGGACCCCGGAGTGGCTTGAAAGAAAGTAATCCGTTCGCTTATCAACAGTATCAGAAAGATATCCGGGATCTGAATCGTCGCCTACGATTGCTTAGAATTAAGATTAACGGTGTAACAATTACCCAATCTGGATTTCACTAAAGTTGGCGGAAGCCTCAATCAATGGATATGAACCTGTTTAAGGTTTCGTTTTGACATCAATTTTACCTGAATGCGCGGTTTTTTCGGTAAGCTGGTACGTCATTCCGACCAGCCTACCGAAAAACCGCGTAACCGTTCAGTAACTGTATTCTTCTCAGCGGCTTAGAAAATGATGCCAGGGTTGGTAGATCGGTTTAGTACTATACTTTCCGTATTATGCGTTTAAGCTAACCCGCACATAACATGCACCCAGTTCGTCATTGTTACCGTATTCGGCCAACCAAGCTCAAGGGTGTTCTAAGGCTCCACTTTTTCTTATTAGCCCAGCTCGTTATTAGCCTGCCGATTTATGCCCAAAAAGTGGCCAAAACGGAGGTATTGTTTGATGGTAAAACCCTGACTGGCTGGAAGACGCTCAACCCGGCCGACAAAGACCTTTGGTATGTCGCTGATAGCCTAATTAAGGGCGGTGATGGTGTACGGAAAATACCAGCGAATAGCTACCTATATACGTTAAAAGAGTATGGTGATTTTGAATTCCGCTGCCTTTTTCGGTTATCAGGAAATCCGGCTACTGGCATGATCAACAGCGGTATTCAGTATCGCTCGCTTGTTGACGGGGGCAAAATGGTAGGCTACCAGGCCGATATCGGAAATGGCTTTTGGGGTGATATTTATGATGAACACCGCCGGGGTAAGTTAGTCGGTGGTGATTTGAGCGTTCTTAAACGAATCCTCAAGGAAGACGGCTGGAACAGTTATATAATCCGGTGTAAAGGCAATCGCCATGAACTCTATATCAATGGCGTAAAAACGTGTGATTACACAGAGCAAGATAGCCAAGTTCCTCAGAAAGGAGTTATTGCTGTTCAACTGCATGAAGGGGGAATGGCCCAGGTTGAGTTTAGGGACTTGGTGATCGTCGAACTTTGATGAGCGCAGTTGTCTAGCTAGCAACCAAATTCCCAGTAATTGATAGTGATGTTCCCGCTACAATCTGCTTTTGCTTTAAACCCTTGAAAGTCTGCCTTTTCTCAACTTCCTATGACTTTTTCTTATGGACAAGTTTCGTTTGATCCTACCCTTCTTCCTCACGACCCAGTTTTTACTCGCTGAAACAGATTGCCTGGCCCAGGCCACCCAAACCAAGTCTGTGCAGCCTAAAGACACCTCGAGGGTTGACCGTGAGTACGTGCTGGAAACCACCATGCTGGGTTATTTTGCAAAAGATGGAGCCCGTAATCCTACCCTGAAAGCCCATAAAGGCGATCGGGTTCGCATTACAATTGTCAATGGTGAGCTTATGACCCATGATATCGCGCTGGAAAAGCTTGGCATCAAAAGCAAGACACTCCAGGAAAAGGGCACAAGCGCTAGTATTACGTTTCAAGCTGATAAAAACGATACCTATTTCTGTTCGTTGCCAGGCCATCGGGCCGCGGGCATGGTCGGCAACGTTGAGGTGGTAGAGGGAGCTATTTCGGATGTGACCATTGCCGGACAGGTCCCGATGAAAAATGGACAGCCACTAAACCTGAATTTTGAGACAGGCGATCTGAAAGACTGGACGGCCACCGGTGATGCCTTTGCAAACCCGCTTTTTGGCCAGGACCCATCTCCGGTTCATGAAAAAGATATGCGGCTTGGCTTTAAGGGGAAGTATTTTCTGAGCAGCGGGGGAACCGTTCATTATAAACAGACGGGTACCTTAACCTCAGTGCCGTTTAAAGTAACGCATCCCTTTGCCGCTTTTAACGTGTCGGGAGGAGCGTTGCAGGACACGCGCGTCGAGTTGGTACAGGCAGGAACGGATAAAGTCATTTACCACAGCACCGGCCAGGGCCGCGCTACGCTTCAGCCGGTAGTTGTCGATCTACAACCGTATCTAAATCAGGAAATTTTTATCCGGATTATCGATAACGAAACCGGTGTTTCCCAGATACCTTATATCCCGAATGACAAATGGGCACACATAAATTTTGACGAATTCCTTTTTTATTCAACCCGTCCTGCCTTTCCGAACGAGTTAAAGCAAAAAGACATCATTGTTCTTCCGCCCCTTGACCCCGTTTTACATGCCGGACTTTCGGGTATCGAAGCCGCCAGAGTGATGACGCCACCCAAGGGATTCAAAATAACGCTGGCTGCTGCTGAGCCGGATATTATTCGACCGATCTGCTTCACCACCGATTTTCGTGGCAGGCTTTGGGTTGTAGAAGGGCACACCTATCCCGTTCCGGCTCCCGAGGGTCAGGGCAGAGATCGTATTCTAATTTTTGAGGACACGAATGGCGATGGTACGCTGGACAAGCGAAAGGTCTTCGCCGAAGGACTGAATCTGGTTAGTGGTATTGAGGTAGGAATGGGGGGCGTATGGCTTGGCGCAGCTCCGTATCTGCTGTTTATTCCGGCAGACTTCAAAACGGACAAGCCCGCCGGGCCTCCCCAAAAACTGCTCGATGGCTGGGGGACTCAGGATACTCACGAAACATTGAATAGCTTACGCTGGGGACCCGATGGCTGGTTATATGGCACCCACGGGGTGTTTACCCAGTCGAATGTTGGTAAGCCAGGAGCGCCTGATTCGGAACGAACAAAACTTAACGCTGGTGTCTGGCGATACCACCCCACTACGCATCAGTTTGAATTATTTGCCGAAGGGACCAGCAATCCATGGGGCCTCGATTTTAACGACTACGGTCATGCCTTTATCACCGCCTGCGTCATTCCGCACATGTATCACATGATTCAGGGTGGGCGCTACGTACGTCAGGCCGGTAATCACTTTAACCCGTACACCTACGACGATATCAAAACCCACGCCGACCATGTGCATTGGGTAGGCGAACGCGGACCCCATGCCGGTAATTTCCGGTCGGCTTCGGCGGGGGGTGGCCATGCGCATGCGGGCGCTATGATTTACCTGGGGAATAGCTGGCCGAAGGAGTACCACAACGAAATTTTCATGAACAACATCAACGGAGCACGTTTGAACCGAGACCACCCAACACGGTCCGGCTCTGGTTATACGGTCAGTCATAGACCGGATTTTATGGCCATGAACGACTCATGGTCACAATGGCTGAATATGAAGTATGACCCCAGCGGTTCTGTCTGGGCCATTGACTGGTATGACAAGAATCAGTGCCACAGCCCAAACCCGGATGTGCACAACAAAACGATGGGGCGCATCTTCAAGATCAGCCACGAAAATGACAAGTGGGTGCAGGTCGATCTGGCCAAAGCGTCGGACATGGAATTGGTCAATTACCACCTGAATCCGAACGAATGGTATGTACGACAAGCCCGGTTGCAGTTGCAGGAACGGGGAGCCAGTAAGAAAGTACATAAAGCGCTGAAAGAAATCCTGGCGCAGAACCCCGATGCAACCCGCAAACTCCGCGCACTATGGACACTTCATGTGACGAAGGGTCTTACCGATAAAGAATTAACCGATTTGCTGACGAATGATAATGAGTACGTAAGAAGCTGGGCCATTCAGTTATTAGCCGAAGACAAAACGGTTTCCCCCGAAACGTTGAAGCAATTTGCGACGATGGCCCAGACTGACAATTCGTCTCTCGTACGGCTCTATTTAACGTCGGCCATGCTCCGGTTAGACCCAAACCAGCGCTGGGATGTGCTGGATGCACTCGTCCAGAAAGCAGACAATAAGGATGACCACAACCTACCGTTGATGCTTTGGTATGCCGCCGAACCATTGGCTACCCTCGACATGAAACGGGCTTTATCACTCGCTCAAAAATCAAAAATGCCCAAACATCTGCCCTATACAATTCAACGAGTTGCGTCAATCGGTACGGAGGATTCGAAGAAGTTGCTCAAAGAGTTGAACGAGCGGGTCGGCAAAATGGACCATTCGCCCGAAAACCATGAGATTCAGCAGCTCTTAACTAAAGTATTGGAAGAATAACGTTTTGATTGACAGTCCTCGAAAACAACCTTGGAATTATGAATATTCGGACAGCCCTATATGACCGACGTGTTTTAGTTGGAATGCTAGTTTCCTGTTGGCTAACAAGCGCGCATGGCCAGGAAAAACCGCTGTTCAAGATGCGCCAGCAGATGTCGGCTAGTACAACAACTGCCACTAGCCAAACGGCTGTCCCATCAAATGACTTCAAAAAGACAAAGCTCACCGGCGATTTCATTTCGGAAGGAATAGCCGTCGCGGACTTAAATAAGGATGGACGGTTAGACATCGTTGCGGGTTATTACTGGTTCGAAGCTCCAACCTGGACACGCCATGAAATGGCCCCTTCCCGTACGTTTGATCCGAGAAAAGAATACAGCAATTCATTTCTGAACATGGGCATGGATGTGAATCAGGACGGCTGGGACGATGTCGTGGTGGTTGACTTTCCAGGGAAACCGGGTTTCTGGTTTGAAAATCCTAAAAACAAACCGGGAGCCTGGACGAAACACATCCTTGCCGACTCAGTAGGCATCGCCAATGAGTCACCGGGTTTTGTCGATGTAGATGGCGACGGGCGGCTCGACATTCTTTGCGGAGACAAGGACAAAAAGCAGATTGTCTGGCTAAAATCCCCGAGCAAACCGGGCGAAACCGAATGGAAGCGTTTTGCCCTTAGTAAAGAGAACGTTCCGGGTACAGAACCATTTTCTCACGGAATCGGCTATGGTGACCTCAACAAAGACGGGCTTAATGATGTCGTGATTCGCGAAGGATGGTTTGAAGGATCGGCTGACAAACAAAACGGCAGCTGGGTATTTCATCCTACCCCCATAAGCGAGCCCTGCTCCCACATGCACATATTGGACGTAAACGGCGACGGTAAAAACGACGTAGTAACTGCATCAGCCCATGCGTTGGGAGTCTGGTGGCACGAACAGGTTGCCGATGAATCGGGTAAAATTAGCTTCAAAACGCATCTGATGAGCAACACAACCGCCCAAACGCACTCCTCAATCATGGTCGATCTGAACGGTGATGGGCGGGCTGATTATATCACCGGAAAACGCTTTCTGGCTCACGATGGTCGCGATCCCGGCGATAGCGACGCACCCATCCTGATGTGGTTTGAATTCACTCCGGGCAAAGCCCCTTATTACAAAGAGCATGTAATTGATACGGACTCGGGTGCCGGACTTAATATTGTGGCCCAGGATATGAATGGCGACCGCAGGCCAGACATTGTTGTAGCTAATAAAAACGGCGTTTATCTGTTCGAGAATAAGAGTAGATAATAACCCATGAGAAACAATGACTCAGCGGGGTATGCCACGCCACGTTAAAGAAACAGTTGGCTGCGCTGCCCCTACGACATTGAGGCTTTGAGTAGCGATCGAATAACAACGGACGTGCTGGTTAGGCTCAATGGGTATCTGGACGAAGACAAGCGGCCACAACGAGAAGAATCGTCAAAAAAGATGCTCCAGTGCGGATCGTATGGAACTGACTCCAGCGAACCTCAAAAGCCCGGCGGTGGTTGGCAATGTCTGAAACAGAAGCGGATTGCACATCAAAAGCGTCGAGGGTTTCATTGAGTGGAACATTGCCTGCCGACGTGACGCCGATTACTCCAACAATATACACGACTGAAGCCACCAGCAATAGCCAAAACCGTAGTGATACGGGTTTTGAAGGTGAATACTCCAGATACGTACTGAGGGGCAGCAAAAGGGCGGCTCCTAAAAATGCTGCGAAAAAGACGGGGTTCTGAATGGCTCGGTTGATGGATTGCATGGCCGCTATGTAGGCGGCATCTGGCAAACGTTTCAGTCCTGGCATTACGGCCCAGGAGAAGGCGTAAAAAAGCCCACTCATCAATGCTGTTGTCGTGGCGGTGATGCCCAGTAAGATCGTGTTCATTGTTATTAAGTAGTTGATTGTCACGTTGATAGTCTATGCGTGACGGCCAGGCAGGTACGTTTTCTCTCTAACGCGATTCAACTTCCGACGAACGGATTGAACCTGTGCCTTCATTAGCGGCTTTTTCAGTCCACATCCCCATGCCAATCGACTTACGCACAAAATCAGCAAAAT
Source organism: Spirosoma soli (assembly GCF_042684525.1). Lineage (NCBI taxonomy): Bacteria > Pseudomonadati > Bacteroidota > Cytophagia > Cytophagales > Cytophagaceae > Spirosoma > Spirosoma soli. The sequence continues at coordinate 291,352 of NZ_JBHULN010000003.1, read as the reverse complement.
CGGTAGGCTGGCGACCCAGCGCCTGTTCGACACCGTTGGCCAACGTAGCATTGCGACCATCCATCACCTCGGTGAACAGATAAGTCGTCAAGTCAATGGCTTCTTTAGGAACACCAAACTCAGTAAGCATAGCGTTGTAATTGTCAATGGGTACCTGCTCGTAGTGAATCGATCGGCCCGTAGCACGGGCGATTTCGTCAACAGCCTCAGCAAAGGTTAACAGCCGAGGGCCTGTCAGCTCATATATTTTTCCGCCATGGCCAGGTTGAGTCAGGGCTGCAACGGCTACATCGGCTATATCATCGATGTCAATAAAAGGTTCGCCTATACTGGCTACTGGTAGCACTACATAACCGGCCTGGATCGGTTCCAGCAGATAGCCCTCACTAAAGTTTTGACAAAACCAGCTCGACCGGAGAATCGTCCAGTCGGCTCCCGATTGCATCACTACCTGCTCACACGCCTGCGCTTCGGGTTCGCCCCGCCCCGACAACAGCACGAATTGCCGCACACCGTTTTCAACAGCCATTTGGGTAAAGTCGCTAATTGCCCGGACGGCTCCGGGAACTGCTAAGTCCGGTTGGTAGGCAAGGTATACGGCTTTCACATGCTGTACAACTGGCTTCCAGGTCGACTGATCCAGCCAATCGAACGGAATCTCAGCCGACCGGGAGCCTACGCGCACGGCTATACCCTGTCCAGTCAGTTGCTGAACGACCCGGCGTCCCGTTTTTCCGGTACCGCCTAACACTAATGTCTTCGGTTGATCTGTTGCATTATCCATCGTCATTCCTTTATTAATTGAAGAATCACTTCCGGACAAAAGTAGAGTGCGGTTAAACGGCAGAATAGAACAAAACCGACAGGGTGTAATCTAACAGACTAATGAGGGGATCAATTGGCCAAATTATAAGAAAAGTGCAATACTTCTCAATAACCGCCATAGTTACAAAAGACACATTACAAGAGTAGATACAGCTTTGTAGCTAAGATATTTACTTGATAAGATATAAAGGGATAACGGATTAGTCACTCGAATAAGAAAACTGAACCAACAACACCCATACACCACTATTCAAACGCACGAAGCGTGGCTCGAAAGGCAGGGCTTTCAGGAACAGACCAAAATACTTAGGCTTCTTAATAGAGAAAGGGCAAATGACTGCTGGTGAGCTTTCAAATTTAACGGGGCTAACGACAGGGGCAATTACCGGCTTGATAGACCGATTCGAAAAGAAACAACTTGTGAAAAGATAAAGGATGCACTGACGACCCTCTTGGAGCGAGGAGATTTTATCCCGTCGTTGCCAAACGACAATACTGAACCGAATCCCGGTACTAGCCATAAAGGTTCGTCGCCTATAAACTTTCAAATGCAACTCCCAAACGATCCTACCATCGTTTCTGACTTGATTAAGGACAGCTAGGCATTGATTGAAACCGTTAAAAACATGGCATCCAGGCGAAGTCGGGCGTGGATCTGATAGACTTTATCCTGGAAGACCGATTGAGATTAAGGCAGAGTTTATCAGATCCGCAAAGTTTTGGTGCAATTATGACGGGCATGAATGCTGTATCATGGATCAACGAGAACATGATGCAGTGGTTGGGCGAAAAAAATGTAGCGGATACGCTCGCTCAGTCTGCACCAAACAATATTACATCTGAAATGGGGCTGGCGTTATTGGATGTCGCCGATGTAATTCGTCCGTATCCAGAAGTTATTGTGCATTTGCAGCGGAGCAGCCTTCGGCAGGTAAACGACGACAGCTTTCTGGATGAGCTGGTTAAGTTTGATGGTGGACAGGAAGCTCGGAACGCTATCGGTGCGTATCTTGACAAATACGGAATGCGCTGTGTCGGCGAAATCGATATTACAAGGCCTCGTTGGAGCGAAAAACCAGCGACACTGATCCCCCTGATCCTCAGTACTCTCAAAAACTTCGAGCCTGGGGCCAGCCGCCGGAACTTTGAGTACGGACGCCAGGAAGCGTTGAAGAAAGAGCAGGAGTTATTGGACCGATTAACCCAGTTACCGGATGGTGAGCAGAAGGCCGAAGCAACAAAACAACAGAATAGTCTGCTCCGGAACTTCATCGGTTATCGTGAGTATCCGAAGTACGGTATCGTCAATCGCTACTTCGTCTATAAGCAAGCTTTATTGAAAGAAGCCGAACGGCTCGTGCAGGTTGGCGTTCTTCATTCAACAGAGTGCATGGTTCTCCCCAGCCGGTAATATGGAGCCGACCACTTTGTCGGAGCTGACATCCCAGGCGGTTGGTTTTACTTGTCGACTTTCGGCCGGACGTTGACTGGTTAGCGGGTTATTGACATGCCAGCTCAGGGTAATAACGCCCCCTCGTTTATAATGCGTTTTTATCTGCTCAGTCATCTGGTTAAAATCAACCGAGTCCAGGCTACTGGCTTTGCCTAGTTCGATATCGCCCAGCTCAAAACCGGCAACGGCGGGGTAGTCGCCGGTAAAATCTTTGGTGTCAGAGCGGTCTTTCTCTGCCCACCAAGTACGGCCATACATCAGGTCATCCTGGTGGCCGTACATAACGCCTTTTTGTTGCAACTTCCAGATCGAGCGGAACAAGGCAACTGTTTCTTTGGTGGCCTTAGGATCAGCAGGGCTAACGGTTTGATGGGTAGATCGGAAATTTTTACTACAACCCCATAAAGCAGCGAAGGCTAGCAGGGCAAGATAATAAATGGGCTTCATAGTTAATGGTAAACTTGGTTTTTCAACTTTGGATGCATTTGCGAAGTGGTATCGCCTGGCTCGCTTGGCCGGGCGCCGACCCCGTTCTTTATTGACGATTATGGGCTTAAGCCAAATATATTGAACTTCGGGCTACTCTACATAACCGCTGGGCCGGTGAAGCAGTACAAAACGTTCGTGTGCTGTTTACAAGCGCTTATTTATCAGTACGTATAGTAGAATATTTATTGGGAGCCGGCCACCTGCCGGTCGTTTAACACAGGTATAATAAACCCAGCTAAGAATGTTACAAGCAATTGAAGGCCGCTGGCAAAGCCTCTTAGGTTGCCTTAATGGCGGTGGCCGATAAGTTGCTCCGGCAGGCTTTCGTAATGGCCAAGTTCGGCGAAAATTTTAATCCAGATTATCAACCGGTCGTTCGTGCGTTAAAGCCAGTAAGTTGATCAACTTAGTAACCTGGTGTTCAGGTAGGATGCGGATGATCCGAAGTTTACTTTGTATCGCTTTATTCTCATCTAGTAATATTGCTAAACACGAGTGTCTCAAGGAGGAGCGTTACTGTGAGACAGTTGGGCATAATCAAAAAAGGAGGTGAGGGACCTCTGTCGGCAAATTTCCAACCACCACGGTTGTATCGCACCGGCGAACCGTGCCGTCAAAACGCCAAAGCGGAGTGGGACTGTCTATGTGTGAAAAGTTAACAGGGTATCTAAACAGGAGCAAGCTGTACTGAAATAACCTGTTTAAAGAAAAGCCTCGTCGGTTGAATCTAGACCCGACTTTAACTCACCGAAAAGTGTGCGGGTGATTTCGCCGGTAAACTATCGCAAGTCTACACCGAAACGGCATCGGTGATTGGGCTAATCCTACAGAAAGCCCGGCGGTGTTACGCTGACTGCCTTGAGGCTGACTCCCCCTTCTGCCGCCTAATTCGTCGCTTCCGCTCCTGAAATTACGGTCTCTGCAACATTCTGTTGTCGACGTGCTACTCACAGAAAATCTTTGTGGAGTATTAACGACCTGACATCATGAAGTTTACCGGAAAATCCTCAACGTTGACATTTTCTCCGCCTTGGCCGGCGGTAGCGGGGCTAGCCGTAAGTCTGTTGCTGGCGGACTGCACAGGCAACGACAAGCAAAAAGAGGGCGGTAGTCCCGACGGTCCGGGTGGTGCGCCACAGGGACCCAAAGCCTACGCCGTGATGACAGTGCAACCTCAGCGCACTACCCTATTTACCGACGTGCCTGCCACCGTGCAGGGGACGCAGAACGTCGATATTCGCCCGAAAGTCGATGGTTACATCGAGGCTATTTATGTCGATGAAGGAGCTACCGTCCGGAAAGGGCAACGCATGTTCCGGCTCAACGCACCCCAGTACGCGCAAGATGTGATTACCGCGCAGGCGGCCATTCGCACCGCCCAAGCCGACGTGAATACGGCACAGATGGCGGTAGAGAAAGTGCGGCCCTTAGTCGAGAAGGAGATCGTCAGCGACTACCAGTTAAAGACGGCGCAGTTTACCCTCGAATCAAAACAGGCCGCTCTGGCGCAGGCCAACGCCACCCTCGCCAACGCCCGTACTAACCTGGGCTACACGCTGATTACCAGCCCCGTGGATGGGGTGGTGGGGTCAATTCCGTACCGCATCGGCAACCTCATAACGGCCAGCACCACCAGTCCGCTCACCACCGTTACCAGCATCAGCCGGGTCTACGCCTATTTCGCCCTGAACGAAAAGCAACTGCTGACCATCACCCGCACCAACGGCAACGGCACGCTCCAGCAGAAACTGGCCCGGATGCCCGACGTGTCGCTGGTGCTGGCCGATGGGTCGGTCTACAACCACAAAGGCCGGGTCGAGACCGCCGTGGGGCAGATCAACACCGAGACGGGGTCGAGCAATTTCCGGGCAACGTTTTCCAACCCGGAGTCGCTGCTGCGAAGTGGCAGTAGTGGCCTGGTGCGCACCCCGCAGCCGATTGATTCCGCGCTGGTGGTGCCCCAGCGTGCTACGTACGAACTCCAGGGCAAACGGTTTCTGTACGTAGTGAGCCGCGACAGCGTGGCCAAAAGCAGGGAGGTTCTTGTGGCTCCTACGCCCGATGGCCAGTCGTTTGTGGTGCAGAAAGGGCTGACCGCTGGCGACCGGGTCGTGACCGAAGGAGCCAGTGAACTCCGCGACGGCACCAAAATTATTCCCCGCACTGGCATAGCCAACCCACCAACTACCCAAGGCCAGAAGCAGGTAGCCGGGCGGTAGGTTTCTGTCTCTTCGGTTCACTCAACCAGTAATCATCATGTTCAAACTATTCATCGAGCGACCGGTCTTATCAACGGTTATCTCCATACTTATCGTCATTCTGGGTGTGCTGGGGCTGGTTTCGCTGCCCATCTCTCAGTACCCCGACATTGCTCCGCCAACCGTTCAGGTATCGGCGTCCTACACGGGAGCCAACGCCGACGTGGTGCTCAAGAGCGTCGTGGTGCCGCTGGAAGAGCAGATCAACGGCGTCGAAAATATGACCTATATGACCTCTACGGCTACCAACGAAGGAGCTGGTACCATTACGGTCTATTTTAAAGTAGGAACTAACCCCGATCTGGCGGCCGTGAACGTGCAGAATCGCGTGAGCCGTGCCACCAGCCTGCTGCCCGCCGAGGTCACGCAGGCGGGCGTGACCGTGACGAAAAGCCAGAGCAGCAACCTGCTGATTTTTTCGCTCAACAGTAGCAACCCAGCCTACGACCAAACGTTTTTGCAGAACTACGCCAAGATTAATCTGATTCCGCAGTTGCAGCGCGTCACCGGCGTGGGGTCGGCCAACGCGTTCGGCTCCCGCGATTATGCCATGCGCATCTGGCTCAAGCCGGATGTGATGGCGGCTTACAAGCTGGTGCCATCCGACGTGACCGTCCTGCTGGCGGAGCAGAACATCGAGGCTGCGCCCGGCAAATTCGGCGAAAACAGCGATCAGTCGTTTCAGTACATCATGAAGTATAAGGGCCGGTTGCAGGATACGACCGAGTTTGGCAACATGATTGTCAAGTCGGTGGGTAACGGGCAGCTACTGCGGCTGAAAGACGTGGCCCGGATCGAACTAGGGGCGCAGAGCTACGCTGGCCAGAATGAAACCAACGGCCAACCGGCGGTGGGTATTGCCATTGCCCAGACGGCCGGTTCCAACGCCAGCGAGATCATCAACGACGCAAAAGCGATTCTGGTCCAGGCCGCCGAATCGTTCCCGGCGGGCGTTAACTATACCGTACTGGTCGATGCCAACGAGTTTCTGGATGCCAGTATCGACAAGGTAATCGAAACACTGCTTATCGCCTTCGTACTGGTGATTCTGGTGGTGCTGCTCTTTTTGCAGGACTGGCGTTCGACGCTTATTCCGGCCATTTCGGTGCCGGTCGCCATCGTCGGTACGTTTTTCTTTCTGAACCTGTTCGGCTATACCATCAACCTGCTGACCTTGTTTGCCTTGGTACTGGCCATCGGGATTGTGGTCGATGACGCGATTGTGGTGGTTGAGGCCGTTCACGCCAAATTGGATACGGGCTACCAATCGGCTCGAAAAGCTGCCGTCGACACCATGAGCGACATCTCCGGGGTCATCATCTCAATCACGCTGGTAATGGCGGCCGTGTTTGTGCCGGTCACGTTTATCACCGGTTCGTCGGGCGTATTTTACCAGCAGTTCGGGCTGACGCTGGCGGTCGCTATCATCATCTCGGCCGTCAATGCCCTCACGCTCAGCCCCGCACTCTGCGCCCTGTTGCTCAAACCCCATGTCGACGGGCACGATGACACCCGCCAACCGAAAAATCTCGTAGCCCGCTTCAACACCGCTTTCAACACCGGCTTCGATGCCATGACGGGAAAATACAAACGGGCGGTTCATCTTCTCACCGTCCGCCCCTGGCTGACGGCGGGAATCGTGGCCGTGTTTGGCGGATCGTTGTATTGGCTGATGAGCACCACCCCTTCGTCTTTTGTGCCGAATGAAGATCAGGGCACTATCTTTGCCCTCATCAGCCTGCCCCCGGCTTCGTCGATGGAACGAACGGCTGCCATTACAGATCAGGTCGACAGCATAGCCCACACGATTCCGGCGGTCGCTAACACGTTGCGCATCGTGGGTCAGAATTTCATAGCCGGTACGGGCAGTGCCTACAGCATGGTCATCATCAAAGCCAAACTCTGGGACGAGCGGCCGGACGAACCCCTGGCGCGCATCATCGCCGAAATCATGGGCAAGACGAGCAGTATTCGCGGGGCCAGCATTTTCTGCATCTCGCCCCCTACGGTGTCGGGCTTTGGCACCAGTGGTGGTTTCGAGTTTCAGATTCAGGATAAGTCGGGCGGTACCTCCGCCCAGCTTTACAAAGTAAGCCAGACGTTTCTGGCCGCACTGGCCAAACGCCCCGAAATTCAGTATGCGACTACGGCTTTCAATCCCAACTTCCCGCAGTATCAGCTTGATGTCAATGTGGCTAAGTGCAAGGAAGCGGGCGTAGCGGTAAACGCGGTGCTCGGAGCCATGCAGGGCTACTATGGCGGGCTATATGCCTCGAACTTCAACCAGTTTGGCAAGCAGTACCGGGTGATGGTGCAGGCCGATTACCGCTACCGCGCCAGTGAGCAGGGCCTGAGTGAAATTTACGTCCGCACGGCCACCAACGCCATGGCCCCCATTAGTGAATTTGTGAGCCTGACACGGGTGTACGGGCCGGAAAGCGTATCGCGATTTAACCTGTTTTCGTCGGCTTCGGTGACAGGTGCCCCCAACCCGGGGTTCAGTTCAGGCGATGCCATCACGGCCATCAGCGAGGTGGCCGCGCAGACCCTGCCGGTCGGCTACGGCTACGAATTTTCGGGTATCACCCGCGAAGAACTCAACAGCGGCAGCCAGACGACTTATATTCTGATACTCTGTATCGTATTCGTCTATTTTCTGCTTAGCGCGCAGTACGAGAGTTATCTTTTGCCGTTTGCGGTGCTGCTATCGCTGCCGATTGGGTTGTCGGGCACGTTTCTGTTCGATAAAATCGCGGGCATCGACAACAATATCTATACCCAGATTTGCCTGATTATGCTGATCGGGTTGCTGGCTAAAAACGCTATCCTGATTGTGGAATACGCCCTTGCCCGACGGCGGGCGGGCATGGATCAGGTAGAAGCGGCCGTATCGGGGGCGGGGGCCCGCTTACGACCCATTCTGATGACGTCGTTCGCATTTATCTGCGGGCTACTGCCACTCATGTTTGCCAGTGGAGCCGGTGCGGTTGGTAACCGGGCTATCGGCACCGGGGCCGTGGGCGGTATGCTGATCGGTACCCTCTGTGGCGTGTTCGTGATTCCGGCCCTGTTTTTTATTTTCCAGAGCCTCCAGGAACGCATCAGCGGCCCACCAAAGCCGGTGGACGACGATGGACAGCCGGTGACCCCAGTTCCCGCTGTGCCGGCGAAACCCATCAGCGTATCGCCAAATGGGGTGAGTGTAAGTCATTAGGTCTTACCTATTCCCCAGTATGTGTCTCACAAGTCAGGGGAGTAGGCAGGATTAATCAAGCATTCGCTCAACCACTCATTTGCTCAAACTATTCAGTTATGAAAACCATACCCATCAAACAGCCCCTCGTCGTGACCGTCCTTAGCTTAACGCTGGCTTCCTGTGCCCTGATGAAGCCTTATAAACAGCCCGACATCACGTCCGACAAACTCTATCGGGGCGTACAGACAGCCGATTCGAGTACGCTGGCCAGCCTGTCGTGGCGCGAGATGTTTACTGATCCGAAGCTGCAACAGCTCATTGAGCAGGGCATAAACAATAACCTGGATCTGAAGATTGCCGTTACGCGGCTGCAAACGGCCCAGGCCAACCTGCAGCAAAGCAGGTTGGCGTTGTTGCCCTCGCTGAGTGTGGGGCCGCAATACACCCGGTCCAAATCATCGTCGGCGCAGATCCGCAGTTTCGGTATCGGCTCTACCTCAACCGGCAGTACAGGCACCACCGAAACCACGACGCTGAGCCTGCCCACCGTCGATATTTACGCGCTGCTGGGCAGTGCTAGTTGGGAAGCCGATATCTGGGGGAAACTGCGCAGCACTAAACGGGCTTACCTGGCTTCACTGCTGCAAAGTGAAGCCTACAAACGGGCCGTGCAAACGCAGCTAATTGCCGACATCGCCACCAATTATTACACCCTGCTGGCCTACGACAAGCAGTTGGCCATTACCGAGCAGACGCTGAAAAACCGGCTGGCCGACGTTGAAACGATGAAAGCGTTGAAGCAGGGCGACGTGGTAACCGGGGCCGATGTGGTGCAGAGCGAAGCCAACCGCTACTCAGCCGAAGTGGCCATCCCTGACCTGAAACGGAGCATCCGCGAAACCGAAAACGCCCTGAGTATTTTGCTATCGACCGAACCCGACAGCATTCTGCGCACCCGGCTCGATGACCAGCACCCGGTTACCTCGCTGCAAACGGGCCTGCCGGCACAGTTGCTGGCCAACCGGCCCGACGTGCAGCAGGCCGAGCTATCGTTCCGCAATGCTTTTGAGTTGACCAACGTGGCCCGAACGTATTTTTACCCCTCGCTCATCATCACCGGATCGGCGGGCTGGGCTACGGCCAGTACGCTGAAAGGGTTTTTCGACGGTACGTTTTATGGTAGTCTGGTGGCCGGTCTGACGCAGCCCATCTTCAACAAGGGGCTGAACACCCAGCGGCTGCGGACCGCCGAAAATACGCAGGCCGAAGCGTTTTACACCTTTCAGTCGACGGTGCTGACGGCGGGGCAGGAGGTCTCGAATGCATTATATTCCTACCAGATGGCGGTCGAAAAGTCGGGTTCGCGCCAACTTCAGTTACAATCGCTGGAAAAAGCAGTAGATTTCACAAAAGAACTGCTCAGGTACACCACCTCTACCAACTACAACGACGTGTTGACTTCGGAGCAAAACCTGTTGACGGCGCAGCTCAACGGCGTAAACGACCGGCTGCAGCAGCTCTTGGCCACTGTTACGCTGTACCGCGCACTGGGGGGCGGCTGGCGGTAAAATAATTCGTTAATGACTTTGCTATGACCGTTTACCGGCTAACTTTTTTCCAGAGTGTGCAATCGGCACTGGGCGTACTGGCGATGTATTTTCCCATCACCCTGTTTGTGAACCTGCCCGCCTATACGCTGTCGTTCCTGCGGGCAGAAGCACCGTTTTTGCTGATGCTGGGGCTGATAAACGGCCTGATTTTTTTGGGCTGGATTCTGCTCAACGAACACGGGCTGGACTGGGTAACGGCCAATCTGGGCGATAAATTTTTTACGGACTACCGGGTTGCCGTGCAGTTGCTGGTTTTATTCGGTTCCTGCCTGGCCGGTATTTTACTGGCTAATTTATCGGAACTGCTGTTCGAAATGGCTCAGCGCACGCCTACTTTCGTCAACCAGGTTACGGTTCCCAAACAGGTGAATGGGATTACACTGCCCTTGATTGATCCCGGGGCCTATCACCGCCGGGCCAACATTGGCCTCAACATCGTAATTCTGTTTTCTATCTTTTATATCGCAGCCAACCGCCGGGTGGTCCAACGTCTGCGAGACAATCAGATTCAAACTGAGCGGTTGGGGAAAGAAACGGTGCTGGCGCAGTTTGCCGCCCTCAAAAGTCAGGTTAGCCCCCATTTTCTGTTCAACAGCCTAAGTATTCTTTCGTCGCTGGTACACGTAGACCCTGACCTGTCGGAGCAGTTTATCGACAAACTTTCCCGGGCTTATCGCTACATTCTCGAACAGAAAGACAACGACCGCATCGACCTGCGCACTGAATTGACTTTTCTCGAATCGTACACTTTTTTGCTCAAGATCCGCTTCGAGAGCGGCTTCGACGTGCGGGTTGACGCTGATGTCGATTTGACCAAACGCTATCAGATTGCGCCCCTGACCCTGCAACTGCTGATCGAGAACGCGGTGAAACACAACCGGATGAGTCCCGAGGAACCGCTGACGGTATACATTGAACAGGAAGCTGATTGCCTGGTGGTCAGCAATGACCTGCGCCCCCGCGAGCAGTTGGGACCGTCGACCGGCGTGGGCCTGCAAAACATCATCAACCGCTACAGGCTGCTCACCGACCGGGCGGTTTGGGTCGGCCAGGAGCAGGGGCGGTTCGTTGTCAAAATTCCACTTCTTACTCACCCATTTACCATTATACCATGAACGTAGTCCTCATTGAAGACGAGCGGCTGACGGCCCAGCGGCTGGAAAGCCTGCTCCACAAATACGACCCCACCATCGCGGTGGTAGCGACGCTGCCGTCGGTCGAAAAGGCCGTGGCCTGGTTTGGGCAACCCGTGTTGCCCGCCGTCGATCTGGTGTTCATGGACATTCATCTACAGGACGGCCTGGGCTTCCGCATCATTCAGCAGACGGGCCTGACCACCCCGATTATTTTCACGACCGCCTACGACGAATACATGGTGCAGGCGTTTAAGGTCAACAGCATCGACTACCTGCTCAAACCCATTAACTACGCCGAACTGACGGCAGCCATCGACAAGTTTAGGGCCCTACGACTTCAGTTCAGCGCGGCTAACGTCGACAGGTCGGACGTACCCGGACTCGATGCCCTGCTTCGCCTGCTGGATACAGCAAAGGAAACACCTTACAAAGACCGCTTCATGGTTACGGTCGGCCCCAAAATATACAGCGTCGAAACCGCCGACATCGCCTATTTTCTGCTCGAAGAACGGGCCACGTTTCTAGTACCGCACGAAGGGCTGCATCTGCCGATGGACTACAGCCTGGACCGGTTATATCAAATGCTCAACCCCGACCGCTTTTTCCGTGTGAACCGGCAATGGATCGTAGCTCGCCCCGCCATCCGATCCATTGACACTTACTCGGCCACCAAAATCAGGCTGGAACTGCTGCCAAAGCACCGCCACGAAGTATTTGTGAGTACAGAGCGAGTCCAAGAATTCAAGGTTTGGCTGGGGAAATAAGCGTGACTGAGCAAGCAAAATTAAGTTAAACTATTTGGCGAAACCTAAAACCGTATGCCATGGATAGTGCTTGACAGTTGTTAAAATCACCATTCAGTGAAAGCTGACTTTCACTGGTTAGCCCAGCCTCCGTAAACGACGGTCAACGGGCTGAATCTCCTGACTGATCACCTTAATGTGGGTAAAATTGGATGCTTGGGATGCAGCATGCGGCACTAAGACTGATTAACCGGCTTCCCAAGATGAACGACAGTTATACTCTTTTCTTATTCGATGACCAGCCAATGCTGAATATTCATGAACGTTTCTCCGTCTCAGTTAAGAGGGTTATGTGAGAATGAGTTAATCTGCGCTTACAAGCTCACTTTTAGTAGGTGTAGATGTTAGACCCTGACAGACTTCATACGCTTCACCCGTTTACTTTAGCAGTGCCGCCAAGTCTTCCTTGCCTTTTATCACTGATAGCCACGTGATAGCCCCTGGCTTATAGACCCCCTTTTGATCGATGAAGGCATACCCTGGGTAACCCCTGAAAGAGAACAACTCCCCCAGTTTCGCATCTAGTGCTTCATCAATGAAAAAGTGAATACCTGGCAGTTTTAACTCCGCTATTTTTCGTTTCCACTTGTCCTCGTCTGAACCTTGAGCTGTACAAACATAGACAAATACTATCGGTAGGTCTTTAGCGTCCTGCTGCAGTTTTTTACTGTGCGGCATTTCTTGTAAGCAGGGCGCACACCAGGTTGCCCACCGGTCAAGGACGATGGCCTTCCCGGCAAAACTCTGCCTGAGCCTGGCTAGAAAATCCGCCCCGCTCATGCTCGAGAGCTTGTACAGCGTTGCCCCAAAATCAGTTTGCTGTAAAGGGCTTCCGAAACCGGCTGCAGTGGGTGAATTTCCCGAAGTGGCCAATGCCCTATTCACCGAGGCTAGCTGCTCAACAGCATGATCATATTCTTTCTGGGCTATCACCTTACACCAGCGAGTAGTCATACTGGGCAGGATCTGTTCCAGGGCCGCTTTCTGTTCGGCAATATCCTTACTGTCATTCAACTGCAACTTCATGATGTCGGCTCTAGAGGGGGAATAGAGACTATCCAGCCAATGAATCCCTCGAGCAATCCTCCGATCCTGGTGCAATTTTCGCATTCGTGGCTCCAACTGTTTTTTCCACTGGGCCCGATGGGCAGGTGCGGGCGAAAGCGTTTCCGTACTCCGTAAGGAATCAATGGCGGCCTTTTCCGACTCCGTTAGATCGGACAAATGGACCACGTCTCTCCAACTGACAATCATTCGATTGGGGGGGAGCTGGCGAAAATAAGCAGACAAGTACATGTAAAAGACCCAGCTGCTATTGGATCGTAGGTAGGTCTTATGCGCCTTGATTTGATCGAAAAGAGCCGCTTCCATTGCATGCCCTCCCCGGTAATGAAGACAAATCTGGCTATAAAACTCGGACAGGCGCTCATTCTCGAGTAGCCAGGCGTAGGGAGACGGATGAGTAGCGACAAACTCAGCCTGAATCGTTTCCAGGGTGTCGGAAATAGAGGTGAAAGCGGCCAGCGCTTCGGTCTCCACCGGGTGTTGGGACTGGCGAACCTGCCGCATGCGAGAAGAAAGGGCCAGTTTGTCAGCCCGCTTGAAGAGAATATACTCATTCATGTACTCGTTTAGTGGCCCATCTTCGCCCAGATACCGCACGCCGTCTGCCTTAAAAGCAAGCTCCTTTCCGGCTGCTTTTAGTTTGGGTACGTCTAACTCGACATAAAGCTGTTTATTGGCGTACAAACCAGTATAAAACAGCTCGCCAACGTGTACCCAGATCTGCTGGTAAGGCAGCGGATAGTCCAGTTCCAGTTGAAAGCTTCCGTCCGCGGCTAACTGAGCAGTTTTCGTTTTCTGTCCTAAAAGTGTAACGGGCGTATAGGTAATGGTCGTTTCCTTTATTTCCTGTGGGCTTACGTGGAGGAGTTTACCGGTGACCTGGGGTATTGCCCGTTGGACAAACTGAGCATCAAATTGGGGGTCTTCGATAGCGACAACGCCAACCGGTTGTGCAAGGCTGGTAACAACAGTGATGAGTAAAATCCAACTTGTGATACAGGCTTTCATACAATTAGTGAGCTTAGGGTTATTAAATATAAGGAAAATCAGTGCAACCCTAAGTACATAATCCATCTCACGAAGTCCCCAGTTTAACCGACGCTCGCTGGGCTTGGTGTGTCGCTGTCAATTTGAGCTACAAAACTGCTTTAAGTTATCTTCTTATGAATTTACGTCTCACTTATGAGGTTGTGAATGAATGGGTTAGGCAAAACTATGTTGACCTATATATCTTGCCGTATCCCGCAAATGACCGCAACAATAGATTTTGAAACTAGGGTGATTGGCAAATAGCTTGGTTGTGTTATGAGTCGGTAAACAAAAAATGTTAAGATCATTCTTGACTCTTAACGCAGTTCATTCACAGTTGTACTCACAACCACTCATCAGTTTATTTCAACCACTAGTCCATAAATAAACGAAATAATTATAAGGTACCTTGCATCGCATAGTACCTTTCTGTACATTTGATCCAAGAAATTAACGAAACAGCCGTACACCAATGAATATCGAAAACGCTCAGGTGCAGATGCGAAAGGGCATACTGGAATTCTGCATTCTGCATATCATATCGCGGGGCGAAATATATGCCTCCGATATGCTTGACGAGCTAACCTCCGCCCGTATCATGGTTGTAGAAGGTACGCTTTACCCTTTATTGACCCGGCTCAAAAACGCTGGCTTGCTCGATTACAAATGGGTAGAATCTACCTCCGGACCACCGCGTAAATACTACATTCTGACCGAGCTGGGTCGAAATTCGTTGGATGCCCTGAACGAAACTTGGCAGGAATTGGCAGAGTCAGTAAATTCCATCATTGGAAAGACCGACCAGCATAGAAAGCCCGCTAATGGCTCTGCCACTGTTTCACCCGCACCCGATCCTGCTAATCCTTCAACCAACGCTTAACCTATTCTCTTTTCTACAGCCATGAAAAAGACCATCAGCATAAATATTAGTGGAGTCATCTTCCATATCGAAGAAGATGGCTACGATAAACTGAAAAACTACCTGACATCGGTGCAGCAGTACTTCTCTACGTACGAAGACAGTCAGGAGATTGTGACCGACATCGAGAACCGGATTGCCGAGAAACTCCTCGCCAAACTGAAAGCCGCTGATAAGCAGGCTGTTTCGTTAGAAGATGTCAATGAGCTGGTTGCGGCCATGGGAACCGTCGCCGATTTCGAAGCCGTTGAGGAAGAAGAGGTGCTGGTAGCCGGTGGCGGACGTAACTCAGCCTTCAGCGAGGGGCCGGGCACCGGAAGCAAAGGGTTCGCGGGCACCCAAAACGTAGGAGGTACTCCTCCGCCTTATAGATCAAACCCCGCGGCCGAACCTCGCCGACTCGTTCGTGACCTGCGCCGGAAAACGTTGGGGGGCGTGGCGGCCGGATTAGCCTACTACTTCAACATGGACGTAGTCTGGGTACGGCTCATTTTCGTAACCTTATTCGTTGGCTTGCCATCGCTGGCCGGTGCTACGAACGGACCCGACGAATTCTTTGGATCTGTCAGCGGCTTTACGCTCTTCGCCTATATCGCTATGTGGATTGCCTTGCCTGGCGTGGTGACCATAGAAGAAGACAAAACGGTTAAGAAGTTTTTTCGGAACCCCGACGACAAAGTGCTAGGGGGCGTGGCATCTGGTATCGCTTCGTATTTCGGGGTCGACACGGGCGTTATTCGGTTGTTGTTCGTGTTGGGTATTGTGGTCTTCGGCGTAGGTTTTCTGCTCTATTTGGTACTGTGGATTATTTCGCCCCAGGCCAATACGTTGACCGAAAAAATGGAGATGCAGGGCCAACCGATTACGTTGTCGAACATTGAGCACAGTATCAAGCAAAACTTAAATATCAACGAATCGCCTACTAGCGAAAGTACCCTTACCCGGATTCTGCTGTTTCCCTTCCGGGCGATTGCTACCATCATCAGCGGATTAGGTAGCGCACTAGGACCACTTCTGAGCGGGGTCGTATCTATTATTCGGGTGTTCGCTGGTATCCTGATGTTGGTGATAGCCTTTGCTTTCATGATTGTCTGCCTAACTTTTCTGGCAGCCGCTATCGGCTTGTCGTCAACCACCGCGATTGGACCTGGTGGATTTCCGGCCGAGTTGATCCGGTCCGATCTGTCAGTACCGATGGTGCTTTCGGGGTTTGTGGCCGGTATAATTCCCGCGTTTGGATTAGCTATTCTAGGTATTATGCTCATCACTACCCGGAACGTCTTGAGCAGCCGTACTGCACTAACATTAGCCGGGGTTTGGTTGGTGAGCTTAGTAATCTTTGGGGGTACGACTGCGCCGTTGATCAACAGCTTCCAGCGCCGGGCAACCGTTGAAGAAAATAAAGTACTCAACGTACCCGCGGCTGTGCCAACATTTGCCTTAAACGATGTCGACGACGATTACGACAACTGGGACATACGGCCATCTATTGAACTGTTGGGTTATGAGGGGGCTACGTTGAATCTGGTACAGAAATTCAGAGCACAGGGTAGTAACCGGGCCGAAGCGCAGGCCAATGCCCGCCAGACGAAATATGTGTACACTGTCAAAGATTCGGTCGTGCGGTTTGATAACGCGCTTGAGTTGCTGCCCAAGGCGCACTGGCGTGGGCAGGACCTGGACATGGAACTGATGATTCCGTACGAGAAGCCATTCCGTATGACGAAGGATTTCGCCCGCTACATTCGCAATGAGTTCGGTGAGAAAGAGATTGATCGTATGGACGCCAGTCTCTGGAAGTTTACTAAGGTGGACGGGTTGGTTTGTATTAATTTCCCCCGTGAGAAGAACCGGGATGCCGATAGCGAAGATAATGACGTCACCGACCTGACCGACGATGTACAAAATGCCGTGGCCAATGAACTCGGCGATGACTTTGATGACGTTGGGAGCAATACCCGTCAGTTTAACGTCAGCGCTTTCTCGAAGGTAGACGTTGGTGGAGCCTTTGTCGTACGTTTCCGAAAAGGGACTACGTATAAGGTAGTGGCCGACGGACGCGAAGAAGACCTGGAAGACATTGAGGTAAAGGTGAACGGTAGTACACTGGACGTATCGGTTGACCGTAAAGGAATATTCGATTGGGGGAACCGTAACCGCGTTGGCCTGACCATTACTGTCCCATCCATCGACGAGCTGAAGCTGTCGGGAGCGTCGAAGGCTAGCTTAGTTGAGTTCGGAAACTTCAACGACCTCAACATCGACATGAGCGGAGCCTGTCGCACTGTATTTGACGGCGATGTTAAGAACCTGACCATCGGTCTCTCGGGCGCATCAAACGTAGTGCTCCGTGGTCGTGCTACACAGCTGGAGGCCGATCTGACCGGGGCCAGTAAGTTAGACGCTATGGGTATGAGTGTCGATAAGGCCTCGGTTGATGCCAGCGGAGCCAGCCATGCCAATCTGGGTCAGGTTGGTTCGCTCGACTCCGAAACATCGGGCGCCAGTAAAGTGACGCGGCAGTAAGCAAGTTGAATATTAATAAAACGTCGATAATTTCTGAAAGGGTTATCGGCGTTTTTATTTGTGCTACATATTGGTACTCAACAAAAATAAAGAGGAGAAAAGGATGTTGAATTCATCTTGGTTAAGCTCCTGCTTAGTCCTTAAATACTTGTTTAAGTCAATTGTCTAATGATGTCTATATAAATGATGTCTATATACTCATTCCGTGAGGACTAAAATCTATAAATAAGTAGGCTAATTGTACTTTTATGTATACACTTGGGCTGTAAAAAAACATTTTAATAAACATATAATAAATTAGTTATAGTTTGTTAACATTATAATATTCTTTTTGCTGAAAAATAAACCATGTATAAAATGAAACTCCTTTACTTAAAATTCTTCACTTTTACTTTACTTCTGTGCTTAAATTCGATTTTTAGTATAGCCCAAAACGAAGTAAAAATTAGTAAAAAACCGGTCTCCGAGTGCGGGACAACAGAATCCATAGAAGATTATGAGTCTTCGAAAAAAGATGATTATTACGGTAATAATAAAGCATTGATAAAAATTTTACGCAAGTATGGAGCCTCAATTGACACTGCTTACTTCGATAACGTTAAAAAGGGCACAGCCAACACGATTGCCTCGCAATCCTTATTCACTGCATTATCTGGACCTATCAACATGCCCATTAAAGCTTGGGTGCATCGTCGCTCTGATGGTAGCGGAGGCCCATCACAAGCTCAGGTAGAAAAACCTTATTTCCGAACTATAGCTGCGGGGGACGGTTAGCCAATTCTACTACTCAACCAATAGTGGTTGAGGAAACAAAGCAGAATGTAAATCTTAAAGTATACCCTATTCCAACCGAAAATTGGCTGAAGGTATCGTTAACTGTACCTGATAAAGGTTGTTTTCAGTTGAATGTTTACTCTTTGTCCGGCCAATTGAAAATGCCATTATCAAAAATGGACTTCAATGAACAAGTACTTGTTGATGTATCAAGTCTAGCGACAGGGACTTATCTGCTGGAAGCACGTTCGGGAAATAAACGATATTTACGTCGATTCATTAAGCGTTAATTTGAACACTTACTTCAATGCTTGTATAACTCCAAGCTACTAGCGCTAAAAGTTTTCTACGTTACCCAAGGATCGAAGTAAGAATTTATACTGTAAAATAGTAGTCAACTAGCCACTATCCGTTCTATGTGTAAAGTGCTAATCAATAGCAGCAATGGACTTCTTGTCTTATTGTGTATAATAGCTTTAATCAGCGCTTGCTCCGATGAATGTAAGAATCCAAACGATGGTAAGCTAACCCCTGAAGCCAAGTCATGGATGAACATCTACAAGCAAAAACCTTTTTTTGTATTTCGGAACCAAGCCAACCAGCAGGATACTCTAACAATAGAATACAAGGCCGAAACACAATATTGCGGGGGAGAAGAGTGTGGAGCGGCTTGTGAACGGGAACAGGTCATCTTGACATCCCGGTCAAATAGTATGCTTGCAACTACAATTGAAGCTAAAGACAATAACTTAATCGCCGTTTATAACGGCCTTGATACGAACAGGCCGTATGTCGGCTTAGGACTGGCGCAGAAATCTATTTATGCAAAGTCATCGATAATTAAAGCGCAGTACTCAGAAGAGTATCCGTACAACAGTGGCTTAATCACTGTTTTCAAAGCATCCTGTACTGGATCACAAGATTGCACAAGCCTGAATATGCCTCATATTGTTATCTCTAGACAGTATGGTTTATTGGAGTATACAGACAAAGTTGGGAATACATGGATTTTAATCAATTAGGCTTTTAATAACTGAACCCATGCTCGGTTCAGTTATTAAAAGCCTAAGGTCGCTTGCCGGGTTTAATTGAGACAAAACAGACACTGGCTTTTCGGGTTACTCTTACGGACGAATACGGTCCATTTATCAATTCACCCGAAGGATCATGTCTCCAGGTACTTATCAACCCATTGGTAATTATGGCATTATCGGAAATCTACATACCGTTGCCTTAGTCTCAATGGCGGGTTCCATTGACTTTATGTGCTTTACCCGCTTCGATTCGCCGAGTGTTTTTGCGTCGTTACTCGATGCCGAGAAAGGCGGTTTCTTCGACATCAGTCCTCAGATAGACGATGTAGAAACTAAGCAGCTGTACCTGCCCGATACACCCGTGCTGCTGACCCGTTTTCTGTCGGATCAGGGAGTCGCCGAACTAACGGATTTTATGCCGGTAAAAACGGCCGAAACGAACTGCGTGCTCGTCCGCAACGTAGTGGTCACCCGCGGAAAGGTGCCGTTTCGAATGCGTTGCCTGCCCCGGTTCGATTACGCCCGCGCGGAACACCGGGTTGAAGGAGGACCGCATGAAGTTACGTTTACCAGCCTGGCTAATTCGCAATCTTCGTTTCGGCTGATGAGTAACGTGCCATTAGTAATCGACGGTAAGGATGTTTATGCTGAATTTACCTTAGGCGAGAAAGAGCATGCCCATTTCGTAATCGAATCATCGTCCGATGAGGTAAAGCGATCGGTGGACGATGCGTTACACCACTACACAACCACCGGTTTTGACAACACCGTCAATTATTGGAAAACCTGGGTGGGCAAATCGAAATACACCGGCCGCTGGCGTGAGATGGTGAACCGGTCGGCTATGACGCTCAAACTGCTGACCTCGTTCCAGTTTGGTTCTACCGTAGCGGCTCCGACGTTCGGCTTGCCTTCCGTAATCGGCGGTCACCGCAATTGGGACTACCGATACACCTGGATTCGGGATGCGGCCTTTGTTATGTACGCGTTCTTGCGGCTGGGCTACCAGGAGGAAGCATCTGCTTTTATGCAATGGATTGAAAAGGAGTTAGGAGCCATTGATGAAGTTGGTGAAACGTTGCAGTTGATGTACACGCTTGATGGCGAGCGGGAACTGCCCGAGCAGGAACTGAACCATCTGGAAGGGTACCGTCAGTCGGCACCGGTGCGAATTGGTAACGGGGCTTACTCGCAGTTTCAGCTCGACATTTACGGTGAGTTAATGGATTCGATTTACCTGCACGATAAATACCACGGAGCCGTAACCTACTCTTTCTGGCAGAAAATGGAGCCACAAATCGAGTACGTTTGCGACAACTGGCAACGCGCTGATCATGGCATTTGGGAAGTTCGGGGTGAAGAGTGCGAATTCCTGCAATCTCGCCTGATGTGCTGGGTAGCGCTGGACCGGGCCATTAAGGTGGTGGACCATCGGGCGTTTCCGGCACCTGTTGAACGGTGGCGTCAGGTACGTGATGACATTTACCGGGACATCTACACTAATTTCTGGAGCGAGGAAAAGCAGGCTTTTGTGCAGTCTAAAGGCTCGAATACGCTCGATGCTGCGGTACTGCTGATGCCGCTGGTCCGGTTTATTCATCCGCATGAGCCGCGTTGGTTGTCTACACTCGAAGCCATTGAGCAGGAGCTGGTGTCAGATTCGCTGGTGTATCGGTACCGACTCGATAGCGGTGCTCAGGATGGTTTAGAAGGCGAAGAAGGCACATTTTCGATGTGCAGTTTCTGGTACGTCGAATGCCTGTCCAGGGCGGGGCAGGTCGAAAAGGCCAGACTCTTGTTTGAGAAAATGCTGGGTTACGCGAATCATTTGGGCTTATTTGCCGAACAGTTAGGTCGTCGGGGCGAACACCTGGGTAATTTCCCGCAAGCGTTCACGCACCTGGGTCTGATCAGTGCCGCCTTCGACCTGAACCGACGGCTGGATAGTTTTCAGGAATATTAGGAGCTAAAGGGACTTATTCAGGCTTTCACAGAATGACGGTAACTTGACGTATTATCTACTCTGGCAAGGCTACAAAGAACTGCGTCTAAACAACAACGGGCCTGACCGAATGTCTTCGGTCAGGCCCGTTAGGTATTGAAATCAGCAGCTTCTTACAGCGGATTTTGCTTGATGGCCTTGTTCGCGTTTAGCTCCCGGCGAGGAATCAGGAATTCCCACTGGTTATCTCCCGCCTTGACATCGAAAAGTACGACAACGGCGCTGTTCGCGTTAGCGCCATTCCGATTTAGCGGTAGATCCATGCGTTTCAGATCAGTAAAGCGGAAGCCTTCACCCCAGAGCTCGACGCGCCGGTTAAACAGAATCTCATCAATCAGGCCGGTGCCTGTTTTGGTCGAAAGCTTGTAAGATGGGTCACGCTTACTAACCAGGTCAAACAACGTACTGGCCGCTGCGGCCGTATTGCCCAAACGAGCCTGCGCTTCGGCTTCGATCAGGTACATCTCGGCGGCACGCATGTAGGGAATATCGCCCATCGTACTGGTCGATGGTGTCCCCGGCAGCCGAAACTTCTGCGTGATATAGGGTACCCGTACACCACCCGTTGGCACAACTGAATTAGCTGCGGTCGGCGTTTTTACCCACATCTTCGAGCGAACATCCGTCGTCGGAATCTGTTCGTAGAGCGCGCTGTTGATGACTTTGGGGCTCACACGGATGTTTGTGGAGTTAAAATTGCTCGAAATATACGAGTGGAACGCGCCGAAGAACTCCGACTGATCTTCGAGATGATCAAAGCCCCATATCCACTCCGGATTACTAATGTCTGAAAATCCGTCCTGATACTGAGCCACACTCATGAGCGTGAACCCTTTGCGGGCTTCAGCGGCATACTTAGCGGCATCGGCCCAGTTCTGTTGGGTCAGTGCCACCCGTGCCTGAAAGCCTTTGATCACTTCGAGGTTAATGTGCGACTTGAAGGTACGTGTCGAAGTGAGCAGGGTAGCTGCTTCGGCCAAATCTTTGTTAATCTGCGCGTAAACCTCTTCTACAGTAGCGCGGGGTAAGCCTTCGGTCGTGGGGGCCAGTACCAGCGGTACGCCGAGTTGACTATTCGGTTTAGCCGCGGCATCATACCGTTTGCCGTACAACTGCACCAGATTAAAATACGAGAAAGCCCGTAGTCCCAGCGCTTCGCCTTTGATTTGGTTACGTTCGGCCTGAGTACCGGCGGCATTGCCGATGTTCGCAATGGCAATATTCGCGTTACCAATAATCCGGTAATACATCCGGTAAGGCATTTCATCGCCAACCGAAGTTTCTGAACGGTGCGCTTGCCAGCGGGTTTCAGTAAGATGCCAGGTATTCGACGTATTGCTGATCAACACATCTTCACCCAGTACATCCAGAATGATCATCATGGCCGGATGGCCAAAATGCCCCTGAGAGTCTAAGTATCGCACTACCATGGCCCGGTAGATACCGTTAATGGCCGCTGTCGCGTTTTTAGTGGTGGCATAGGCAGCGCCAGCGTCGACGCTACCTGTGGGAGATGTTTCCAGGTACTCTTGTTCACAAGCGGTTGTGAGCAGGCCAAGGGCCATGAGGAGGGTTAAATATCTTTTTTTCATGAGTTGGCTGACGATTAAAGCGTAAACGAAACACCCAGTACCAGGCTCCTGGCCGGGCTAAATGCGTTGCCGGTTACTCCGTTAAATTGTTGCTGAACGTTCATACCCTTCCGGCGGGATAGAATGAGCAGGTTTTCACCACTTACGTATACCTGGGCACCTTCCAGAAACAGTCTTTTAGCCAGTGTGCTGGGTAACTGGTAGGAAAGCGTAACGTTACGGAGGTTCAGGTATGTGGCGTCGGTGAGCCACCGGTCCGAAGTGCCCGCATCAAAATCTGTTGTCCGGGCTGCGTCCATTCGGGGCACATTGGTGATGTCGCCAGGATTTTGCCAGCGGCTCAAAATGTCTACGTGTTTGGCACTACCATAGCCCCCCGAACTCATTAAGGCAGCATACGTAGCATCGTATGTTTTGCCACCTATTTGATAGACGGCTAATGCCGAAAGCGAGAGTCCTTTGTAGCGGAACGTATTGGTAAATCCGCCCGACAAAGCCGGTATGGCCGAGCCGCTATAGTGGTAACGAGCGTTGTTCAGGCTAGTTGTAAGCGTATCGCCGGCTTCGGTAATGCGTGAGTTATTGGCCACAAAATTAGCGGCCCGGTACTGAGCCTCGCCCGTGGCTGGATTAACGCCCATATACTCACGCACCCAATAGTCGTACACTGAGCGACCTACTGCCAGCTTTTTGGTTCCGTCAATGATTTCAGGGTTCTCGTCCGGCATTTTTGTGATCTGGTTCTTGATCCGGGTTGCGTTCAGATCAATGCGCCAGACAAAGTCCTTGATACGAAGCGGCTCAATGCCAAGTTCTATTTCAAATCCCCGGTTATACATCGTACCAATGTTCCGCGTAACGGTTGCTATACCAGCTGACAAAGGTAGAGGTACCGCAAAAATCAGGTTGGCAGACTGGCGGTTGAAGTACTCGACCGTGCCTGATACGCGACCTTTAAACAGGCTGAACTCCAGCGCTACGTCGAAGGCGTTACTTGACTCCCACTCCAGGTTTCGGTTTCCAAGACTTGTTTGCAGAATACCCGCTTCTGAAGCATTGTTCCAGGAGCCTAAGCCATACAAGGGTTGCCAGGCGTAATAACTAATTGTGTTATTCTGGGCAAATTGAGCTGTGTTTCCACCACCATCATTACCC
The DNA here is from genome assembly GCF_042684525.1 of Spirosoma soli. Lineage (NCBI taxonomy): Bacteria > Pseudomonadati > Bacteroidota > Cytophagia > Cytophagales > Cytophagaceae > Spirosoma > Spirosoma soli. The sequence continues at coordinate 267,486 of NZ_JBHULN010000003.1, read as the reverse complement.
GTTTGTCCGTAGGAGGTTCTCAGTTTTAACGAGTTAATACTTGGAATAGATCGTAAGAAATCTTCCTGATCTAAACGCCAGGCTCCGCTGACCGAATAGAAGTTTCCCCAACGGCTATCTGTATAAAACTTACTTGAGCCATCGCGCCGAATCGAAGCCGACAGAAAGTATTTCTGATCGTAGTCATAGTTAACACGCGAGAAATAACCTTCAACCCGACGGGTGTTGTACACCGAAGACAGAAAAGTGGTTGTTGTAAAGTTGGCCAGTTCGTAATTACCTTCCAGAATCTGTTGCGAGCGCGACCCTTCCAGGTTATTGTCATTGAGCTGGAAGTTTTCGTGGCCTAACAAGACATCCAACGTATGCTTTCCAACCGACTTGTTGTAGTTCAGCAATTGGTTGAGGTTGTAACTGGCGATGTTCTGAAACTCATGTGAAGCACGACCCGCCGGAGCCCCATCCCCGACTTCCGGGTTTCCATAGGTGTAGGTATTATTATTGGTAATGTCAGTACCAATATTTGCCGAAAACTTGAAATCTTTCAGAAAAGTAAGCTCGGCGTAACCACGCGCACTGAGTACGTTTCGACGAAGGTAATTCTGATTCAGTAGGGTTTCTGCCACTGAATGGCGGCCCCCAAACTGAGGCCGGGCTGGTAGACCCAAAGCCGTCAGATTACCGTAATCCCAGCGTCGGTCGCCATTAGGTAGCGTAAGGAACTGCCCCGGATTGTTCGGATCATAGGCGTAAACCGGATAGATCGGGCCGATATTCCGCGAAAAGAAGAAAGGGTTTACGAATGTTGTGCTTCCCCCATTACCCCCCGCATCTGCCTGATTCGACTTCGTAAAGGTAGCCGCCAGGTTAGCTCCGGTCCGGAACCAGGATTTCATTTGCGAGTTAATGTTGAGCCGGCCGGTGATTCGCTCGAAGTCGGAGCGAATCAGGTACCCTTTATCGTTCAGGTACGACAGCGACACAAAGTAATCCGACTTAGCTTGCCCACCAGCAAAGCTTACGTTTAATTCGTCGCGGTTGCCCTGACGCAGCATAGGCTTCTCCCAATCCAGATCATCAGGCGAAAATTTGAGCTGAGCATTCGGATTCATTTGCCCATTGACGTCAACTACCTGATCATCTGGTACATTATATACATTGTAGCCGACCAGGCTAATCAATCGGTTCGTAGCATCCTGATTAGCCGTTGCCGGGGCCACAGGATTCGTGGCTCGATAGGCAATGCTATTCCGGTACATTTCCCACATCAGCGGGTAGTATTGACCCACGCCGACCCGGTCGTACTCCGGAAGACCTCGTGAGCTAAATCCTTTGGTGTAGCGAACATTAATTGTGTTACGGTCTTTCTGGCCTTTCTTAGTTGTCACTACGACTACGCCATTAGCAGCTCGGGCACCATATAAAGCAGTTGATGCCGCGTCCTTCAAAACTGAGACGCTTTCGATGTCATTAGGGTTAATACTGGCAATGTTACCTGAGTATGGAATACCATCTACCACATAAAGTGGATCACTGCCCGACGAAATTGACCCGAAACCCCGGATACGGATGTCTGGAGCCTCGCCGGGTTGCCCATTGCCGGCCGTTGTCTGAACACCCGATACTGCTCCGGAGAGAATCTGCGAAATATTAGTAGCAACACGGGTTTGAATTTTGTCTGGAGAGAGCGTACCAGCTGAGCCTGTGAACGACGCCCGTTTGGCAGTTCCAAACGTAGTAACGATTACTTCGTCCAGATTGGCTGCGTCGGGAGCCAAGCTAACGTCGATCGTCGACTTGTTACCTACAACGATTTCCTGGGACGAGAAGCCAATGTAACTGAATACCAGTCGACCGTTGGCCGGAGCGTTTAACCGGAAATTTCCGGTAGCGTCGGTGGTTGAACCGCGGGTTGTGCCTTTGAGCTGTACACTCACACCCGGCAATCCCGAGCCGTCTTCTGATGAAGTGACACGGCCACTCACTGTAACATCCTGCGCTAATACGGGCAAAGCAAACAGGATAGTCAGTAGCCAACTGCCTGATAAAAGTTTTCTCATGAAGTAGATTAAGTATAGTTTTAACCAAATTTTAATTTTTAACAAAAGTACTATCTATTTATAAAAAACAATATAATATTCTGGCAATTTATTAATTGTCTACTTATAATATCGTATAAACCTGTTTTCGTGTAATATATAAGAAGTTTATAATTTATTATTATAAAGTTTATAAAAGAAGGCACCAATTGTGCTGTGGGTAGAGTAACCCTAATCGGCCAACGGGGTAGGCCGGTTTGTGGTTGACGTTGAAAAAACAGTTTAAACTGTTGCCTGTCGATACGTGCGGGAGTTCTATCAACAGGTGTATGGCTGGTTAGTTATTGAACACCGGTCGGAGGCCAGATAACACAAGGCCGTAGTTTCAAACTACGGCCTTGTGCAACCAATAAAAGTTTATATGGCTTCCTACGTCTCTCGCTCAGCGGCTTCTTGTACTCGTACCTGATCGACGGCAACTTCCTGCTCCAGTGAGCGGTTATCGCGTTCAAAGACTTGAATTAGAACAATAAAGTACGATACCAACAGCGGCCCGATCACTAATCCCAAAATACCGAAAATGGGGACGCCTAATACGATACCAGCCAGCGTAACGAGCGGGTGAATGTCGCCCATGCGCTTGGCAAGCATAATCCGTAAGAGGTTGTCAATATTGATGATGACGACGATACCAACAACCAGAATACCGATGCCCTGGCCGGTGTCGCCCTGCGAGAGCTTAATCAAACCGGCGGGGCCCCATACCAGGGGCGTACCAAGCACCGGTATGAACGCCATGAAAAAGCCCACTACGCCCCAGAACGGTGCATCGGGCACGCCAAAAATCCAAAGCGTCAGGCCCGTCAAAGCCCCCTGTACCAAACAAACGAGTACCTGACCCAGCACGTTGGCGTTAACGTTGTTTTTCAATGATTCGCCCAGCTCTCGCTGCGTATCACGCTTAAAAGGGAGGTATTTCTGAAGCCCTTTCTGAAAGGTTTCCTGTTGTACATACATGAAGTAGAGTGTAAAGAACATCAGGCCAATGATGACAATGAAGTTCAACGCCCCTCCGGCCAACGATGGGAGCAGCCGACTGGCGTAAGTAGCGCCCTGTTGCACAATCTGACGCACATTCTGCGGACTTGTAACTTTAAAACCAGTCAGCTCTTCGCCCTTGTGAATCAGATTTAAAATGTCGTCGGCGTTCTGACTATAGTACTGAATGCGGCTGATGAGCAGCAGGCTCAGGGTTAAAAAGGGTAGAATGATAACAACAAGGGAAAAAATAATGATGAGTGTCGTTACCAGCGGACGATTCCACTTGCGTTTAATGGCTAACGCCGTAAACCAGGGGCGGAATACGACGTACAGAATACCCGCGCCCAGAAAAGCCGACGCGTAACCGCTTAGGCCGTACAGAATGAAGCCTGCAATGATGATAATGCTCGTGATGAGCAAAACCCGTTGCTGCTTGGGTGTATAGATAGTTGCCATGTTCGCAAAAACAAGTAGGTAGGGGTCGTTGAATCAACCTTAGTGTCGTTAACACATCAAGGCCCCCTAATTGTTTTTTCCAGCTAGCTAACTATCAACACTCTGTGGCACTTAAGGCGAGTCCAGCTTCGGACGTCTCCTTATATTTCGTCGACATATCGCGGCCGGTGGCTTTCATAACCTTGATCACCGCATCGAGTGAAATCTTCTGGAACGAAGCCGCGCCGGACGTAGCCAGCAGAAAGGCGTTGTAGGCTTTAACCGCGCCCATGGCGTTCCGCTCAATGCAGGGAATCTGAACGTAGCCACCGATGGGATCGCAGGTCATGCCGAGGTGGTGTTCAATGGCAATTTCAGCCGCGGCTTCAATGGCACTGATTGACCCGTTTGGTTGGGCACAGCGTGTCAGGAAAGCGGCTCCCATGGCCGAAGCCGTACCAATTTCGCCCATGCAGCCCATTTCTGCCCCGGAGATGCTAGCATTGTGCTTCACCAAAAAACCAACGGCCGCAGCCGCCAGCATGCCGGCCCGCAGTGTCGCCCGGTCATAGTGAAAATGGTGTTTGGCCAGATACGTCAGGCCCGGAATGACGCCCGATGCTCCTGACGTGGGAGCCGTCACAACAATACCTCCAGCGGCATTCTCTTCCGATGCGGCCAGGCAGTAGGCGTTCAGAAAGATCAGAAAGCTATCCGACGAATGGCTCATGCCCTTGGCCTGCTGAAATAAAATAGGCGCTTTGCGGCTGAGCTTAATCGAGCCGGGCAAGGTGCCTTTCTGACGAAGTCCGCGCCGGACAGCCTTGTGCATGAAGTCCAAAATCTGATCGAGCCGCCGATTTACCTCGCTTCGACTTTTACCCGTCAACCTCATCTCGTTAGTGATCAGCAACTCGTCGAGCGTAAGGCTGTGTGCTTTTAGCAGCGCTTTCAACTCGGCCATCGAGCTGTATGGATACGGTACGGATGCAGTCGTCAGTGGGGTTTCGGGTTCACCTTTTCGGATAATGAACCCGCCCCCAATTGAATAATACTCTGCTTCCAGCAGGACCTGGTCGTGGGCCAGCAACTGAAGAACCATGGTATTAGCGTAGGGAGAATCGTATCGTTTTCGCTGAAAATAGATTTGCTCTGGGCCGATACTAATCGTTCGATCTCCTACCGGAACCGCATAAACGACGGCTGAATCTTTTAGTAAACCTAGCAGAGCGTCGGGGTCGGTTGTTTCAGGTTGCCAACCCAGCAGACCCGCTACGACAGCCCGGTCGGTACCGTGTCCTTTTCCGGTAGCGCTGAGCGAACCATATAAATGAACATGAATGGCATCAGCCTGTTGGGCAACATCAGGGGATAGACTGCCTAACCGCTGTCGAAAGTCAAAGGCAGCTTTCATTGGGCCAATCGTATGCGAACTCGATGGCCCCGGTCCAACTTTGAACAAGTCGAAAACGGAGGTGGTGATGGGCGTACTCGAAGTCATGTTGATGAAGAAATGATTGCCGATAGGTGCAGCCAGCGACAAACACCAAATGGCAATCTTATTTGTCTAAGTCCTGAATCTGTGCAAGGTACTCAGTCGGTAACAGAATTCGCTGTACAACGGAGCGTAAACCAGCCGCATTCAGGATCTTATACAAGCCAATGGAGTAGGAAAGCAGCGGTTTTGTGGGTAACCCCAGCAAGTTACTAACCTGCTCGGGCACTAGTACGGCCTGCGCCTGTCGAAGCAAATCATACCGCCAACTGCCTAGTTGCTCCCGATACCGCATAAACAGTTTGTTGGTGTATTCGCTACGTACCAAGTCGCGGTTGAGGTGAGCCTGCCGGTCAACTGTCCAGTCGGCATAAGATGTGGGCAAATCTGGTACGTTCATGCCCGCACCGACGGCCCGAAAGGTGGTGAATACTTCCTGACGTTCGCCATCGGTTAAGGGGCGGTGCAGCGTTTCAAATGCCCGTTGTGAATAGTCGATGAGCATGTATAACACATCGCGGTAGGCCCAATCTGGAATCTGGTAACCCCGTTTCTGTTCAACCCCCCCGTGAATAGCTCCCATGCGGCTGATGGCTTGCCGGGCTTTATGTTCAGGCGCAAACACAATCTCCTGGGCGTAACGTACCGTTGAAAAGAGCCGGGCAATCGGATCGGCGGGGAGCTTACCCGTAAAAAATAGCCAGTCTACTGCTCGGTTGAGGGCAAACTCGGCGGCCGAACCGGCAAACACCAACAATATCACATCGGCGTCGCCCCAGATTCGACGGACAATGGAATCGGGTTTTACAAAATAAGCCGTTGATTGTTCACTCGTTGTCATTAACTGGTTGTGGGTTATTCAAGACAAGAACACCATTACAACGCAATTAATAACCAATTCGTAACTAAAATTTTACAGAGCCAGCACGACAAATTCGACGCGTCGATTCTTGCGTTTGTTTTCTTCCGAGTCGTTGGGAGCGGCCGGTCGTGTGTCGCCGTAGCCATTGTAACGCAGTCGATTCTCGGCAATACCGTTCCGAAGCAGGTAGGTCGTAATGATTTTCGCCCGGTTTTCCGACAATGCCTGATTCAGTCGCCGGTCGCCAACGTTATCGGTATGCCCCGCAATCTCAATCACTAGTTTTGGGGTATTGACCAGAGTCTTCACCAGTTTATTCAACTGGGGGTACGACTCCGAGCGTAGCACGTAGCTGCTTTGATCGAAGTACACATTATCGAGCCGGAACGCCTGGTTGACCTGCAAGTTGCGAAAAACGCTGTCGGGCTTGGGTTCTTCTTTTTCCATCCGGACAACGTATTCATAGTCTGGGCAGGTGTCGCAGGAAACCACCATTAATTCTTCACTTTCATAGTAACCTGGCACACTGCTTATAACATTGAGGGTATCGGTCCGGGTCAGTATAAACGAGAATGGCTTGCCTGATTGACCCTTACCCGAGAACTTCTTTTTCGCTAGTTTAGCTTCTACCGTAAATTGAGCCGATAGTTCAGCCGACGTTTTGTCGTCAACGGCTTTGAGGGTAAAGACGGTTTTCTGGGTTTTAACGGGCGGATTTACCTGACCATATCCGTAAGGCAAGAAGGCCAGATACAGCAGGAAAGCTAGCACAATACGCATCACGGTATCAGAAATGGGTTAGGGAAATCACCACAAATAAGATGCCGCTTTTACGCTTTCTGGTAACACCCCCGCAGAAAACGCCGTTTTACGATTACGATGGCAACAAGTAACAACGCAGTAAAGCCATCGAATCAATAGATTCATCGCCGGGTAACACCTCAGCGATGAATCCGTATTGATTGAGCAGATCGATAACAAGAGAAGCTTCAACAAGGCCATTTTTGTGTTCAACCCGCAGAATTTTCTCGCAGTCTTCCAGATCAAAACTGGCCGTGTGACCTGCAAAGGTTTCGTGGAGGCAATCGAGGAGCACATTTGCGTGGTCCTGATCGCGAACATCTGTCTTAAACACTTCGATCATTGCCTGGGTCTGTTAAAGGTAGAATAGGTTATTGGAACGTACTGCTTATAGCGGTTTGGAAAAGGTGTTTACTTGATCAGGATTTCTTTGCCTGTTCAAATTTCTTCCAAACGAAATACGTAACGAATAGTACGGCGAGCATGAAAACGGGCGCTATCAACAAGCCTGTATCGTCGCCGACGAAGGCTCTTGAGGCAAAAGCGCCCAGAAAATTAATTGTAAAGCCTGCATACGCCCATTCTTTAATTGTCTGGAATTTCGGTTGAATCAGGGCAATGGCTCCCAGAATCTTGGCGATACCGAAGATGACCATAGCATAGATTGGGTAACCGAGGTGGCGCATTACTTCCTGGCCCGTTTCTTCCCGAGTAACCCCCGCAATGCCATCCATAAGCATCAGCAGCGAGAAAAGACCCGTCAGCGTCCAGTACAGAATTGTGATGAATTTGCGGTTGCCAGTTGATGTAACTGTTGACAGGGGCATGGCAGCAGGGTTGATCGTGTTCATTAGATTGGGTGTTTAAAAGGTTAAAGGTTTCGTCTATCACCCTAGCAAAGGTAGCCGGACCTATAGTAAGGTAAGGGGTGCAAATCCGACGATTTTGGGGTAGATTGCGACATAGAACCTGGTTAATTTCCTCCATGAAACATATATCAATCCTGGTGCCTAAGGGCGCTGTTCTAGGTAGCGTTGAGGGGCCTCGTCAAGTATTCACCGAAGTAAATAAGTACTTATCTACCCTCGGTAAACCGGCCTTTTGCAAGGTGCAGTTAGTTGGCCTTTCGCAGGAGGTGCCCGTGGCCGGTGGTAAGTACACGGTGTACACCGATGCCCTTGCCGATGACATCCGAAAAACTGATTTGATTATCATACCTGCTCTGGATGGCGATCTTCAGAAAACACTGGCTATGAATCAGGATTTCATTCCCTGGATCACCAAACACTATGGGAAAGGAGCCGAAGTGGGTAGTCTGTGCGTCGGCGCTTTTTTGCTGGCGTCTACAGGCTTGTTAGCTGGTAAGCAATGCGCTACGCACTGGATGGCTGCCAATCAATTCCGGCAGTTATTTCCGGATGTACAGTTGGTTGAAGACAAGATTATTACCGACGAACAAGGGATTTATTCGAGTGGGGGCGCATTTTCATACCTCAATCTGATTCTGTACCTGATCGAAAAATACGCGGGGCGGAATACGGCGGTGTTTATGTCGAAGGCCTTTCAGATCGAGATCGAACGGACCAGCCAATCTCCGTTCATCATTTTTCAGGGGCAGAAAGGGCACGGCGATGAGGCAATTAAAAAAGCCCAGGAATACATTGAGCAGAACGTTGAAGAGAAAATAACGGTCGATCAGCTAGCGTCGATGTTTGCCATTGGGCGCCGAAATCTGGAGCGTCGTTTCAAGAAAGCCACGGCTAATTCCGTTGTTGAATACATTCAGCGGGTCAAGATCGAAGCGGCTAAAATGAGCCTGGAATCCTCGCGCGGTAACGTAAACGAAGTGATGTACAGCGTTGGCTACTCAGACCCGAAAGCATTCCGGATTACGTTTAAAAAGATAACAGGCTTGTCGCCGTTGGAGTACCGCAATAAGTACAATAAGGAACTGGCAATGGCTTAATGTACCGGATAAATTTGTTTTTGACAGGATGAACAGGATTGGTTGCGGTTAAGCTAATCCTGTTCATCCTGTCAAAAAAAGCGCAGTCTCATACACGAATGGGTCCTCTGGGCAACGAATTGGTAAAAATTGCCAGAATAGCTAACAAGCGACTACGTTTGGAGTTGACACTATATGCAATCCGTAACCACAACCTCATCGCGTAATAAGGTTGACTCGTATGAGTCGCCGGACTTTTACTGCCTGGATGACCTGCTGACGGCCGAGCACAAGTTGGTACGGTCGGCCGTTCGCGACTTTGTGAAGCGGGAGATAACACCCATTGTTGAAGATTACGCGCAACGGGCGGAGTTCCCTCAGCACCTGGTCACCAAATTTGGTCAGATTGGCGTATTTGGCGCTACCATCCCAACCGAGTACGGTGGGGGAGGACTTGATCAGATCTCCTATGGACTGATGACGCAGGAAATCGAGCGGGGTGATTCCGGCCTGCGCTCCTGCGTGTCGGTGCAGAGCTCCCTAGTCATGTATCCGATTTATGCGTTCGGGTCGAAGGAGCAGAAGCAGAAGTATCTGCCCCGGCTGGCCAAAGGTGAATTGCTTGGGTGTTTCGGTCTGACTGAACCTAACCACGGCTCCGACCCCGGCAGTATGGAATCGAACTTCATTGAGCGTAGCGATTATTATCTGCTCAACGGTTCAAAACTTTGGATCACCAACGCGCCCATCGCCGACATTGCCATTGTCTGGGCCAAAAATGAACAGGGTAAAGTGCGCGGTCTGATTGTGGAACGGGGTATGGAAGGCTTTTCAACGGCCCATATCGACAACAAATGGTCCCTGCGCGCCAGCACCACGGGTGAGTTGGTGTTCCAGGATGTGCGGGTACCCAAAGAAAATCTGTTGCCCGAAGCGTTTGGGTTGAAGAGTGCCTTGAAATGCCTCGACCAGGCTCGCTACGGCATTAGCTGGGGCGCCTTGGGTGCCGCTATGGAGTGCTATGAAGTAGCCCGGCGCTACGCCCTGGAACGCATTCAGTTCAACAAACCCATTGCCAGCTTTCAGCTGATACAAAAAAAGCTAGCCGAAATGCTGACCGACATCACCCAGGCGCAACTACTTTGCTGGCGGCTCGGTATGCTGAAGAATGAAGACAAAGCTTCCACCGCTCAGATTTCGCTCGCCAAGCGTAATAACGTCGAAGTCGCTTTACGCATCGCCCGGGAAGCTCGTCAGATTCTGGGTGGCATGGGCATAACGGGCGACTACCCCGTAATGCGCCACTTAATGAACCTTGAATCGGTTAGTACGTACGAAGGTACACACGATATTCACCTGCTGATTTTGGGGGCAGAGATTACGGGCATCCCAGCCTATAAATAGCGTTGTTCGTCAGACCTCTGCGGGAGGAGCGTAGGTAACAAGGGCAATGCCGATGCCGTCGGGATCGACAATCGCAAAATGACGGTCGCCCCAGGGTTCGTCTCGCAGTTCAATGGCAATGGGAACGCCGAACGCTTTTGTACGTTCCTATTCTTCATCCACATTCGCGACTTCAATGGTTAAGTAAACGCCTTTTTTCGCAAATGCCGGTTGAAACAGGAGCTGCTGCGTAGGATGATCACGTAATAAAAAACCTAGTTTAGCCTGATGGTTGGGCGTATGGAGCAAGACATAGAATTCGTTCTCGAACGTAACGCCGAAATTCAAAACCTGAGAGTAGAACTGCTTACTTTCCAGCAATCGGCGGGTGATGATACTTGCATTCAGTTTCATAGGAATTGTTGGTTCTGCGAAGTTTTGTTAAATGTGAATTGCACAAGTGAGCGTAAGGGTCGAGTGGCTTCCTGCTAAGGTTACAAACTGGCCTTCACCTTGCAAACCAACTAGTCCGCGGGTAGCACTGCCCGGCATTATAGTTAGCTGGCCCGTGGCTATACCTTGCTTATAGCTGCCTACGCTCTGCAAAACGAAGCTACCCGAGCGGTCGCCTATGCAACCGACAACGCGCTCCATACTGACGAAGCTACAGGAGCCGTCGGGTCGGTACATGAGCAGGTATTCTTCCCAGCTTTCGCCTTCTACATCTCCCTCTAACAGGTTAATCACGTTTGCACGAACAAGCGTAGGGCCATTGGCCAGTTCATCGTATGCACTTTCCTGCCAACTTTTAACCCTGCGTCTTGCGTGCAGGATATGATCTATGAAGGATGTCGAAAGGGCTTGCGGGGTCTGCATAATCCTAAGCGTCTAGCGGTGAACTATGACCCAAAGATCAGGCTATCTACTGACAACAGTGTGTCAGCAGGATGTTACAACGTCGCAGGAACGTAATGGATGTTATTAAATGGTCATTCGTGATCAGGTGCTGTCAAGAAGTGCCGGGCGAGCTACAGGGCGGTCGTAAGTTGTATGCTTCTTAGCAGTAACAATGCTTGACAAACACCTGACTATACCTGGCCACGAATGACTACCTAGTCAAGGCATGACGGGCTGCTCGGCCAAGTAGTGCTCGCGTAGCTCTTCGGTCAATCGCTGCATTATGTTCAGTAGCAAATCGGGTTGCTCTATGGTTACCGATTTTCCGTACATCAGCAGCCAACGGGCGAGCCCTTCAACATAAGGTGTCAAGAAGTGAATGCGTACAAAGCCGTCAAGAACTTCTTCGCTTTGAAACCCGTAGATGTGTTTCTGCTCCTGCAGGTAACGGGCCATTTTTTTAGGAAAAACAACGGTAGCCGCAATAGAGGGCATGTCGCAATCCATGCGGTCCAGGTATTCCTGAAGCGACAGGCGTTCGTGCCGGGCGAATCGTTGCCCAGTGTTAGTTAGTTCGCGTATTCGATCGACCCGAAAATCGCGGTAGTCCTGGCGCGTTCGGCAAAACGCAATTAAATGCCAACCCGAGCCGTAGTGATATAGGCCAACCGGTTCAACCTCACGCTCGGTTTCTGTATCGTTGTAGAGTGAATGATACTGAAGTTTAAGAACATGGTGCTGACCGATCGCTTTCTGAACGTCATTCAATAAGCTGTTGGCGTAAGGTGTCCGGGTAATTGGTCGGTGAACATCAACGTTAGGCGCTAAATCGTCGAGGTGCTCCTGGTCAGGACGTCTCAACACGGATTTTATCTTGAAGAGAGCAGAATCAAACTCCGTACGTACTGAATCGTCGGTCCATTTTTCGATCAGCTTGGCACCGAGCAGCAACGCGCTGGCTTCGGCGTTGGTGAACATGACAGGTGGCAGGTGATAATCCGTCAGAAAGTAGCCGACGCCTGCTTCTGCTCCAATGGGAACGCCTGCTTCTTCCAGCGATCGGACATCGCGGTAAACAGTTCGCAGGCTAATGCCAAAGCGATCAGCAAGCTCCTGGGCGCGGACAACCCGCTTGGTTTGCAAATGAATTAGAATGGCAGTCAGGCGGTCAAGGCGGTTCATAACGGGAGGAGGGTCTACGAATTTATTGCGAAAATAAACCCGATTGCTGAACAAGTACACCTGTTTTACGGTAAAGTGGTAACGCAACCTCAAAATATGATGAACCTCGCCGACACTACCATCACGGATAATCACCACAAACACCGTTTCGAGCTGAAAACGGATGATAAGTTATCGATTGTTGAATACCAAAATGTGGACGACGAAACGCTCGCTTTGACGCATACTGAAGTCGATCCAAGTCTGGAAGGGCAGGGTGTCGGTTCGCATCTGGTGAAGGGGGTACTAGAATACGTAGAGCGGAATAACCTGAAGATTGTGCCGCTTTGCCCATTTGTATCGGTGTATCTCAAACGCCACCCCGACTGGAACCGGGTTGTATCAACGACTTATAACGTGAACGATTTCTGAGGATTTACTTGCTACAAGTACGCGTAAAAAACTCCGGCCTGTTATCACTACGTAGCGATAACAGGCCGGAGTTTTTTTTAACCTATTCACACTAAACTCTAACTATTTAAAGTGAGTTGGTGCAGGCTGATTAACTGAATGAGTTGATGTGCTTCTGGAAGATGGCTTCAAACTTGTTAGCCGCAGCTGTTTGCTTAGCTTCTTTGCAGGCCTCAACAATCGTTTGCAGGATGTACAAATCTGCGTCCGGGTTACCAAACCGCCCCTGGCCGCTCTTGGCGTAGGTTAGGTTCTGGTCGGCCCGGGTCGCCATCGTGTTCGCTATATCCAGTGCCTTTTTGGCATCGCCCACCTCAAATAAGAAGCGTACGTAGTTCGACGAGATCTGGTCGAATGGTATACTCTTGTCGGGGATCACTTTCAGCGAGTAATCAAGTACTTCGCGTGCTTTGGCCTTGTTGCCTTCGCGAATGAACTGATCGGCCAGCCGGAAGAAAGCGATACGGGCGGAGATTACCGGTGGTCCCTTGTACGTCTCATCATAATACACATCTGGATTGTCGAACTCCCGCCAGAAGGTCTTTTTGGTCATATTGGTGTACATGATGTTCGAGTTGACGTACCCATCGGTTGCGCCAGGAACGGCCACCGGCATCAGCCGATAGGCATAGCCCTCCAACTGCATGTAGTTCTTCAGGTTCAGATAGTTGTCGCCCGCGAGCGTACTAGAGAAGTAGATAGGCCGCTGCCAGTTGTTGGTGGCAATCATGTCGAGCATGATCAGGTCAGGCTTATACAGGTCTTTCTTGCCAATGGTCCATTGCAAGGTATCCTTCATCAGAGGACGCAGGGCCGCCGGTACGAAATTCGCTTTGTCAATGGCTGCCTTATCGATTGGTAGGAATAGTACCGACGACGGCAATACACTGGTCATGTCGCCATTGGTCAACGGAACCTGCACGGCCGGGCTGTTCGTCTTGATCAGGTTGATATACTGCTTGAGATCAATACCATTCTTAACGCCAGCTACTTCGTAGAACGGTACAATGTCGTTCTTGCCTTTGTTGAAGTTGTCGAACTCCAGCGAAATCGGCAGCGCTTCTGACTCGTAGGTTTTGCGCTTCATTTGCTGGATGTACCACTCGGTGCCCAGCAAACTCAGGTTACACACCCGTACGTCGCGCCGGAAGCCTTCTACCTCCTGCACGTACCAAAGCGGGAACGTATCGTTGTCGCCACCGGTAAATAGCACGGCATTGGGCGCGCAGGAGTTTAGCAAGTTCTTGGCAAAGTCGACCGATTGATAGCGGTGATTCCGGTTGTGGTTGTCCCAGCTCTTGGCGCCCATCATAACCGGTACCAGCAGACATAAACCGGCTACCAGACCGTTACGCATGGTGGCTGATTTAAGCGTGTTACGTAGTCCTTCGGCAATCGCCATTACGCCCAATCCCAGCCAAATGGCAAAGAAGTAGAACGAACCAACGTAGATGTAGTCCCGCTCACGAGGTTCGGAGGGGGGCGAGTTCAGGAAGACCTGCAGGGCGATACCGGTAAATAGGAACAGCAACCCTACAATCAGCAGATCGCGCCGACGCCGGTAGTACTGGAAGACGATACCGAACAAACCCAGCACAAAAGGCAGCATGTAGAAGTTATCGCGGGCTTTGTTGGTCTTCAGCAAGTCGGGGGCGTTCTGGTCGGAGGACCAGGGCAGGAGATAGCCCGCGCCTTCTTCGTCGCTTTCCCGCCCGGCGAAGTTCCACATCAGATAGCGCCACCACATGTGACCCAGCTGGTAGCTGAACAAGAACTTCAAGTTGTCTCCCATAGTCGGCTTCTGACCTTCCGCTAACCCAAGCATCTGGCGATACAGCTGAGGGTGATTTTGCTGGCTACTGTAGACTCGAGGGAAAAGCATTTCATCACCCGGTGCGTAAACGTACTCGGGCTGGTGATCGAAGACAACATACTTGTTACCTTCTTTTTTCCACATGGGGGCACCTTGCTTCTGATCGATAGGGCGGGCCGTGAAAACGGGGCCATATAGCAATGAGCGGCTACCGTATTGTTCCCGGCGTAAATACGACAGGAAGTTCAGCTCATCACTAGGATCGTTTTCGTTGATGGGCGGGTTGAAATCCGCTCTGACTAACACCTGCATGTAGGAAGCATAGCCAATCAAGACGAACGCCAACGCCAGCAGTGAGGTGTTCAGCACCACGCGCTTCTGGCGAGCCGACCAGATAATACCGTAGACAACCGCGCCAAGGAAAACGATGGTAAAAAAGATAACCCCCGACGTGAACGGCAGGCCAAGCGTATTGACGAAGAACCGCTCAACGGCAAACGCCATGCCGGGCAATCCCGGAATGATGCCTGAGTTGATGACGCCGAGAATAACTAAGCCAATACCGAAGGCCGTCGCCCCGCCCCAGAACGTAGGTTTGGGGTACTTTTTGAAGTAGTAAATCAGCGCCAGCGCGGGTAGCGTTACTAAGTTCAGTAAGTGAACCCCGATGGATAAGCCAGTCAGGTAAGCAATGAAAATAAGCCAGCGGTTAGCAGCTGCTTCGTCCTCAATGCGTTCCCATTGAAAAGCGGCCCATACCACGATGGCCGTGAAAAACGACGACATGCCATATACCTCGGCTTCGACGGCCGAGAACCAGAATGTATCGGAGAAGGTGTAGGCTAACGCGCCAACCGCTCCTGTGCCAATCACCAGCAGCGTATCGGCCGTGGTGTAGTCTGACTCATTCTTAGCCAGAAGCTTTCGGGCTAGTAACGTGATTGTCCAGAACAGAAAGGCGATGGTGAAGGCACTCGCCAGCACTGATGCCATATTGACCCAGTAAGCCACGCTGGTCAAATCGCCGAGCGACAGCATTGAAAAGAGCCGGCCCAGCAACAAAAAGAAAGGAGCCCCCGGCGGGTGCGGTACCTGAAGCTTAAACGAACACGCAATGAACTCGCCACAGTCCCAGAAGCTGGCGGTCCGTTCGACGGTGCTCGCGTAGGTAATGAGCGCGACGACAAACACGAGCCAGCCCGTGAGGGTGTTCAGGCGTTTAAATGATTGCATATGAAATTAGAATTAGCAGACTGCTTTTAGGTAATTGCCGCCAAAAATACGCAAAAAAACAGCCCGTTCGGGATGGAACAGGCTGTTAAAGTTTGTTAAGGGGTGAGGAGCTCAAACTAGTCAGAGGTGTCAACGCTTACTGATTTCATTTGCTCAACAGCTAATTGCTTATCGGAGGTATAGGTGAGAACAGCATCAAAGCTACATGGGAACACTTCCACACTGGCTATACCATCAAAATCAAACGGTTCTATAAGTGAATTGGCGTAGCGGAGCTCAACTTCTATTAATGCATTTCCATTGACAACTATATCACCTGTTTCGTTTACTGTAACTTCATTAAGATTGACGCTAGTAACAGAGGTTATATTTATCTGCGCATAAAGCTTTTGCAAGTCATTAGGAATATGTTCTTTGAAGTAATCCAACAACAGCGATTCAATGTTCGGTACCGTAATTTTCTTACGCTTGGGCGGAATGGCAACTACAACTAAGAACTTGTAATTTTCTTTTGTACGTACATAGTCTCCTATAGCGGTAAGTTCTTCTCGCTTTTTAGGTGTCATCTTGCCCGCCTTCACTTCAACTACAACTACCTCATCACCTTTTCTGGCCACCAAATCGGCTTGATATTCACCAACCTTTTCTGCCCTGGTCACCAGATAGCCTTTAGCCTCATAATCGTCCATGAGTTGATCTATGGCTATGTCATGCAGATAACGCTGCAAATATTGTTGCCTAATTTCCATCTCTTTCTAAGTTTAACCGAATCATATCCGCTGTAAAACGACCACATTCAATGTATAATACATGTTCTTCGGTGTCAAAGGCGTCAAGAAGTTGTGATCCTATACTACCTTCTAAGCCAGAAACATCAAGTATAGCAAAAGTCGTTTACGGCCAGATTGAAACTTCCAGCAGTGCGCATTTTTACCTGCTTATCATCAATAAACAGGACATCTTTTAAAGAATCCCAAATGGGCTTACTTAGGTTATCTGCATCAATACCAATGTCAGTCTTAAAGAAGTGGTATACAAGGCCGTATAATTCTATTTCGGCGGGTATAGGCACATGCTCTGGGTAACTTTCTCTAAAAGCGGTCTCTAGTCGACTGTGGTAACTGTGGACTTTCTTGCTGTTATAAGACTTAGGCTTTACGTTGATGACAAAACTGTACACGGAACGAATTCGGCAAAAATTGAGACATAATTACCTTAAAACTCTGTATACCTCACCCTGTGCAGCTTCAATTGTTCGGTTAGCTGTCTGAGATGATAAAGCGATTTGTTGGATTCGGCGCACCGTTGCTGGGGAAAAAAACTGTTCTCCTGTTATCGAGTTGACACGGGCCGGTACGTTTTCAAAGACAAAAATCTGCCCATCAAGATCAAGAATATATCGGACGTTGGTGTCAGTCAACGATTCCTCCGGCCATGCCATCTCCTTTTCATTATTTTTTATCTCGCACTTTATCTTGTATTTCCTCAATCATGCAGAGTACACCTCACCCCGGGCAGCTTTCACCGTGTTCTGCATCAGTGAGCAGATGGTCATGAGGCCGACGCCACCGGGAACGGGCGTAATGAAACTCGTTTTTGGCGCTACTTCGTCAAATTTTACGTCGCCTTTCAAGGCAAACCCACTTTTCTTTGATGCATCCGGCACACGCTCCAGGCCTACATCAATCACAACGGCGCCTTCTTTAACCATGTCGGCCGTGATGAACTCGGGTCGGCCCAGGGCGGCTACCAGAATGTCAGCTGAACGGCAAATTTCGGCCAGGTTTTGCGTGCGGCTGTGGGTTAGGGTAACGGTGCAGTTGCCGGGATAGTCGTTCCGCTGCATTAAAATAGACATGGGCAAACCCACAATCTGACTGCGGCCTACTACAACGCAATGCTTGCCAGCCGTTTTGATATCGTAGCGTTTAATCATCTCTAACACGCCCTGTGGAGTTGCCGAAATGTAGGCTGGCAGGCCCTTGGCCATGCGGCCGATGTTGATCGGATGAAATCCATCTACGTCCTTCGCGGGGTTGATGGTTTCCATCACTTTGTCGGCTGAGATATGATCCGGAAGGGGGAGCTGCACGATCAGACCATCCATGTCGGGGTTGTTGTTTACCTCGCGGACTTTATCTAACAGTTCAGCCTCAGACACCGAAGGATCGAAACGGATGAGCGTGGAGTGCATACCGACCTCTTCGCAGTTTTTCATCTTCGAGGCTACGTAGGTTTCCGAGGCACCATTGTTGCCAACCAGAATGGCCACCAGGTGGGGAATCTTGCCGCCCTGCGTTTTTATCTGCGCGACTTCAGCCGCAATTTCCTGCTTGATTTGTGCCGAAAGGAGTTTACCGTCAAGGAGTTGCATGAGTATGGTTTTGTGTTCTTAGCGAAGCCGGTAACGTCGTTTGCGGTAAGATTTTACACTGTAATGACGTTAGCGGTGCTGCAAAGGTCGCAAAGGATTAGGAACTACCCATATTTTTCCTGCCACTCCTTCTTAAGCCGTTTATAGTCTGGGTCTTCGCGCGCTTCGAGGTACTTACCGTAAAAAATTCGGGCCGATTCAGCTTTGATGGGGTCTTCCTCGCGCGGAAGCTGCTCGCGGCCGTGAGCGCCTGATCGGCCTTTTTGATCGTCGGGAACGGGGCCGTCGTATTTCTGACCGGTTTTGTGGTTAGCGTATCGTCGGGATCGGGTATAGCCCATTTGCAGAAATTTGCGGGCCATGTCCATGCCAATAAAGTCGCCTTTCATTTTATACTCCAAAAAGAGCTGATAAATCTTTTCTGACGACTCCTGAGCGATTTCGGGTGTTTTAAACTTCCAATGAGGCAAAATCTCGGATTTGTAAGGTTGGACTAACAGTACGCCCTGCTCACCTTTTCCAACACGGTACAACTCGGGGTGCTCTCTTATATTCAGCGTGCGGTAATCAATGTCATAGTTAAAAGCCCGATCATGTGCTGCCATAAGAAAAATCGATGATTGAAGCATATAACTGTTGACAGCATAAAATGCTTACAGGCATAGACACAAAAATGGTGTGACCAGCGTACTGGCTTATACGTCCGTTACAACACTAGGTCATGTTCGGGGTTTTGTGTTATAATCTCGTTCGTAATTTCTAACGTAGTATGCTGCATTCTGTACGTATCGTTGCCCTGTTCTGGTTGATAGCTGGATTCAAGCTATACGCTCAGCCAGTAGAATCAGGGGATACGCTGGAGTTTAGAAAGAATGAACATCCCGATAAACCGAAATTTATTTTTGAACTTGATCAGCGTTTTTTCTACTTCAAAGACGCTGATTTACCTTTGCTACGTAATCCGATTAATGTGTGGGGAGCCCGGGCGGGATTCTTACTTCCTGCCAATGTTAAAGTCGGTATTGGATATTACTTTACGGGTCAGCAAATCCACGAATCGTGGGAAGGCTACGATGTAGTTTATCGACGGTTACAGTACGCAACGACTTATATAGAGCCTTATTTCTTCCGACGAAAATATTGGGAGTTAAGTTTGCCCCTGGAAGTAGGGCTCGGTGCGGCACGCTATGACGTAATTGACATCGACAACCAACAAGCGGATTCTCGTCGAACCGTAGCCGTACCGCTAAGCATTGGCCTGTCGGTATCCGTCAAATTTCCGCCGTTGCGGGGGTTGCGGGCGCTTCGGTGGTTCGGCGTCAATCTTATGAGTGGCTATCGTTACACTCTTCAGCAACAGGTTCCCATTGGGCCAGCTACCTTAAACGGAGTGTATTATTCCGTCAGTCCGGCCGTATTTCTGGACCGATTTTACGAAGATTTTTCAGCCTGGCGTCAAGCCCGTCGGGAGCGTAAGCGTTAAGAGTGAAGCCACACCAACTATGGGGCCAGCCATACCATTTTCCCTACCGGTTCATACTGAAACTGAGCCCGTGTTTGGCCTTTGCGGCTGAGGTGTAGATATTCCATGATCAACACGCGACATTCGATAACCGCGAAATTGATCCGTCCCGCTTTGCTTTCTTGCTCGCTGGGGAGGTTCTCGCCCAGGTGCTCGGGAAAGCCTGGGTATGGGGCTGGCTGCTCGCTGCCGGGAGTCCGCTCCGATAAATATGACTTACGACCACCAACCCACAGATTCTCCCAGTGTTCGTCGGCAACGTAGTCGTCGGTGTGTAAACGGGTTTCGATATGCAGCCGAAGTTGAACCTGGCGGTTTTCGTCCCAGAGTAATAAGGTAGCATTGGGATGAGCTTCCAGTTGAATGACTTTCTCGGCGCGGGCATCGGTATGAAACCATAGGTACTTATGAACTTCATCTACCTGCCGCAGTACGACGGTGCGCGCATCGGCCCCGGTATTGGTGGAGGTCGCCAGGGTCATTGTTTTAAAACCGTCTTTGTCTTGACTGAGGGCCGCCGAAAGCTGTTGCCAGGTGTCGCGTTCGAGGTCGGCCAGCGAGCGGTCAGTATCGCCAATCGTAGCGGTTGGCTCATTGGGTTGGTTCATGAGATGGTGTAAGGTATTCAGTACATTGTTGTGATTGGCATAACCGGAGGGGGTGTTTATTTGTTTAGTACGACACGCCCTGTCGCGTATGCCATAGCTCATGTGCTTTCATAAATCACTTGCCGTTACGTCTCTTGAGCTCGAAGCTCGCTATGAAGCTCAGATGCCTCCGTCGGCAAACTTTCAGCCCGTTTATCACGCGAATGCCTACCAATTTCCAACGTGGCCCATTGTGACTCGCCAGGAGCCTGGTAGGTTCCAGATGATACAATGGGGCCTGATTCCGAGGTGGGCCAAAACCCGCGACGATGCCGCCGACATCCGAACCAAGACGATCAACGCCCGCTCGGAAACTGTTTACGAAAAACCGTCCTATCGATCGGCCGCTCAGTCGGGAAAGCGGTGTCTGATTCCAGTCACTGGTTTCTACGAGTGGCATACCATGGGCAGCAAGAAGTTTCCTTTTTATATTACGTCTACTAGCCAAAAAATAACGTCTATTGCCGGCTTGTGGGACGAATGGCCCGATCCCGAAACTGGGGAGTTGATAGCCACGTACACACTCCTTACTACAGATGCCAATCCGTTACTGGCGGCAATTCATAACACCAAGAAACGGATGCCCTGCCTGTTAACACCCGACGCTGAACACGCGTGGCTGCACGACGATCTGACCGAGCAGGACGCCTTGAAACTACTGGCGGCTCAATATCCGGCGAGCCGGATGCACAGCATCAGCATCAGCAAACGCATTACGTCACGGACTGAGCCGAGTGATGTTCCAGAAGTAATGGCACCGTCAGAATACGCAGAACTCAAAAATCACCCAGAGCTTTTTGCTTAAGTAATAGCTTCCGCTCGTACTTACACAAGGCCGTTTGTGTATTATTCTGAGATTACCTTCATTTTAGCTGGAAATTTGGTCAACTAAGTTGTCTTTATAAGAGAACTGAACTCAACTTTGTGGGCCAAACCTGTATTGAATAGTTACCTGAACATGAAAAAAGCATTACCGTTTTTATTTGTTGGTTTAACAACATTAGTGGCCCCGCGAGCCGCGTGGGCGCAGTTCCCGACCTTGCCCGGTGGGGGAGGGCAACGGCCAACGGGTGTCATCCCCGGCACATCTACCGACGACTCACCCCGGGGTAATGCTAAGCTGACTGGCGTCATTGTAGACTCTACGACCAACAAACCGGTTGAGTTTGCCAGTGTCGCCCTGATCAATCCTCAGACAAAAAAGCCAATTGACGGTACCGTGGCCGACGATCAGGGTAAGTTCACCCTTAATAAGTTGCCGCAAGGTGAGTTTCAACTGTTAATTTCGTTTGTCGGTTATCGCAACAAAACCATATCGAGCGTTAAGCTTGATCGCCGGGGCGACGTAGCACTCGGCACGGTACAATTGGCGCCGGATATTCGGACGTTGAAGGAAGTAAATGTTGTTGGGCAGGCGGCTTTAGTTGAAGAGAAGGTAGACCGTTTAGTATACAACGCCGAAAAAGACGTAACGAGCAAAGGTGGTGATGCCACTGAGATCATGCGGAAAGTGCCACTCTTGTCGGTGGACTTAGATGGTAATGTCAGTCTGCGTGGCAGCAGCAACGTTCGGGTGTTGATCAATAATAAACCCAGTACGATTGTGGCCAGCAGTGTAGCCGATGCTCTCAAGCAGATTCCGGCCGATATGATTAAGACGGTTGAGGTCATTACGTCGCCATCGGCTAAATATGACGCCGAAGGCTCTGCCGGTATCATCAACATTATCACGAAGAAAACAACCTTACAGGGCTTTACGCTGAATCTGGATTCGGGCGTGGGCAACCGGGGAAGTAACCTTGGTCTGAACGGGAACCTACGAACGGGTAAGATGGGCTTTAGCCTGAGCGGATTCGGACGGGCGAACTACAACGTTCGGGGTAAGTTTGCCAATACCCAGCAAACCATCAACGGTAGCAACGTAAATACCACCGAGCAGTCGGCCGATACGCGCAACCAGGGTGTCTTTGGACAATACACGCTCGGGTTTGACTATGACATCAGCAAGAACAGCGCCATTACCGCCAGTTTGCGATACGGGGCTCGGAATAACGTGCAGTATCAGGATAATTTTATAACTAAGTCGAGCGGTGCCTATTTCCCGGTCTACAATGCCCGAAACGTAGAGACAAAAGACTTATCGGGAACGGTGGATGCCAATATAGATTACACGCATACCTATAAGCCACAGCAGGAGTTAAGCGTTTCGGCACAGTTTAGCCGCAACAACCGGAATAACGATTTCACGGCCGACATTCTGAACGCGTCCGATTTGGCGACGGTTACGTCACGTCAGCAAAACCTGAACAACAGCTACAACCAGGAGTCAACGATTCAGGCTGACTACCAAACTCCTATCGGAAAAAATCAGTTGATCGAGTTTGGTGGTAAAGGCATTTCGCGCCGGGTGGAGAGTAGCTATAGCTATAATTTTGGGGTAGGTACTGGGCCTTTTCAAATCGATCCAACCCGTCCGGCCAATACGCTGAACTACGACCAGAACATTGCCGCTGGCTACTTATCGTACACCATAACCACCAAAAATAAGTATACGATTAAAGCAGGAGCCCGGTATGAGTACACAACCATTCGGGCTGACTTCTCAAGAACGCAGGCGGGTGAATCAGGGGCTGTGGCCGGACAGGATCTGGGCATTCCAGATTACAGCAACTTAGTGCCCAGCATTAACATTTCGAAAGCACTTAAGGGAGGTAAAACGATTAAACTGGCTTACAACCGCCGATTGCAGCGACCGGGTATTCAGTTCCTGAACCCGAATCCGAATGCTGCCAACCCAACGAATATCACACAAGGTAATGCGTTTCTGTCGCCTGAGCTAACGGATAATTTCGAGTTCAGCAATAGCGCCTACATCAAAAGTGTCTACGTGAACGCTACGCTGTTTTACCGGCGTACCAGCAACTCAATCACGAGCGTACGCACTACTGATACGACCGGTTTCGGTAATATTATAAACCCGGCGTTGCCTCTGCCAATTATAACCACCTATGAGAACATTGGTCGGGAAGAAGCTTATGGGGTGAATTTATTCGGTAACGCAACGCTATTCTCAAAATGGCAGGTAGGTGGTGGTTTCGACGCTTATTATGCGAACTTGACTAACAACAGCTCCATCTTATCCTACCGCGCCAGCAATTCGGGTTGGGTCGTAACGGGTCGATTCTTTACGAGCCTGAACCTGAAGAACGGATGGGGCGTTCAGGGCTTCGGCTTCATTCGAGGTAAGCAAATTCAGCTGCAAGGCTATCAGGGCGGATTTGCTTTCTACAGCCTTGGTGTCAAAAAAGACATGAAAGACAAACGAGGTAGCTTCGGTATTGCAGCCGAAAACTTTTTTAATCATCCATTCGTGGTCCGATCTGAATCGAGCTCGCCAATTTTCAACCAGAGCAGCGTAACGAGCCTTTACAATGCGGGCATACGGGCTAACTTCAGCTACAAGTTCGGTAAGCTCAGCTTCGATCAACCCCAACGCCGTCGGGGGCGCGGTGGCAACGACGACCTGAAAGACGAAGGGGGCGACAACGGCGGTGGTCAGCCGCAACAGGGTGGTGCTCCTGCCGGTGGCGCACCAGCAGGCGGTAACCGGGGCGGTGGCGGACGACCGAGATAAGTAGTAGATTACTGAGGTAATAAGGAAGAGATCGGTATGTGCCGATCTCTTCTTTTGTGTAGCTAGCCGTAAAATAACCCTAACTTCCTAAATCAGGTGAGGGCAACTAGGTGAATGATTGAAGCAAAACTGTTAATTGATGTCTGACGATGAGCCGCTCACAGCATCGCGGCACCAAAAACGCCGGCGCTGTCCCCCAACTTCGGCTTCAGGAAACGAGTACTCAACTCGCCCGAATTAAACACGTACTTCTTGGCCCGCTCAATGCCTTCGGTGTAGAGTAAATCGACGTTGCCGACGCCCCCGCCCAGTACGATAACGTCGGGGTCGAGGATGTTGACGATAACCGAAATAGCCCGTCCGAAATATTCCAATAGCCGATTCACGGTTTGGCTGGCAAACAGATCATTCCCCGCCGTATACCGCTCCATAATGTCTTTCATGGTACGCTCTTCGCCACTCAACTGCTGATAGTACCGTTGTAAGGCCGGCCCCGAAATCACTTGCTCTGTACAGCCTCGTTTACCACAGTAGCAAGGGTAGCCGTTCTCTTCCAAAATATTGTGTCCCCATTCGCCACCAATTCCCTGTAAGCCATTCAGAACAAACGGTTGCGCAGGGCGCGATTGCCCGTCTCGTCCTCGCACAACAACACCGCCCCCAACGCCAGTCCCCATAATGACACCGAAAACTGTCTGATAGTTAGGTACTACGTCGGGCACAATACCCAAGGTGGCCTCAGCTAACGCAAAGCAGTTTGCGTCGTTAGCCACCTCTACCGGTAAGCCCAGTAACCGCGCCAGGTCCTGCTTCATGGGTTTGCCATTCAGCGCGGTTGTGTTACAATTCTTCATGGTTTGGCGGGCCGGGTCGAAGGTGCCTGGGGTGCCGAAACCAATACGTTGGGGACTGAGGTTGGTCTCGGTTTTCAGCATGTCAATGAGCCGCACAATCTGATTCAGAATGTGGTCATAACCTTTTTGAGCTTCTGTATCAATGCGTTTACGAATAAGAACGGCGTCGGGCGAAGGCGCGGAGAGAACAACCCCCTCAATCTTAGTACCGCCTAAGTCAATGCCCCAATATGTTTGCATAAATTGATGTACGATTTACAAGCTACGAATTACGTTTTAAAATGGCACAAGCCGTAGCTTTGTCGTAAACAAAATCGTAATTCTTACCTATCAAACCATCGTTTATGCTGTCTCCCGGCCAGAAAGCCCCCGCTTTTACTCTATTTAACAGTGACAAAAAAGAAGTCTCACTTGAGAGCTTTAAAGATAGAAATCTGATTATCCTGTTCTTTCCAATGGCGTTTACGAGTGTCTGTACGGCCGAGCTTTGTGAAATGCGGGATAACATCAGTGTCTACGCCGGGCTAAACACGGACATCGTAGCGATCTCCGTCGATTCTCCCTTTACCCTCGCTAAGTTCAAAGAAGAGCAGAATTTGCCGTTCGACTTGTTGTCTGATTTCAATAAGGACGTTTCACAGGCCTATGATACATATTACGAAACGTTCGTTATGAATATGAAAGGCGTAAGTAAACGATCAGCTTTTGTCGTAGATCGCAACGGGATCATCCAGTACGCTGAGGTGCTTGATAACGCAGGCGAAGTGCCCAACTTTAACGCGATTAACGAAACCCTCGAACACATTAAATAGGGAATAAACGAGCGAAAGAGTGCCCAGCCTACCCCATCACTCTTTCGCTCTTCAGCTCTTCAGATGGCCTGGTATCATAATTTTTTCTACGGGTTACCTCAGGAAGCCTGGAAAGCGGCTCAAACCGAGGAACAAACTCAACTCGATCTTGAACTGCTTGTTAACACGCTCGACTTTGGTCCGGGTGATCGACTTCTCGATATCTTTTGCGGATATGGTCGTCACGCCATTCCGCTAGCCAGAATGGGGGCGCATGTAACCGGAGTCGATATATCGACGGAGTACGTCGCTGAAATTCAGACGGTGGCTAAGCGCGAGAAGGTAGTAATAAACGCCCTGGCTGACGATTTCTTGACCATGCCCCAGGCGGAACTTTCCCAAAATGCACCCTTCGACGCGGCCTATTGTCTAGGAAACAGTTTTAGCTTTTTCCCCCGGCCAGACATGCTAACGGTTTTGGGCAGGATTTCTAGTTTGCTCAAACCGGGAGGACGGTTCCTGGCCCAATCCCAAATGGTGGCCGAGTCGGTTTTGCCTGATTATCAGGCCCGCAGCTGGCAACCTATTGGCGATGATATTTTGTTTCTGGTCGAGAACGAATATGATCCTCTTGCCAGTCGTATCGACTCGCATCTAACCTACGTGCAGGGGGGCAGAACGCATACTCGAACAGCGCAACACTATGTTTTCACACTGGCCGAGTTAAATCAGTTGTTTACCGACGTGGGATTGACCATAATTGGTTGCTACGGCACGGTCGATGGAGAACCATATGCACTTGGTGATGAGGCTGTTTGGCTACTGGCCGAAAAAGAATGAATCTATTTAAGAGGCTTTAAGTTACTAATTTAACAAATTAAAATACTTTGTTGTATAATGTACTAATAATCAAATTATTGTGAAATAAATAATAGATAAAATTTAATTATTTTTAGAATAATTGCATTTCATCTGGATAATATCATCATAAATACGTAGTTTTCAGCCGATTTAACACCGTTAACTAAAGACTGATAACCTACTTTTATGGAAACCATCGAGCGTAAACCGCGTAATCGCGAACAGACCCGCTCCGGGATCGTAGGCACAGCAAAGGCAATTGCCCGCCGTGAAGGCTGGCAAGCTGTTTCAATTCGGAAAATCGCGGATGCGATTGAATACAGTGCCCCCATTGTCTATGAATATTTCGATAGTAAAGATGTGCTATTGGATGAGATTCGTAACGAGGGGTTTCGTCACTTATACCAGGAATACGACCGGATTCTTAAGCTTTATCGCGACCCCGAAAAGCGACTTTATGAGATCTCGCTCATTCAATGGGAGTTTGCCCGTCAGCAGCCCGAAATCTATCAGGTTATGTATAACCTCGACGGTGCCTACTGCAACATGCCTGTCTACGAATCGGAGGCTATGCAGGCCGTCAGCACCATTGTCAGCGAAATAATCTTCTCGTTCATTCCCAAGTCGAAGGAAAGTATAAAGCGGTTGTATTTTGAGTGGTGGTCGGTATCGCACGGTATGATCATGCTGTCTATGCTTTTAAAGGATCAGCAGCCCCTCGATCAATCAGAGCAAGTGTATCGTGAAGCCATGCGCCGGTTTGTACGCGGCCTGCGTTAATTAAATGAATCGCGAACAGGGACAATGAATAACGGTTTTCTACGTAGGTAGGTATATCGTTATTCATTGTCCCTGTTCGTTGTATGGCTAGCCCCCGAATTATTTATATCTACGACGCCCTCTGCGGCTGGTGTTACGGCTTTAGTCCGGTCATTCGTCGACTCTACACAACATATTCTGGTGCGTTTGACTTCGATGTGCTTAGTGGCGGTATGATGACCGGAAGCCGGGTGAGGCCAATTGCGGAGATGAGAGCTTACATTGAGCAGGCGTCTAAAGTTGTAGAGGAGCATACTGGTGTCAGCTTTGGAGAAGCTTACCACACACAAATTCTTGAGCCGGGCCACTACACGTCCGATTCGGAAAAGCCAGGTATGGCCATGACCTTGTTTAAGGCGGTATTACCCGAGCGGGCTCTTGAGTTCGCTACAACCATTCAGAATGCGCTCTATCGCGATGGAGTAGATCTTAATCAGGATACTAACTATGGATCGTTAGTTGAACCCTTCGACATTGACCCCGATGAGTTTATCGCGCATCTGTCAGATAATGCCATAAAAGAACAGACCTGGGCAGAGTTTAATCTGGTTGCTCAGTATGGCATCAATGGCTTTCCCTCGGTGATTGTAGACAATGGCGATAAGTTATTCCTGGTGGCCAGGGGATATTCGTCTTATGACCAGCTGGAAGCCAATGTATTGCGCGCTAAACAAAGTTTGTGAGGAGCTGCCCGGATTGTGTTACGTTATCTATCTTGCGCCCGAACGTAACCTGCTCATAAAATGTCTTCCATTGCTATCATCGGCGCGACCGGAATGCTTGGCCAGCCCGTTACCCAGGCGTTTCTGAAGGCGAACCGAGACGCAACCAATTTTTCAGTACGCATCATTGCCCGCCATGTAGCCAAGGCTGACGTTATGTTTCCGGGAGCCGAGGTGGTTGAGGGAGATATGCGTGACCGGGCGAGCCTGGTTAATGGGTTACAGGGTATGGACGCCGTGTATCTGAATCTGTCGGTGGCACAAACCGAGAAGCAAAGCGATTTTCATACGGAAAGCCAGGGGCTCGTTAACCTGATTCAGGCCGCTCACGAAGCGGGTGTCCAACGCATTGGTTATCTGTCGTCCATCATCATGCGGTATCAGGGCACGAATGGCTACCGGTGGTGGGTGTTCAATGTCAAGCAGGCCGCCGTAAAGCTGATTAAAGAATCAGGGATTCCGTACAGCCTTTTCTATCCATCCTGCTTCATGGATTCACTGGCTCAGACCCAGCGGGCCGGAAGGTTTATCTTGTTGGTGGGACGGTCAGAGGTTCGGCCCTGGTACGTGGCTGGTGAGGATTATGGCAGGCAGGTCGTTGAGGCATTCCGGTTAGCACAACCGGGTCAGCATCAGGAGTACGTAATTCAGGGGCCGGAAGCTATGACACAGCACGAAGCAGCCCAGCGTTTTGTGACTGCCTACAAGAAAGAGAAGTTATCGGTGCTAACGACGCCTTCCTGGCTTATGCAACTAGGGCGACCATTTTCGACTCAGGCTGATTATGGGTGGCACATTACCGAAGCGCTCAACAAGTACCCAGAAACGTTTGAAGCCAAACGAACCTGGGCTGACTTAGGCAAACCCCAGATGACCATCGAGCAATTTGCCCTGGGTAAATAGAAAGTCAGTTGTTGTCATTCGTCGGTAAGAACAACGACTCGAAAGCTTACGATGCATGACTGCTTCCTGGACAATCAATGACTACCTACGTTAATGTAATGGTAGGCTCTTTACTTTGCCGCCCATCACATCGTCAACTCCGTGTTGAATGATAAAGGCGTTTTCGTCTATTTCACCGACTATTCTACGTAACCGGCTCAGTTCTAGCCTGGTGAGCACCACATAAAGAACACTCTCCATATCCTGATGGTGACCGTGTTTTCCGTAGCCTCCGTGACCTTTTAAGATCGTTACGCCCCAGCCTCGTTCAATGATCCGATCGCGCATGTCCTGATTATGCCTGGATATAATAAGCACAGCTGTATACTCCTCAATTCCGTGGACAAGAAAGTCGACCGTTTTGGACGCTGCGAAATACGTAATCATTGAATACAGGGCCAGATCAATACTAAGAAAAAATGCCGCCGTTCCGAAAATAAAGACGTTTAGCAGCAGAATAACGTCGCTGACTTTCAGGGTCGCGCTGGTTCGGCTGATGAGCAAGGCCGCAATTTCGGTACCATCCAGAACGGCACCGCCCCGCATGGCTAACCCAATACCAGCTCCTATGAAAAAACCTCCGAAGACGGCGGTTAACAGTAAGTCAGGTGTTACATCTGGATAGGGGACGATGACCAAACACAGCGAAAGCCCGGCAATGGCCAGAATACTTTTAAAGGCAAAGCCCCGCCCAAATTGGCGATAACCCAGCGCAATAAACGGTAAATTAATGAGCAGCAGCAATAGGGCGAGGGGTACGCCCGACAGCTCCGATACAAGCATAGAAATGCCCGTTACGCCCCCGTCAATGAAATGACTTGAGAGCAGAAATCCTTTAAGGCCCATACCAGCGCTGAGGACACCTGCACAGATAAACAGGCTATCTTTAAGTAACCGCAATGTTGTTGATTTTTCGGGCATAAGGCTTCTGTTTACAGATATAAGCCTTCTATCGACAGATATCGTTCGCCAGTGTCGTAACAGAACGTAAGAATCCGGCTACCGGGCGTAATGTCTGGTAGTTTTTTAGCGACGGCCGCTAACGACGCCCCCGACGAGATGCCAATAAACAAACCTTCTTCCAATGCGGCCCGGCGCGCCATGGTATAAGCATCGTCTTTGCTTACTTCAATAGCACCATCAATGGCGCTGGTGTGCAGATTTTGGGGAATAAAGCCCGCACCAATGCCCTGGATAGGGTGCGGACCCGGTGCTCCACCAGTGATAACCGGAGACGCTTCGGGCTCAACAGCGTACACTTTCAAGTTTGGGAAGTGTTCTTTCAACACCTCCGACACACCCGTAATGTGCCCGCCCGTGCCAACGCCCGTAATCAATACGTCGAAACCCTCAGGAAAGTCAGCCAGGATTTCCAGCGCTGTCGTCCGCTTATGAACCTCAATGTTAGCCGGGTTCTCAAATTGTTGAGGCATCCAGGCCCCGGGGGTTTGGGCAAGCAGTTCATGCGCTCGCTCAATGGCTCCTTTCATGCCTTTCTCGCGGGGGGTCAGGTCGAACTGAGCACCGTAGGCGGCCATGATCTTACGCCGTTCTACGCTCATAGATTCCGGCATGACCAGAATAAGTTTGTACCCTTTCACAGCCGCGACCATAGCCAGTCCTATACCTGTGTTGCCCGATGTGGGCTCAATAATGGTGCTGTCAGTGGTCAGCAGGCCGTTGGCTTCGGCGTCTTCAATCATGGCCAGGGCGATACGGTCTTTGATGCTCGCTCCGGGGTTGGCCCGTTCGAGTTTCATCCAAACCTCATAGCCTGGATAGAGTCGATTCAGCCGAACGTGGGGGGTCTGGCCTATAGTGTCTAGAATAGAGTTCGCTTTCATGGATGTCAGAGTATTAAGTAAAATGAGTGAAGTAAGCGCAGTCAGTTACCTACTACACTTAATTCACTCACTAGACTTGCTTTAGGAGACTAAATGACAAAATTGATGGGCTCACCAGATTCCAGCGACTTCAGCCGGATCTCGGTTTGGTGCTGATGAAAAACCAGCGAATGAGCTTCCACGCTATTGGTGAGCCATACGTTACCGCCAATTACAGAGTCGTGCCCAACAATGGTGTTTCCGCCCAGAATGGTGGCATTAGCGTAGATGACTACGTTGTTTTCAATCGTCGGGTGGCGTT
Organism: Spirosoma soli; assembly: GCF_042684525.1. Lineage (NCBI taxonomy): Bacteria > Pseudomonadati > Bacteroidota > Cytophagia > Cytophagales > Cytophagaceae > Spirosoma > Spirosoma soli. The sequence goes on along the minus strand of NZ_JBHULN010000003.1, from coordinate 236,599 downwards.
TCTTTTGCGCCATTGATTTCGCTACGTGGGTTGCGCCCAAGGTAACACCCTGGTAAATTTTGACGTTTTCGCCGATAATGGTCGTCTCACCAATGACAACGCCGGTGCCATGATCAATGAAAAACGATCGACCAATCTGCGCACCGGGATGAATATCAATTCCGGTTTGACCGTGGGCATATTCAGTCAACATTCGGGGTAACAAGGGCACATTGAGTTGGAGCAATTCGTGCGCAATTCGGTAAACGGCAATTGCGTAAAAGCCCGGATACACAGCAATCACTTCCTCAATGCCAACAGCAGCCGGGTCATTATCGGCGATCGAGTGCGCATCGAGCAGCAGGCTATCGTAAATAGGCGGTAAACGTTCGAAGAAACGATCGGCAATCGAAACGGGACTGTCCGGTAAATTCTTTTCCAATGGCCGAAGCAGACAAATCAGTTGTTCCTGAAGTTTTTGGTATGTCTCCTCCACATGTTGCGAAGAGGACTGACAATCCTGCGTTACGGGAAACAGTAACCGCATGAGGTGATCAATGAACCGCCCGGCGTCGGGCCGAGAAGGAAGTTTGTAGCGGTACTGTGTCCGCTGGGCCAATAGGTGATCAAGAAATGTACTAGTGGCGGTGGTCATAATGGTACCGGTATAAAGAGAGTCAGGCGTAGGAGGCATCCGCGCGATAAATTAGTGCGTACATAGTGGAAACTGTACCCCGTACTGTAGAATCACTACATCGGTGGCAACATCGTTAAGTCGTCAAAGCCACCTGATATACTTGTACAGATCGTTGATTTTGAAACAAAAAGTAGGCCGCAAAGTTCGGCCTCAACTATTGGAACCTGATTTGTACTACAAATCTTTAAACTAGATCGTATCATCATGTTCAGTAAAGCTATAATCACGTTTGTGATTTCGCTGGCGGCTACGTCGGGTGTCTCCTGGATGCTATCGGCCGCTTGCCAGCGTATAAGAGACCCCGAGGCTGTGTCAGTTGACTCCACCGGGCTGGGGCCATCAGCAGGGCTGGCGGCTAAGGTAGTTAATGCCTATCCAAAGTTAACATTCAGCGCACCGGTAGAGTACACCCATGCCAACGATGGCACAAACCGCGTGTTTGTTGTAGAGCAGGCCGGGCGTATTCGGGTGTTTGATAATAATCCAAACGCAGCTTCCGCCGGAACGTACCTTGACATACGTAACAAGGTTTCATACGGGGGCGAGATGGGGCTTTTGGGCTTAGCTTTTCATCCTGATTTCAAGCAGAACGGTTTCTTCTACGTCAATTACACAAAAGATAAGCCCCGCGAAACGATTGTTAGCCGCTTTAAAGCGTCGTCAACTAATTCCTCGGAGGTTGATCCGGGGTCTGAGGTGATCCTGTTCAGGTTTAGCCAGCCGTATTCCAACCACAACGGTGGTAAAGTTTTGTTCGGCCCGGATGGTTACCTCTACGTGTCAACGGGTGATGGTGGAAGTGGGGGAGACCCGCAGAATAACGGACAGAACCGCAGCAGCTGGCTGGGTAAAATTCTGCGCGTGGATGTCAACAGCACCGAGAAAGGCCACTATGGTATTCCGAACGACAATCCGTTTAAAGGCAATAAAGAGGGCTATCGGGAAGAGATTTTTGCCTACGGACTACGTAATCCCTGGCGTGTCAGCTTTGATGAAAAAGGGCAGTTATGGGCTGGCGACGTTGGACAGAATGAAATTGAAGAAGTCGACATTGTGACTAAAGGAGGTAACTACGGCTGGCGGATCAAAGAAGGTAAGGCCGACTACAACAGCAAAGATACCAAGGCATCGGATCTGGTTAGCCCAATTTGGCAGTATAGCCACAGCAATGGCGACGTTTCTATCACCGGGGGAATTGTTTATCGCGGAGCGGCAAACCCTGACCTGCGTGGTAAGTATGTTTACGGCGACTTCGCCAGCGGCCGAGTGTGGGCCTTAACGCCAGATGGTACTAAAGCCGCCAACAATCAGGAAATTATCTCAAGAGCTGGGTCTGTTTCTGCCTTTGGGGAAGATCAGAAGAACGAACTATACATCTGCGATTACGGTGAAGGACGTATTTTGAAGTTTGCGTCAAACTAGCGAAGCCGTTACGCTAACAACTCGATCATGCCTTACCGGGAAAGCCTGACTCTGCGGAGAGCAGGCTTTCTGTTTTTTATGCATCGGTTGCCAAAACAAATAGTTAAGATTGTAGAGGTTTATTACCTGAAAACGTTGCATGATTCACTAAACCACTCGGGTGAACATGATCTACAGAAAATGATTAATACCTACTTTCAATCCCCGCTTGGACTGGTGCGAATCACGGGCGACGATAACGGTGTATCCGCCATCTCGTGCATTGATGTTACGACTGATGGTCAGCCTGCTGAGATACTGCCCGGCCCAGTGGAACAGGCCGTTCTGCAATTACAGGAATACTTTGCCGGTGACCGAAAGATGTTCGATTTTCTGATTAATCCCGCGGGTACTCCGTTTCAACAAAACGTTTGGCGGGCCCTTCTGGACGTACCGTTCGGGACAACTTTATCGTATCTGGCGCTAACCCGGCGGATGGGCGACGAGAAATCGATTCGGGCGGTCGCTGCGGCTAATGGCAAAAATCCACTCTGGATTGTGGTGCCTTGCCATCGCATTATTGGCTCCGACGGTTCCCTCACGGGCTATGCGGGTGGACTGTGGCGTAAACAATGGTTGCTGGAGCACGAGGGAAGTTTTAGGCAGATGCGGTTGTTTTAGGCGATGCTCTTGGTTATTTCTTATCCGATCAAAGTCGCTCGCTATCAAATGCCACCAGGATGTTGGTACCTGACGGGCTCACTCCTTTGTGCAAACAGCAAACCGGTTGCTATCAGCGGTTAAAACTAAGCGTGGTTATCGAGCGTTACATCAGCCAATATACGCCATTCTCTATGCCTGCTATATTGTTACCTCGTTTCTTTATTCTCTGCTTTCTGCTGTCGTTAGCCTCTTGCGCACCCCGCTATAAGGGCCCGATAACTGATCATTTTGATGGTAAGAAGTTTTTTAATCCCAGCATGCCTGAGCGGGAAGGAGGAGGCTTATTGAAGTGGCTTCTCCACCGGGATAAAGGCCCCTGGCCCGAACAACCCGATGCGTTTGTTGGCCCCAAACCAGCCACACGTGTTATGGGCGATAGTCTGGTCGTTACATTCGTCAACCACTCTACATTCTTGCTGCAAACCAGCGGCCTGAACATCCTGACCGACCCGGTTTGGTCGAAGCGTGTAGGACCGACGTCGTGGCTGGGCGTGAAGCGCAAACGCCCACCTGGATTGCGTTTCCAGGAGTTGCCACCCATTGACGTCGTGTTATTGAGTCATAACCACTATGATCACCTTGACCTACCTACGCTTAAGAAATTGGTTAAGGCCTATAATCCGTTGTTCGTTACCCCGCTGGGGGTGTCGTATTTGCCTAGATCGGTAGGTGGGCGAACTAGCCGCGAACTAGACTGGGGCGATACGCTGAGGGTGAATGATAAACTGCGGCTCACCTGTACGCAGGCGCAGCACTTCAGTAACCGCGGCATGGGCGATCGAAACGAAACGCTATGGTGTGGTTATCTGCTTCACACCCCGTTTGGAACAACGTACTTCTGTGGCGATAGTGGTTATGGATCCCATTTTAAGCGAATCGCCGAGCAGGCCAGCCGGAGTGAAACGGGGCCAATCAAACTTGCCCTGTTGCCAATTGGCTCGTATCGGCCAGAGTGGTTCATGGCGCCGGTACATGTTTCACCCGCTACCGCTGTACAGGCGTTCATTGATCTGAACGCCCGGCAGGCCGTCGGTATTCATTTTGGTACGTTTCAGCAAGGCGACGACGGCTTGTTTGAGCCCGCAGATGATTTGCGAAAAGCGTTAAAGGAAAAGAATATCGCTGAGCGCTTATTCGTGGCACCTAAAGAAGGGCGGGGTATGCTATTTAAATAAGAGCATAAGAATGTTGCTATTCACCTGGCTGGCCTGTAGATTTCGTTCGTTATCAACAACCTACGTCTATGCTCTCTCCCAATCAATTTCGTTCGCTGACTACCGCCCTAACCGGACTCATTGTTCTGGTTGTCCTAAGTGTTGTTTTGCTGTTTACCTCCGCCTTTTTGTACCCAAATGATGTGGCTGAGGCTAATACCGGAAATAGAAGTAAGGCCTCATTGCAAAGGGCGTCAATTAACAAATCGGTGGCGCTTAATGAGCAGCAGCTTCATGGCAAAACTCTCTTTCAAAACAATTGCGCTCAGTGTCATGCTACCACCGGAGAGATTGTTGTTGGGCCGGGCCTGGCTGGTGTTACAAAACGAGCCCCCAGCGAAGCATGGTTGTTAAAGTGGATTCGTAATTCACAAGCAGTAGTAGCCTCTGGCGATTCGTATGGCGTGCAGCTTTATAATAAGTTTAACCAGATAGCGATGTCAAGCTTCACTAATCTGACCGATGCCGATATCAAAGCCATTCTATCATATGTTGACGCTGCCTCGACAACTGAATCGCCAATTGTCATAGAGTAAGCTGCTTACGTTTTAGTGCAAAATGACGGACCGATAGACGTATTCGTTGGCGGTTCCGTACTTTTGCGGGATGGAATTACCGGGTATGGATATCTTAAAAAGCGATCGGCTTACGCACCTTAAATACGACATTCGAGGGCCTGTTTACGAGAAAGCGCTCGAGCTGGAAAGTCAGGGGTACAAAATCATCAGTCTGAACATTGGCAATCCGGCAACGTTTGGCTTTGACGCCCCCGACGAAATTGTCCACGACATCATCCTAAACATTCGCAATGCACAGGGCTATGCTGACTCCCGGGGCTTATTCTCCGCCCGGAAAGCCGTTATGCATCATACCCAAAACATTGGCCTACCCGGTATAACCATTAACGATATATACATTGGCAACGGCGTCAGTGAGTTGATTATGCTGGCGATGCAGGCGCTGCTGAACGAAGGCGACGAAGTCTTAATTCCATCGCCCGATTATCCGCTCTGGACGGCCTCTGTCGCGTTTTGCGGGGGTAAACCCGTGCACTACGTCTGTGATGAAGCCGCCGACTGGAACCCCGATCTGGCGGATCTCGAACGTAAGATTACCCCTCGTACACGGGCTGTTGTGGTTATCAACCCAAATAACCCAACCGGTGCTGTATATGACAAGTCGGTACTGGAGGGTATTGCCCGCATTGCCGAGCGCCATAAGCTCATTGTCTTTTCAGACGAGATTTACGACCGAATCCTATACGATGGAGCCGTGCACTATCCCATCGCCAAGATGGTGAATGACACCCTGTGTATCACTATGGGCGGACTTTCGAAAAATTACCGGGCAGCTGGTTTTCGGGGTGGTTGGCTGATCTTGAGCGGAGCCAGGCACCGGGCTAAGTCCTATATTGAAGGCCTGACGTTATTAGCGAGCATGCGCCTGTGCGCTAACGTACCAACGCAATACGCTATTCAGACAGCCCTGGGTGGTTATCAGAGCATCAACGACCTGGTGATGCCAACGGGACGCCTGCACAAGCAGATTATGCTGGCCTACGATCGCGTAACGGCTATTCCGGGTGTCACCTGCGTAAAGCCTAAAGGAGCCCTGTACATCTTTCCCAAAATTGACCTGGCTCAGTTTCGATTTGCTGACGACGACGACTTCGTATTAAATCTGTTGACTGAGCAGAAAGTGCTGGTGGTATCGGGCACAGGATTTAACTACATCCATGATGACCATTTCCGGATTGTGTGCCTGCCCACCGTTGATGAAATGACCTTGGCCATGGATCGAATTGAAGCGTTTCTAGAAAGCCGACGAAAGTGATATGTAAACAAAAGTAAGCTTATTGATATGAAAACGGGCCTGAGTCAACTCAGGCCCGTTTTCGTTAATTTTTGATGAAGTATCACTGTCATAAGATTCGTAAATGATTATAAACGTTTTTACCACAATCTACGTTATTCTATTCCGCTCAGGAAAAAGCTTTGTTGGCATGGCTGACAACCTAGCTTTTTTGAACAGTTTGGGCGGGTAGTCTTTTTATATATAGTGAGTACGTTTCGCGCCCACTGCCTTTTTCATCAGTCAAATGGAAGCAACCAAAGAAAATGTTCAACGCTCTGAAACGCAGAGCACCGAACGCATTGCACAAGATTTACCAAAGCGCGATGAGTTACTCTTAACGCCCGACGAACAACGAATCAAAGAAGCCTTTCAGGACCATAACTGGAATGAGATCAAGACTGCTGATTCGTGGGTTATCTTCAAAGTGATGGCCGAGTTCGTCGAAGGCTTCGACAAATTGGCCAAGATTGGTCCCTGTGTGTCTATTTTCGGCTCGGCCCGTACCAAGCCTGACAATCCGTATTACAAGATGACCGAAGAAATTGCGGCCAAATTAGTGCGGCATGGCTACGGTGTCATTACGGGCGGAGGACCAGGCATTATGGAGGCCGGTAACAAAGGTGCGTTTGAACAAGGCGGCAAATCTGTCGGCCTGAATATCAAACTCCCTTTCGAGCAGCATAGCAACATTTATATCGATCCCGACAAGAGCATCAACTTCGATTTCTTCTTTGTTCGGAAAGTAATGTTCGTAAAATACGCGCAGGGATTCGTTGTTATGCCCGGCGGCATGGGAACGCTCGATGAACTGTTTGAAGCGATTACGCTAATTCAGACCCGTAAAATTGCCCGATTCCCTATCGTTCTGGTCGGCCGCACTTATTGGCAGGGCTTAATTGACTGGATCACCAACGTAATGTTGAATCAGGAGCACAACATCAACCCAGAAGACATGAAGCTCATCAGCATCGTTGATACGCCCACCGAGGCCGTCAAAGTTATTGACGAGTTCTACAGCAAATACTTGCTGAAACCGAATTTCTGATGTAACGCGGCTTTCCAGCCGCGTTACGTTTAAAACGGGGTTTCCTGACTAGGGTCGGCGTTGCCGAAGTTAGAAAGGTTGTTTGCTTTACTTTTAAAGACGCTACCTGCCGATGGTGGAGTTTCAAAAGAATTGAGTCCGTTCACGTCAGGCGCAAACCCTTGAGCTTGCACTGGCTCGAAGTACGAGTCGAGATCGCAGAATTTTGTGAACTTATTGATAAACCGGAGTTGGATCGTGTCGAGCGAACCGCTTCGGTTTTTTGCAATAATAACCTCGCCAATTCCCGCTGTCGAATTACCGTTCTCGTCCTGCGTAATGTTATAATACTCGGGCCGATACAGGAAGCAAACCATGTCGGCGTCCTGCTCGATAGATCCCGATTCACGAAGATCGGATAGCTGGGGTTTCTTGTCGCCACCCCGCGTTTCAACGGCCCGGCTTAACTGCGAAAGCGCAATAACCGGTACGTTCAATTCTTTGGCCAGGTTCTTCAGCGCCCGTGAGATCGATGCAATCTCCTGTTCGCGGTTGCCGCCTTTACCACCCGACGTGTCTCCCGACATTAACTGAAGATAGTCGATAACAACCATCTGAATGTCGTGCTGGGCTTTCAGGCGTCGGCATTTGGCCCGCAGTTCCAGAATGGACAGGGCAGGGGTATCGTCAATGAAAATAGGAGCTTCGGTAAGCCGCTGAATCTTGTGATGTAACTGCGTCCACTCGTGGGGAGCCAGCGTTCCTTTTCTGATTTTCTCGGAATCGATCTCCGCTTCGGCCGAAATAAGACGGTTTACCAACTGCACCGACGACATCTCCAGCGAGAAAATAGCGACTGGTTTTCCATGGTCCACAGCCGCGTTACGGAGGGCAGAAACCACAAATGCTGTATTATGCGTCACAGTCATGTCTTCAAGCAGAAACAAGTGGTTTCCGTCGATGGTGAAGCCGTAGTAATCGTCGACTTTATCGTATTTAACTTGAATGCCTGTTACCCGCCAATCGGCCCTTGCTTTGAGTGGACGCGCTTTTTTACGCTCTATTTGTACAGGAATCGAATCTAGATTACCAAAGATGCGTAGTCGATATACCGTTGAGGTAAAGCCCCGCGACGCAATACTGGCTTGCTTTTCCTTGAGTGAACAGCGGAAGCCTAGCGTATCACAGAGGTATTTCAGTTGTTCAGCCAGCTGCTTATTTTTCTGAGTAATTTCGTAGCAGTTAAACGCTTCCTGATAATGTCCGTCGCTGTCAATCAATCCCGCCAGCAGTTTCAGTCGGTTTTCGGTCGAGTTAATGAGGTATGCACGCGGAATGTGCTTATTCTCGATCACTGACAGCCCACGTAGCTGTTCCTGTAGATTAAATACGGTAGGTCGTTGACCCCATTGAGCTCCTCCGCGCTGACCGGATGTAATGGCGTAGTTATTGGTACGATTATCCTGTTGATAAGTAACCATTTTCAAACCAAGTTGATCCGCATAAGATTGGAGGTAGTCAATGACTTCAGTATCTGTGTTTGTAATACGTGAACTATAGCTATGGCCATCGCCGAGCCATAACCCAACAAAATAAGGGTCCAGCGGAACAGCCTTCTCTGGAAATTCAACTGCAACCTTATAACCTTTATAGTTGGTTTTAAATTTGTCTGATTTGGTCAGGTAATCACGAACGGATATATTAAGAACATCCCCTTTTGTATGGGAGCCCTCATTACGTGAGCGTTTAAGTGATAGAATATGGCTTTCGTTGACGCGGTAGCTGATGCCCTTGTTCTGATGCACCCAGTACATCCGCTCCTGGCCCCGAGCAATAGACAACACACGTCTTGGGGTTGAATCATCACCCATCAGCAGATCGCCTTCGCGCACGTCTTCTACTTTACGCAGTGAGCCATCAAACATGACAACCTTTGTGCCTTTGCCCAGGCACTTACCCATGGCTGGCCTAGCGGCTAAGATGATTAATTCCGTGGGCTGCCAGCCGGAGGTTACGCGGTCGAGGTTGGTGAAGCCGGAGGGAACGCCCGTTAAGCCTTCCTGGTTTTTCTTTGTCTCCAGTTCGTTTAACGCCATGCGCACAATGGTGCTCATGTCAGCGTAGTTCTTCTTAATGTTCGATTCCGAAATCTTGAAGAGCGACTGTTCTGTCCGATCAAGCAGTTCAAATACGTCGGTCGTGTCTTCGTACGCATCCCGTAAAATGACCGACGACATGGAAATCAGGGCTCGTTTGAGGGCCTGTTCGGAGATGACACGCGCATGGTACTCGATGTTGGCCGCTGAGTTGACCCGGAAGGTAAGCTCAGACACGAAACCACCCCCGCCGACCAATTCGATCTCACCCGTTTTGCGGAGCTGCTGCGTAACGGTAAGTAGATCAATAGGATCAGAGTTGCCAAACAACGTCAGAATCGCGTTGTAAATCCGCTGGTGGGCTTCTTTGTAGAACGTCTCGGGCTTAAGAATGTCCACAACTGATGAAAGAGCGTCTTTTTCGATCATCAACGCACCTAGTACAGCTTCTTCGAGATCAAGCGCCTGCGGGGGAAGCTTACCAAGGCCTGTGTCGAGCCAGGCATTACCAGCTTGCTGACGGCCCCCAGCAAAGGCCGATGGCTTACGAAGATGTTGGTTAGGGCGTATGTTGTTCTCCATGTCTTACTGCAAGTTTACGCAATGAACCTCGCATTAGGCAAGTCCTCTCAGGCAACGTATAAGCTCGGCGAACTAATCAAACGTCGTAACATTCTGGTAATGTTGACGCTACGACATTGAAAAAAAATCAGTTTTTTTAAGCAACGGTTTACCACGAAATATGCGTACATGATAGGGAAGGTGATACCAGCCTGTATGTCAGCAAGATAAATCTTTATTACTATAAAATGTCTTTTTTTTACCAATATTTAGCTGTAAATAAGAAAGCGCCGAAAACGAATAAATTTTTGATGAAACGTGTTGTAGAAGCAAAGAAATCGCTTACTTTTCGGAATCACACTTTAACTCTATTCATCGTTTGGTCGAAAAAGTCATCACCCTCGACAATGTCTCGCTCATCGACTTTCTGGGCGTAGAGAATCATAATATTAAGGAAGTGGCAGCTGCCTTTCCGATGAGCAAAATCATCTCGCGCGGTAACGAAATTCGCATTAAAGGCACCACGCCCGAGATTACCCGGATCAGTGATATTCTGGACTCACTGATGGAACACTACCAGAGATACGGTAAAATAACCCACGAAAACGTGCAGAACTACATCAGTCATAGTGGGCAGCCTGTCAATGGTAACAGCGTCGTTGCTCCCGTTGTCCCCGACGACGATGAGGTACTAGTGTATGGAAATCGGGGCGTTGTTGTCCGGGCCAAAACCGACAACCAGAAACGGTTGGTTGAAGCGGCTGAAAAACACGACCTGGTATTCGCAATCGGGCCTGCCGGAACGGGTAAAACCTATACGGCGGTAGCCATTGCAGTGCGGGCCTTGAAGAATAAAGAAGTGAAAAAGATCATCATCACTCGTCCCGCCGTTGAAGCGGGCGAAAATCTGGGCTTTTTGCCGGGTGATCTCAAAGAGAAGATTGATCCGTACCTGCGCCCGATCTACGACGCGCTCGATGACATGATTCCGGCTGAAAAACTGAAGTTTTATACTGAGAATCGAATCATCGAAATTGCACCGTTGGCTTATATGCGGGGACGAACACTGAATAACGCATTCATCTTGCTCGACGAAGCGCAAAACACGACGTCAATGCAGATGAAGATGTTTCTGACCCGTATGGGACCGACGTCGAAGGCGATCATTACCGGCGACCGTTCGCAGATCGACTTACCTAACAAACAAAAATCAGGTTTGGTAGAGTCAGTCGATATTCTGAAGAACATCAAAGGTATTTCCTTTGTCGAGCTCGATGGGCGTGATGTCGTTCGGCATCGTCTTGTTCGTGAAATTATTACTGCATATGATAAAGCAGGTCAATAACAATCCAATACGTAGTAAAAGAACCGGGTGGCATTGGCTAGCCGGTTCTTTTATGTGTTTACTTGTGTCGGGTGCATGGGCACAATCGCCCGAAGCGCCCGCTCTTAACCGGTGTGGTACCGTCGAATTTGAGAAATACCTACAGCAACGAAACCCAAATCGGCTTGGGCAACTTCGCGAATTAAATCGTTTGGTTGAACAGGCCGAGTCTAACGGAAAGTTGTTACGTCAGCAGGCCGATAATGTGATCTATCGAATACCAATTGTTGTTCATGTTGTGCATAACACGGCTTCGGGGGAGATTGGTGGATCAACCAACGGTAATATATCCGATGAGCAGATCGCTTCCCAAATTCAGGTTTTAAATGAAGATTACCGACGCCAGGCGGGTACCAGAGGCTTCAATACAAGTCCCATTGGTGCCGATGCGGGTATCCAGTTTTACCTGGCGACTAAAGACCCGAACGGGCAGCCGACGAATGGAATAACCCGGCACTATTACGCGCAGAAATCGTCGTTTAACGTTTTCAACGATGCGGAACTACTGTCGCAGATTGCGTACTGGCCCAGCGACCGGTATCTGAATATTTGGGTAACAAAAGTTGACGAGTATTTAGGGTTCACTCAGTTCCCCACGATGGCCGATACGTTACGAGGTTTACCAACTGACGCAAACGAGTTCATTGACGGCTCGATCATTGATTATCGCTATTTCGGCCGGCAGACCGGTGCCGTGCGTGACCCAACTTATTCGTTTGGGCGGACGGCTACGCATGAAATCGGCCATTGGCTTGGCCTTATTCATACCTGGGGTGATGGCGACGGCTGCGCCGAAGATTACGTAGCGGATACGCCCCCAACAAAAGCGCCGAACAATACCCGCCAATGCCGCCAAACGTATTCAACATGTAACAACGGCCCACAAACCCGCGACCTGATCGAAAATTACATGGATTATTCGCCGGACGAGTGCATGAACTTGTTTACGCAGGGGCAAGTGAATCGGATGCGGACCGTGCTGGCCCTTAGCCCCCGACGCGTGCGGCTCATCAAGTCGTCCTCCGAACCTTTAGCTGAATCAGAAACGCTGGCGATCAATGTGTATCCGAACCCGGCCGGGGCAGAGCCAACTGTAGAAGTACGATTGAAAGGATTTCAGTCGTTCACGGTTGATGTATTTGACGCCACGGGCCGTCAGGTACGAACCATGAGTTATGCAGATCAACCCAGTACCCTGGTATCTTTTTCAACCAACGGATTACCAACCGGAATATACATCGTTCGGGTTAAAACCAGTGGTGAAACGGCAAGTAAGCGTTTGTTGATCCAATGAGTAAATAGTGCTGGGTATGAACTCAGTAACCCCATCCGTATTGCCGTAACATAACATGATTAACGTTTTACCCATTTCTTCGCCTGAAGAGCTCGATATTGCCTTTGCCATACGTAGAGAAGTGTTTGTCGAAGAGCAAAAGGTGGCCGCTGAAGAAGAGTATGATGAGTATGAAAGTGGTAGTACTCATTTCCTGGCTCGTCTTGATGGTACTCCCTGTGGCACTGCGCGCTGGCGACGTACGTCTAATGGTATCAAGATGGAGCGGTTTGCCGTTTTGCATGCATATCGAGGCAGAGGTGTTGGAAAGGCCCTGGTTCAAGCCGTACTCGACAGCATTTTTAGTCAACAGCCCGAGCCTATCGAAAGTATTTACCTGCATGCTCAGGTAACAGCTATGCCCCTATACACCAGCTTTGGCTTTGTTGCCGTTGGGCCGATGTTTGAAGAGGCTGGCATCCAGCATTATAAGATGGTGTTGCCAGGATCTGCCTATTCAAAGCAATGAAAGGCTACCCTTTCGTTCGGTATGTAGCTGGACTAGGTGCGGGCATTATCCTATATACCCTCTTACCTAATGGATATGCTGTACCCTTACTGGCGTTCGCTGTAGGCGTTTGTTTATTCGTTTGGGGGTTTGCGCAGGATGCTGGTAATTCTATAAAACCGATTCGCATTGGGCAGGGCATGGGCGCTCTTCTTATCTTGCTGGGTTTAGGGTGGGCCATAACCTATCAGCGTACGGCAAGCAATCGTCCTGACAACATTCTTACTCTTGCTGATACGCTACAGGCTTACGAGGGCGTCGTTGCCACGCAGCCCGAAGAACGAGCTAAAACTTACCGGGTAGAACTTGAATTACGCAGGGGGAAATGGGGGCTTTCTTCTGTGTCTAAATCATGGCAGCCTTTGAGCGGGCGGGTAATTGTGTATCTCGACAAAGCTAGCCAGACCTCCCCGCAGACAATGCCAAGCGTGGCCCAGCCTCGCTATGGTGAAGTTTGGCTTGTGTCAGGCTCTCCTCGTCCGATTGATCCGCCCTTGAATCCGGGCGAGTTCAATTACAAGCGATACCTCAGCTACCGCAACATTTATCATCAGCAGTATCTAAGGCCATTTCAGCGGAAGGTCATGGGGTATGAACCGCCCAATCAGTTAACCCGATTAGCAACGGTTGTAAATCGATGGGCCGATAGTGTTTTTACCCACCAAGTTGGTACGCGGGCTGAATATGGAATCGTGAATGCTATGATTTTAGGTGTTCGTGATGATCTCGACACCGAACTATATCGTTCCTATTCAACGGCAGGAGCGGTACACATTCTATCTGTATCAGGTCTGCACGTAGGTATTCTCTTTCTTGTATTAACCTGGATACTGCACATATTGGCTCCTAATCAGGAGAACAAGGTTTGGGTGGCGGTTGTGAAGCTGGCTATTCTGTGGTTCTACGCGCTTGTAACGGGCATGTCGCCACCGGTGCTACGGTCGGCTGGCATGTTTTCGATTCTGATACTAGCTAAGGCGCTGGGTCGTCAGCAGCAGCTTGCCAATACCCTTGGAGCATCGGCATTCTTCATTCTCTGCTTCGATCCGTATGCCTTGTTCTCTGCCGGATTTCAGTTGTCGAACTTAGCCGTAGCGGGTATTGGTGCGTGGCAGTCCCCATTGTATCAGACAATTAACCTTCGCAACCGATGGGTAAATAAGCTGTGGGAAGCAACAGCTGTTGCCCTGGTGGCTCAACTTATCACGTTTCCGTTAGGTGTCTTCTATTTTCACCAGTTTCCGACGTACTTTCTGCTCGCCAACCCGGTCGTAATGATTCTATCGTTTCTGTTATTGCCAGTAGCCATGGCCACACTCGCCTTTAGTTGGGTGCCCTACGTTAATGAGGTATTGGGATGGGTTCTGGCAAAAACCGCGTGGTTACTCAATCAGGCCGTCATGTGGGTTGGGCAACTGCCCGGAGCCGCCTGGGATGGGCTTTGGCTTTCTCCAATGGCAATGTGTCTAACGTACGCTGTCATTCTGGGTGTGGTCGCCTTGCTGTTAACTCGTGATCGAAGCTACTTGTGGGCAACATGTCTGGTTGCTTTGTTACTGGCGAGTGTCATTAGCTGGGACAACTTTAGTCAGCAAAACCAACGGCGGTTGGCCGTACATTTTCTGCCGCATCGCACGGCAATCAGCGTAACTGATGGCCAGAGCAGTACGTTGTTAACGGATCTCGATACTACGGATAGTCGCTCGTTCGACTTTTATCTCAAAAATACTTTTGGGCAGTGGGGCGTAACTAAGTTGACAGTTGCCGACGCAAGGTCCACAGCTCCTGCTCACATCCGGAACTACCACAAAACTTCGGATTATGCGTTGTGGGTATGGCAGGGGCAAACGTTGCTGGTGGTTAATAAACTCGGTAATAAGTCACCTTGGCGATTGCCAGCCGTCGTTGATTTTCTCATCATCCGACGGAATGCGCTGCGAGAGTGGGACCAACTCAGCGGACGCGTCGTCGCCCGGCACATCATATTCGATGATTCGAACAAGACACCACTGACTGATAAGCTATTGGCTGAGGCAAAACAGCGCAGAATTACCTGTTATTCGGTCCGGCAGATGGGCGCTTACGTGACCGAGTTGAATTGATCAAAACCGATAAGCGCCTGTGATGCCAACACTCGACGAATTAAAGTTGGCCTGTAAACCATAGATTGAAACGCCCGAACCAAACGTACCGTTAGCCGTAACGCTGGGTATAATCTCGGCACTAAGGTACCATTTGGGCTTAATGTCATACATGACGCCCAGCACAAAGCCGATACCAACAGAAGGAGTGAACAACGTTACAGAAGAGCCATTGATGGTCGTTGTTGATCCATTACCAATATCGATAGTGGTTGTGCCCCCAGATATGGATGTCAGGCCGATACCCGCAATAAGTTCGGTGCCGTAGATAAAGCTTAGCTTTTCGTCCATTGGTTTCCGTTTCTCCTTACCAATAGCACCGTTGACGTTAAAACTTACCTGTGTATTGTCATTAATCACGTTAACGCCAAGCGTACCAACAGCCAGGCGATACCGCCGGTACGTGTTTTCTGAAAGTTGTTTTTTGTAGATAAAGCCGACATTCGTCAAATTAGCGGGGCTGGTGCGCAGACCGATTTCCCGCTTAGGAACCTCTTGAGCCTGAGTCGAAAAACTGAATACAATAAATGCACAAAACAGTAAGTAATTAAGCTTCATAGTTTCGGTTGAAAGTATATGAATACGTTGGCAATATACAAGGAAACAAAAATGGCTCACCAACTGATGAGCCATTTGTAAGGATAAAGTTATTTTACAAGGTTGTTGCCGAGGGCGCTGTGGTAGAGGGAGCTGTTGTGGAAGGAGGGGCCCCAGACGGCACTCCTTTCGCCGGAGGCCGGAAACCACCCACTTCTTTCTGCATCTCAGGTTTCTTAGTCTGATATTGGGTCCATTGCTCAGCCGTCAGAATCGTTTTGAGCTTGTCTTCCTTTTCTTCGTTCAGCATGATCATCATGTCCTGAATCTGCTTACGGGTTTCTGGACCGGGTTTGCCATCTTTTCCTACAATATCTTTAATAGCGTCCTGTTGCTGATCGGCATACTCATTGTTTAGCTTTTTCACAGCTTTGGCCTGCTCTTTGTCCAGTGCCAGGTTTTCCTTGAGCCATTTGGTTTCCCGATTAGCGATGTCACCGGCAATATTAGGGATGGAAGCCCGCGGAGAACCGCCCATATTCTGACCACCCATGCCACGGCCCATTCCGCCCATGCCGGGACTCATGCCCCCGCCTGGGTATTGACCGAACGTTTGACTGCTTAGCCATAAGAATGCACTCAAGCTGAGAATGCACGACCAAACCGATTTACTGCTCATAATAATTACGTTCACTACGGTTAGAACTACGTCAATTAAATACCGAAGTACGGTAAAAAAAGGACGTTAAGGCGTTGATAAGGAGAAAAAAGAGCTAAACTTTTTCCATGAACCAGCCGTTCTCCAAGTGTATGGAAACGCTCGAAAAAATCCGTAAGGCGTACACTGATTACGTCTTAGAAAACGGAAAGCAACCCACCTCCGTCTTCCAGTTTGCAAAAAAACTGAAGCTTGCCGAAGCTGAGTTTTATAATTATTACGCATCCTTCGATGGCATTGAAGCTGACATCTGGCTGGCCTTCTTTCAGGAGGCTAAGACAACCGTCGAAGCGGACGAAACCTATCAGGGGTACTCAGTTCGGGAAAAGCTGCTAGCCTTTTACTATACCTGGATTGAATTGCTGAAAGCCCAACGAAGCTTTGTTGTTTTTAGCTACGGCCGGTTACGGCCTGAGGGCATGGGGCAAAGGGCAGAAGGTATACGGGCCAGACGGCAGAATGCCAACAACCGTGTGTTGCAGCCATTTAAAGAAGCATTCTTTGATTACGCCCGCGATTTGCTCGCCGAAGGTCGGGAGAGTAAGGAGGTTGAACCCCGCCCGTTCGTAACGGATCGTTATCCCAATGCACTTTGGTCACAAACGCTTTTTTTGCTCGATTTCTGGGTACGCGATGCCAGTAAGAATTTCGAAAAAACAGATACTGCCATCGAGAAAGCTGTGAATACTGCTTTTGACTTAATCGGCCGTTCACCGTTGGACACGCTGTTCGACTTCGCCAAGTTCATCTACCAAAATAAATGAGTGAATGAGCGAAATAATGAAAGAGCGTTTATGATTGTTACCGCTCTTTCGCTCGTTTACTCTTTGAGCGCATGAAAACACAAAATTCCGTTCCGACGACTAAAGTTGCCCGTGCCAGTCAGTTTGTGAAGGCCGGTGTGAAGGTTGGCGGTAACTACATCAAGCACTATAGCAAAAAGCTGATTGATCCGGGCCTTTCAAAAGAAGAGCTTCATAAAGACAATGCAGCCGACATTTACGACGCGCTGAGCGAATTGAAAGGCTCGGCCTTGAAAATGGCGCAGATGCTTAGTATGGACCGTGGCCTGCTGCCCGTGGCTTATTCTGATAAGTTTACTATGGCGCAGTATTCTGCTCCGCCTTTGTCAGGACCACTGGTTGTCAAAACCTTTCGGACCTATTTTGGCAAGTCGCCCAATGAATTGTTTGACAAATTCGACATCAATTCAGTCAATGCCGCCAGTATCGGGCAGGTGCATCAGGCCTGGAAGAACGGTAAGAAACTGGCCGTTAAGGTACAGTATCCGGGCGTAGCCGATGCTGTTAGTTCTGATCTTAAAATTGCTAAGCCATTGGCTGTTCGACTGCTTAACCTCGACGAGCGGCAGATTGACCGGTACATGGGTGAAGTTGAGAGCAAATTGCTCGAAGAAACCGATTACGAACTTGAACTCCGGCGTAGCATTGAGATTTCAGAGGCTTGCGCCCATATTGACGGGTTAGTTTTTCCGAAATACTATCCCGAATATTCCAGTAAGCGCATCCTCACAATGGATTGGCTGGATGGCTTGCACCTGAAAGAGTTTTTAGCAACGAAGCCATCGCAGGAGGTTCGTGACCGCATCGGCCAGCTATTGTGGGACTTTTACGACCATCAGATTCATAACCTTCGGCAGGTTCATGCTGATCCTCATCCGGGCAATTTCCTGATGCGGGCCGACGGCACGATGGGTGTCATTGATTTTGGTTGCGTGAAGGTCATCCCAGATTTCTATTACGACAATTATTTCCGCCTGATCAATCCCGATACTATTCAGGACGAGGCCCTGACGCAGCAGATCTTCACAAATCTTGAGTTTTTAGTAGCACAGGATTCGGCAAAAGATCGCAAGTTTTTCTCGGATCTGTTTGTGCAGATGATTGAGATGCTTGGCGCTCCGTTTGCGGTAGATGAGTTTGATTTTGGCAATGACGAATACTTTAACAAGGTGTATGCTTTCGCCGAAGAACTGTCGAGTTTAGAAGAGCTACGATCGTCGAAAGTAGTACGTGGTTCGCAGGACGGTCTGTATGTTAACCGCACCTATTATGGTCTCTACGCCATGCTAAACGAACTGAAAGCACGGGTTCGGACGACCAAGCCAGAGTGGCTGAAGCCTAAGAAAACGGCGCTTGCTTAAGACTAGTAAAGCACAATTCGTTCGTAAAACGGATTGCCAGGCGGTAACAGACCGAAGGCAATCCGTTTTATAGTTTTATCTTTACCTTATGTTACTCACCACTGACACTGCCGTTACGCACACCAGGCCCCGCTTCGACGATATATTTATGGAGCTAGCCGTAAACCTGGCGAAACGGTCACACTGCATTAAGGCCCAGGTAGGAGCGGTACTCACCCGCGACACGCGCATCATCTCCATTGGCTACAACGGTCCACCGGCCGGAACTCATAATTGCGACGAAGAATATCCGGGCGTTGGCTGTCCCCGCGATTCAAAAGGGTCGTGCTCGCTGGCCCTTCACGCCGAAGAAAATGCGATTTTGTACGCAGCCAAAAACGGTTCTGAGGTAGAGGGCGCTACGATCTACGTAACGCTGTCGCCCTGCATTGCCTGTGCCCGTATTATCTACAGTATGAAAATCGCGCGGGTTATTTATCTGCACTCTTACGCTGAATACAAAGGCATCACTTCCGACGAAGGCGTCGATTTCCTGCGCCGGTTTGGTGTCACGGTCGACCGCTACGTGCCCGGTGAAGGAGTTACACTGATGTCGGAACCGCCAATTACCCGAAAAACGGCCAGCCCGTTATCATGAACATTCTGGCGCACGCGTATTTATCAAACCGGAACGAGGGCTTACTTATCGGTAACTTTATCGGCGATTTTATCAAAGGCGATCCGGCCAACCCGCGCCATAAGTTAAGTGCTGACGTAATTGCCGGTATCCGGGTACATCGGGCAATTGATACGTTTACCGATGAACATCCCGACGTGGCGGCTGTGCGGCAACTACTGCGTCCGCGTTGTCATAAATATGCCGGTGTAGCGGTAGATGTGTTTTTTGACCACTTCTTAGCGATCAATTTCAGGCAGTTAACGGGTGAGCCATTGCATGAATTTACACAGTACTTCTACCAGACCTTACAGCGTAATTCGGCGCGTTTCCCGGTTCCGGCTATTCGGATGCTCGATGCGATGATGCGCTACGACTGGCTCATACAATATCAAACGGCCGAAGGCATAGACCGATCGCTGAAAGGAGTGTCTCGCCGTACAGTATACCCATCCGGGCTAGATACAGCAATTGTAGATTTTGAACGTTACTACGAGCAAATCGGAGAACGCTTCGGCCATTTCTGGCCAGAATTGGTGAGCCACATTCGCCAAACGTTGGAAACCCTGCCCGATGCCCGTTAACTTTGTAGTCCTAATTTTTGTCCTATACAACCGGCCGCTCGTGCGGTCGAAACTCATAAGTACAGTTGATTGCCGCCGTTGACGCCCTGCTGAAAGACATCCGTAATAAGCGGATCGCTCCTGTTTATCTTATCCACGGTGACGAGCCATTTTATTTGGATCGGATTGCTGATGAACTCGAAAAAGTGGCTGTACCCGTCGCCGAACGAGGGTTTAATCAATTTGTGTTGTTCGGTAAAGACACCGATGTCGGGGCCGTGCTCAACTATGCCCGCCGGTATCCGTTCATGGCCGAGCGGCAGTTGGTGCTCATTAAAGAGGCTCAGCAAATGAGCGGAATCGGCGATAAATCGGCCCAGACTCTGCTGGAAGACTACGCCTTAAATCCATTAGCCAGCACCATCCTGATGCTGTGTTACGTGAAAGAAGAGGGCAAACCAGGCTTAGACGAACGCAAGGCATGGGTTAAAGCCTTTGGGTCGAAGGGTAAACTGCTGGGCGTTAAAAAGCTGTACGATACCAAAATTCCGGATTGGGTAGGCGAGTATTGCCGCGAACAGGGGGCAAAAGTCAGCCCTAAAGCCTGCCAATTACTGGCCGATCACATCGGTAATGACCTAAAACGGTTAGCGGGCGAGATTGATAAAATTCTAATCAACCTACACGTTGGTGAAGAAATATCGGCTGCGACGGTTGAGCGATTAGTAGGAATCAGCAAAGAGTATAATGTATTTGAGCTCCAAAAGGCGCTTGTTCAACGCGACGTCGTGAAAGCGAATCGGATTGTCGATTATTTCGGGCGTAACCCTAAAGACAACCCACTCGTTGTTATTCTGGCACAGTTATTCGGCTATTTTAGTAAAGTACTTTTAGTACAGGCCTCAAAAGACCAATCCGAGAAAGGATTAGCCTCCTTATTAAGCATCAATCCCTTCTTTGTCAAAGATTACCTGTCGGCTGCCCGTACCTTTCCGCTCGCTAAAGTGGCAGACATTATCCATGCCATTCGCCAGGCCGACGCCCGCAGCAAAGGTATCGATTCGCCTACCATGAGTGAGGCCGACATTCTGCGCGAATTAGTATTTGACATACTGCACTAACAAACGTTAGGTTTATATGTTATATTTGCAACCTTGTTGCAATAGTTCGGGTTTCCGACTGAGCAATACGTTGTAAATAGCGAATGAACCAAGCGAAAAGGGTAATAGGTCTGGTAGGCGTGGTGTTAGGTATCCTGACCGGACAAATTAAGAGCTATGCCCAAACGCCTTGCGTGGCCAGGCTGACTGGTCAGATTATAGCTCAGGATACGCATGAGCCGCTCACGGGAGCCACTGTTTACGTTCGTGAACTGGCAACCGGAGCCGTGGCCGATACAACGGGTTACTTCCGGCTCGCTTCCGTTTGTCCAGGCCATTACACACTTGATTATCAGTTTGTTGGTTATAGAGAAGCAACAGTTTCAGTTACGGTCGGGGTGGATTCGTCAATAGTGCTGGCTCCAGTCCAACTGATTCCTGATAATCAAACTCTACAGGAGGTTGTTGTGACTGAGCATCGTTCAGAGGCAAAGCAACTCCTCCAGGTGCAGACTGCTTTGACTGGTAACGAACTGGACGCTACTCGTGGCCAGTCGTTGGGTGAAAGCTTGAAAACCCTGCCAGGCCTGTACTCTATTCAGACTGGGCCATCCATATCAAAACCCGTTATTCATGGTCTCTACAGTAACCGTATTATTACACTTAACAATGGTGTGCGTCAGGAAGACCAGCAATGGGGAACTGAACATGCGCCACAAATTGATCCGTTTTTAGCCTCGCAGTTGACGGTCATTAAGGGGGCTGCCAGCATTCGATACGGCTCCGATGCCATCGGTGGCGTAATTCTGGTCGAGCCCAGAGCGATGCCTACAAAGCCTGGTTTGGGAGGAGAGTTAAATGTCGTAGGTGGTACAAATGGTGGCCAGGGGACGGTCTCGGGGCTGGTTGAACAAGCGTTTGATAAAAAACTGTCGGGCTTAAGCTGGCGACTGCAGGGGACCATAAAGCGAGTTGGTTACGCAAAAACGCCTAACTACTACCTAGAAAACAGTAGTTACCACGAAAACAACTTTTCGGGTACCCTGAACTATACCCGTCCGATTTCATCAGGAGGAACTGCCGGTGCCGAGATTTTTTACAGCCGATTTGGTACCAAAGTGGGTTTATTCACCGGAGCGCAGGTAGGAAGTCTTGCTGATTTTTACGCAGCCATTGCCCGACCCGAGCCACTTAACCAGCCTGGATTTTCGTATGACCTCGGTCGACCTTATCAGCAGGTAGATCATGATTTGCTGAAATTCCGTGGCTTTATTCGATCCAGTCGATGGGGTACGCTAACGGCTACCATTGCCCGTCAGCAAAACGTTCGACAGGAATATGACTTCTTATCTTTCAGCCGTGTAACCAGTCCGGAATTATACCTGAAGTTGGTGTCTCAAACGGCTGATCTGATCTGGGAGCACCCGTCGATAAAGATCGCAAGCGGTGGCGAGTTCTCGGGTAGTGTTGGGTTTAACGGGATAACGCAGGGCAACGTTCGGCGATTTCTGTTTCTTATTCCTAACTACCGAAACTATGGCGCGGGGCTGTTTGCCATCGAACGGTATGCGCACGATCGCTGGACGGTGGAAGGAGGATTACGGTATGACTATCGTTGGCTGAGGGCCTTTTTCCTGGATGAATCGACAAACGTTACTACTAATCAAACTCGTGATTGGAGCAACGTGACGGGTTCACTTGGCGCTACGTACCAATTCAGCCCCAAACTGACCCTGTCGGCTAACCTAAGTACTGCCTGGCGGGCACCGAACGTCAGTGACCTTTATTCCGATGGGCTGCACCAGAGCGCGGTTGCCTACGAGCGTGGTAATCCAAACCTCAAACCTGAGCAGGCATACACGACAAACCTAGCAGTTGAATACGTTGGTAAACGGTTTTACGCCGACCTTACTTTCTACAGCAACTGGATAGATAACTACATCTATCTCAAGCCTGATTCGGTCCCCATCGTCCGTCAGCGTGGGGCGTTTCCGGCGTATTCCTACAGTCAGGTGCGAGCCACGTTTCGGGGCATCGATGCTACGTTCCGCTATAAGCTCGCTGACCGGCTCACACTTTTATCAAAGACCTCCATTCTGTTTGCTTACGACCACACGAACCATGATTATCTGGTTTACATTCCCCCCAATCGGACAGATAACGGCTTACGCTATGAGCTGAACAACGACCCGGCTCCGTCTCCCCGTAAGCGGGTATCTGGGTTATACGTTAGCGTAAATGGGATGTACGTTGCTCAACAAAATCGGGTGCCCACTGTGACCCAACGGCAGGAAAACGGCCGTATCATTTTCACTGGTGACTTTGCCCCTCCACCGCCCGCTTACACTCTGTTGGGCGCCGAATTTGGATTTGTCTGGGAATTTATCGGGAGACCTTTCGATGTCATTCTAACTGGTACAAACCTTCTAAACCGAGCTTACCGCGATTACTTAGATCGTTTTCGGTACTTCGCCGATGAGCCAGGGCGTAACATCATGCTAAAAGTTAAAGTCCCACTGACGATTGCGAAAAACCATTAACTGCATTTTTCATTTTTAATCAACTATAACGTTTAACGCTATGTCTCTTTTCAAAAAAACGCTGCTTTTGTTCGTTCCTGTTGTCTTGCTGGTTGGAGCTTGTAATACGGACGAAGAAAATGTAGCTCCAACTGATTCAAACGAAGCTATTACAACCGCAACGTTAAGTTTAACTAACACCGCAACGCCTACCGAAGTCGTTACGGCTACGATTGATAACCTGACGACACAGATCGATACGAGTAAATACGTATTAAGACTGAGAGCAAATACAACCTACTCGGGTGCTGTGACTTTGCTTGACAAAACAAAGACGCCTACATTGAATGTGTCTGCTGAAGTTAAAGAAGAAGGTAACGAGCACTTGTTTGTCTATACGTTCACCCCTGCTGCTGGTTCGCCAGCATCCATGACTATTACGGCGACCGATAAAGATACGAATCCGGCACCGGGGCCCTACCCAATCGGTCTGACCACTCAGATTCGAACAGGAGCGGTCGGATCGGGTAAATTGAATGTCGTATTGCGTCATCAACCGGATGTAAAAAATGGCACTGCTCAGCCTGGATCAAGCGATCTGGATACTGATTTTAAGGTTTTAATCCAGTAAAGAATCTGGTTAACTAAGCATCTGGTTTTACTCTAGAACGAACAAAACAGTAAGCGTAGCTTAGCTTAGGGCTGCGCTTACTGTTTTGTTACACGATGCATTCGTCTAAATATAGTGGTGTTTAGCAGTGTTAAGAATTTGCAGATGGTTAACTAATGCTAATTGTAAAGCGCCATTTTAAAGAATAATATAAGCTTTATTACCATATACTTTTAGTAAGCATTACTCAAAGTTGTAGTTTACATGGTATAAAGAAATGCGTCTGGTTATAATGTACAGATACTGTACTGATTTTAGCTGTAATTACTAGCATAACACATCAGGTAAGTATGGTGGTAGATTAATTGTATCTTAAAAACAGACAAACAAGCAAAAAACAGGCTATTTATATACCGAATAATAAATTTAAAATATTTTAATCTGTTGTAGGTAGTTGGTACTATGTTAGCTTAACGTAATAATTATCTTGTTTAAATATCAATATAGTGCAAATACGAGCTAAATGAATATTAAGTTTAAGCGAAGTGAGAAGCAGAGTACATTTTAAATGAACAACTGAAGATTTGTAACCATTCGCTCACTTGAAGAATCTGTTTTAACTTTGTTGTTATAAATACTATTAACCTTAACCGCCAGACATTTATCCACTTCTCCATGAAACAAGCTAGACTGGCCGACGAGCAACTTGTAAGCCTTTATCAGACCGATAACTCGAGCGATTCGTTTGAAGCTCTTTATAATCGCTACGTCAGTAAAGTCTACCAGAAATGTCTGTCGATAACTAAAGATTCTGAGGCTGCTCAAGACTACACTCAGGATATCTTTATCAAAGTATTTAACAAGTTAGATACGTTCCAGAATCGGTCCACATTTTCCACCTGGTTGTATTCAATATCTCATCATTACTGTCTAGATCAGTTGCGTCTAGGCAAACGATTAGGTACTGAATCGCTGTCAGATGAGGTAGTAAACGAAGCTAGTAGCGAACTGGTAGATCCTCAGGAGTCAGTTGAGTCGAGACTACAAGCGCTGGAAACGGTTATGAATGAGTTGCCCACTGAAGAGGTGGCGTTGTTGCGACTTAAGCACGAACAGGGCTTATCAATTAAAGAAATTAGTCAGAAGTATTGCATCTCGGAAAGCGCAGTTAAAATGCGGCTGAAACGAACACGCGACAAATTACAGCAGCTGTATTTAGATCGTGATCTTTGATTAAACGCTAAACCGAAAATAGAACCAAGGACCAGGAGTTCTTAGTGAAAAGCAAACCAGTAAAAGGTTTGCTTTTATGTTTTGTAAGGTCCATCTCAGTATGAGCGAACTGAATGGCCTTAGCTAAAGGGCTATTCAATGTAGAACCAGTTACCGCAAAGAAGCCTACTCAGAGACTGTCAGGTGAGACTCCAAAAAGAGAAGGCCCTTAGCTGATTAACTAAGGGCCTTTTGGTAGCGGGGAGCAGGATCGAACTGCCGACCTTAGGGTTATGAATCCTACGCTCTAACCATCTGAGCTACCCCGCCGAATTGATGCCACAAAAGTAAACAAAAAACGGCCCAACGCAAAAAAGGGCGTTGACTTTCGCAAAAATTTTCGTTTACCTTTGCCAAGGTCCCCCTTTTCTACAGTATCTGATATGGAGAAATTTAAATTTGTTGCCGAGTACGAACTCCGGGCGTCCCCTAAAATGCTGTTTCCGTACATCAGTACAGCGTCGGGTTTATCACAGTGGTTTGCAAATAAGGTAAACACGATGCCGGAACAACGATTCGATTTTCAATGGGACAACGAAAGTCATGTAGCCCGGCAAGTGTCAATGCGGCAAAACAAAGGCGTTCGTTTCGAATTTTTAGGGACAGATGACAACGGTTCTGACAACAATTACGTTGATTTTCGGGTAGACCAAAGTGAACTGACGCAATCCACTTTTTTGCGTATCACCGACTACTCATCCACTACCGACGAAGACGAACTCAAAGATCTTTGGGATGGTTTAATGGATAAGCTGAAGGAAATAGTCGGTAGTTAAAAAATGCTAATTTTTTCGCCCTGCGCCGATATTTCTACGGTCGTTGACGTTCACTATTAAGGCTATATGTCTGCTTCGAGCTCAACGTATTCCATTGTAACGGCTGCATGAAAAAGATAGATAAATTAGTGCTTGGCTCGTTTTGGGGGCCGTTTGTTCTTACCCTTGGCGTCGTCATCTTCATTTTTTTGATGCGGCTGCTCATGTTCTACATTGATGATTTTGTTTCAAAAGATCTCGATCTGACCACGTTCGGTCGCTTACTGTTTTACTTTGCCCTGCTTACAATTCCTACTGCGTTACCCTTGGCGGTTTTGTTATCGTCGTTGATGACCTTTGGTAACCTAGGTGAGTTTTTTGAGTTGACGGCTATGAAAAGTGCGGGTATTTCGCTCACCCGAGCCATGCGCCCTTTGTTAATCGTAGCTATTGGGATTAGTATATTTTCGTTCTGGTTTAATAATTCAGTTTCTCCCTGGGCCAACCTGAAAGGTTATAGTTTGCTTTACGACATAAAAACCGCTAAAGCGAGTCTGAACCTGAAAGAAGGCATATTTTACAACGATTTACCAGGTTATAGTATTAAGGTTGACAAGAAAGTCAAAGCACCTAAAGGAAGTACTACGGGCGATTTGCTCAAAGGGCTGGTTATTTACAAACATTCTGCAAATGGCTTAGAAAATGGTAATCGCGAGATTATCTTGGCCGATTCAGGGCGGATGTATACCGACAAAGACCGCTCTTACCTGGTTTTCCAACTCTTCAATGGTAATAACTATCAGGAGTATTCTGACAACTCTTCGGTTAGCTATGCCAGTACCGGAGGGGCAGCCAAAGGGGCACAGTTTGTTCGTAATGGATTTAAGGATTACCGGTTAACAGTTAGCCTGGAGTCATTTGGTATTAAACGGACCGATGAGAACCAGTTTCAGTACCATGAATACATGAAGAATCTTAATGAGCTATCTACATTAACTGATTCTCTCCGGAAAGATTATAAGAATACAAGTCTGAGCGTAGCCAGTACCTCACGTCAGTATTATAATTACCAGTTCAAAGCTGATGCAACTGCCAAACAAAAGACGGTTACGGATGGTAAGTGGGTAGATTCTTTATTACGTAAACAGCATATTATTCCGCAGGAGCTTGCACAGGCAGCAGTCAGTCAAGCACAAAATATTTTGTCTTATGCTACCTCAAACGTAACATACCTGACTGAGAAAGAAAAAAACGTCTGGAAATACCAACTGGAAAGCCATCATAAATTTACGCAGTCTATTTCCATCTTCGTTATGTTTCTGATTGGGGCCTCCATGGGGGCTATTATTAAAAAAGGCGGCTTTGGATTGCCAGTGCTTGTCTCGATCGTGTTCTTCATTTTCCTCTATATTTTAACGCTGACCGGGGATAAATACGCTAAAGAAGGCCTTTTGTGGGTGCCACTCGGAGCTTGGATGGCAAACATGGTGTTATTCCCAATTGGTTTGTTTCTCATGCAACGCGCTCGTCACGATTCACGTTTATTCGATAAAGATGTGTATATCATCGCTTGGGAGCGGCTGAAGAAAAAGTGGAAAGAGCGTCAGGCAAACCCGTCTGTTGCACCGACTACTGTTAGCTAGGATGTAGATCGATAGATGCTGTTCAGTGCACTGCCTGACTTTTTATCCATTAATTTACTATCTTTGCACCCAAATTCATTTTTTCCATTCTATTAGCTGTCTGAAGATGTATTTAACGACCGAAAAGAAACAGGAGATTTTCTCCACCTCGGGTCATGCCAAGAGTGCAACGGACACCGGGTCGGCCGAATCCCAGATCGCGCTGTTTACGTACCGGATCAGTCATTTGACCGAGCACCTGAAAGTTCACAAGCACGACTACGGCACCCAACTGGGTCTTTTAAAATTGGTAGGTAAGCGTCGTCGTTTGCTGAACTATCTGCAAAAGAAAGACATTACCCGGTATCGGGCTATTCTGGCGGCATTAGGTCTCCGGAAATAGTCGGGCCACCACAGAAAAAAGGGAATCTGCTAACAGTAGATTCCCTCATTTTTGTAGTTTCCTTACTGAAGCGGTGATTGCTGCGGTGAAAGCGGTTGAGGGTAGGGTAGAAAAGATGTTTTAAAGCTGTAAGAGGGCGTATTCAAAAACTGTTGTATGTTTCAAATCACCACGCAATCCGTTGCGCTGCCCGACGGGCGGGAAATTACCATCGAAACCGGCAAACTGGCCCGACAGGCCGACGGAGCGGTGGTCGTACGACTGGGCGACACCATGCTATTAGCAACTGTCGTATCCAGTAAAGAGGCCAAAGAAGGCGTCGATTTCTTGCCACTATCGGTTGATTATCAAGAAAAATTTGCATCTGCCGGGCGCATTCCTGGTAGTTTTCAACGGCGTGAGGGCCGTCTGGGCGATCACGAAATTCTGATCAGCCGGTTAGTAGACCGTGCTCTGCGACCTATTTTCCCCGACAATTACCACGCTGATACTCAGGTTATTATTACGCTAATTTCGGCAGATCCCGAAGTACAGCCCGATGCATTAGCTGCACTGGCTGCTTCATCAGCCTTAGCTGTATCTGATATCCCATTTAACGGGCCAATCTCGGAGGTACGTGTGGCCAAAATTGATGGAGAGTACCGTATTAACCCTAAAACCGCTGATCTTGAGCGGGCAACCATTGATCTGATTGTTGCTGCTACCGAAAAGGATATTTGTATGGTAGAAGGCGAAATGGACGAATGTTCAGAAGCCGAAGTGGTAGAAGCCTTGAAAGCTGCTCACGAAGCCATCAAAGTACAATGCCAGGCCCAAAAAGAACTGGAAGCTAAGGTTGGAAAGACCGAAAAACGGGAATACAACCACGAAACGCACGATGAGGAACTTCGGGCGGCTGTTCGGACGTACTGTTACGATAAAATATACGAAGTAGCTCGTCGGCAAAACCCAAGTAAGAAAGGGCGTGCCCAGGGATTCCGCGAAATTCGTGATGAATATTTAGCGACCTTCCCCGAAGGTTCAGAGGTTAATGTTAGCTTAGTGAAGACCTACTTTCACGATCTGGAGTGGGAGGCATCGCGTCGGTTGGTGCTAGATGAGCGTGCCCGTTTAGATGGGCGGAAATTGGATGAGATTCGCCCAATTTCGGCTGAAGCAGGCTATTTACCCGGTCCTCACGGTTCGGCTTTGTTCACACGGGGCGAGACGCAATCGCTGACGACTGTGACACTTGGCACTAAAATTGACGAACAAATTGTCGATCAGGCCATGTATCAGGGGTACAGCAAATTCCTATTACATTATAACTTTCCCGGTTTTTCAACGGGAGAAGTAAAACCGAACCGGGGGGCTGGCCGTCGGGAAATTGGTCATGGTAACCTGGCTCACCGGTCGCTTAAAAAAGTTTTGCCACCGGAGAACGAGAATCCATATACAATCCGGGTTGTGTCTGATATTCTGGAGTCGAACGGCTCATCGTCCATGGCAACAGTTTGTGCCGGTACAATGGCATTAATGGATGCAGGAATTAAAATCAAGGCGCCGGTAGCGGGTATTGCAATGGGCTTGATTCAAGATACTGAACCTGGGTCTGATAAATACGCAGTATTATCCGACATTCTTGGTGACGAAGATCACCTGGGGGATATGGACTTTAAAGTAACAGGTACTGAGAATGGTATTGTGGCTTGCCAGATGGATTTAAAAGTCAATGGACTATCGTACGAAGTACTTGCACAAGCTTTGGAGCAAGCTCGTGCTGGTCGGTTGCACATACTTGGCGAGATGCGGAAAGGTATTGCTGACGTCCGGTCTGACCTAAAGCCACACGCACCTCGTGCCATTGTCATTAAGATCGATACGAACCAGATTGGAGCCGTTATCGGACCCGGTGGTAAGGTTGTTCAGGACATCCAGAAAGATTCGGGCGCTGTTGTGAACATCGATGAACATGACAACGCTGGTTGGGTAAGCATTTTCGCTACCAACAAAGAAAGCATGGACAAAGCCGTTTCACGCGTGAAAGGCATTGTGGCCGTTCCGGAAGTGGGCGAAGTATATGTTGGTAAGGTTAAAACCATTCAGCCTTTTGGCGCTTTCGTCGAATTCATGCCAGGCAAAGATGGATTATTGCACATTTCCGAGATCAAGTGGGAGCGCTTAGAGAGTATGGAAGGGGTGCTACAAGTAGGTGAAGAGGTGACGGTAAAGTTGATTGACGTGGATAAAAAGACCGGAAAGTATCGTTTATCGCGTAAAGTTCTACTGCCGAAGCCAGAGAACAAAAATGCATAAGTGATTGTTACTTTTTTGTGTAATGCAACGTCCAAAGTTAGCGTTATATAGTCACCCAGACCGGGGCAACGTATCATGAGACAGCTAAAAATATCAAAACAGATAACCAACCGCGAGAGCCAGTCGTTAGACAAGTACTTGCAGGAGATTGGTAAAGTGGATCTGCTTACCCCCGATGAGGAAGTAACGCTGGCCCAAAAAATTCGCGAAGGTGACCAATTGTCGCTGGAACGATTAACGAAAGCAAACCTACGTTTCGTTGTATCGGTAGCTAAACAATACCAGAATCAGGGCCTTTCGCTTGGTGATTTGATCAATGAGGGAAACTTGGGCCTTATCAAAGCTGCCCAGCGTTTTGACGAAACCCGTGGATTCAAATTCATTTCTTATGCCGTATGGTGGATTCGGCAATCTATCCTGCAAGCTTTGGCCGAGCAGTCACGGATTGTACGTTTGCCGCTTAACCGGGTAGGTTCGCTGAATAAAATATCGAAAACGTTTTCTGATCTTGAGCAAAAGTTCGAGCGAGAGCCGTCGCCAGAAGAGTTAGCTGCCGTGTTAGAGATTTCGGCTGCGGAAGTTGTTGACACTCTTAAGATTTCGGGGCGCCACGTATCGATGGATGCACCGTTCGTACAGGGTGAAGAAAACAGTCTGCTGGACGTTTTGGAAAATGATGGTGAAGACAAGCCAGATTCCGGATTGATTAACGATTCACTACGGAAAGAAGTACAACGAGCTCTTTCGACGCTGACCCAGCGGGAAGCTGATGTGATCACCCTTTACTTTGGATTGAATGGCGAACACGCTATGACACTTGAAGAGATAGGGGAGAAGTTTAATCTGACTCGTGAACGCGTTCGGCAGATTAAGGAAAAAGCTATTCGTCGCTTACGTCATACATCGCGCTCAAAAGCGTTGAAGACCTACTTGGGTTGATCGCGCTGCGATTATAATTAGATAGTTTTTAAGGTCCTACATCTTGATGTAGGACCTTTTTTATGCCCTTCGGTAGAGTGTTAAATGACAAAAAAGCCAGCTCTGTCAGAGCTGGCTTTCGTAAAATTCTGTTAAAGTTTAGTTTTTATATATCCAGGCTGATGTACCAGCTAATTCACTGATTGCCCCCATGCTGGCGACTGCTTCAACGCGATCTGCCGATCCGGCTGCCGCTACTTTATATAATTGACCTTTCTGACTGGGAATAATAACAAAGGCATCTTTATAACCTGCCTTGCGAAGTTGGCGTCTGAGCCGCATGGCGTTACGCTTGCTTGTAAAGCTACCCGCAATTACTGTGAAATAAGGGCTTGTTCGTATTGGCTTAACAACAGGCGTACTGGCGACTGCTGCTGGCTTACTTGTCGTTGATAAAACAGGTTTAGGCTCAACTGTCCGTTCTGTCGGAACCGCTTCCAATTTAGCCTCAGGAGTTGCCGCTGGAGTGGGCAGAGCCTTGCGAACAATTACAGGCTTAGGCGTCTCCTTTATATCTACGGTAGTGGAACGTCTGAGGACTGCCGGAACATCAAGTAAATTGGAGGGAGCTAAGCTACTCTGAAAAGGTTCGCCTGGTTTGATAACAGAGAAGTAACTTACTACGCCTAATGAACCGACTAAGAGGGCTGCAGCGGCTACACGCCAATACGGACGAGACCGTCGCAGTGGTATCAACGTTGTTGTGTCTTCCTGAGCTAATACTGGGCCTAATGCAGTAGTGCTCGGTTCGACAATAATAGCTTCCAGTGATTGTTGGGTAAGTGATTGTGCAGGAATTGCATTCAAGCCGAAAGCCTCACCAAAGAAGTTATGACGTAAGCTAGGGTCGAATTGCAAGCGCCCTTCATCATTACGGCTGAACGTACCAATGCCATCGATCTCAAAGTGCCCGGTTTCCTGTACCTGCTGACGTAATTCACTAACAAATTGGCTGATGTACCGCTGAGCACCGTCGCGAGTGACCGGCTCGTGGAGCATAATGTAATTAGCCAAAATGCCATCGTCAAGGCGTAAGGCTTCATTAAACGCAACCCGCTTGCGGGGAGGCAAGTATAAACCGCTGGTTTCCGTAAAGGTTGCTGCCTGGTAATGAGTCAGGAAAGCCCCTAACTCTGGAACAACTACACAGTCATACTGGTACAGCAACTTCTTGAGATAGGCGTTTACAGAAGCCATAGCGAGAATTGGTGGAGTTTAGAACGAATAACTAATTCCTCCAAGAAAGTTAAGGCCTTGAACTTGATAATACAAATAGCGTTGATAGTTCTGACCAAAGATATTATTCAATGAAACAAACGCTGACACTTGCTTGCCTAAGAAATAGTCAATTTTTATGTTAGCGTCATAGATGGGTTTTAGGGTATACGTTACGTTAGAGACGAAATTTTTGTTTTGCATCCCCTCGTAAAAATACAAGTCGGCCGTAATGAATAATTTTTTATTCAACGTGTACGAGTTCGTCCAAGTACCGGCAAAGCGCGGACGTCCCCAAGCTTCCTCTAATCGGTCGAGACCATAGCGAAAAAAATCGCCTTTGAGTGTTGAGCGAAATTTGTCTTTCTGATTGTAGCCCAGCTGTCCTGAGATAGTCAGCACTTTTGATACGCCACCGTCGTATAGCACAAAGAATTTCGTCGTGTCAGGAAACGAATTATTGAACGTCGAGAAATTACGATAACTCGCGTAAGAGACTTTGGCTTCATACGAAAAGCCACCGCCCAGATTTCCTTTCGAGCCTCCGTAGATGTCCAGCGACTTAACAGTGTTAGCTAGTAATACCTGTGGCGCAAGCCATTTATTTTCTGATAGTAGCGAACGAAGGGTGTTTCGGTTAATGTCGCCGTCGACACCCGCAAAAAAGTGAATATTTCCTACCGGAACCACGTCAACGTCAACAACCGGGAACGCCCGTGTGTCATTAATACCCTGCCGCTGATCAGTTTGGTTAACCGCGTTGATACCCGCCGTTATAGTGAAAAGCGGTGAGGTGTACTTAAAAGTTGGTTTCACTCGAAACAGATTGCGATTATCGACAATAGACCCGTCTGACCGTTGGGTGACGTAGGCATCGGCGGCAACAAGGGCAAACACGTTATCCGAAATGCCTAAGGAGGCATTGAAGTTGGTTCCCCAATCAGTTTCAGATGCATTATATAAGTCGCGGAGGGAGGTTATGCCTGTACGGAGCGAATAGTCGATGGCGCTCTCCGATTTAGCATTTTCTATTCCGACCCGGAAGTTGACTGTATTAAGCCGCTGTCTGATTTGTTCGCGATCAAACCCAGGTGACTCGGCAAACTGACGACTGTACCCGTAGAAGTAATAAGCATTACGGTCGAAACCCAAGTCAGCCTGAAACTTGAAAGCATCCGTTAAGTATTTGCCCGTTAATCGTAGTCGCGTGTCGCTTTGGGCGGAGTTTTTACCATCGACGGGGCCGATGCCTGACGAAAGATGCCGAGCTGATCCTTCCAAAGCAAGGTTAGATAGATTGGTAATTCCCACAAACCCTTCGCCTAAAAATGAGCTGTAGTTACCCGCACCTACTTTTACGTAGTTATTGTACGAAGGGGTTTCGTCGGGCTGGGTAGCCGTCGGGGCCAGAACGCCGGGTGTAATTCTAGGATCGCCGACCGTTAGCTTACGGTCTTCAAACTCATATGTCAGCTTACGTTGCTCCGCTGAAGGCTTAAGAGAAGGTATTTTATTGAAGAGACGATTGGCCGGAGGGAGCTCAATTTTCCGGCTCTTTTCGACAGTGATCTCCTGATTATCTACTTCACCTTCTTTAGCCGGGCGCGTTGGCCGTGGCTGTTGTTGCGCTAATAGCGTTGCCGACAATGAAAGTAAACTAAGGGTGAATATGGAACGGATGGACATTTACAAGGTATGATTTACAGCTTGTCGCGACGAGTTCATCTTGTTGCGACAAGCTGTAGGGTTTAAATCAATTCTTACTTTCTAGTGTCGCTAGCTTTTGTTTAGCTTCGGCGATGATAGTTTCGTCTCCCGAGTTCTCAATGATTGAGTTCAGAACGGCTTTTGCTTGGGCAATTTCATCTAAAGCGACATTATTATCCGAAACGAGAATAAACGCTTTGCCTTTCCAGTATTCAAACTCGCTGAACTGTTCGTTGAATTTCAGCAACGTAGCTACTGACTCTTTGTATTTCTTCTGACGGTACAGAATATCACCGATATTATACTGCGCTTCAGCTCCGTTGACATCTTTAGCCAGGGCAATGGTTTTCTCAAACTCAGTCTGGGCTGTTTTGTAATCGCCTTTGCTGAATGCAACTTTACCCAGCATGAGTTGAGCCCGATTCTGCGCGCCCGATACAACGCTGCCTCCCGCCACTATCTCACGAGCGATTGCAGCCGCCGAGTCCGGCTTGGGGTAGGCAAAGTAAACGTCCATCAGCCCTAGTTGTGCGGCTACCTGTTCTGCTTTGCCATTCGCCCGGTTAATAATCAACTGATAGTTGCGAACAGCTCTGGGATAGTTCTTTTGCTTAGTCTCCAATTCAGCCGCTCGGGTAGCCGCTCGTACCAGATAATCCGATTTATTATCAGTAATAATCAAATCATAGTAGCGTAGCGCATTCGCCGGATCGTTCGTTTGTCGGTACGATTCGGCCAGGTAATAGCGGGCCTCATTCAGGTTTGGGCTAGCTGGGTATTCCTGCATGAAGGCCAGTAATGATTGAATAGCCTGCTGGTATTTCTCGTTTGCGTAGATATTTTTGGCATTGTCAAATTGCACTCGCTCAACGTCGGTGCTACCCGGATTCGACTTTTTGTATTGGCCAAGCACCTGCGAAAACTCCTCAGGCCGACCCGCGTCGTTTAGTGTATTCTGAATACCAAGCAGAGCGCTTTGGGCTTGCTCTGAATCACCATAATCATCCAGAATGCGCTTATAATCGGCTACGGCCGGGTCATACTGCTGTAGGTTGCCGTACGCGATGGCACGTTTCAACAAAGCGGCCGGAACCAGAGAGCTGTTAGGTTTGCTCTCGATCAACTTAGAAAACCCACGAATGGCAACTTGGTAAGCACCTTTCTCAAAGTCTACGTTAGCCGTCTGGAATAGAGCTTCGTCTACGAAACGCGAGTTAGGATACTGCCGCTGCACCTGATCAAACTGCGCTTTGGCTTCAGCATCGCGACCGACGTAACTTAGTATGACTGCTTTTTGATAAGACGCATAATCTTTGTCCGGCGCATTCTGCGAAATGGCCTGGTCGTAGTAGCGCATCGCATTTTCGTACTGCTTGGTTGCGAAATACGAATCGGCCAGGCGGATGGTAGCGTCTAGTACCTGAGCCTGGTCACCCGCACTCGCTCCACGATTGACAAAATCGCGGAAATACGTTGAAGCGCGGGCGTAATCTTTCTTATTGTAGTATGCGTAGCCAAGTGCATAGAGACTCTTAGTACCATACTCGCCACTATTCTTCGCGATATTGCTGTAAAGAGGAATCGCTGTGTCGTACTGTTTACCGGCCGAATAAGCCTCTGCTTTCCAGAACTGAGCGGCCTGTTGCAGGTCATTGTCGACGGGGTAGCGCAAGGATTTATCCAGATTCGCGACTGCCTGCGGATACCGTTCAGCGTTGAAGTCGCTGACGCCCTGGTTGTAGGTCAGGCGTTGATACGTTGCGTTGATCTTCGGTGTTCGACGTTTCAAGCCTTCTATATAAGCAATAGCGGCCGGGTAGTTGTTCGAGGCAAAATACGCTTCCCCAACCAACTCGTTGGCTTCATTCTCGAATTTGCTATCGGGGTATTGCTTCAAAAACGCCGTTAACTCTTTCACGGCGTCGGCCCCGTTATTCTGATCCAATTGCAGCTTCGCGTGATTAAACCGAGCTTCCTCCTGAATCTCCTTGTTGAACGACAGTCGACCGGCCTGATCGAAAGCGTTCAGCGCATAGGCTGCGTTTTGGGTTTGTAAGTAGCTAACGCCAAGTGTGTAGGCTGCATATTGCGCCGTTGTGTCTTTACCAGCTGCCAATGGTTTAAGTTGCGTAATAGCATCCGGATAAGCCCCCGTGCGGAATAATGACTGGCCATAGCGGAATTTCACCGCACCCGGCGCTTTGGCACCGGCCGCATTTATGTATTGCTTATAGTAAGGTATGGCCTTAGCAAACTGGTTTTGCTGATAAAAGACTTCGGCTGTAAACAAAGCCACCTCGTTAAGGCCAGCCCCGTTGTTTCTGCGTAACAATGGCTCGGTGTACGTCAGCAGGTCATCAAATCGACGTTGACGGTAGAGGGCCTGCGCGATCCAGTTGGGCACCTGGTTCTGATAGGTCGGATTGTTTTCTACGCGCCGGAAGTCAGCAACGGCTTCGTTGAAATTGCGGTTACGGAAGTTAATTACCCCGGCGTAATAAGAGGCTGCGGGGGCATCTGGTGAGTTTGGATTCTGTTTAACCTCGTTTAGGAGAGGCAGGGCCCGCTGCAAATCCTGCGTGTTAAAATAAGCGATTGCCAGTTGATATTTGTACGCTGTCTGACTGGCGTTGCTGCCGCCCTGCGCTACTGCTTTTTCTAAGAAGTCAATGGCTTTGGGATAATCCTGGCGGGTATAATAGTACGTACCTAGGTCGCCGTACAACTGCCCTGCTTTGGGGTGTTGACTGTGGTCCTTAACGAAGCGATCAACCAGTAGCTCGGCACCTGGCTCGTCGATGTATAGACTCGTCAGGGCAATGTAATACTCAGCATCGACCGCATTCTGATCATTTGTGTTGAGCAGCGTATGAGCTCCGTCACCCCGGCGAGGCTCAAGATATTGCCGGAATTCGTAACGAGCAGCCGCGTAATTGTTCTTTTCAAATAACTCGAGGCCATTCCGATAATGGTAATCGGGTTCAGCATAACTGTGTGTTCGCTGGGCCGTAGCTGACAGTGTGGTAAACAACCCAAGGACCAGAGAAAACAGTAGCCGACTATTTATAGAAGAGATCGGTTGAGGTTGACCTGGTTGGGGAGTGGAATTAGACATAAACGAAATCAACGGTTGTGAATGCTTGGAATGCGTCGTAGTTTCGCCAACAAATTGGCAAATTTCAACCCAAATCTGGACAAAAAACGAAGGTATTCCCGTTTCCGTATGAAAAAAAACGCCCGGCTTCTTTATTTACTTACTGTCTGGACACTTTTTACTTCCCACAAAACGTCGGCTAATCTCACTTTATTTGAAGACGAAAATCCTGCTGCTGCCTCGCCTAGCATTACGTACGTGCTCTCAATGAATGAGCCGCAAACCCATTACTTCGAGGTTGAGATGCAGTTGAAAAACATAGCTACAGCGACAAACGCGAAGAAAAATGGCTATGTCGACATTAAAATGCCCGTCTGGACGCCAGGGTCATATCTGATTCGCGAATACGCCAAAAATGTGGAAGCATTTACGGCTCAGGTAAACGGAAAAACGGTGCCCAGCGAGAAGGTCAGAAAAAATGCCTGGCGTGTTTATTCAACCGACGAAAATCTAACAATTCGCTACCGGGTATATGCGAACGAACTAACCGTTCGGACGAGTTTTGTGGATATTGACCACGGCTACGTCACCCCGGCTAGTATGTTCATGTACCACGACGCGCTCAAAAAGCAACCAGCACGGGTAGTTGTGCAGCCGTACAAAGCCTGGAAGAACGTAGCAACGGGATTAAAGCCTGTGGCTGGTCAGAACTACACGTATGAGGCCTCTGACTATGATATATTGGTCGACTCACCCATTGAAATTGGCAACCACCGCACCTTTAATTTCACGGCTTCTAATGTGCCGCATACGGTGGCTATGTTTGGTGAGGTTGACTACAACGAACAACGATTGGCCGCCGATTACAAGCGCGTCTGCGAGACAGCCGCGACGGTCGTTGGTGAGCATCCTTGCGAGAATTACACCTTTATCGTGCATCACATTCCGCAGGGTGGGGGTGGTCTGGAACACCTGAACTCGACTACCCTCGAAACGTACCGAAACGCTTATGCTACTGAAAGTAGTTATAAAGGCTTCCTGACGCTGGTTGCCCACGAGTATTTTCACCTTTGGAATGTAAAGCGCATTCGCCCTATTGCGTTAGGACCGTTTGATTATGAGAACGAGAATTATACCCACATGCTGTGGCTATCGGAAGGTTGTACGTCATTTTACGAAGATTACATCCTTCGTCGGGCCGGATTCCACACGCCCGAGGCCTATTTGAATGTCGTTGCCAATGACATCACACAAATTGAAAACCAACCTGGCGTTCGTGTGCAGTCGGCGGCTGAGTCGAGCTGGGATGCCTGGATTAAAGGCTATCGGCCAAACGAGAACTCGTCAAATACGACCATTTCTTATTACAGCAAAGGCAGCGTTCTGGGCACACTTTTGAATTTGTCTATTCTGGCGGGTAGCAACGGCGAACGTAACATGGACGACCTGATGCGGTATTTGTACAACGAATACTACAAAAAGCAGAAGCGCGGCTTTACGGACGCCGAATTTCGGCAGGCAGCCGAGCAGATGGCTGGTCGCAAGCTCGATGACTTCTTTACCATTGGTGTTAACAGCGCCGAGCCTATCAATTACAATGCTTATTTTGAGCCCGTTGGTCTGCGTCTAACCAACGTAGCGGCTAAAACGCAGGATGGATTCCTGGGAGCTGGCACGACTGTTCAGAATGGCAAATCGGTGGTGTCGAGTGTTCGTCGCGGCTCGGCAGCATACACAGATGGCTTAAACGTGGGCGATGAAATCATTTCGGTTGATGATGTACGGGTAGGCGATGATCTACTACGGCTGGTCAGCGGTCGGCGCGTTGGCGAAACGTTGAAAGTACGCGTTAACCGGGCTGGCTTGATCCGTGAACTGCCCATTACGCTCACTCAGAATCCGTTGGTTAGTTATAGACTGGAACCCTTGCAAGATCAAACACCTGCTCAAAAAGCACTTTATAACAGGTGGTTATACATTAAATAAGAACGCAACAGGCTCGGTAATTTACCGAGCCTGTTCTCGTTTGGTAGTATAGGACGACTTCGACGTATAGAGTAACGGTTCAAAATGCCGGATGAGCTGTTTACATAGCAGACTGTTTTAGATTCTCAACAATTCAGCCAGTTTTGAGCTTAGTTACGTAACGAAACCTAAACTATGCACCAAACAGCGACTATCTGGCTTGTCGACGATGACAGCCTGCTCCATGACATTGTCCAACGGGCTTTCCAATTGGAAAACTTAAGCTGTCAGGTTGTGAGTTTCCCGAGCGCAACTGCTTTATTGGACCAATTGGAGAAAGCGCCTGCTCTACCCGCTTTGGTAGTCGTAGATTACTATTTACCCGATGAAGACGGCTTACAGCTTATTCAACGACTCAAAACAAACCCAACTACTAAGACACTGAAAACTGTCCTGTTTAGTCAAAGTTTGAAAAAAGAAGTTGTGCTAAAAGCGCACGAACTGGATGTTTATCAGGTATCTACGAAACCCGAAAGCTTTCAGGAGTGGCGTGACTTTGCCGATGAGCTATGTCTGGCGGGCTACTTCCGTCAGTGAAGACCACGACCGAAACGTGTATTGAGATTGGTAGTCACTTCAATGAACGTTTCGGTCGTGGTCTTTAACTTTTCGCGTAGTACTACTGTGCTGGCTTAAACAGCCGGAAGGTTTTACGCTTCGCCGATCAACATAAGGGCACCAACTGTTACGTTCGAGGTTTCATCGATCAAAATGGCCCCACCCGTGGCGCGGTTCTGCCGATACGGGTCAAAGCTAATGGGTTGGGCCGTGCGCAAAATAACTTTCGCGAGATCATTCAACTTCAGGCTCTCAACACCTTCGGTTTCTTCATACGTGTTGACATTGAGCTGATAAGCAATTTCGCGTACTGAACAACGAGTTCGGGCAGTACCTACCTGCAACAGATACTTATTGCCAACTTTAAATTCTTTTGTATCCATCCAGCACAACATGGCCTCAACGCTCTGACTGACGACAGGTTGGCTGTCCGTGCGAACAATCAGATCACCCCGGCTGATGTCTACATCGTTGGCTAGATGCAGGACAACTGACATTGGAGCAAACGCTTCGTCATAGTGGGTTTCGGCCGGGCTGCGTCCAGCTACTTCAATCGCATCAATGGTGGAAGTTTCCCCGGAAGGTAATACCGTTATAGCATCGCCTTTGCGAAACTGGCCGCTGGTGATTTTACCCGCATAACCTCGATAATCGTGTAATTCGGTTGTTTGCGGACGAATGACGTATTGAACAGGGAAACGTGCTTGTTCCAAATTGACATTGTCGTCGATCTCGACGCTTTCCAAATGCTCTAGTAAAGCCGGACCGTCGTACCACGGCATTGACTCCGACTTATCAACTACGTTATCTCCGTTTAACGCACTTAATGGAATATACGTAACCTGGTTGACATTCAACTTTTTGGCTAGTTCTGCATACTGGATGCAGATGTCCGAAAACACATCCTGCGAATAGTCAACCAAATCCATCTTATTGATTGCCACCACGATGTGTGGAATACCCAGAAGCGAGGCAATCAGTGAGTGCCGACGGGTTTGCTCCACGACGCCGTGCCGCGCATCGACCAGTACTATGGCCAACTGGCAATTGGATGCCCCCGTAACCATATTGCGGGTGTATTGAATATGACCTGGCGCATCAACGATAATAAATTTGCGAGCCGGCGTCTGAAAATAGCGATACGCAACGTCAATCGTAATACCCTGCTCACGTTCTGAGCGAAGCCCATCAGTTAATAACGCAAGGTCAACTGTGCCATCGTCGCGGCCTTTGGTCGCGCGTTCGATGGCTTCTAATTGGTCGGCCAAGATGGATTTTGAATCGTAAAGCAGCCGCCCGATGAGCGTGCTTTTGCCGTCGTCAACCGAACCGGCGGTTATAAATCGGAGGAGGTCCATTTCTTAAATGGTGAATGAGTGAAAGAGCGAAAGAGCGAATGAGTGATTAGCTTCAGACGCTCTTTCACTCATTCACTCTTTTGCTCATTTAAAAGTACCCGCCTTTTTTACGGTCTTCCATGGCGGCTTCGGATAACTGATCGTCCATACGGGTTTCGCCCCGTTCGGAGATGCGCGTGGCCTGAATTTCCTCAATGACGGCGTCGAGCGTGTCGGCTTGAGATTCTGATGCCGCCGTGCACGAGATGTCGCCAACGGTCCGGAAGCGTACCCGACGTGTCACAATCTGGTCATCAGCTTCGGGCTTTATCACACCGCCCGCGGTGGCCATCAACTTACCGTCGCGAATAAGTAGTTCACGCTCGTGGGCAAAGTAAATGCTGGGTAGGGCGATTTTCTCGCGCCGGATGTAGTTCCAGACGTCGAGCTCGGTCCAGTTCGAAATAGGAAACACCCGCACGTTCTCACCTTTATGAATGCGCCCGTTATACAAATTCCAGAGTTCAGGGCGCTGGCGTTTAGGGTCCCACGAGCCGAACTCGTCCCGCACAGAAAACACTCGTTCTTTAGCCCGTGCTTTTTCTTCGTCCCGACGTGCTCCCCCAATGCAGGCGTCAAACTCAAATTCTTCAATAGTATCAAGCAGCGTAAAGGTTTGCAGGCCATTACGGGTGGCATTACGGCCTGTCGGCTCTTTTAGCTTCTTTTCGCGGATGGTATCTTCAACGTAACGGACAATTAGCTTTTCACCGATGCGATTGGCCAGATCATCCCGAAAATCAAGTGCTTCCTGAAAGTTATGCCCCGTGTCAATATGCACCAGCGGGAAGGGAAATTTACCCGGCCGAAAAGCTTTCAGGGCTAAGTGCACCAGCGTAATGGAATCTTTACCACCTGAAAACAGAAGGGCGGGCCGTTCGAATTGCCCAGCTACTTCCCGCATGATATGGATGGCTTCCGATTCGAGTTGATCTAAATAATCTAATTTCATATTCTTTAATGAGTGAAAGAGTGAATGAGCGAAAGAATGATACACTGCCAATGCTTTTCACTCTTTCTGTCCGTTTCGGTAACGGCCTGCCGTTGCAGCCCAATTCCTCTAGGGCTTAAATACTTCCTCGTGCGTGTGCAAACCACATTCCTTTTTCGAGTTGTCTTCCCACCACCAGCGGCCCGCGCGGAAATCTTCGCCCGGTTGAATGGCGCGAGTGCAGGGCTGGCAACCAATGCTGACAAAACCGCGGTCGTGAAGCGGGTTGTAAGGTACATTGTGATCTTTTATATACTGCTTCACTTCGTCAAATGTCCAGTCCATCAATGGGTGAAATTTGAAAAGGTCGTGGGCTTCGTCCCACTCAAGCCGGGGCATTGACTGGCGATTAGCCGATTGCTCCGCGCGAATACCCGTAACCCAAATCTTCTGACCTGCTAAGGCTCGATTCAATGGCTCTACCTTGCGCATAAAGCAGCACTCCTTCCGGTTTTCAACCGATTCATACATACTATATGGGCCTTTACCCGTCATCAGGCTTTCAACCATCTCCTGTTTAGGGAAGTACGCTTCAATTTTAGTGGCGTAACGATCGTTGGTTTTCTTCCAAACCGAGTACGTCTCCGAAAACATTCGGCCTGTATCAAGCGTAAATATTTTGATAGGAAGGTCATTCCCTAAAATCAAATCAGTTATAACCTGATCTTCGTAGCCCAGGCTCGTAGAGAAGACAACTTTGTCGGGAAACAGCTCTGCCAACGTACGTAAGGCATCTACGTTGCTCTTGCCGTCTATTAGCTCATTGATCGTTCCCAGTGTGTGAGTAGGTTCAGTAATCATAATTTCTGTTTCAATGGCACTACCTTCCCCGTCTTAGCCGATTGGCGGGCAGCGTCTAATATTTCAACAACGATCATGTTGTTCTCCAATGACGTCAATTCGTCGGGTTTAGTTTCACCATGCAGTAACCTCGCGAGATAGCTAAAGGGGTCGCTAGCAGGGGCATCCGTTGGGCGGGCTTCTGTACTACGTTCGGTTTTGTCATCCTTCAGCCGGATGCGCATTCGGGTACCATCAAGCGTGTTGACGTAACCTGTCTGCCCGTAAACCTCCATATCCTTGCGGGCAAACGGCCAGTTCCACGATGCCTGAATGATCGTCTGCGTTTTCGGATACGTCAGAATGATCGTTGCTTCGTCGTCTACTTTCGGATAGATATCCGGCTTGATCTGTTGGGTCACGGCCAACACTGACAGCGGACGCTGGTTGTGCATAAGCCAGGTGGACAGGTTAGCGCCGTAGCAGCCAAAGTCAAATAAAGCACCCGCTCCGTTGGCAACGGGGTCGGTCAGCCAATCCAGGAACTCGCTCGTTACGCCGATTTCCTTAGGGCCCTGATGGCCATCGTGAACCACAATTTTGCGTAAATCGCCAATGGCTTTGTCGGTGTTTGCCAGCGCGTAAGCTTTATGATTACTACCGTACCAGGTTGTTTCGTAGTTCGTCAAAAGCTGAATTTTATGCTTTAAGGCCAACGCTTCCATCTGCTTTGCCTGATCATAACTGACCGCTAACGGCTTCTCGACCATTACGTGAATACCCCGTGGAGCGCAAATCTTGACGGTTTGCAGGTGATCAATAATTCGGCCAAAATCTGTTACCGCTTCGGGTTTGGCCTTATCCAGCATCTGCTCAACGGATGGATAGACCAGACTAATCGGAAATCTGTATTGTTTCGCATAGCGCTCGGCCAATTCCCGATTAGGCTCGGCAATACCTACAATCTCGATGTCGGATTGATTCGCTTGCTTAAAGGCTTTGTTCAGGATGCCGTGTACGTGCGTATGAACCAACCCAATCACGCCCACCCGAAGCGGCTTACGGTTCGGTTGGGCGTCAGCCATAGAAGGCAGCCAATTACTGAGCAGAGTAAAAATGAAAAATGAAAATAATCTCATGTGTATTATTCACCTGCTTCCGTTAGTATAAACTCAAATAGACTTTCAGTAACCCAAAAATCAGTCAGCCTTACTTTATCAAGTAAAGGACGTACCGAAATAATCACTCCCAGCCGTTTTGCCCGAAGGATTAAGCCAAGCGTACCCATATATTTCTAGCGAACGGTTTCCGCATACTGACGTGCCTTATTATCGTCAATCAGTACATAGCAATCACCTATTTCAGATGCCAGCGTTAGTACACTAGCTTCACCAGCATCCATGATAGCGTTCAATTGGGCTTGCTTTACGTTATCCGTAACAGCTTTAACGACAATCCAGTCGGGTAGTAAAATGCCAAATTCACGAGCGACAATCGGAGTGGCATACACTTTATCGAATGATTGGCGTAACAAGTCAATCTTATTGATTTTATCCAGTAGAATAATGGATGAAGTGTCTGATATAACAATGCTGTCAGACATTC
The DNA here is from genome assembly GCF_042684525.1 of Spirosoma soli. Taxonomy (NCBI): domain Bacteria; kingdom Pseudomonadati; phylum Bacteroidota; class Cytophagia; order Cytophagales; family Cytophagaceae; genus Spirosoma; species Spirosoma soli. The sequence goes on along the minus strand of NZ_JBHULN010000003.1, from coordinate 192,121 downwards.
CCAAGCTCGTGTTTTAGATCTTCTACCGAATAATTAAAGATGCTGAACCCGAACCGCCCCATGATTTCCATGAAGGCTCGTTTGCTGATGCCTACAATATCGGCCGCCTGCCCCAGGGTTACTTTCCCTCTCTGGTAGAGCTGACCCGCAAACAGCATTTTAGCTTCAAATTCCTCGATGTCGAGATTATCGGGTAGGGTGATGGTTAGCGTTTTCATAGTCATTCTGAGTTAGCTCCGTAACAACGCTCGAAGCGACTAACGTTCAGTTGGTTGTAGGACCTCGGCCGACTTTTCAACGGCCTGCGTGAAGTCTTCGATGAGGTCTTCGACGGCTTCTAACCCCACTGAAATCCGAATCAGGCCGGGTGTAATGCCCAGGGCCGCTTTTTCGTCGGGTTTTAGTTTCGCGTGGGTCGTTGTATTTGGGTTGGTGACGATTGTACGGGAGTCGCCGAGGTTTGACGAAAGCGTCGGTATAGTAAGCGCATCGAAAAACGCTTTTACCCGGTCAAAACCACCATCGAGTTCAATCGTAACAATCGCTCCACCGGCTGTCATCTGCCGTTTGGCGAGTTCATACTGCGGGTGGGAGGGAAGGAACGGGTATAATACCCGCTCAACGTCTGGTAGTGCTTCCAGGGCTTCGGCGAGTTGCTGCGCATTGCGGCAATGCCGTTCCATCCGCAAATCCAGTGTCTCCAGACTTTTCGATAATACCCACGCATTGAAGGGTGATAGCGACGGGCCAGTATGCCGGGCAAAGAACCGAATTGGCTGAATCAGATCCGCGCGACCAACCACAACACCGCCTAGAACGCGGCCCTGCCCATCCATGAATTTCGTCGCTGAATGCACCGACAGGTCTGCACCAAAGTCAATGGGAGTTTGCAGAATAGGTGTGGCAAAGCAATTATCTACGTTCAAAATAAAACCGTATTTGGCTTTCAGCCGTCCCAGCATCTCTAAATCGACCAGCTCTAAACCGGGGTTAGACGGCGTTTCCAGATACACCATGCGGGCGGCCGGCCGGTCCGCCGGTGCGGTTCCGGTGTTTGGTTGCAGGGCGGCTTCCCACTCGGCTTCCGTAGCAGTAGCGTCAACGTAGGTGTACGTGATGCCCCACTTGCTCAGAATTTGCGTAATAATTTGGTGCGCCGATCCGAAAAGGGCACGGCACGCTACTAAATGATCCCCCGATTTCAGCAAACCGGCCATACTGGCAAACACAGCAGCCATCCCTGTACCTGTAGCAATGCCATCTTCGGCATTCTCCAACATGCAGACTTTCTCAACGAACTCCGATACGTTCGGATTTGAGAAACGAGAATAAATATTACCTTCTTCGGTTTCGTCAAACAAAGCTTTGCCTTGTTCAGCGCTTTCAAAGGCGAAACTTGATGTCAGATAAAGCGGAACAGAATGTTCCCGATTCTGCGATTTCTTGGCCTGCGTTCGGATCGCTTTGGTTTGTTTTTTCATAGACTTACTTCGACAGGAGTAACAGCATAGACAGGATTCGCTAATTGGTTAATCCTGTCTATGCTGTTACTCCTGTCAGAAAAATAAAATAATCTTCCGCAAACTTACGATGATAACGACGATTCCAACGAGGACCATCATGGTTTTAACGGGTAACCGTTGAGACAAGCGGGCCGCAATGGGGGCTGCAATCATACCGCCTAGAATCAGCCCTAAAATTACCAGACCATAGTTACCTAATCCGGCATATAAGGCAAATACAACCGATGAGGCAAACGACACGAAAAACTCCGCCAAGTTTACCGATCCGATGGTGTAGCGGGGGTGACGTCCGGCGGCAATCAGGGTAGAGTTGACAATTGGTCCCCAACCGCCACCGCCGATAGCGTCGACAAAGCCGCCAAACCAAGCCAGTAAACCAATCCGACGGACAGGTTTTTTCTTGATTCGTTTCACCAAAGCTTTTTTCAGGATCAGAATGCCCAGGATCGCCGTATACACTGATATAGCGGGACTCAAGTAAGTAGCCACAATGTCCAGGTCCGACAGTTTCGTAATTAGAAAAGCTCCGAGTGCTGCCCCGATTACGCCCGGAATCAAGACAATCTTGAACAGCCGACTGTTTACATTGCCGAATTTCAAGTGCATGTAGCCCGACACGCCGGAGGTGAAAATCTCGGAACTGTGTACACTCGCCGTGGCAAAAACCGGACTGATGCCCACACTGGTCAGAAAAGTGGTGGCCGTAACTCCGTAGGCCATGCCCAACGCTCCGTCGATCATCTGGGCGACAAAACCGGCAACGATGAAGTAAAAAATATCAGGAGTTAAATCAATCGCACTGGCAATGAGCGTCAGCCGATCTAAGGTGAAATAGCTGAACAGCAAGTGCCCAACAATCATCAGAGCCAGTGCCGAAAATACGTAAATGGCAATTTCGGTGCGAGTGCGAGGGCGGAGTAGTAGCGAATTGGAGGTCAGTGTGGCTGCGCCCGGAACCAGAACTTTTGCGGCCGGGAAAGAAGCTCGCAACACCTCGGCTTGTTCAACCGCTTTGCTACCTTGGAGCGTGATCGTCAGGCCATTGAGATCTACGGTCGGGGTGGCAGGGCTAATCAGTTCGTCCTGATTACTCATAATGTTTAAACTCTATCGACTAAATAGATTATTTCTTTTATGAAAAACGGCACAATCAAGTGCCGCTCGTAGCGATGAAGTCAGATTCGCCATGACAAGTGTGTGTTATAGCGGAAGAACGACAAAGGTATGAAAAGGAACGAGAAAGATAAAGGGAAGCCCATAAACAACTCGTATTACACGCAGTGTTTCAGCCAGTAAGATACCCGATTACGTACCATCAAGCAACGCCGAAGGGGACAAAGCTCCGCCCAGGTTTGCCTGTGAATTACTGCCCAGACCAGATACGAGCGCTCGTTCAGCTTAGGCTAAAGCTACTACCTTGCTGCTAGAAACACAATCTACTCACCCGCCATGGGGTCGGGTTTACCATCGGGGTCGCCCGTTACTGAGCCACGCATTGGCAGCTTGTTGCCGCGAATGAGTAGCAGACCTGCTACGTGGGGGGCAGCCATGGATGTACCACTTAACGTAGCGTATCTGCCATCTTTGTAGGTAGACCGTATCCGTACACCATAGGCGCATACATCAACGCTGCTACCAAAATTGGAGAACGATGCAAACTGGTTATTCTGATCCATCGCCGATACCGTGAATACATTGGCGTGATTAACGCGCGAAGGCGAATAGTTATCCGCATCTTCGCCATCGTTACCGGCGGCAATGGCAAACAGGATACCGGCATTCGCTGCCCTCCGAATCGCACTCTCCAGCGTAGCTGATTGCCCTTCACCCCCTAAACTAAGGTTAACAACATCACCGGCGGTGCCGTTTTGAGCTACGTAGTTAACGGCTTGAATAATGCCCGACAACCGGCCTTCTCCTAACTGATTCAAAACCTTTAGGGCGACCAGCGTAGCGCCAGAAGCTATGCCCGTTACACCAATGTTGTTGTTCTTCGCCCCAATCACGCCCGCTACGTGCGTTCCATGACCGTTTTGGTCGTCAGCCGACGTAATACCACTTACAAAAGAGCGGCTACGATTCGTATCGACATTTAAGTCGGGGTGGTCGAGGTCGATACCGGTATCTACGATCCAGACCGTTTTAGTGGTTTGCACATCACCACGTCCGAAACCCGTTTGCTGAATATTCCACGAAAGCGTACTAGTCGTCTGCACATCGACACAGTTACAGATTGACATGATTCGGTCGGGTTCCACCATTTCCACAGTTGGATCTTGCCGAAGCAACTCCGATTCGCTGGTTGTCAGATGGGCAAGGAAACTGGCTTTTTCGCCAGCAGACAATAAACTTGCCTGTTTGTCGGTAACATGATAACGTGTTAGTAATTGCTCAACCGCAGTTTGTGCAGCGGCAGCGCGTGCGTTTGGGGCAGTAGGCAAAGATTGACTGGGCTGGTACGTGACAATGTACGAGCCAGCTATAACCTGACCATTGTTGGCTGAAGCTTTTACCAAACAATCGGCTGAGAAAGCGTCGGGTTCAACGTCGCGGTCTGATTGGCAACCGAGTAAGCTCAACCCAATAAGTGCGACGTTAGTGAGCGTCGCGAGGGTAAGAAAACGTCGCATGAATAAGTCTGAAATCAGGTGGAGAAACGGATAAAGTGCAAGCGTACAGTCAGATCATGCGGTAAACCTACTTCAGGTATAGTTGTAACTATATAACGCAAAAGGTCAGCCTAAGGTGTCGGTAGCAGCTACCTTTTTGATCCTATACGTGTTGCAACAACAAAATGTTGCAAGTCGGAAAGATATAAGGCGCTAGTGTTAGTGAAGTAAAATGAATAATAGCATAGCTGGAGGCAGCAATGGTTGACTCATTGTGCCAAAATACTGTGGATGAGCTGGTGTACTGTCGTAGCTTTCGGTAACCTGGCATTCTGCTTTGTTCAAATGAGAAAAAGTCTTGGTAAAGGGCTATTTTTGCAACACAAAATGGGTCTCCAGTCCGGAGATTCGCTTCTGCCGCTTCGACGGCCCGACTGAACATGGCTGACTACAACCACCGCGAAACCGAACAGAAATGGCAACGGTTTTGGGACGAACACCAAACGTACCGTACCGAGAATAAGTCTGAAAAACCAAAGTATTATGTGCTCGATATGTTTCCGTATCCATCGGGAGCGGGTCTGCACGTTGGACATCCATTAGGCTACATTGCATCCGACATTGTGGCGCGCTACAAACGGCTAAAAGGCTTCAACGTTCTGCATCCCATGGGATTCGATTCGTTTGGGTTGCCTGCTGAGCAGTACGCCATTCAAACCGGTCAGCACCCTGCGATAACGACCGAAGAGAACCTGACGCGGTATATTGAGCAACTGAAAAATATCGGCTTTAGCTATGATTGGAGTCGTGAGGTGCGTACGTCCGATCCGGCGTATTACAAATGGACGCAATGGATCTTCATGGAGTTGTTCCGCTCGTGGTATAACAAGGACACTGACCGGGCCGAACCCATTGAGACGCTATTAGACAAATTCGCGACAAACGGTACGACCGACGTTAATGCCGTCTGCGACGAGGACTCGCCGACGTTTACGGCTGCCGAGTGGAACGCCCTATCGAAGCGGGAAGCTTATGAGATCACCCTAAAGTATCGATTAACGTTCCTGGCCGATGCAGTCGTGAACTGGTGTTCGGCGCTAGGTACGGTGCTGGCTAACGACGAAGTAAAGGATGGCGTATCGGAGCGGGGTGGTTATCCCGTTGAGCAGAAGAAGATGCGCCAGTGGATGATGCGGATAACGGCTTACGCTGATCGTTTGCTGACCGGTCTGGATACGATAGATTGGACTGAATCGATCAAAGAACAGCAACGTAACTGGATTGGTAAAAGCGTTGGTGCCTCTGTGAAATTTCCGCTGGCTGCTAACGACAAACAGTTCATCGAAGTTTTCACGACGCGCGTCGATACGATTTACGGCGTTACGTTCATGGTGCTGGCTCCCGAACACGAACTGGTATCACAACTAACAACCCCTGAACAACAGGAAGCCGTTCAGGCGTATATCAACGCGGCTAAACTGCGTTCGGAGCGGGATCGTATGGCCGAAACAAAGGTGGTTTCGGGCGTATTTACGGGGAGCTACTGCGTTAATCCGTTCAACGGGGAGCAGGTACCGATCTGGCTGGCAGATTACGTGCTGGCTGGTTATGGCACCGGTGCCGTCATGGCCGTGCCGTCGGGTGACCAGCGCGACTGGACCTTCGCCAAGCATTTTAACCTGCCTATTGTGCCGATTCTTGACAGCCAGAAGGACATCGACACGCAGGCGGATAACACCAAGGAGGGCCACTACATTAATTCGGGTATCATCAATGGCATGACGTACCAACAGGCTACGCAGACGCTCATTGCCTGGCTGGAAGAGCGTGGTTTGGGTAAAGGAAAAGTTAACTTCCGGATGCGCGATGCGGTGTTTAGCCGCCAACGCTACTGGGGAGAACCGGTGCCTGTTTACTTTGAGAATGGCGGTTCGACGGGTCGACTTCCCTACTTGATTGACGAAAGCGATCTTCCCCTGGAGTTGCCATCCGTCGATAAGTATCTGCCAACCGAAACCGGTGAACCACCGTTAGGCCGTGCGGAAGGCTGGAAGTATTACCCCTCCGCCTTCGGCACCTCCCCTACGAGGGAAGGACAGGAGGGGTACGATTATGAACTGAGCACCATGCCTGGCTGGGCGGGGTCGTCGTGGTACTGGTACCGCTACATGGACCCGCAGAATCCCGACGCTTTTGCGTCAAAAGCAGCTATTGACTACTGGCAGAACGTAGACCTATACATTGGCGGCACTGAACACGCGACGGGCCACCTGTTGTATAGCCGCTTCTGGAACAAATTTCTGAAAGATCGTGGCTACGTGCCGCAGGAGGAACCGTTCAAAAAGCTCATCAATCAGGGAATGATTCAGGGCCGGTCTAATTTTGTGTATCGGTTAAAAGGAACTGGTGTCGAAGGAGCAACTCCTGTTTTTGTTTCACTGAATCAAGTCAGCGATCGGGATGTAACACCCCTGCACGTTGATGTCAATATTGTAGAAAACGATGTGCTCGACATTGAAGCGTTCAAAAAAGCGCGGCCTGATTTGACTGAAAACGCCGAGTTCATTCTAGAGCCGGACGGTCGTTACATCGTCGGGGCTGAGGTTGAAAAAATGTCTAAGTCGAAGTTCAACGTCGTTAATCCTGACATGATCGTTGAAAAGTACGGCGCTGACGTCTTGCGGCTGTACGAAATGTTCCTCGGACCGCTGGAGCAGGCGAAACCGTGGAATACCAACGGCATCGACGGAGTGTACCGATTCATTCGTAAGTTCTGGCGGTTGTTCTATAAAGACAATGCTGCCGGGGCATCGGATGCAGCCGAAAGCCAGTGGATCGTAACCGACGAAACCCCAACTCCCGCTGAACTGAAGGTATTACACCGAACGATTCAGAAGGCCGAAAGCGACATTGAAGCTTACTCGTTCAATACGTCGGTGAGTGCGTTTATGGTGTGCGTCAACGAACTGACAGCGCTGAACTGCCACAAGCGGGTGGTATTGCAGGATCTGGTGTTGCTGTTGTCGCCTTACGCTCCGCACGTTACCGAAGAGCTTTGGGCAGCTTTGGGCAATGAGCCCGGTACCGTATCGAAAGCTCAATTTCCAACTTTTAATCCGGCTTACCTGATTGAAGACGCGTTTGAGTACCCGATTCAGATCAACGGAAAGGTTCGTACCACGATTAGCTTTGCCATCGATCGCGCACCAACCGAAATAGAAAAAGAAGTGCTGGCCGACGAAATTGTGCAAAAATGGTTGGAAGGCAAATCGCCCAAGAAGGTGGTTGTAGTGCCGAAGCGTATCGTGAACGTAGTGGTCTAATTAGCTACTCAACAGCAAGCCCTTCAAGCACATGTTTGTAATGTGCTTGAAGGGCTTTCGTATGCTTAGTGTAATTCGGCTACTGCCTCCTGCTCCACCAAGGCCGCACGAACCTGTGCGGCAATCTCAATGGAGTGCACTCGTGCCTGATGATCGTAAATAGGGGCCGTCATGATTAGCTCATCGGCTTGTGTTTGGGTAATCAGGTTAGCCAGCCCTCGTTGCACCGTTTTGGGAGACCCCACGGCCGAGCAGCCCAGCACCTGTTCAATACCGGCTAATTCATAGTCTGGCCAAAGTGCGGCCAAATCATCGACTGGTGGTTGCATTTGTACGGACCTACCCCGACGAATATTCAGGAATTGCTGCTGAACAGAGGTAAATAATCGCTCAGCTTCCTGGTCTGTATCGGCGGCTACAACGTTGACCGCTACCATCGCGTACGGGGCTGCTAATTGCGCTGACGGCTTGAAATGCGTGCGGTACACGTGCAAGGCACGCATCAGCTCGGCTGGAGCAAAGTGGGAAGCAAATGCGTAGGGTAGCCCAAGCATGGCCGCTAACTGCGCCCCATACAGGCTAGACCCTAAAATCCAGATTGGAACGTTCAGGCCCTCACCCGGTATGGCGTGTACAAACTGGTTCGTGTCGTCGGGTTGAAAATACCGTTGCAACTCAACAACATCGTGCGGAAACGTATCGTGGACATTGCCATCCCGTCGTAAGGCGCGCGAGGTCGCCTGGTCAGAACCCGGAGCGCGGCCCACGCCTAAATCGATCCGCCCTGGATAAAGCGATTCTAATGTACCGAACTGCTCCGCGATTACCAACGGCGAATGATTTGGGAGCATGATGCCGCCAGAGCCCACCCGAATGGTTCTCGTGCCGCCAGCCACGTGACCGATCACCACCGATGTGGCTGCACTGGCGATGCCCGGCATATTGTGGTGTTCGGCCAACCAATATCGATTATATCCCCATTGCTCGGCATGTTGGGCCAGGTCGAGCGAGTTTCGCAGGGCCTGCGCTGGTGTGTTACCCGCAACGATGGGGGAGAGATCCAGAATTGAAAAGGAAATCATACGTATTCAATCTTTTAAATGTAACGATGCCACTTCGCAATTCATTCCCGCTGCAATGGCAACGCAGCTATGATTCCTGATACAGTCATTCTACTTTTGCGGCATATTCATCAATCACATGAACATTCGAATTATATTGATCAGTGTGGCCGTCGGTTTGGCGGCTTGCTCGCCAAAAACGTATACCAAGGTAAAATCAGGTGGCGCCTATGAATTCTTCTCGTATAAGCCCAACCAGATCGCTAAGATCTCGGCGCACCGGGGTGGGGGCGACCTGAAAGGCTATCCCGAAAATTGCATTGAATCGTTCCAATACCTGGCCAAGCAGTTGCCTGTTATCATTGAATGCGATATCGACTTGACAAAGGATAGTGTCATGGTGATGATGCACGACGCAACCCTCGACCGCACCACTACTGGCACTGGCAAACTAATCGACAAAACCTACACCGAGTTGGCTTCCTACCGGCTGGAAGACAACATGGGGAACGTAACGCCTTATAAGATTCCGACGCTGGAAGATGTGTTGCGTTGGGGCAAGGATAAGGTTACGTTCACCCTCGACGTTAAGCGTAACGTATCGTTCGCTAAAGTCGTGGACATGATTCATAAAACTGGGGCTGGCGATTATGTAGCCGTGATTACCTACAATGCGCAGGATGCGGCTAAGCTCCACCAGCTCGACCCGAACCTGATGATTTCGGTCACCATTCGTAACCGCGCTGAATATGACCGATTACGTGAGTTAGGCGTACCAGATAATCGAATGGTTGCTTTTGTTGGCGTTAAAGAACCCGACAAGGAATTGTACCAGTTTCTGCACGAAAAAGGGATTGCCTGTATCTTAGGTACGCTCGGCAATCTCGATAAGCAAGCAGCGGCTAAAGGTGATCAGGTGTACAAGCAGTTTGCTCAGAACGGTGCCGATATCATGTCGACCGACCGGCCATTAGAAATCTGGAGGGTAGTGAAGTGATACCCCTTCCAACTAGTTATAATACAACAGACCCAGCCAAATGGCTGGGTCTGTTGTGTAAATAATTATACCTGCTGCCCAACGTGCACACCTTCCTTAATTAGTTTAATCAGCTCCTGATTGAAGGCCGGAATGTCGTCGGGGGTGCGGCTGGTAACGAGGTTGCCGTCTACCACAACTTCTTCATCGACCCACTCGGCTCCAGCGTTGCGTAGGTCGGTTTGGAGCGATGGATAGGACGTAACTTTCCGACCTTCCACAACATCGGCTTCAATTAGCATCATTGGCGCGTGACAAATGGCCGCCACTGGTTTGTCGCTCTCAAAGAACGCTTCCACAAAGGCAACTGCATTCTTATCCATGCGCAGTTGATCCGGGTTCATCACGCCACCGGGTAACAACAAAGCATCGTAGTCGTTGGGGGAGGCTTCGTTCAAGGCTTTGTGCGCTTTAAAGATGTCGCCCCAGTCGGTTTCGTTCCAGGCTTTTACGTCTCCACCTTCTGGGGTGATTAAGTCCGTTTGAAAGCCTTCGGCTTCGAGGGCTTTGCGTGGTTCCGTCATCTCGACTTGCTCAAAGCCTTCTGTAAGCAGGATCGCTATCGTCTTCTGCACTTGATTTTCCATAATTTGTTGAGTGGTTCTGTCGCATTACATTAACCACGCCTAGCATGAAAAGTTAAGCAGAAAGCCTGTTTTTAGCCAGATGCAGCCAGCAAACTCGTTTAATAACCAACCGTGAACCGTTGCCGGATAAACTGAGGATTTTCGACTTCATTCAACAAGGCCACGGCCAGATCGTCGACCGAAATCGCGCATTCGCCCCGTTCATTAAAAACGGGCTGGTCGGTACCTACCCGGAAAACCCCAGTCCGTTCGCCAGGTTGCAGCAGGATAGCCGGACTTAAAAAAGTCCAGTCAAGCTCCTGATTCTGACGTAGCAGGTTCAAATAATCGCGGGCGGCTGTGGCCCCGGCTTTCCATTCTGCGGGAAATTGGGGCGTATCGACTAATTGCACACCAGGCGCTACTTCCAGGCTACCTGCTCCGCCCACAACCAGTAACCGCTGCACGCCCGCTTGCTGAGTGGCTTTTTCAATATGTTGCGAAGCTTTTATGAAGTCGTCGTACAGATTTGGATTGTCCCAGCCAGCGTTGTATGCACTCAGCACCGCATCGTGACCCGATAAGGCGGCTGTCAAGGCTGCTTCATCGAATACATCGATTGCTGTAACCGTCAGCTTTGGGTGACTAATCGTAATCTTGTCCGGATTGCGGACGATGGCCGTTACCTCATGACCACGCTTCAGGGCTTCCGTGAGTAATTTTGTGCCTACAAATCCAGAGGCTCCTACAATGGCTACGTTCATAGTTGTGTTTGGTTTATGTAAAAAATTGTAATAAAATTTGTTACAGTTTTAGGTAAAAAAATTAGGTAAACTTCTGGCTAAAATCTTCCAGGGTAGTAGCGCCCAATTTTTGAATCAGAGCATCTTCTACCTCACTATATAGCGTGTTGAGGTGCTGATTAATTTGCTTACCAACAGCGCAGTTGGGATTCGGATTGTTTTTGGCTGCACCCAAAAAAGCGCCCTGCCGGGTTGCTTCAAAAACAGCCGACAAACTAATCTGTGAAGCGGGTTTGGCAAGCATACTACCGCCGTTTTTGCCTTCCCGGCTGATGACCAAACCGTGCTTACGAAGGTTACTGATTTCTTTCCGAACCAGAACGGGGTTGATGTTGATACTACCAGCAATGACATCAGACGTCAACCACTCACTGCTGAGCTTGTCCAGCAGGGTCAGAATATGGAGTGATATGGTAAATCGGCCGTTCATTACTGTAATTTTTAATATTACAGTATAATGAGAGTATAAGTTCAACAGGTAAACAAAAAACCGAAAAATCTTTGGGTTTGCCTGTTCTGCCGTTTATTATAGCTACTTCTAATTAATTGCTGTTCAATCCACGATTAGGTAATCAATCGGGACTATTGACGGTACTTTCTGGAGTCTGTCGACCTATATGGACATAGCAGCCCCGGCTGACACTAAATGGATGAATACCTGTTTAGTGTCAGCCGGGGCTGTCATTCTGTAATATGTCTGTGAAAAAGCCTGAGATTATGAGACAACAATCAGCGGAGCTACTTCTTCCGGATCATTGTCGGCAGAATCTTTCTTCTTTTTAAATGCTTTTCTGGCCGCTTTCTTTAAGGTAACGTCGTACAAATCGGTCCGGCGGTCTTTCATCACCTGTACGGAACCGTGCTCGTGCAGTTCTTTCAGGAGACTCAAGTCTACGTCGGCAATCAACACCATTTCTGTATTCGGCGTCGATTCCGCTTTCACGGCATTGGTTGGGAACTGGAAGTCAGAAGGCGTAAACACGGCCGATTGCGCAAAGTTAATGTCCATGTTATGCACCTTCGGCAGGTTACCAACGCAACCGGCAATGGCCACGTAACACTCGTTTTCAATGGCGCGGGCCTGAGCACAATGCCGCACGCGTGAGTAGCCGTTCTGCGTATCGGTCAGGAAAGGCACAAACAAAATCTGCATACCCTGCTGCGCCAGAATCCGGCTTACTTCAGGAAACTCAACGTCATAACAGATCAACATGCCGATCTTACCACAATCGGTGTCGAAGGCCCGAATCTCGTTGCCACCAACCATCCCGTAATGCCGTACTTCGTTGGGGGTAATGTGAATCTTGCGGAATTCTTCGTACGAACCATCGCGCCGACACAGGTAAGCTACGTTATATAGCTTGCCATCTTCGTCGACTAAAGGCATAGAACCACCCACAATGTTCACGTTATACGAAATAGCCAGTTCGCACAGCTTGTCACGTACGGGTACTGTGAAGTCGGCTAATTTTCGAATCGCTACCGGCTCGGGTAAATCGTTGAAATCGGCCATCAGGGGCGTATTGAAAAACTCCGGTAACACCATGAAATCGGCCCGATAATCGCTTACGGCGTTCACAAAGAACTCAACCTGATCCAGAAACGACGCCAAATTCTTAAAAAGTCGCATCTGCCACTGAATCACGCCCAGCCGAATAATGGAGTCGGTATGCGGTTTCTTATCTTTTTCAACGACGTAATAGATGTTGATCCACTCCAGAAGTGTTGCGTACTCTTTGGATTCCGTATCGCCCGGCAGATAGCCCCGCAGGACTTTCCGAACGTGGAAATCGTTGGAAAGCTGGAAGGTTAGCGTAGGGTCATAAATCTCTTTTTGTTTCACCTTCGTGATGTACTCGCGGGGCGTCAGCTCGTCGGCGTATTTGTTGTAGTTTGGAATGCGTCCTCCGGCCAGAATGCCTTTTAGGTTCAATTGTTCGCACAATTCCTTACGGGCATCGTAGAGCCGCCGACCAAGCCGAAGATCGCGGTAGTCGGGGTGGACAAACACTTCAATACCGTAGAGGTAATCGCCTTCGTCGTTGTGCGTTCGGAAGCTGTAATTACCCGTAATCTCCTCGTAGGTGTGGTTATCGCCAAAGTCGCTGTACTTAATGCGAATAGCGAGTGCACTGGCCACGACTTTACCGTCGACCTCCACGCAGAACTGACCCTCCGGAAATATATTGAGCAGTTTGGAGATAGAGCTTTTAGGCCAGTAATCTCCTCCAATGCCACTATAAACCTCAATCATGGTCTCTTTCAGATCATGATAATCTTCTTTCTGTAAGTTTCTAACTTGTATATGCATGTCAAATAATCTTGAACCAGGATTTTAACCAGATTTAAAGAATGTAAAGATTTGTTTTCGACAAGTCCTGGCAATCCTTTAAATCTGGTTAAAATTCTGGTTCGGATAGTCGATTTTCTAGTTCTGCTATCATCTCATCCGTTAAATCCAGGTGGGTCACAAAGCGCACTAAGTGCTTGCCAAATGGAACGGCGCGAATACCTTTAGCCTCTAATTGAGCAACGTAATCGATGGCTAAGAGGTTTGTTTGGAGCTTGAAAATCACAATATTCGTGTCAATCGGCAGAATCTCTTCTACTTCGGGTAGTTGTTCAAGCATGGTTCCTATTCGGCGGGCCCGGCTGTGATCAATTTTGAGCCGATCAACATGGTGATCTAAGGCGTAGATACCCGCGGCTGCCAGAAAACCCGCCTGGCGCCAGCCGCCCCCCATAAGCTTACGGTAGCGCCGGGCCTGCTTAATAAAATCGGCTTTTCCCAACAAGAGAGAGCCGACTGGACAACCTAATCCTTTCGACAAGCAAATGCTAATGGAATCGAAGAGTTGCCCATACGATTCCGTCGGTTCCCCCGTCTCGACAAGCGCGTTAAACAGTCGGGCACCGTCCAGGTGCAGTATCAGACCTTGTTCATCACATACCTGTCGGATGGCCGCAATTTCGGGTACAGTGTAAAAACAACCTCCTCCTTTATTTATCGTGTTTTCGAGCACGACCAGACGAGATAGCGGTTTGTGGGGGTCGGCAGGACTGTAGATATAATCGCGGATGAGGTCAGGTGTGAGCTTGCCGCGTTCGCCATGAGCGAGGCTAACGGAAGCTAATGCGTTCACGGAAATGCCCCCGCCTTCGTACTGATACACGTGTGATAGGTAATCGCAGATAACGTCGTCGCCGGGACGGCAGTGGGTTCGGATGGCCAGTTGGTTGGTCATCGTCCCCGAGGCACAAAACAGCGCGGCTTCCATATTAAACATGGCGGCTGCTTTGGCTTCCAGTTCATTCACCGTTGGGTCGTCGCCCAGCACATCATCGCCAAGTTTCGCATTAAACATAGCCTCGCGCATGGCGGGCGTGGGTTGAGTGACGGTGTCACTACGAAGGTCAATTACCATACAAAAAGACAGGCAAGGTTTGAGCAGGCCTGCAAAATCTACGTTCAGGTTCTATTCAGACGCAAGTTAGCGACATCCGACGTCTTATGGTCTGACGGTCATGAGTTTCTGCAAAGGTTTTCCCCACCCGGCCAACTAGCGTTCAGGGCAGTTTTGATAGGAAATTGTCAAAATTGTTGACACTGTTGCATTTATACCGCTTACTTGTATTTTTGAATCACCTTTTAGTTGCCATTTACTCCGGAAAGCAGCTTAAAAGAACGGCTTAAACCCTATTTTATGTTTGCGAGCAAAACCCCCTGGATCGTTCTGTTGATGTTATGGATGATCGGTTCTACGTGGTGGCATGTCTGCAAAATCAAGCAGCTATGTGTCGAAGGAAAGCAATCGCCTGACGTTACAACGGAAGCTACTGTACCCGAAACACCACCGGGCGCGGATGGCTATACAATTGCCGACGGGACCAATTTTCGGCTTGACTTGCCGGGTAACTTCAGCTTTGCTAAATCGGGGGCCAATGCCAACATGAACACGCTTGGAGGCTCGCTACAGCCAATGATTACGTATCTCAAAGCGAATCCCGGCCGAACGCTGGACATCATTGGCTATTACACACCCGCCGAAACCAATGCAACTTCTTTTCCGGATTTAGGAGAGGCCCGGGCCGAAGGAATTAAGCAATACCTGGTGCAACAGGGTATTCCGGCGTCGTCAATAACAATTAAAGGAAAGCAACGAAGTCTGCCGGTCAAATCCCAAAGCGATTCGCTCTATGGCGGCATTGATTTTGCGTTTTCCGGAACGGTAGAAGATTCTGCACCAGCGGATACTGTGTTAACGGACCTTAGCACTACCACAACTGTGGCCCCCGCAAATGCCGCACCGGAGGAGTTGACGTTAACGCCCGGCATAACGGAAGAGGGACTGGCAGCGGCCGAAAAATTTACGTCGGTCTTTGAGCCAATTGATTTATATTTCCCGCTGGCCGAAGCTAATTACATCAAAACGCCTGACACCCAGAAATTCTTCGAAGAGGCTATTAAGTACCTCGCCGATCACAAAGACAAGAAGCTGTTGCTGACGGGCTATACGGATAACTCCGGCCCCGACGATGTAAACCTGAGGCTTTCGCGCGATCGGGCGAATCAGGTTAAAGCAAGGTTGCGCAAGTCCGGCATTGATTCCGACCAGATTACCGTTGAGGCTAAAGGCGAAGCTGATCCTAAAGCCTCTAACGATACGCGGGAAGGGCGCAAAGCCAACCGGCGGGTCACGGTTGTTGTTCAGTAAGGCGTTTTTAAAGCATTTACCCTAAAGCGAGCATTCATATGTTTGACATGAATCCCCTTAACCTGCCCGACGCTCAGCTCCAGCAGTTAATCATGCTGTTTGTGGCCGGAGCGTTGGGTTTCATTATCGGTTACCTGTCCCGCCAGAGCGATATACGTCATCTGGAAGGTGATCTGGCAAGCACCGAGCGCGAGCTTGACGATTGCCATCGAGTGCCTAAGCCTTCTGTTGTTGGTGCCAGCAACGAAGAGGCTATTGTGCTAAACCGCATTCGGAGCCGCGCCAAAGAAATTGATTTTAGTCGCATTGGCTACGCATCGGCTACCGAGGCCGATGACCTGAAAGTCATCGTTGGCATCGGACCGTTTCTGGAAAAGAAGCTCCATGCCGCTGGTATTTATACGTTTCAACAAATAGCTAACCTGAATCGGGATGACGTCGACAAGGTGAATGATGTTATTGAGTTCTTTCCGGGCCGGATTCACCGCGACGATTGGGTAGGGCAGGCGGCCCGGTTAGCAAAACAGCAATAAAGGCAGCGTATTCGGCCCAAACGGCGGCTTAGCGGAGCGATCCTGATCGACCGTTAACGGAGAGCCCTAAGCCTAAAACCCATAAACCTCAAACCAAGTATGTTCGGATTAGATCCTTTTAGTCGGCCGGTGGCCATTGGTGAGATCGTATTACTGTTGTCATTAGCCGCCTTCGTTGGCTGGTTATTGGGCCGCCTTGTGCTGGCTGGTCGCATTAGGTCGCTACGTGCGTCGATTGCTAATAAAGAAGCAGAACTAACCGAGTGTCGTCGGTCTAAGACGATCGGTATAGTTAATGAGACAGGAGGAGCAGATACGTCCCGGCCTGAGCCCGTAACAGAATTGACTTCTGCCTACGTAACGGCTGACCCGTTACAACCCGCCTTAGCTCATGATGATACTCCTCAATTGATAACAGAAGAGCTATCCGAGAAGCAATCTGTACCTGTTGAGATTCCGCCCATGGCAGCACCCATTCCTGAAGCGCCTACTGTATTTATGCCCTCAACCATCGCCGGAGGGACCTCCGTTGGGAACTCAGAAGCTGCGGTGTTGAGTCGCATTGCCGCTCGCGTCGGTGAGCTTAATTTCGACCGTATTGGTCGGGCCACAGCGGCCGAAGCGGATGATTTAAAGGATATTATCGGTATTGGTCCGTTCCTGGAACGCAAGCTACACAGCCTGGGTATCTTTACTTATCGGCAGATCGCCAACTTCACGAAAGAAGACGTCAACAAGGTGAATGAAATTATTGAGTTCTTTCCCGGCCGCATCGAACGGGATAACTGGGTTGAGCAGTCAAAAGCCTTTCACGAGCGGAAATATGGCGCCAGGAATTAATGTGTTGTTGAAACGTCGGCAGCACAAGCCAGAATCCCCAGCAAGGTTATGATGCTTTGTTGGGGATTTTCTTTTTAGGGGTACTGCTCAGGGTAGTTGTTCCACCTGATTGATAATAATCACACGTATCACGTAAAACACATTCGCCACACTTGGGTGAATACCAGGTGCAGATGCGCTGCCCGTGCCAGTAGAAATGCTTGTGAAAGTTGAACAGCACCGCAGCATCATGCGGCAGGTAGGACAGCAGCAGCGCATGTGCTTTTTCGGCGCTTACTTTAGGGCCAATCACGCCAATTCGTTGCGTAACCCGGTGCACGTGCGTATCCACGGGCAACACTGGTTTCTGAAAGTTGAAAAGCAACAGGAGCGTAGCTGTTTTTAAGCCAATGCCCGGCAGATCGGTAAGCCATTTCATAGCTTCTTCGGTAGAGAGGTCACGCAGGAAATCAATGTTCGCGGAGCCAGTTTCCCGGATGAGGTGCGTCAACAGATTCTGGATATAGGGTGCTTTAACTTCGGGATAGTTGGCCGTTTTGATCGCATCGATCAGGTCGGAGAGGGGCGCATCACGGACCTGTTCCCAGGTCGGAAAACGCTCACGCATGGTTCGGTACGCTGTTACTTCGTTGGCGTGGGTCGTACGGTGCGATAGAATCGTGCCAATCAACTCATGCATGGGATCCGCCCGACCGTAGATGGCCTGAAGTCCGTACAGATCGTTAAGCCGCTGATGGGCCTCAAGGGTTTTGGCCGCGAGGTCAAGAGTAGGGTGCATATAAAAACAGGAACGTTGAGCGTCCCTGTTGAACCGACCATTCCGAAGATTGTTTTGTGCGTACCTCTTGTAACTCCGATAGGTTGATGAATGATTTGAACAGGCAGGCCAGACGCCTGGCCTGCCTGTAATAGAACTAGCGTCTTACTGGACGACCAGCCGCTTCGATAAATGGGGCCGGTAAACCCTGAATACCCAGCTGAACGAGGCACCGCGGCCAGTCGAACTGATCCCAGTGTTCATAAAGCTGACCGTTTCGAATTGTCCAGATGTCAATTACATCAAATTCTAACCGCTGGCCTGACGGGGCCGCTCCCAGAAAAGGAGCCCCTGTTACGTTACCGGTGATGGTCCAGCGCACCACCACCCGATCTTCGGTGGCAAATACTTCCCGAATGACGGCGTTCAGGTTGGGAATCGCTTTGTAAAACTCCTCCACGAAGCCAATCAGTCCATCACGTCCCGGAGGAGCAATGGCGTTGTACTGCTGATAATCCGGCGAGACAACCCGCGTGAAACCGGCTGCCCGGGCCGCGGGCGTATCGGCATTGAGGCCCTCTTCGAAGAAAGCGCGGCCCAGAGCCGCGTTGGCCTCTACTGTATCCGAAGCCGCAGGTTTCACGTCCTCGTCGTCTTTGTCGCAGGCGGTAGTTGTCGCCAGCAGGGTAATGGCCAGAACGGCAGTTCGTAGCATGAATGGGAAAGATGGCATGATTATGTTGATTATGAGTTTGTTGGCGAAGTGGCGCAGCGCGCCCGGCGCGCTGCGCTGATTGACTTAGCCTTCGATAATTTGATAGGTCGTCTGAACGTTACCCCGCGTGGCGTTGCTGTAGGCGCATACCGTCTTGGTCGCTTCGATCAGTTCTTCGGCTACTTCCCGGCTAACACCGGGTACCTGGATAAACAGGTCGGCCGACAGACCAAAACCGCCTTCCTGCTGCAACAGATGCACCTTAGCTGTTACGCTGACGTTCTTAACATCCACCGGTAACTTGCGCTGGGATGCCACAAAGGACAGGCTTTGCCCAAAGCAGGCCGAAAAACCGGCCGCAAAAAGCTGCTCAGGATTAGTGGCCCCGCCGTTGCCCCCAATCTCTTTGGGGAAGGCCAGATTGACACTCAACAGATTATCGGATGACTGAGCGTGACCGTTGCGGCCACCATTGGTAGTTACTTCGGCTATATAAAGCGCCTTGTTAGCTTGTGTTTCCATGATTTTTGTTTGTTTAACGGTTGGTTGTATTGAAGAAAAAACTGATTGCTTAGAAAGTGGATGCCAGCGTCTGACTGGCCAGCGTGGGGTAATCGGTATACCCATCAGCGCCACCGCCGTAGAGTCGTGCCCCGTTGACCTCGTTGAGTGGAGCACCCTGCCGGAACCGCTCGACTAAGTCCGGGTTGGCCAGAAACGCCCGGCCATAGGCAATCAGATCAGCTTGTCCGGCAGCGATGGCTTCGGTACCCGTATTGAAGGTTAGCCCGCCGTTGAGGATGATCGTTCCGCCAAAGGTCTTATTGATCCGGGCCAGAAAATCAGCGGTGAAACCACCCGTACCGAACGTAGCCTGGTTGAACAGGTGAATGTAAGCTACGCCCAGTTTGCGCATCTCAGCCGCCAGGTACAGATACGTGGCTTCGGTTTCAGGGTACGAGGGCTGATCGTGCAGATTACCGAAGGGTGAGAAACGTACGCCAACGCGGTTAGGCCCCCAGACCTCAGCGATGGCTTTGGTCACTTCCAGGGTTAATCGGCTGCGGTTTTCGATGGAGCCACCCCACTCGTCGGTGCGCTGGTTGGTCAGCGGATTCAGGAACTGTTCTAAGAGATAGCCGTTGGCGCTGTGGACTTCGATACCATCGAATTCGGCTGCCTGGGCCTGACGGGCTGCCTGGGCAAAGTCCGCAATGATGCCCGGAATCTCATCCGTCGCTAAGGCACGTGGCTCGCCATATGGTACCTGCGTTAAGCTGCCATCGTAGGCATAGATTGTTGCTTTGTAGCCCTGAGCCGGTATAGCCGAAGGCGCTACGTGAGGCTGACCGCCGGGCTGAAAATAAGAAAGTGACATGCGGCCCGTGTGGAACAATTGAGCGAAGATGCGTCCACCCGCCTGGTGTACGGCCTCGTTTACGCGCTTCCAGCCTACCACCTGAGACAGGGTAAACAACCCCGGCGCGTGGATATAGCCTACAGCCTGCGGGGAAACGTGAGTGGCTTCGGAGATGATCAGACCGGCACTGGCTCGTTGAGCATAGTAGGTAGCCATCAACTCGGTCGGTACGTCGCCGGGCGAGTTAGCGCGGTTGCGCGTCAGCGGGGCCATCACCATTCGGTTAGGCAATAACAGGTCACCGAGCCGATACGGCTCAAACAAAAGTTGCTGATTCATAAAAATTTAGTAGTTTGACTGGATAAGTAATGAAGCTTGGATTAGACCTCAGCCGGTAGCGGAGCGATCCGGGCCGCCTGGGTAATGACTTTCACGAATTGCTCGGGTGGCTGGGCGCCAACCAGCATAATCTGGTTGTTGAAAATATAGGTCGGTACGCTGGTAATGCCCGCAAACCGGTAAAGCCGTTGTTGGTGTCGAACCGTCGCGGCTCCTTCATGGCTGGTCAGGAACTGGTCAAGTTGCGTTGGCGACCACCCGAAAGGGGCCAATACAGTGTCCAGCTGGGTACGCTGGGTTAAATCCCGGTTTTCGGTGAAGAACGCCTTGAACAGAGCCATAGCCAGGGCATCCTGATACCCCTGCTGACCGGCTTTCCAGAGCAAACGGTGCAGGAGGAAGGTATTAGGCGAGTGCAGAATGGTATCAAAGCGCAGGTCTATTCCTTCGGCCTGGCCGGTGCGGGCCACCTCGGCGAATACAGCATCGCGCCGACGGGCTGAGCCGAACACCTGGGCCATGTGGGTGTGGCGTTCCACACCGCTTACTGGAATCTGTGGGAACAACTCGAACGGTTGCCAGTGAATCTGTGTTTCGACCTCGGGAATCTGAGTCAGTGCGTCCTCCAGCCGTCGTCGGCCGATGTAGCACCAGGGGCAAACCAGATCGGAGAGTATATCAATTTGTACCGGATTCATCGTCGCATCGTTGACCGGTTTTGCTTTTTTCGTCCCGATCAACGATACAAAGTTGGCCTTTTTACCTATTGTTAATCAAGTAGTTACGAAATTGTGTGCCACTTACGAAAATAATAGTGTGCTGACTATGAGAAAGTTGAATTCGTCGAATTCGCAGAACCGGCTGCAAATGATTACCAACTGTCCTCTGACGAGCAGCTTGATTCTGATCAATGGCCGGTGGAAGATGATAATCCTCTGGCAGATCAACGGTGGCATTATTCGCTTTGGAGAGCTACGCCGGGCGATTCCGTTGATTACCGAGAAGATGCTGACCGATCAGCTTCGGGAATTGGAGCGGGATGGCTTTGTGGAGCGGGTCGTTTATCCCGAAGTACCACCCCGGGTCGAGTACTCGTTAACCCCACTGGCCCAGTCGTTAATGCCTATTCTGGAACAGTTGCTGAACTGGGGAGAGCAGAATCAGGCCATCGAGCGGGTGAAGCAGCATTATTCAGGCGGTGGTTAGCGTCGCTTACTATAATAGGCTTTTTAACCCCAGTGATTACTTAACTGTTAGCGAGTTGACTCTGTATGCTACTAGCTGGAGTTGATAGTTCTAAAATAAAAATAATCGTCCCACGAAACGCTACTTTTAAGGAGAATAAATAGTCATTGGCACGAATCGTAATTCTCACGGTCTCCGCCATTGCGGTTTGAATCGGATGGCAACGGCCAACGGCACAGACCGCCCTGCGTCGCCGAAGCGACCGTAATTTTCGCCCCATTGCAAGAATTTCCGGGTTATAACTCTGAAAGACAAACCCGATGTGCTGCAACCGAAACTTGGCCAGCTGATTCTCTTTCAGGCTCGTGGTCGACTGGTCGGCCAGGCGTCCCTTCCCCCGGAGGGTAAATCACGCAGTTTGGCATGGAGAGCAAAGTAGTTTTGCCCAATCCGGCGGGGCCAATCAACAAGAACAAATCGCCCGGATAAAGTCGCAATGAGGCCGGTTTAAGCGCCTGAATGAGCGTACGTATCACCGAATTATATTCTTTAGAGGCTTCCCAAGGCTCAGCTACCGGCGGACTGGGGTTCGTTCTCGGGTCGGACATAGCCTTAAGCGGAGGTTGACGGGTTGATAACCGATGCAGATTGCCCAATTCCCTGAGCTAGCAGTAGGCTAACGAGCATGATGCCGCCCCCAATTAGATAGGTCGCCCCTACGTTCCAGCCGTAGAGGGCGGCTCCCGCAACGGGACCGATGATCCGCGCCAAGGCGGCCACACTCTGATATTGTCCCAATATCTGGCCCTGTTCAGCCAGACTGAAGGCCCGCGATACCAGAGCGGTACTGGCCGGCAACACCAGACCATACCCAATCGCGAACAGAATAATCAGGGCCACTTCGCCCGGCATAAAGGCCAAAGCTGGAATAAACGGCATGGTGGCCAGACTAAGGGCCATCAGAAAAAGACCCGTGAGCATCAGGGAACGCTCCCCGAATCGGGCAACGAGTTTACCCAGCAGTCCTCCCTGAATAACGGCGGTGATCACCCCAATCCCGGCAAACGTATAGCCGATCTGGGCATCGTTGAGGGCGAAGCGGTCACGCCAGAGCAGCGCACCCGTTACGGTCAGTATGGCAAAAGCGAGGGTAAACAGAAAATAGACGGTAAATAAGCGCGATAACTGGGAAGAACGCCCCACTGCCGCCAGCACGGATGCATCAAAGAAGCGGATGGGCCGACCCGTACGGGTAGCGGGGAGTGATTCCGGCAACTGGATGAGGGCCAGTGCTAAGTTGAGGGCGGCTAAGCCAGCAGCCACGTAGCCAACCCACTCGATACCCAGGTAAAACTTGACGGCCCCGCCCACGGGCGGCCCGAAGATGAAGCCCAATCCTAAGGCAGCTCCAATCATGCCCAGCGCTTTGGTCCGTCCTTCGAGTGGCGTACTATCGGCGATGTAGGCCTGGGCTACCGACAAGTTAGCCGAGGCCAGTCCGGCTAGCAGCCGCGAACCGATCAATAACAGCAGGCTTTGCGCCCAGCCAAAGAGCAGGTAAGCGACCACATTCAGCGCGATGGTCAGCAGCAGCACGGGCCGACGGCCATAGCGGTCGGAAAGACTACTCAGCACCGGTCCGAAAACAAACTGTGTCAGACTATAGGCTGCGGTCACTACGCCGACCATGGCCGCTGAAGCTCCCAGAGAGCGGGTATAATTGGGTAGCAGCGGGATAATGAGTCCATAGCCCATCAGGTCGAGAAAAATGGTTAGAAATAAAAGGCGGAGCGAGCGATTAGCATGCATGACGGACCGATTTATTTAGGCGAACTTTACCTTATTAACTACCGTTATGGTATAAATTGCTACATTATTGGAATATTAACTACGTTAGTAATTTGTTTGTTCTGGCAGAACGGTATTTTTTTATTACATTTCTGAAATATTAATTTAGATGACTTCAGAACAGCCCAGTATTGTGCCGTTGATTGTTTTGTGGGAGCGGTATGTTGGCGAGTGTAGCGCGGCCGGCTTACCGCCTGATCTGGCTCAGTTTGGGGGGTGGTTGCTTCGGCAGTCGTTGCCGGAAACGTCGGCTCCCAAGAAAGCTTCCCAACAGGAGTCCGCCAGCGTAACGGGCTACGATCACGTGCGCCTGATTGACAAAATCGGGATGCTGATCTGGCGGCTTTCGCGCTTCATGCGGGTTTCCTTCAAACAGCATTTTGAGGACCATCCCCTGCAAAGCATCGATGAGTTTTCCTTGTTAGCCGGGGCTCATCACATGCAGCAGCCCACCAAAACGCAGCTGTTTCAGAGTGATTTGCTGGAAGCGACCACCGGTACCCAGATGCTCGCCCGGCTTATCAAACAAGGCCTGGCCGAGGAGCGAGTCGATCCCGCCGACCGACGCCAGAAGCGGGTAGCGCTCACGGCCGAGGGGCAGACGGTTTACGAACAAGCAACGGAACAGATGGACCAGATTAGCGATGATTTGTTTCACATGTTGTCGACTCAGGAGCTTGAGCAATTAGAGAGCCTGCTGTTGCGGCTGAACCACTATCACACCAAACGCCTGGAGAACAGCTAATGACAAATAGACCATCGGGTTGCGGCTGGTTCGAGCGCCAGCCGTACCTGCACGATTTCCACGCCCACGAATGGGGCGAGCCGGTTCGGGACACGGACCTTTTGTTTGAGTACATCGTCCTACACACCTTTTCGGTAGGCATCGGTCTGTTGCTCGTCCTCAAAAAGCGGGAACACTTCCGGGACGAATTAGCCGGATTTGACCCCGAGCGGCTCGCTCGATTGGGGCCTGCCCAGTTGGAGACTCTGCTGGCTAACCCGCGACTCATCCGCAATCGGAGGAAGCTGGAGGCTGCCGTAGCCAACGCTCGGGCCTGGCTGACCTTGCAGGAGCAGATAGGAAGCTCTGAAGGCATCCTGTCGTTTTTTTACGACTTTGTGGACGGCTCTCCCCTGGATCGGCAACGACCCGAGCCCGAACTGCCCCCGGTATCGATTCCCCAAAGCGAAGGGATGAGTGGGGAGCTCAGGAAACGAGGATTTTCGCTGCTGGGTCCGGCTACCTGTTACGGGCTCATGCAGACCGCCGGGTTGGTCAACGACCACGCTGTAAGCTGTTTCCGACATCCGGTTTGTATAGAGCTGGCGTCTAATCCAAAGCACCGATAAATTAGTTGTTCAATCCATCAACCTGTATTACTCATGAAAAAATCTGGTTCTGCCGATTTGCCTCTCTACCGCGGTCCCATCCCATCGTGGTTATCGGATCGGATGAATGCCCTTTGCCTGGGTATCACCGAAGCCATCCTTCAGGAGTATGGTTCGGATGCGTTTTTGCGTCGACTGGCTGACCCCTTCTGGTTTCAGAGTTTTGGAGCGGTGCTGGGTATGGACTGGAACTCCTCGGGCGTGACAACTGCCGTCACTGCCGCCCTCAAGCGGGTGATCAATCCCCGATCCCAGGAGCTGGGCTTGTACGTCTGTGGTGGTAAAGGCAAAAGTTCGCTGCAAACCCCCACCGAACTGCTACGGGTGGGAGATAAAACGGGATTAGATGGTCACCAGCTAGCGTACTGTAGCCGCCTAAGCGCTAAAGTCGATAACACCGCTGTGCAGGACGGGTTTCAACTTTACTTACACAGCTTTGTAGTCAACACAGCCGGTAACTGGTCGGTGATTCAGCAGGGAATGCAAGGAGAAACGGGCATGGCCCGCCGGTATCACTGGCATTCGGCCTCATTGCAATCGTTCGTTGAAGAGCCGCATACGGCGGTCTGCGGTATTTCGCAAGGCACGATCCTGAATTTAGTGGCTAAGGAAGCGAAACCCTCGCAGGCGGCTATGTTAGCGATTATGGGTGAACATCCCGAGAAAATCTTAGCCGAGGCTCGTCATTTAGCGATGCCGACCCGGAAAGACGTTAAAGCCACAGATGTGGACTTGAAGCGACTAGGGGCCATGTTATGGGTGGCCCAGCAGCAAGCACCCAAGCAGTTTGAAGACGTATTGATGATGCCCGGAATGGGGCCTCGTACGCTGCAATCGCTGGCTCAGGTTAGCGAAGTCATCCACGGTACGCCCTCCCGCTTCAGCGATCCGGCCCGTTTTTCGTTCGCCCATGGAGGAAAGGGGGGCCGCCCCTACGCCGTGCCGACAACGGTGTATGATGAAACGATCCAAACGCTGCGGGAGTCGGTAGAACGGGCTAAACTGGGTCAGACGGATAAACAGCAAGCGTTAAAGAAATTAAACCAGATGGCGCAGGCGGCTGAGGAAAGCTTTACGCCCAATGCCGACGGCGAAGCCAGCCTGAAGCAATTCATTCAAACCGAGCAGCAAGCGTCCTGGCGATATGGCGGGCGGAGTATTCACGGACCTGAGCAGCCACCGGCTGGTGACGAGTAGATTGAGTTTTGCGGTGTGGAAGCTACTGAACTCATTCCGCCAGCAACTGATTCGCCAGCTGCGTTAGGCCAATCGTTGCTGGTTCGGCAATGAATGTCGTGTTGTCACGTCGGTGCATATCCGGAATATTGGGATCAACTACATAAATGGGCGTTCCTGGGCGAACGGCGTATACGAGTCCAGCAGCTGGATACACATTTAAAGATGTGCCGACGACAATAAAAATATCCGCCTGTTCGGTAATCTCCAGCGCTACGTCCATCATGGGCACCGCTTCGCCAAACCAAACAATATGGGGCCGTAGCTGCGAGCCTTTTTCACAGAGATCGCCTTTTTTTATTTCCCAACCTTCGATCTCATAAACTAAATCGGGATCTCGCGTACTGCGTGACTTAAATAACTCACCATGTAAATGAACTACATGCGATGACCCCGCTTTCTCGTGCAGGTTATCGACGTTTTGCGTAATCACTGTTACGTCATATTTTTCTTCCAGCTTTACCAGGGCCAGATGACCAGCGTTGGGCTGTACACTGAGGGCCTGCTTTCGGCGCTGGTTATAAAAATCCTGAACCAGATCGGGGTTACGCTGCCAGGCCTCGGGCGTTGCTACGTCCTCGATGCGATGATTTTCCCACAAGCCATCCGAGGCCCTAAAGGTAGGAATACCACTTTCGGCACTGATGCCGGCACCCGATAAAACGACAATTTTTTTTCGTGTATTCATTGAGACAAGATACGTAAAAGTGGCATTATTCCACCACAATTTCGTCGGTAGCAAACCAGGTTTTTGCGCCTGCGTTGGGATGACCGGCTGGGCAAACGCCCGCATTGCTGGCCCGAATCCGAACGTAACGAGCGCGGGCCGTTTTGAAATCAGCCACAACCGGCAGAATGTCCCAGGGGCCGGTTAGCTCGTACTTGACGGGTTGGTTGATGGCTTCCCTGAAATCGGCTCCATCTTTCGAGATCGCAATGTCAACGGATGTGGGCGGGAAGTTCTTGTCCAGAATCACTTTCAGGAAGTTCAACGAAACCTTGGTAACGCTTGTCACTTCGCCCAGGTCGAGAATGACATCCATGCCGGGACCAAAGAAATATACCCATTCGCGTAGGCTGCGGGGCGTGTCACCTCGTACGCCATCGGTCAGCTTTGCATTTTGGGCATCGCTGTCGGCATCCGGTCTAATAGCGTACGTGTATGACTTATTCTTGCCTTTATGGAGGGTGAAGGTTTGGGTCAGTTTTCCGCCGGTGGGCGTCATGGCCCGTAATGTAGTGGTTTTGTTGAGCGTTATCGGGCCGATGTACTCGGTGCTACGTTCGTTCGGCTCTTTGCCGTTGAGCGTATAAAAGATTCGGCTATCGCTGTCCAGCTTACTTAGTTTTACCTGTATCTGGCCCTGGTCGTTCGCCTGGGTCGTTGCTGAGATATCGAACAGCCGCCGGGCGTAGTTAATGTTATCAAGTTTAGGCAGGTGATTTTTGAGCCGCTGCGCAAAGTCCTCAAAATTACGCGGACCTGCCGGTATCCAGCCAATTTCCGCCAGGGCCAGCGCACGGGGCCAAACCATGTATTCGACACTTTGAGTATTGGGTATATATTCGGTCCAGAGGTTGCCCTGCACGCCCAGAATGTATTTCTGTTGATCGGGTGTCAGCTCGGCGGGCGTGGGTTCATAGGCGTATACTTTGTCGAGCGGGAGGTAACCACCAATGGCCAGAGGTTCGGTGGCTGGATTACCCTGATATTGGTCGAGGTAGCAGGTGGAACCGGGCGTCATAATCACATTATGCTTTTGTTTAGCCGCGGCAATGCCGCCTTCGGTACCCCGCCAGCTCATTACTGTTGCGTTGGGGGCCAGGCCACCTTCTAAGATTTCGTCCCAACCGATAATGGCCCGGCCTTTGCTAGTCACAAACTTGTCAATGCGCCGAATGAAATAGCTTTGGAGTTCGTGCTCATCTTTCAGGCCATTCTTCTTTATCAACTCCTGGCAAAAGGCGCTTTGTTTCCAGGCTGTTTTCGGGCATTCGTCGCCCCCGATGTGAATGTAGCGGCCAGGAAACAAGGCCATTACTTCGGTCAGCACGTCCTGCAAAAAGCCAAACGTCTTTTCGGACGGACAGAATACATCGTCGAAAACCCCCCATTTCGTAGCGACCTGATAGGTTTTAGCGGGATCACAACTCAGCTCCGGATAAGCCGCCAGTGCTGCGAGTGCATGCCCTGGCATTTCAATTTCCGGGACAATCGTCACGAAGCGAGCCTGAGCGTAACGCACTACGTCGCGAATCTCTTCCTGCGTGTAAAAACCGCCCTGTGGTTTGCCGTCAAACTGCTGGGGGTAGTTCTGGTTATACTGACCGATGAGTGTTTCGGTACGTCGGCTACCGATTTGCGTTAGCTTTGGGTATTTCTTAATCTCAATTCGCCAGCCCTGATCGTCGGTTAAGTGCCAGTGAAAGGTGTTTTGCTTGTGCATCGCCATCAGGTCGATATACTTTTTGACAAACGCGACCGGCATAAAATGGCGGGATACGTCCAGGTGCATGCCCCGGTAGGCGTAACGTGGCTTATCGGTAATCTGGCAGGCGGGCATGGTTACCCTGGCCGATCTGTCGGCGGGTAGCAGTTGCCGCATCGTTTGAGTAGCGTAGAAAAGCCCTTTTGGGGTCGAAGCCTCGGACAGCACCCGGCCGGGCGTAACGGTTAGCTTATAGCCTTCATCGCCCAGATTGAGCTTTTTATTAATCGTCAGAAAGATGTGTGCACCTTTAGCCAGCGCCGGATTGGCTAGCGCAACGGTCAACGCCACATGGTTGCTTGCTTTGAGCTGGTTACTAAACGTTTGGGCCACGGATTTGGCCGCTGCGTCATTCGCTGGAGACACGACGATACGTGTGGTAGACGAAAGGGCGAACTGGCCGTTTTGACCAGCAAATCGGGCCGGAAATGGAATGAGATTGTATTGGTTGTCGGTCTGGGCAGCTAATGTGATGGGCAATAACAGGAGCAACAGATACTTCATGTAACAAGACGTAGTGGTGAGATTGAATCGGCAAAATAACGAGGTTTTGCCGAAGGCAGGTAATAAAAAAACCGTTCAGTAGCAGAACCTGACGGGGTGCTTACTGAACGGTCGTTAATTGGTTAGGAGCAAAGAAAGCAGTTACTTCTTCTTAGCAGCAGTTGCTTTTTTAGTCGTAGTCGCTGCTTTTGCTTTAGCTGGCGCTTTTGCAGCGGTTGCCTTCGTGGCAGCTGCTTTTTTCGCTGGAGCTTTGGCGGGAGCTGGGTCATCACCCGCCAACCGTAAGCAGTCTTCCAAGGTCAGCGACGCCGGATCGACATCTTTCGGAATCTTGACATTCCGCTTGCCAACGGCCAGATACGGCCCATACTGACCGTTCACAACCTTAACGGCTGGGTTTTCGGGGAACTCCCGAATGTATTTGTTGGCTTCCGCTACCCGCTTAGCTTCGATGAGTTCAATGGCCCGGTCGAGGGTCAGGTTCATTAGCTGCTCATTACGTGGGATCGAAATATACTTATCCTCAAACTTCACGTAAGGGCCGAAACGTCCTTTGCCAGTCGTGACAAGCTTACCTTCGTACTCACCGAGGGCTTCACTTACCGATTCGGCCCGCTTCTGCTGAATAAGTTGAACCGCACGGTCCGCATCGATTGTATACGGGTCGTCTTCCCGCGTCAATGAAACGTACTTGTCGTCGTGCTTTACGTAAGGGCCAAACTTACCGATGCCAATGACCATGGGTTTGTCCTCAAAAAAACCAACTTCGCGGGGTAGTGAGAACAAACTCAGGGCGTCTTGCAACGAAATCGTTTCGATGAGCTGACCGTCACGCAGGTTAGCGTAACGGGGCTTTTCCTCGTCGCTGGCTTCCCCAATTTGTACGTAAGCACCGTATTTACCCAATCGCGCCGAAACGGGTTTGCCCGTGGCCGGATCGGCGCCAAGGACGCGTTCGCCTGTCTTAAACGATACGCCTGACGATCCCTGAATGTCTTCGATGTTCTTGTGGAAATCCCCGTAGAAGCCTTCCAGCATCTTCTGCCAGTTACGTCGTCCGCTGGCAATTTCATCAAAGTCTTTCTCGACGGTTGCTGTAAATTTATAATCGACAATGTCGGGGAAGTACTCGACCAGGAAGTCACACACAACCATACCGGTGTTGGTCGGAAAGAGCTTGGCCTTTTCAGAACCGAAAGTTTCCTTACCGCTCGTTTCACTAATCTGGTTACGTTGCAGCGTATACTCAACGTATTTGCGCTCCTGACCGGGCTTATCCTGTTTCACAACGTAACCCCGGTTAATGATCGTAGAAATCGTGGGCGCGTAGGTCGACGGACGACCAATACCCATTTCTTCTAGCTTTTTCACCAGTGACGCTTCCGCATAGCGGGGCTGCGGACGAGTGAATTTTTCAGTTGCTTTCATCTGGCCGAGGTTCAACGTCTGTCCGATGGTCAGCGGAGGCAACATGCCTTTCGAGTCTTCGTCCTCCTCGTCGTCTTTCGATTCTAGATAAACCCGTAAGAAGCCATCAAACTTAATTACCTCGCCCTGAGCAACGAGTTCGGTCGGTAACTTCTGCGGCTCCGCTTTTGGCGTATCAACGAATGGACTATCATCCACCATCGCAACCGTATTGAGCTGTGTGCCATTGGCAAACCGAATGCTGATCGTTACAGTCGTGCGTTCGAGTTGTGCATCGGCCATCTGCGAAGCAATAGCCCGTTTCCAGATCAGTTCGTACAAACGTTTCTGGTCTCGGTCGGCCCCGGCGTTGCGGTCGTTGAAGTTCGTTGGGCGAATGGCTTCGTGGGCTTCCTGCGCCGACTCGTTCTTGGTCTTAAACTGCCGGGTCTGCACGTATTTGGGGCTAAACTCCGTCTCAATCTCGGTTTTCGCCTTGTCAATAGCCTCCTGCGACAGATTGGTTGAGTCCGTTCGCATGTACGAAATCTTACCGGCTTCGTACAGGTTTTGGGCGATGCGCATGGTGCGATCAACCGAGTAACCTAGCTTACGGGATGCTTCCTGTTGCAAGGTCGAGGTCGTAAACGGTGGCGCGGGTGATTTCTTGGCTGGCTTGGTTTCTAAGTTCTTGATCGTGAACGTAGCGCCAATACAAGCTTCCAGAAACGCGCGGGCTTCGCCGGAAGTGGCAAAGTTTTTCGGTAGTTCGGCGTTCAGCACCTTATTCCCGTCCACAATGAATTGTGCCGTCACCTTAAACGACGATTTCGACTGGTGTTTGTCGATCTCACGTTCGCGCTCCACAACAAGCCGAAGCGCAACGGACTGCACCCGACCTGCCGACAGCCCCTGACTACCGCCCTTAATCTTACGCCAGAGTACCGGCGAAAGCTCATAGCCAACCAGCCGGTCGAGTACGCGCCGGGCCTGTTGGGCATTCACCAAGTCGACGTCAATGGTCCGGGGCGACTTAATGGCGTTCTGGATAGCATTTTTGGTAATCTCACGAAAGACAATCCGCTTCGTGTTGTCTCGCAAACCAAGGGCTTCTTTCAGGTGCCAGGAAATAGCTTCACCTTCGCGGTCGTCGTCCGTAGCGAGCCATACCTCTTCGGCCGACTTCGCCAGCGTTTTCAGTTCGCTGACCAGTTTCTTCTTATCGGGCGAAATTTCGTAAGACGGTTGGAAGCCGTTCGTCACATCTACAGCCAACCCATCTTTAGGCAGGTCGCGTACGTGACCGAAGCTCGACTTCACCGTAAAGTCTTTGCCCAGATAGCCTTCTATGGTTTTCGCCTTCGCCGGCGACTCCACAATGACTAAGTTTTTCGACATAATAGGTTGTTCAGGTTGATGGATATCCACTGCCTTGCATCACGTACCGCCTACTCGGCCCGATCTGAAAGGCATGGAGCCAAATATAGACGCAAAAGCCCTGACTTATGCAACTGGTCAGGGTATGTACGTTGAAATGAAAGCCGAGGATTAGTTGTACATAAGTAACAATATGTACCGAATCAACGTTCGGTTTGTGCTGCCAAAAACCCTATAAATGAGCGTTTAAGGTATATGTTTTGATACATTAAAAAAACTTGGCTTTATGTGTGCATTCTGCCTGTACTAAGCATCATAATAGTATGAATAAATTTTTCTATTTCGTTTTTATTTCCCTAGCAGTAGCTTGTCAATCCAGGCCGGAGGCACCGGATACTGCCGAGGTATCTCAAATGAAATTGTCGGCTCCCGAACAAGAAGCTCCACCAACGGCGGTTGAGGAGTCTGTTCAACCGACAGTACCTGCCACACGAAAGATTGTCCGTAATGCGCAACTCCGCATTCGGGTAAGCGATTTTAACGCATCTGGAAAGGCGATTGAGCAAGCGGTTCGCCAGGTGAATGGGCAAGTGGCCAACTCGAATGAAACGAAGTCAGACAACAGCATCGAGAATGCGCTGACAGTTCGCGTTCCGGCCGACCGTTTGGATGCGTTTATCGATTTGGTCCTGAAAGAATCTATTTTCACGGATACAAAGACCATAACGGCTGAAGACGTTACCCGCCGATACGTAGATGTTGAGGCTCGAATTAAAAGCAAAAAGGCCGTTGAAGAAACGTACCTGAAGCTACTCAAACAAGCTAAATCGGTGGCCGATGTCTTGAAAGTGCAGGAGCAACTAGCCCGGATTCAGGAGGAACGGGAGGTACAGGAAGCGGAATTACGACAGCTTAAAAACGAAATTGCCCTTAGCACGGTCAATCTCACCTATTACCAGCAAACCGAAACGGCCCTTCGTCCAGAAGAGCCGTTTTACCGCCAAATAGCGCACAATCTTGCCGATGGATTCAGGCTGGTGAGTAGCGTGTTGGTTGGCGTATTCTATTTTGTTCCCCTGGGGTTGGTAGTGGCTGGCGTCATCTGGCTGGTTTCGCGTTGGCGTCGGCAACGAAGAAAGGCCGCGTGACGTTAGTAGTTTTCTAAAAGAAGTCAATCGACATCCTGTCAATGAGGCCACTGTTGCAGGGGCTGAACCTGCTGACTAACGGCCTTAGCCGATTTTTCGGGAATGAGCAATACTGAAAGCGACGCTTTGGTACTGGCCGGTACTTGCACCTCAAAGCCAACCAACGTCGTACCGGGGTTTGGCGCGTCGTAATCGTGAGGAGGGTCGGTTGGCCAGGTTCTTAAGCTTACCGTCGCTGGTTCCTGCACTTTGAGGATGAGTTTCTTACCGTCTTTGGTTAGTTCAGCCTGATTGTTTCCTACTAATTTAACCGAAGTAGGGGTCAGCATTGTCCATCGAACAGTTGCGGGCTGGTTCAGGGTTTCGAGCTCATCCCGAACAACAACGTATGCTTTATTGACAATGGCAACCCCCCGGTTCGCCTTCCCCAGCGATTCATTGTATAAGCCGACGAGATCGGTGGTTGCCTGCATGAACGAAGGCGTATTGGATGTGCTGGTGATGGGAGCCCTACCCGCCACCTGCTGCAGCTGATTATTAACCGTAAGGGTGTTGTGGACAAAGTTATTGTAGCGAAATACCTGCCAGCGCTGCGAATCCTGACGCATGTTCCACAAGTCTACTTTCTTTGATTCGAGCGATTCATAGTCCTGCATACCAAAGTCCATGGCCCAGCGAACGCCATCGGCTTCCATCACAAACGAACCCGCATCCATGTGGGCGTGGCTGATACTGGGTCCACCGCCTTTCACGCCGACATAGATGGCTAACGGGTCGGACCAGGAGGTGCGCATGAGGGCCACCGGATTTTTACCGGCTCCGGTCCAATACGTGCTTTTCGGTTCTGGAAGGCTAGCCAGATTAACTCCATTACTCCACAACAAAGCCGCTGGCAACAGTCGGTCTCTGAGTTGTTTTTGGGTCTCGCTGGCATCGGTTAAATAACGGCGTTCTGTCCAAAGCAGGGCGGGGTCTTTCAACTTGGCTGCAAACCAAAACATAGCGGGTTGCAGCTCACCACTCAGGCCAGAATCCGAGTAGTTAAAGGCTTTCCCCGATGGACCGGTCATGTTTTCCATATAGGCTGCGGTAGTCAGAAAACCCGGTTGTTTGGTCAGACCGAAATCCTGCCCGAACAGTTTATCGAGAGCGCTAATCAGCATTACGTTGAAGCTGGTTCCGTAACCCCAGTACGAGTAACCTTCCGGATAAGCTCCGTCTGGCTTGTATTCACCCATCGGTAGCGTAACCGTCTCAATAGCCCGGTTAATGACCTGTTTAGCCACCTCCGGCTGATCTTCGTAAATGGCTATAGCGCCATACGTCATACCGGCATTGCAGACCTGATTCCAGTTGTTGGTGTTTCGCAGCCAGCCATTATTTTTCGAGTCTAGCGATGGCTCAATGCCTTTCTGTAAAATAGCCGTTTTGATGGCTGACCGAGATTGCTCGGACAAACCGTCGTAAAGCCAGTCGTACCCAATGGAGGCCGCCATCGTCATTTCGGCTACGTCCAGAAAATGGGAAGGGTTCCAGTCGCTGAAGGCTGATATGGCCAGCAACTCTTTTTCGCCCCGTTGCAGGTACTTGTCGTTGTGGGTCATTCGCCAGGCATACGACAGGTAGAACAAGCGACGCAGGGCTTCTCTGGACTTGTCAAGTAACCGCCGGCCAATCTGAATCCGCTCGACGGGTGCCATGCCGATCAATCGATCGCACTCTCCTAAAATGGCGGTGTGCAGAGCCGCCCAGTGGGCATCGGCTCCGGTCGTCCGCTTTATAGCTTCCTCTTCTCCTTTCAACAGCAGAATGCGCGGATGATCAGGAACCGTAGCAGACCCTATGTGATCGACCTGCGCCTGGGCGACTTCGTGCAGCGACAGCAGGGTTACTGAAATAGTTAAGAATAAGCGGACTAATCTCATAAGAGTGTAAATGTGAATGCCGTTTGACCTTTGGTGTTTCGGGGAATATGTGAGAGTAAAACGCGCTGAATGGGTCGATTGGCCCATTTGCTGGCGAGGGTGGCATCTTCCGGACTGTTTAACGGAATCGTTTCCGCTTTGGCCTGCCACACCTTTGCATCGTAGGCCAGCACAACAGTATGGCCATCCGCGGTCTGGAAGGTCACCTTGCCCGGCTGAGAGGTATTGACCTGACAGACCGTCATAAACGCCTGTTGGATGGATGTGGGCGGTTGACTCAGCACGTAGTTGTCCTGGATGAGGACCGCATTACGGCTCCGGTCGAGCTTCACCAACCGGTTCCAGCGGTCAACACCCGCTGCGGCCGGATAGGCTTTCGCCAGGTCCATTGCCAGCGATGATGCGTTGCTGGTTGCGTTGTATCGTACGTCCCTGGCCTCAAACGCCCGGCCTTCCGACTGACCAACGCCGTTTATGATCGGGAGATTGTGATAGAGCGACGTATTGTACCAGATGTCATAGCGCTTCGCCGAGAATGTCTTGGCGGTGTAGGCCCCTCGACCCACATCGATGATGACGGGCTGACCATTGGCATATAAAATGAAGTCACCAACGTCGTTATGGTTATGACTCTCGGCATTGTGACCACCGTGGGAGGCTACGTACAAACCCTTGTCGGAGCGGGCAGTCATTACCTGTACGTCGGTAAACCACGCGTCGCGTACGTCCTGAAACGTTGGAGTCTGACTGCCTGCTTCCCGAATGGTTAGCAGGTTCTGAACGCGCCGATGACGATTGAAACCCAACGGAGAGTCTGTCTGCTTAAACGTATGGTAGGCCCAGGTGCCAAACCGGGCCAGGGTGTCGTTCCGGATGCTGTTGCCGAATCGATACAGCATGAGGCCGTCGGGTTTCAGGGTTGGGTCAGCGTCGGCAAAATCGACGAAATAGCCGCCCGCGATATGCATTTTATAAACGTAGGACGCCATGTTCCGGATGATGGGGTCGTTAAAGACATTGACTTTTCCGTTGGTTGCGCTGTGCAGCAGTTCGAGGGCATCAAATACACAAGCGCCCGCTACAAACCAGTAACTGGGCCCTTCGTCGCAGCCACCGTCGTTGCCTAGGTCATTGATGTACAGGTCCAGGCCGTTCATGGCGCTGTGGACCATCTCCGTTCGGCGCATTTCATCGGTTTCGAGCAGGAGAGCCGCCGTTAGCCAGTTCGACATGATCCAGGGATTCCAATTGTTAACTTTGGCCCCCGGTTTTAAATACCCATAGCGGTCGGCATGTTCCATCAATGGAAGGAAAATACGCTGATTGGTTTCGGCGTACATCCGGGGACGTACCAGGGGCGAAACTTTTGCCAGCTGATCGCCAACGAAATAATCGGCGAGCGCCAATAGGGCCGCTGTTTCGGCGGCAAACAAATCCACCGTTCGATCGTCCACGTCGGGCAGGCCACTTTTCGCCCGTTGCGTGTTGAGGTGGGCCGGAACACCCCAGAAGCTCTCCTCACAGATGGACCACACGCCGTTCAGGATAGCGTCCGTAAACCGCCCTTTGCCTTCAATGGCTTCGGCCAGCACGAGCGTGAGGAGCTGGTTGCGCTTGCCAAACGACACTTGTTCGTAGTGACTTCGGTTGCCCGTACGTACGTATTCGAGGGTCAGGGTGGCCGGCAGCGATTCAAACGGGCGGGCAACTGCCTGCTCACCTGCTTTGATTAAGGACGTACGAACTGTATCGGGCAGCGCCTTTTGCCAGCCTTCGGGCGTGTTCGGATAAGGTTTCCACTGATCGAGTCGCGTAACCAGCGACCGGAGGGTGGTCAGTGGGAAACGAGTCGCCAACAGGTTGCGGGGCGTTACCTGCGCCTGGCTAAGCGTAACAGAAAGCCCCAGGCAAAGCAGAAAATAGTTTTTCATGATAGTTCAGGGCAGGAGGGGATGGCACGCGTGATTGGGAATGGTCAGGTATGGCCAAGGACCGCCGTATTAGCCACGCCTGACCATAGCCTGACCATTCGCACCTCAGTATCCTGGATTCTGGATTATTTTTGGGTTCAGCGTTGTTTCGCGCAACGGAATGGCGTACAGTTTCCGCTCGGGAGCTGGGCTCATGTTCGCATTGGCGGGGTCCAGCGTCAAATACTTGGCTTTGAAGGTGGTCATTGTCGACACATCTTTACCCCAGCGAATGAGGTCATGCCAGCGGTGCCCTTCATAACAAAGCTCAACCCGGCGTTCCTGTTCGATGGCGAGTTGTGTATCGGCGGCCGACAAACCAGTTTTAGGAGCCAGCCCAGCCCGTTGCCGGATGGTGTTTACTTGTGTTAAGGCCGGGCTCGTCTTGCCGTTGTTGTTGAGGGCTTCGGCGTAGAGCAGCACAATGTCGGCATAGCGCAAAATAGGCCAGTCATTGTCGCCTTCGTTCTGCTGGGTGATGTTATACACGAATTTCTTTGACCAATAGTAGATATTGGGTGAAGTCCCAAAAACGCCAATAAATGCATCCCGGCGCACGTCTCCTTTTTCAAAGGCGTCGTATAAGTCCTGCGTACCGATGTTAAAGCTATTGCCCGTGACACTGATGATGGTTGTGCCCGATGGTTGGGGGGCGAAATTATGGGCGAATGAATTGCCTTCGCCGAAGCCTCCGCTCACGTACTGGGCCGCGAAAATAATCTCATCGTTATTGTCGCGGCCAACGCCAAACACATCCGACACATTCGGCAGAATCCGATAGGTGCCGGAGTTGACCACTTCGGCGAGCTTCGCTTCGGCTTCAGGCCACTTTTTCTCCTGGATCAGCACTTTACCCAGCAGTGACTTAGCGGCTCCGATCGTAGCCCTGCCAATGTTTACACCGGTATATTTGGCGGGGAGGACCTTCTCGGCGTCCTGTAAATCTTTCTCGATCTGGGCGTACACATCGGCCACCGGGCTGCGTGTATAGGTGTAGGCATCCGATTCGGTGGTGATTTCTTTCAGTACGAGTGGCACGTCGCCGAAGTACCGAACCAGGTTGAAATACATCAACGCCCGCAAAAATTTGGTTTCGCCGATATACTGGTTCTTGGTGGCATCGCTGCTGAACGGTACGTTCGTGATCTTATCCAGAATGACGTTGCAGTTCGAGATCGTGCGGTAGGCGTCGTTCCAGCCGTTAGGCAGGTTGGTGCTGGACGACTGCCAGGTGAGCTTATCGAACTCGCCCGTACCGACCTCGCTTTCGCCGAAACTACGGGTGTTGTCGGAGGGAAGCTCAGTATACTGGTAATAGCTGTTATAAATACCCCGCAGGTTGCCGTAGGTACCTGTCAGAGCCGATTTTATGTCCGCTTCTGTTTTATAGAACCCCCCAACCGGAATCACATCCTGTGGGACCAGATCAACAAAATTCTTTCCGCAGCTGCTCGCCAGCAACGTGAGGCTGGCGGCAAGGAACAGACGTATAGAGTTTGTATGCGCTTTCATAGGATCGATGGGTTAAAAACTGATGTTCAAACCGAGCGTATACGTTCGGGCGGCCGGATAGGCTCCCTGGTCGATACCGGGCTGGATGGCCGAGCTGGCCTGCGTCGACGAGTCCTGGCTGATGCTCGTTTCGGGGTTATACCAGGGGTAGCTCGTAAACGTGAACAGGTTTTGCCCTGTCACGTACAACCGTGCCGATTGCAGCTTAACTTTCTGGAGCAGCGCTGCTGGAATAGTGTAGCCAAAGGTCAGGTTCCGAACACGCAGGAACGAACCATCAAACAGTGTCCGGTCTGTCAGGTTGTTACCTGGCGTGATACCGCCCGCGCCCGCCTGCGGAAATTGCACATCTCTCGTCGGGTTGGCGGGGTCGAACATGTTGTTGTAATACAGCGGAATGGTATTGAACACATTGTTGGCCCAGATGTGGCGCAGGTTTCCGTTGAGAACATTGGAGCCTTGAACACCCTGCAAAATCAGCGTCAGATCGAAGCTTTTGTACTGGACCGTGTGCGTCATTCCGTAAATAAATTTCGGTATCCCCTGACCTAGTTTAACCCGGTCACCTTCGTCGATTTTGCCATCGCCGTTCTGATCCTTAATAATCCAGTCGCCGACTTTATCGCCCGTGACGTATTGGGGGTATTTCGCCAGATCGTCGGGGGTTTTAAAAACGCCGATGACCTGAAAGCCATACATGTTGCCAATCGGATCGCCGACTTTCACCTGGTAGACATTATTCCAGCCGAAGATTGACCCCTGTGGGGGCAGCGCCGACGGACCTCCCAGGTCGAGAACTTTGGTGCGGTTGCCCGAAATATTACCGTCGATTGTCCAGCGCACGGCACCTACGGTCAGGTTTGCCCGTGCCGAAAGCTCAAGGCCGCGGTTCTGTAAACTACCCAGGTTCGTGCGGAAGTTAGTCGCATAACCAACAATGCCAGGCAGATCTTTCTGGAACAGCATACCGTTGGTTTTGCGGCTGTAGTAGTCAATGGCCAGCGTAAATTTGTCGTTCAGGAAGCCCATTTCCAGCCCAACGTCGGTCTGGTTATTCTTTTCCCAGGTCAGGTTATAATTGGCAAAGCCGTTCTGCGCGTAACCGAACTGCCGCACCCCCCCAAAGCTGTAGTTACGCCCTTGCACGCTATTGGTCCAGTTAAAGCTACCGATATTCGCGTTACCCGTTTCGCCGTAGCTGGCCCGAATCTTTAGTTCGCTGACGGTATTTTTGAGCGTATTCCAGAATGGCTCTTCGCTGATGCGCCAGGCTCCCGAAAACGACGGGAACGTAGCAAAGCGATTGTTGGGTCCAAAGCGCGACGAAGCATCCCGACGAACGGCTGCCGACAGGATGTATTTGCTTTTGTAATCGTAGGTTATCCGCCCGGCAAACGAGAGAAAGGCATTCTGGTCGTACGATAACTCGCCAACCCGGTCGGGCGAGGCCAGGGGGTTCGGAAGCAGGCTTGTGGTGTAGCTGCCCGCCCGCCCGCTGGTTGCTGTTGTTTTCGACTGAAGCTTTTGCAGCGAATACAACCCCAATACGGTGAAATTGTGGCTGCCAATCGTTTTGCTGTAGGTGGCTGTGTTTTCCCAGACCCAGTCAAAGGCGGTTCCATTCGCTTCGCGGGCGAAAATCTGGGCCAGTACGGGATTCGTGCCGTTGGCTTTCGGGGCAGACTCATTGGCCAGCGTTGCCGGAATGTAGGCCGACTGGTCGTTGATGTTCAATGTGGCTCCCGCCGAAGTTTTCAGCCGTAGGTTCGGGATGGGTTCCCATTGCAGAAAGCTGGTGCTGAAAATTCGGAAGTTTTTCAGTAGATTCTTGTTCAGCTCCAGTACCGCCAGCGGGTTGTAGAGATTCGATTGGTAGAAAGCTGTTCCATTAGGGTTAAGGTTCCCGTCGAAACCCTGGGCGTAGTCGCCGTTGGGCTTATACACCGGAATCGTCGGGGGCATGTCAATGGCCGAAACCACCGCGCTCGGCACCGCCCGGGTACCACCAGTTTCAGTGCTGTTCGACCCGTTAAATTGACCGGCTGCCTGCTGAAGCATCTGAGCCGAATACGACGGAGCCATCGAGATACCGACTTTGAGTTTTGGACTCAAATCGGCATCGAGGTTGAACCGTATGTTATAGCGGTCATACGAGCTGTTTTTCAGGATACCGTCCTGCTTGAAGTAGCCCCCCGAAATGGCGTAGCGTACCTTATCCGTACCACCCGACGCCGAAATCTGATAGCTGGCGATCAGTGCCTTGCGGTAAATGGCGTCCTGCCAGTCGGTGTCGGGCAGGCTGTCCGGACGGGTGTCGAACACGGCCGGGTAAGGAACTGGCGTGTTCGGGTAATTGCGGGTACGACTCACGTACTTGACATTGTCAATGTACTGGTCCCGGTTCAGTAGTTTGATCTTTTTGCTGAGTTCCTGAAAACCCGTGTAGGCCGATACGGTAAAGGCCGTCTTACCAGCCTTCCCGCGTTTGGTCGTTACGATAACGACGCCGTTGGCCGCTCGTGAGCCGTAGATGGCTGCGGAGGCCGCATCTTTCAAAATCTCCAGCGATTCGATGTCGGTGGGGTTAATCAGGTTGAACTGGCTGGCGTCCTGCAGTGGATAGCCATCCACTACGTAGAGTGGAGTGCTGCCCGTACTGAGCGAACCCACCCCCCGTACGCGTATGGTGGGGGCGGCTCCCGGCGTAGCCCCCCGATCCGACTGCACCTGTACGCCCGGCGCCAGCGCAGCCAACGCTTCGCCCGGCGTACTGACAGGCTGAATGCCAATATTCTTTCCTTCTACCTTGGTAATGGCGGTCGACAGCGTTTTGCGCGACTGCTCACCGTATCCAATCACTACCACTTCGCTGAGACTTTGCGCGTCGCCCTCCAGCGTAACGTCCACAACGGAGCGGCTCCCAACGGCTACTTCCTGTCGTTTTGAACCAACCGCACTAAATACCAGCGTAACGTTGCCATCGGAGACGTTAATCTGGTAGCGCCCATCTTCGTTTGTCGT
Organism: Spirosoma soli; assembly: GCF_042684525.1. Lineage (NCBI taxonomy): Bacteria > Pseudomonadati > Bacteroidota > Cytophagia > Cytophagales > Cytophagaceae > Spirosoma > Spirosoma soli. Next base: position 150,927 of record NZ_JBHULN010000003.1, on the reverse strand, counting down.
TGAACCGCGTGTCGTACCTTTCACCACAACATTAACCCCCGGCAAAGGCTCTCCTTTTTCGTCAGTTACCCGTCCCGTCACAATAACATCCCTGGGTACCAAACCGTGTCGATCTGGGCGGCTGACCCGTTCGGCAGCGGTTCCTGCATAGACAGTAGCGAAACCAGTTAACAACAAAACCGGCAACAAAGGCACTAGTCTTGTAAGAGCCGACACGAGTTGGCCACGATATACATGTCGATTCATAGAAGTAAGGGTTTATGGTAGTGAGATACGTGAGCACGCACTGGCCTAATTATCAGGACCGATACTCCGGCTTTTGGCGCAGCGCATCGTAACGCAATAGGGCTTCCAGAAAGTAATAATCTGCGTAAATAAGGGGCGTGTCGATCTCGCTCTTGCCTGGTTTGTTCCCCACGCTATGCTTGAGAATGAAATTGTTGTTTTCTCCCAGACTGGCTTTATAAACCGGACTTGCCAAACTTTGTAACATTTGCACCGCCGACTGATAATACGTTTTTGCCGACGGACCGCCATACGTGCAAAGCTCCAATAGAGCCGAGGCCGCTATCGCTCCGGCCGAGGCATCGCGCTCTTCGTTCGGGATGTTCGGGGCGTTAAAATCCCAGTACGGAATCTTGTCTGCGGGTAGGTTTGGGTGTTTCAGGTAGAAGTCGGCGATGCGTCGGGCCTGGTCGAGGTATTTCTTGTCTTTGGTTTCGCGGTACATGACCGTGTAGCCATATAAGCCCCAGGCTTGCCCCCGTGCCCAGGCTGAGTTATCCGCTGCACCCTGGGCGGTTTTCTTAGCCGCTACGGTGCCATCTGGATTATAACATACCACGTGGAAACTACTGTTGTCGGGTCGGAAGTGGTTTTTTAACGTATTGTCGGCGTGGGTGATGCTGAGGTCGCGGAACTGGTTGTCGCCGGACGTTCTGGCAGCCCAGAACAGAAACTCCAGGTTCATCATGTTATCAACGATGACCGGGTAGGTGTACTCTCTGAACTTGTTCCAGGACTTAATCAGTCCCACTTTCGGGTCGAATCGGGTGGATAATGACTTCGCTCCGGTCAACATAATGGGCTTATAGGCTTCATTTTTGGTCAGCCGGTAGCCATTGCCGAAGGGGCAATAGAGCATGAAGCCCAGGTCGTGAGTACCCGTGTTATACTGCTCTTTGGCAACGGCCATCGACCATTTGTGGGCTGCATCCTTCCAGGCGGGGTCTTTCGTCCGTTCGTATATATACCAAAGTGAACCGCCGAAGAAGCCGCTGCACCACCAATCTGACTTCATATCGCGGATACTGCCATCAGGGTTTGTCGACTGCGGAAACTTAGTCGTGTCGGGGTGCGCCTTCAGCATTCGCTCGTACTGTTGAGCGGCAAACGCAAACTCCTTGTCGACATCAACGGGTGCCTGGGCGAAGGCCGAAAAGGTAAGTGAGCAAAGAAGAACCGTTACGTTACGCTTCATGATTTAAGGACTTTTGAAAACGAAATGGTGGAAATTGAACTAACGCTACCAAAAATGAGCGTGGTGCTACTCGGTTAGCTTAGCGCAGATCGGCAATGGCGGTCATGTCCATGTCGGCATAATCGAGGTTTTCGCCCGCCATGCCCCAGATAAACGAATAGTTCGCTGTGCCACAGCCCGAATGAATGGACCAGGGCGGAGAAATAACCGCCTGATGGTTGGCCACGAGGATATGGCGAGTTTCGGTCGGTTGTCCCATCAGGTGCAGCACTCGGTGGGCGGGGTCCAGGTCAAAATAAAAGTAGGCTTCCATCCGTCGGTCGTGGACGTGAGCGGGCATGGTATTCCAGACACTACCCGTTTTCAGGATGGTTAGGCCCATCACGAGCTGGCAGCTGGGTAGCCCATCTTTGTGAATGTACCGGTAGATTACGCGCTCATTTGCGGTGTCAGACGATCCCATTGGGGCCGAAAACACATCGCCTTGGGCAGCTTTCTGAGTTGGATACTCTTTGTGTGCCGGAGCCGAAAGCAAATAAAACTGCGCCGGACTGTCGGCCGATTGGCTGGCGAACGTTACCTGCTGACTCCCTTTGCCGATGTACAGACAATCTAATTTGCCTAGTTCATACGTCTGCCCGTCTACCTCAATCGTGCCGGTATCCCCCACATTAATGACTCCCATTTCCCGGCGCTCTAAGAAGTAATCGCTCCGAAGCTCAGGGTACGTTGGCAGATGAACCGATTCACTCGTTGGTTGCACACCCCCTACAATGACACGATCATAATGGCTGTAACAAAGTTGGAGGGTGTTCGGCTCAAAAAGGGTCTCAACCAGGAAATTATCCCGGAGCTGGTTCGTATTGAATTGACGGGTTTCATTGGGCCCGACGGCATAACGTACTTGCATTTGTTCTTTATGATTCAGGTTATTAATCAATAATGAAATTATACCGGTAAGGAGCGACCGAAATAAAATCTACTCACATCCCAAAAAGAGGTAAGCCCTAATCGGCCTGTGAGAGTTGGTCGATTAGGGCTTGAGTAGACACTAGTTGCTATACGTATGACGATGCGCTTATTTCAAAACAGTGTTGCCAGATTTAGATCTGGGTATTGGCTAAGTAAGCCGGTTATTATTTAATATCTCCCCGAATTTCGCCCGCCGGAAACATAGTCGTATGTAGGTTAGCGTAATAGTATCCGTTGAGCAAACTGTCGACCCGAGTTGCGGTGGTCAACGTAGTTGTGCCAATGATGGGTGAAGTTAAGCTGGCAAACGGAATTTCGACTGGCCCCGTACCATTCGCTGCATTGATCCGATGCAGGTGTCCCATCACAGGAGTCAGGCCCGAATACGTAACAGTATAACTCAATACTCGGGTAGCCGGATCAACAACACCTACAAACGCTCCCGTGGCGGCTGATGGGTTTGGCGTTGGCTTTTCGGCCGCTCCGCTTAAGGTAGCCGTTAGTCTAATTTGCCCATTTACCCGCACATTGCCCCGAATCTCACCCGCCGGATAGGCCGGTGTATGTAGGTTAGCGTAATAAAATCCGTTAATCAAGCTATCCACCCGGCCCGCTGTGGCCAATGTAGCCGTACCAACGATGGGTGAAGTTAAACTGGAGAATGGGATTTCAACCGGTCCTGTGCCGTTGGCTGCCGTAACCCGGTGTAGGTGTCCCATAGTTGGGGTTAGACCTGAGTAGGTAACGGTGTAACTCAACACTCGGGTGGCCCGGTCAATTACACCAACAAATGAGCCACTAGCCGCTGTAGAAACCGACGTCGGTTTTTCGGCCGCACCGCTCAACGTTGATACGAGTGCAATTTTAGCGTCGGCTGGAAACGTACGGTGATCATTGCAGGAAATAAGAATGACGCTTAAGGCGATGCATGTCAATAAGGACAGGGATGTACAGAATTGTTTCATGGAGTTAACTAATGAATGGTGAAAATAAACTGAAAAATAAACCACGGCTTTGTATAGCTACTCTGTTCGCTATAGTTTGTCGAATTATATTCAATTGGCATACAGTGAATTATTGTAGCTAAAGCCCATAGTTGGACAATATACTACTGGAAGTACGTTCGTGATAACTAAATGTATTGGTAAATAGATTATTTATTTTTTAGTCGTGATTTTTTGGTTGATTTCGTGAGAAAAAAGCTAAAAAGCCGCATGGAGCAATACGCCCCCCCATATTATGTAACAACTCCTATAAGTAAAAGTACCAGCGCCGGCAGTTTTGTTGCCGAAGTCGTAAGCCTCGAATCACTGGATTAATTGCTGCGTTTGCCCGACATCACAGACATTATTTCCAAAACGAGGCAGAATCTTCTAATTTTGACCCGCCAATCGGAATTCATTTTGTGAATTCGTTGGTTGTTTCTAAGAGAGTATTCGTTTAGTAACCCCGTTATTCCTATTTGCTATGGCATTTGATGTAGACATGATTCAGCGCGTGTACGCTAACCTCGGCGAACGCGTCGAAGCAGCCCGGAAGGCAGTGGGCAGACCGCTGACCCTGTCGGAGAAAATTTTATACAGTCACCTGTTCGCTGGAGCAACTACCCAATCATTCGAGCGGGGCAAAGCGTACGTTGACTTCGCACCTGATCGCGTGGCCATGCAGGATGCAACGGCGCAGATGGCCCTGTTGCAGTTCATGCAGGCAGGTCGGCCGCAGGTAGCCGTTCCCTCAACGGTTCACTGCGATCACCTGATTCAGGCTGAAGTGGGAGCTGATCAGGATTTGGATGTTGCCAAGAATAAAAACCGGGAAGTATATGATTTCCTATCGTCTATTTCCAATAAATACGGCATTGGCTTCTGGAAGCCCGGTGCTGGTATCATTCACCAGGTAGTGCTCGAAAATTACGCGTTCCCCGGTGGTATGATGATCGGTACCGACTCACACACGCCAATGGCGGGTGGCTTAGGCATGATTGCCATTGGGGTTGGTGGGGCCGATGCCTGCGACGTAATGGCGGGGCTGGCCTGGGAATTGAAAATGCCAAAACTGATCGGTGTAAAACTGACCGGTAAGCTGAGCGGCTGGGCATCCGCTAAAGACGTTATTTTACGCGTGGCCGGCATCCTGACCGTAAAAGGCGGTACAGGCTGCATCGTTGAATACTTCGGCGAAGGCGCAGAAACCCTGTCAGCAGCCGGTAAAGGTACGATCTGTAACATGGGTGCCGAAATTGGTGCTACTACGTCCATCTTTGCGTACGACGACAAAATGGCCGACTACCTGCGGGCGACCAACCGGGCCGACGTAGCGGATGCCGCCGAAGCGGTAAAAGCGCATTTGCGTTCGGACGATGAAGTATATCAGGATTCCGCCACGTACTTCGATCAACTGATCGAGATCAACCTGTCAGAGCTGGAACCACACATCAATGGTCCGTTCACACCAGACCTGGCGTGGCCGTTGTCGAACTTTGCAAAAGCCGTTAAAGAAAACAACTGGCCTGAGCGGCTCGAAGTCGGTCTGATCGGTTCCTGCACTAACTCCAGCTACGAAGACCTGACCCGGTCGGCGTCGGTGGCGGAGCAGGCCGTGAGCAAAAACCTGAAAGTGCGTTCGGAGTTCACCGTAACACCAGGTTCTGAACTGGTGCGGTTTACGGCGGAACGCGACGGTTTGCTGCAAACCTTCGAAAACATGGGGGGAGTCGTATTAGCTAATGCTTGCGGACCTTGTATTGGTCAGTGGGCGCGGCATATGGACGATCCAACTCGTAAAAACTCGATCATTACGTCGTTTAACCGGAACTTCGCAAAGCGGAACGACGGTAACGCCAGCACCCACGCGTTCGTGGCTTCGCCCGAGATCGTAACGGCGTTTGCCATTGCCGGTGACCTGACGTTCAACCCAATGACCGATACGTTGACCAACGAGAATGGCGAGCAGGTGAAGCTCGACGAGCCACAAGGTATCGAGCAGCCCATTAAAGGCTACGCCGTGGAGGATGCAGGCTATCAGGCCCCAGCCAAAGATGGTTCAGGTGTGGAGGTAATCGTTAGCCCAACATCAGATCGTCTGCAATTGCTGGCTCCGTTTCCAGCCTGGGAGGGTACCGACCTGACCGGCCTGAAATTGTTGATCAAAGCAAAAGGGAAGTGTACGACTGACCATATTTCGATGGCGGGTCCGTGGCTGAAATACCGTGGTCACCTCGACAACATCTCGAATAACATGCTGATTGGCGCGGTGAACTACTTCAACGACAAAACCAACAGCGTGAAAAATCAGCTCACCGGCGAATATGCCGAAGTGCCGACTGTTCAGCGTGCTTACAAAGCGGCTGGCATTGGTTCAATCGTAGTTGGCGATGAAAACTATGGTGAGGGCTCATCGCGTGAACATGCTGCCATGGAGCCGCGTTTCCTAGGCGTTCGGGCTATTTTGGTACGTTCGTTTGCCCGGATTCACGAAACAAACCTGAAAAAGCAGGGTATGCTGGCGTTAACGTTTGCTAACCCGGCTGATTACGATAAGATTCAGGAAGACGATACCATTGATATTGAAGGCCTGACGGAGTTTGCACCGGGTCGCCCATTGGAGATTGTGTTGCACCATGCTGACGGTACGACCGACGAGTTCCTGGTGAACCATACCTACAACGAAGGCCAGATTGAGTGGTTCAAAGCGGGTGCCGCGCTGAACATCATCCGGATGAAGCAAAACGCGTAAGCTATGGTGGGCCGCTGTTTCGTCTGACTACTTAAGCGAACAAAACCCGGTTGCTTTCCAGCAACCGGGTTTTTGTTTGTCCGGCGATGCGATCCAGACCAACAGGAATGGTATTAGCCGGTAGCGCGTACTTCGTTTTTCGACGGTTGGCCAGTCTCAAAATCAGTGAGGTTCTGCAAGGTGGTAGTGGCGATCTGTTCAAGCGCTTCTTTGGTAAAGAAACCCTGGTGAGCCGTAACCAATACGTTCGGGAAGGCCATGAGTCGGGTAAGTAGTTCGTCCTGGATAATACTCTCGGATAAATCCTGGAAGAAAAGCGCTTCTTCCTGCTCGTATACGTCAATCCCGAGGTAGCCTAACTGACCGCTTTTTAGCGCTTCGATGGTATCTTTCGTATCAATCAGGGCTCCCCGGCTGGTGTTAATGAGCATAACGCCCCGTTGCATCTTAGCAATTGTAGCCGTATTGATGAGGTGGTGGGTCTCCGGCGTGACCGGGCAGTGCAGCGAGACAATGTCCGACGATTGAAGGACAGTATCGAAGGGCGCGTAAACAACGCCCTGGTTCTTCAGTTGATCTGATTCGAAGACATCGTAAGCCATTACAGAGCAGCCAAAACCCAGCATGATCTTACAGAAGGCGGCCCCAATTTGCCCCGTCCCGATTACCCCAACCGCTTTGCCATGAAGATTGAAGCCCAGCAGTTTTTCCAGGGAGAAATTATTCTCGCGAATGCGGTTAAAAGCTTTGTGCGTTTTCCGATTGAGCGTCAGAATGAGCGCTACGGCGTGTTCGGCAACGGCCATGGGCGAATAGGCAGGCACGCGGAATAATTTTATTCCTCTCTGCTGAGCGGCATCCACGTCTACGTTGTTGAAACCTGCACTACGTAACGCAATTACTTTCACGCCGTTTGCCGCTATTTTCTCGATGGTTTCCCGGTCAATCTGGTCGTTGACAAAAGCGCACACGGCATCAAATCCCTGGGTCAGATTCGTGGTGTCGCGGTTTAAGGGAGCGCTGAAGTACGTCAGACTGTGTCGGTAGGTTTCGTTGAATCGGTCGAAGAATTCCTGATCGTACGTTTTGGTGCTGAATACAGCTACGTTCATGGTCTGGCTCGGATGTGTATGACCATGAACCGGCGGATTCGCCTGGTTGTTTGCGCCGTTTGGGGCAGAAAATGTGGCGCTATTGGCTTTTTGCCTTTCGCTCGTTGAGGAAAGTCAACGCTTTGCTAACCTGTTTGTCAAGATCTTTTACACTGTTGATGGTATAAATCAGGCTCCTTTTTTTGCCGTCGGTCAGCCCGTCGAACGTCTTCCTGGCGTCATCATCTTGTTCAAGTAGTACCTGAAGGACTTCCGGTATGTCGACGCCCAGCGGATTTGGATCTTCGAAGATGTCAAAGACGACCGTGTCGCCGAGTTGTTTGCCCAGCTTTTTAAGCTGCTGCGTTGCCACGATGATGTAAAAGTTGCCATCACCGAGGTGATTCAACCCGCAGGAGAATGAGACCTTCTGATCGATCAGGCATTTGAGTCGAGTGGCTCGTTGCTTCTCAAACTGCTTGACAATATCAGCGTCAATGATAAGATGGTAGTAGCCACCCTGTCGTTTTTCCAGTTGCCGGATCGGCTGCTCAAAGGTAAAGTGTGGCATGGTGGTTCAGCAGATAGGCAACGCAAAGATAACAAGTCAACGGTGTGTGTAATTTCATTACGCTATGCTGGTAACCGAGTTTGCGGAGCTGCCAGCGCCTGAGTACATTGTGTCATGAATCGATTCCTAATCTTGTTCATACCACTGCTGTGGGTGGTTGCGTCGCTCACATCGTTTTCCTCAAACGCTAAAATATCTCAGCCCAACGGGGAGGTACCTCCGCCTAACATCGTTTTTATCCTGGCTGACGATCTGGGCTACGGTGACCTTTCCTGTTTCGGGGCCACAGATCTCAAAACTCCCCATATTGACAGCCTTATTAAAGCCGGTCTGAAGTTCACAAACTTCTATGCAAACAGCTCGGTCTGTTCGCCGAGTCGGGCGGCTTTGTTGTCGGGGCGCTACCCCGAACGGATGGGCGTGCCTGGTGTTATTCGCGATGAAGTGCAAGATAGTTGGGGCTACCTCGCTCCGGGGCTGCTGTTGCCAAATTACCTCAAAAAAGCGGGTTACCACACGGCGTTAATTGGCAAGTGGCACCTTGGTCTTGAATCGCCAAACTTGCCGAATGAACGAGGATTTGACGAATTCTACGGCTTATTGGAAGGAATGATGGACGACTACGTAGTGAAGCTCCGACACAGTCAGAACTTTCTCCGTCATAATCGGCAGCCTATTAGCCCGCCCGGTCATGCCACGGATGTGTTTACGGATGCCGCCATTCGCTACCTCAACGGCCGACGAGCCAGCAAAGCCCCGTTCTTTCTGTACCTGCCTTACACCGCTCCGCATGATCCGTTGCAACCACCGGCCGGCTATCTTGACCGGGTTCTGAAGCGGCAACCTGGCATTGACCCCCAACGGGCTAAATTAGTAGCCCTTATTGAACACATGGATGCCAATGTTGGTCGCCTACTGGCTACGCTGGCAGCTAACGGGCAGGCAACGAACACCCTAATCGTGTTTACGAGTGATAACGGAGGCTGGGGACCCGGTAAAGCCAATAACGGACCGTATCGGGGAGTTAAAGGACAGTTCTACGAAGGTGGTATTCGAATCCCTTCGGGAGTAACGTGGGCTGGGCATATTTCGGCCGGCCAAGTAAACGAAACAAATCTGCAGCTGATGGATTGGTTGCCTACATTGTTAGAAGTGGCTGGGGTGCGTTTACCCACGCGAATCAACGGTCTGTCGTTTCGTACGGTACTGGCCAAGCCAACGGTCGTGGCTGATTCGCTGTTTCTTAATCGGCCGCTGTACTTCGTGCGTCGTGAGGGGCAGGATACCTATAAAGGGTTACAAATTCATGCTGTTCAGCAAGGTGGCTGGAAGCTGCTTCAACCCACTCCATTTGCTCCCTATGAACTATATGATCTCAAAAAAGATCCCGCCGAAACCGAAAACTTAGTTGACATCAACAAGAAAAAACGTGACGAATTAGTCAAGCTCCTTATGGAGCACATTCGGCAGGGTGGGAGCGTACCCTGGCAAAAGAATAGTGAAGAAGTGGCCAGGTAGGGTCAGGCGTTGTCAAGTGTAGATCCCTGACCACACCTGACACTTTTGACTATACCTAACTATTTCAATTTTTCCACCGCCAGTTTCATACTGTTGAACTGGCGTTTTTTCTGTAATACAATCGGAGCGGCAACGCGTTCGCGGCAGTCAAAAATGCCGCATCGCTCGCAGGCTTCGTTCACAACTCGAAACGGAATGTCGTTTGAGGACGTGCTCAAAAACTTCATCTTACTTCTTAGCGTGTCGTTGATGGCAAAGCACATCGAGACGCTCATGTTTTGTTGAGCAGCCGGTTCGCCGGACCGTGCCTGAAATGGGTGTGCCACGGAAACAATCAAATACTGGTGACCAGAATTGGCATATTCAGATAATTGAGCCCGGCAGAGCGTACCGTCAAAGCCCTTGTTGAGCTGCATGAACGACAGTTCCTGTAAAATGGTGAGCGCTATCCATCGTCGGCAGTAATGCTCATCGACCATACCCCGAGGTCCTTGTTGCCGCGACAGGTGCATTTCTTTGGTTAACTGAAATGTTGTCTGCCCAATTGTATGATTAAAGCGATAAAAAAATAACTGATCGATGCCGAAGTAGCTGGGCAATACGTTGCTGAGCCGATAAAAAAAACGTTCGGGTGTAGCGCCGAAATCCGTAATGAGCTGCAAAAATGCATCATTGCTCCAGGTATCTCGGGCAAACAGTTCACTTAGCCGGGCTACCAGCGCGTCGCGCCGGATGAGGATTGCTCCGGCAAAGTAGGACGCTTTATAGTTGTTAAGAATTTGCTCGAAAGATTCCGCTTCAACCCATGAGTACGTGTACGGTCGACTTTTCAAGTTCATAAATTGAAAGCCAACCTCCCGCGCCAAAATAAACGATCGCTGCTCGGCAGAAAGGCCCGCGTTCAGGTGCAGCCGACGGTGCTCTGGCCGGAAGACGGACCGAAGGGATATCAGTTCTGGTTGAGAGAGAGGATCAAAGTATTCGATGTGGACATCGTAACGAGTTTTCAGCAAATTGGTCAGTAAGGCTTCACTAACGAACTGACCTGGTGAGGAGTATTCGTTCAGGAAACGATCCGCGTCTGCCTCAATATCGGGGAAATGGTTGTCGTGCATTTCCTGATATGACCGTAGCATAGTCAGGTATAGCCGCTCTACGCTCATGTTGTAGCTGAGGGCAATGTCCATGAACGTGCGGATCATGGCACTTACTTTGGCCGGAGCTTCAGCTAAAAGTTCGAGCAGATCGGATGGGTCAATGCCAAAAAGTTCGAGCGGAATCTCAGTCAAAAACTTTGAGCGAAGCAGATCTGAAATCGGCTCCAGCTTCTTGCTGAGTTTGAGCGAAACGAGCGTGTCATAATCGACCTGCATGGCATTGGCCAGCGCCGATATTTTGTCTGCTTTTGGATACTTGCGCCCCTTCTCAATTTCGGTTACGTAAGAAACTGAAAGACCAGACTGCTGAGCCAGTTCGCTTACAGATAGTCCCCTGTCGAGTCGGAGCTGGCGGAGTTTGAGACCAAACAATAGGCGAATATGATCGGCGGGTAGGTTCACGCTGTACGTATCAAATTAGAAGGGAAACTAACAAAAAAGCCTTGCCAACATCAGTCTGGTAAGGCTCTCGAATTAGGGAGGGAAGCGCAACTAATTACATCTGGTTGCCAAACACCCACCTGTCTACAAAACTACTAATTCTAACAAACGCAAACAAGATAACCTGGTTGCTCAGCACCAGAATAACGCCTGGTCATTGACCGCATGCATGGTTGGCTTTTACTATAACGTCAATATAATAAGAAGAGTGTATGTGACAGGCGTTACATCACTCTTCTTGAAACAATTAATTGGTTGAATGAGGTTGCAATTACGCTACTGTATCATCTGCTTTACGCTTGCGTCCGCGCGGTTTTCCGGTATACTCCGCTTTAGGCGCCTGGTCGTCTAACAGCAATTCGTAACCTGTGACATCGCCATCGTATTCGAACGGCTTAATTGTAAAGGTATACTTCATATTATCGTACTCAATGCCACTCTTTTTTAAGATAAACGATAGGGGAATGGTATAGCTTTTAGCCGCTTTCAGCATTTCAAACGCTTCGGACTGATCATCGTTCGTCGTTGGAATTAAAAAAAGCGACTTCACTTTACGTTTGCCTTCCTGAACACCAATTTTAAAGCGAGTTGATTCGGGATCAAACGATAACTGAGCTACTGATTTTATGGGAAATACCAGTTTACCGCTAGTTGAGATATAACCTGTAATAGCTACTGGTTCAGAAGGGCTTTTTTCTTTTGGCTCGCTATTTTCCTTGATTGAAAAAAAACGGATTGCTTTTGCTTTCATCGGTGCTAAAGTAAAGTACGCTACAAACATACAGAATACTTAAAACCAATCAAGTCAATTGTATTAATACTTAGTAAATCAATAAAAATAATGCAGCCGGACCTAAAGTTATTTTAAATCTATTTTCACAATTTTCACGAAAAACAAGTAAGAGCAATTGGTGCTAAAAGCTATTTAATTGGGGAGAAAGTCAGTAGCAGTGTAGCCGAAGAATATTTATTGTGCGGTCGCTGGACAAACAACTAAGAGAAGGAGTTAATAAAAAATAAAGTAAATTTAGTTACATGTGGCTTGTAGAATGATCGTTGGCTAGCCACGTAACTAGGGTAAAGTAGAAAAAAAACGCTAGCTGCGATGCAGGCTGTGTTGACCTGCCTTGATAGAATGAGCAGGATTGAGTTAATCGAGCTGTTACTTATAGTCCAGCCCCCAATCCAGGCAACGAGAAACTATTGTCCATAAATTGCGAACCATTGTGATTTCATCGCCACATAGGCTCACTATATTGCCTGTTTGCGTACGAAAGACTGTCTCTAAATGGCCAGATCGTACGTGTATGCTTTCTTCTTTTTGATCAACCTCAAAAAACCAGTCATCGACAATGCCATGGGCCAGACGATGCAGTTCAATTAGCTGTTCCTCAGTTAGTTCTGCGTAGGTTTTTACTGTAGTTGTATTTGACATAAGCTGGTCACAACCGTTTATATTGAGCAAAGCAGGCAAATTAAGTGCCAAGTCTATGGAGCCTTACTTAATGGCATCCACAGTATACGATACAATGTAACTAAAATAGCTATTTGTATCTATATTGATAAAGTAAAATGTATCATGTAGTAAGCAGAGTTGCATTTAATGAAGTAAAGCGTACTTAACCTAACTTTGAAATTAATAAAAAAAATTAATTAACGTATTGTTGTTGAATTTTTGTTATACTGTGTAGGTAAGGATTTATACCATCTCAGGATGATACCTTTGTATGTATATGAACAAAATAATGGTTGAGACTATATGTTAAATGGTTGTGAGATGGATACTGAAATTGTGCCTACTAAGCTTTATAGTCATTGTAGTGGGGAGATCAGCGAGGTTGGCGGTAAATACCGTGCCAGTATCAGGACTTATGGCTATTTCTTAACAAGAGCCTTTGCTGAAAAATAGGAGTGAACGTAATAGAGTCTAAATAAATACAGCTATTTATGGTAATAGCACAATGAATTATTTTTCTCTAGAAAATAGCAATAGTATGTTTTTGTCAATTATGGAGAATAAGTTAGTAAGGCCGCAAAATTTGTTGTTATTGATTTTTGACTATGTCTATCAGTAGACGGTATTATGTTCATTGACCTACTTAATTTTTGTTTATTTAACGGTAGTTTTTGTGAGTTAATTAATATAGAAGCTGTTTAGGATTTATAAAATCTGCGCGTTTCTGTCATCCCGACCGGTCCGCCGGTGCGGCAGGAGGGATGACAGAAACGCGCCAGTCAGTAGTCAGTAGGGATTGAAATCCCAAAAACAAAATCCTAAACAGCTTCAATGGGAAGATTTCATTCTAGAAATTCTATTTAGAAGAAGGTTTTGTTTTAGGAGAATAACACTTAATGAGTGGTTGGTCAATTCTAGTGAAATGACAAGACCGAAGTCTAACTTTTTATAGCGAGCAAAGAAAGTCACAGGCAGAACCTTTAAAAATATAATTTGTTGATGAAAGCTTGCAGAAGCTTTTTGAACGTAACTAAGAGAAACCAGCCGTCTAGTTTTTAGGAGTTTGACTAATCTAGGGTAGGAGTTAAGCCCATTGCTCAAGCGATGTTAGTCAGTAGATAATCAACCATCTACAACTCTTCATGATATAAAAACAAAGCATCTAAAATCACTACTGAGCTAACAGCCATGTTAGTAACTAGCGGCCAAACCATTGAACTACAGCGGCATCAAGAAGACTATTTACGCGAGTGGAGAGCGCTCAAAATTATCTAAATAAGAGAAGGGAAATCTAGACTTGATTTAATTGATGAAGTTTTGCACACTTACGCTGGTAGTAACTCTCCTGTTTAGCCAGATAATTTTGGTGCTTGTTAATCTGAGCGTTGTAAAGAGTAATCAACATTTCTTTGGTGGCTGAGCACAGTTTACCCGCCTGGGTGGTACGTATTTTTTCCTCAAGCTGATCGAGTAAAGCCGTTACGTAGTTAATCTGAGTCCGATTTAGAACAATGGATCGCTGAATGTAACCTTTAACCGCTTCTTTATCAACTGGCGTATCAGCAATTGGCTTCTTCAGCAGTTGTTGCCACTGGCTTTCTAATTGTTTTAAAGGCCCTTTAAATAACTCGCCATCAAAGGCGTTTACCGGCAGGTCCAGACGACTATCGTCCTCAATAATACACGCATCAATAAGTGTTTCGCCCTTAGTCGTTAGTTTACTCAGGAAGTCTAGAGCAGATTCTATATCATTAAGCCCGCAACTAAACTCCCGGACATCCTTATACTTATCAAATGCTTTCAGAAAAAGGAGTAGCATCTATAAAAAGTATTTAAAATCTAGTGGCCTGACAACTACTAGGCCTTCACCGTCTACAAAGTTGCCCTGGTTGCAGAGACAATGCCTAAAAAAGGTTACCGGCCAGCGCTTGAAGCGAGTAGGTTGCCAAGTTGCCAGGCTGTACGTACCAAATTGGATTTGGTCTCACGAAGGGCCGTGCCAATATCTACCGGACCGTTGCCTATCGCCAGTAAAACGTCGAAATACTGATTCAGTTTTTTGTTCTGTGTTAACGGTACGTTGCCAGCCAGACCGACCACCGGAAGTTCCCTTTGTTTGGCCAGCGCTGCAACGCCGAATGGGCCTTTTCCGTGTAGGGTTTGTTCGTCGATGCTGCCTTCGCCGGTGATGACCCAATCGGCCTGGGCGAGCGATTTATGAAAGCCGGTAAAGGTCAGAAAGAAGTCGATGCCATTAACGAGCTTAGCATTCAGGAAGGTATGTAAGCCCGCGGCCACCCCCCCGGCGGCACCGCCATGCTTGACGACGGCCATGTTGATACCCGTTTGCTGCAGGGCCACTTGGGCAAGCATGGCCAGACTGGCGTCCAGCTTTTTTACTCCTTCGGATGTAGCGCCCTTTTGCGGACCAAAAACGGCGGCTGCGCCCCGCTCGCCCAGCAGGGTATTCTCTACATCGCACAGAATCGTTATATCACACGCCAGTACCCGCTGATCGAGGTCAGATAGGTCGATTTCAGTTAAGTCGATCAGTTGTTCCGGCTCTGTTATCGCTTGGCCTGATCCGTCCAGAAAGCGAATGCCTAATGCCCGCAGAATACCCGTTCCGCCATCAACGGTAGCCGAGCCGCCGATGGCCAGTACAATCTTGCTGACGCCCTGGTCTAAAGCCAGCTTAATCAACTGCCCGGTTCCGAATGATGTAGCGTGCAGCGGATCAAGCTCGTCAGGCTTGACAAGCTGAATACCGGACGCATTGGCTAGTTCAATAATGGCCGTTTCTCCTTTGTTGACCAGCCCAAACGATGAGGTAATGCTGCGGCCAAACGGGTCATCTACTTCCGCCGACACTAAAACGCCGTTGAGCTTCTCGATCATTAGTTGGCCCGTGCCATCACCACCGTCGCCCACCGGAAAGCATTCGCACACGCAATCCAGGTTACTCTCCTGCAAACCTTCCTGAATGGCAAGGGCCACATCGGTAGCACTGAGACTGTGTTTAAACGCATTGGGCGCAATGAGAACACGGGTTTGTTTCATGGTCAGTAGTGGGCATGAGATGATGTTCAGGCGTTGACCACGTTGACAGGCTTTCCGCTTAAGAACGCGGATAGATTGCTCACCGTAATGGCCATCAGCCGGACCCTAGCTTCTTTGGTTGCCCAGGCAATGTGTGGGGTAATGAGGCAGTTTTTCGCGGTAAAAAGTGGATTGTCAGCGGAGGGTGGCTCAGCGGATAAGACGTCAATACCGGCTCCGGCAATGACGCCGTTGTTCAGGGCGTCGGCTAAATCCTGATCGACCACAATCGGCCCTCTCGATGTGTTCAGCAGAAACGCCGAGGGCTTCATGCGGGTCAGGTTGTCTTTATTGATTAATCCTTTGGTCTCGGGCGATAGGGGCGTGTGAATGCTGACTACGTCGGACTGTTCCAGCAACTCAGGAACCTCTGCCCATTTGAAATTCGTCCGGTGCGATTGGTCGGTAGGATGCCGTCTGGAGCCGATGACGTTCATGCCGAAAGCCGTGGCTACGTCGGCTACTTTCTCGCCGATGCTGCCAAAGCCAATGATGCCGATGGTCTTGTCGGCCAATTCAATGAGGGGGTAGTCCCAGAACGAAAAGTCGGCTGAACGGGCCCACTTGCCGTCCATGACCGAATCACTATGGCGCTGCACATGCAGGGTCATTTCGAGCAGGAGGGCGAAGGTCAACTGCACGACCGACATGGTGCTGTAACCCGGTACGTTGCTGACGATGACGCCGTTTTGTTTCGCCACGTCGGTGTTGACAATGTTATAGCCCGTGGCGAGCACGCCAATGAATTTCAGATCGGGTAGCTGCGCCAGGACGTCTTCGCCGATCGGGGTTTTGTTGGTGAAGATGACTTCAGCGCCCTGGGACCGCTCCAGCACCTGGTCGGCGGATGTTCGGTCATACACGGTCAAATCGCCAAGTTGCTTTAAACCGTCCCAGGACAGATCGCCGGGATTTAACGTGTATCCGTCTAAGACAACAATCTTCATCAGTGATTTTTTACGGGTTGATCTCAAAAAAGAACCGAATACGGGCCGATTGGTTCGGCTGGTCAAGGGTTCTAAATGATAAAGGTCCTACGGGTTCCTGACGGAATGTTCGTTAGCCAGTTTAGGCGTCTGCTGTCTGTTCCGGTTCATCCGCCGAATAGCCGTCGCGAAAATGGCTAAGAGAATAGCCAGAATGAGCAGATACGTGTACCCCTTCGACACATCGGGAGCCGCCTTTGAGTTTGTGTTGGCCAGCGTCTGATACGCGGGAATCACCCACTTAATGACATAAGCCTGCGCTAAGGTAAGGACGCAAATGAAAGCGAGCATGATAAAGCTGTGCTTCACCGAAAACCGGAACAGCTGCGACTCCTGCCCGACCAGATTACCAGCCGCAGCGGCTACGGCAATGGATTGCGGTGAAATCATTTTACCCACCACGCCCCCCGACACATTGGCGGCAACGGTCACCACCGGATCGACGCCGATGGAGGCCGCCGTGGCATACTGAAGCTTACTGAACAACGCATTGGCCGACGTATCGGAACCGGTAATGAACACGCCTAACCAACCCAGCACCGGCGCGAAAAAGGGAAACATGACACCGGTGTTTGCCAGTACGTCGGCCAGCGTCAGCGTAATGCCCGAATCGTTAAGAATGTAGGCGAATCCCAACACGGCAGCGATGGTCAGGATAGAAAACTTCAGCTGATTCAGGGTAGCTCCGAAAACGCGCAACCCTTCGCGGTAGGTCAGGCCAACCAGCGGAATGGCGATCAGTGCCGCTACCAGAATGGCCGTTCCGGCTGCAGAGAGATAGTTGAATTTGAAGATCTTCGGCAACAGACTCCCATCTGCACCCTGAATGGCGTTGTGTAGCCCTGGAAACTCAAACTGGATCATCCCCGCTGAGTTAAGAGCGTCTTTGATCGGTTGAATCCCCCAGGCAATCACCATGATGGTCAGGATAATAAACGGCGACCAGGCCCGAATGATCTGGCCACTTGTGTACGTAGTAGCCGTATTAATTATCGGGGCGGGTTCATTCGCGAACCGCCAAATGGTCTTTGGTTTCCACACGCGCAGCAAGAGCATCAGGCAAATGATGGAGCCTAAGCCCGCAATAACATCGGGTAGGGCGGGGCCTAGGAAATTAGACGAAACATATTGAAGAAGGGCAAACGACAGGCCGGATACCAAAACGGCCGGACCAATTTCCTGCGCCTTTCGGAAACCGGCAATGATCGTGACGAGGTAAAACGGCAGCATTACCGACAGGATCGGCAACGTTCGCCCAACCATTTGGGAGATGGGTAATTCGGGAATACCCGACACCTGCGAAGCCACCGTAATGGGAATACCAATGGAGCCAAAGGCAACGGGCGCTGTGTTGGCAATGAGACAAATGCCTGACGCATACAGCGGATTGAAGCCTAGCCCCACCAGCATGGCTGCCGTGATGGCAACGGGCGCGCCAAATCCGGCGGTCCCTTCCAGAAACGAACCAAACGAGAAGGCAATCAACAGCGCCTGTAGCCGTCGGTCGGACGTAATGGATGCCATGAAATATTTAATGATCTCAAACTGGCCGCTCTTTACCGTGATATTGAACAGGAAAACGGCCATGATGACCAGCCAGCAAATCGGGAACAGGCCGTACAACGCCCCGTGACTCGCCGATAGCAGCGCCAGTTTAAAGGGCATCCCGTAGACAAGAACGGCGATGCCCATGGCCAGGCCCGTTGCGATCAGACTGGCCTGATAGCCTTTCATCTTTTTGATGATCAGCGCCCAGAATACGAACAGGATGGGCACGGCCGCCACCAATACGGACAAGCCAATACGGTTAAACGGATCAATAACTTGTTTCCAGGCCATACGTAAACCTATACCATCTTGGAGACGGTATAGGTTTAGGTAAAAGGAAGCGGCTTATTGGTTATACCGGTTTAGGAACGGTGGTCGTGGCCTACTCGACCCGCAAACTAGTAACCGGATTGGCCAGGGCAGTGCGAAAAGCGACCCGCCCGACCGTTAATACGGTGATCAGGGTAATTAAACTCATTGTGCCAGCGAACACCCACCAGCCCACGTTAATGTGGTACGCGTAGCCCTGTAACCACCGACTCATGAGCCACCAACCCAACGGTGCCGCCAGTACGAAACTGACCAGAATGAGTTTGCTGAACTCGCGCCCAAACACCCAAAGTAGCTGATTCGCGCTGGCTCCCAAGACCTTCCGCACGCCAAATTCCTTGGTTTTCGATTCGGCGATGAACGTAACGAGCCCGTACAAACCCAGGCAACCCAGCAGAATGGCCACGATGGAAAACGCCTGCGCTAACCCCAGCAGGATCTGCTCCCGGACGTAGAAACCGGCCACCAGCTCGTCGACAAACTGGGGCTTGAACACCTGTTCAGTAAACAGCTCATTCCAGACGCGGTCTACCTGACTCAGCGTTTTCGACACGTCAGCCGGATTGATGGTCAGGGCCATGCGCGGGCAACGGCGCACATCGTTGACCAGCGCCAGCGGCTGAATCGTTTGCCGAAAATCGCTCGTGTAGAAATCGCTGACGACGCCAACAATCGTTTTGGCCTTGTCGCCGAGGTGAAGTTGCTTGCCCAGCACATCGCGGGCGTTGGGGAGCCCAAGTTGCTTCACCAGTTTCTCATTCACTACGACCTCCTGACTGGTCGTGTCGTTGGTCAGAAAGTTACGACCCGCCACGAGTTTAAGGCCAAATACAGCGGCATACCGGCGGTCGGCGGCTCGGGTGTGGATGGCAAATTTTTCGGGTTCGGTATGGGTGTCGTAGCGAAACGGCGTCTGCCCGGCCCGGTACGAAGCGGGCGGCTCATCGCACAGGGCCACCTGCGCCACGCCCGGTACCTCCAGCATTCGACTCCGTAAGGTTTCCTGCCGAATGGGGTCGTTGGACGGCATGGGAATCATCAGCACGGCATCTTTCCGAAAGCCCAGGTCGGCATTCCGGATGTAGCGCAACTGCGCCATAACGACCAGGATACCAAAAATGAACAGCTGCGTAATGAAGAACTGCACAATGACCAGTCCTTTCCGAACGGATACCTTACCGACTTGTTGGGTGGTCATGCGGCCACGCAGGGCGGCAATGGGATTAAAGCCAGCCTGCACGAGGGCCGGATACAAACCACTCAGTAAAATGACTAGCAGCACCAGACCGATGAACCAAAGCAGTTGGCGCGGACGAAACAAATCCAGTACGCTCAGGTCGGCGTTGAGCATGGCCAGCGCCCGGTTGAGCATCGGCAGGCAGAGCTGCGTCAGGAGGAGGGCCAGTCCCACGGCAGCCAGCGTGATAAGGGATGTTTCGATCAGAAACTGCAGAACCAGTTGCCAGCGGGTGCTGCCCACCACCTTGCGGACGCCAATTTCCTTCGAGCGTTTCAGGGCCTGGGCCGTGGTGATGTTGACGAAATAGATGCAGGCGGCACTGACCAGAAACAAGCCCATCACGATCAGAGCGTAGAGAATGCCGCGGGGCGCCGGACCGCTTCGCTCGTGGGCTAAGTCGCTGAGGGGCAGGGCATGGAAGGTAAACGTTTTGGCATCGGCGGCCGTGTAATTGGTACGTAACAGCTTCGGGAATGCACTCGTTAACTGATCGACTGAGGCTCCCTCGCGCAGGGTAACAAAACACATGGTCGCCAGGCTTTTCCAGTCCTGCATGGCTTGTTTATCGTTGCCGAACAAGCCGGGTAGGGTGGCGTAGGAAACCAGCGCGTCAAACCGCAGTTGGGTATTAGACGGTGGATTCCGGATGACGCCAGTAACGGTCAGGTTGGTCTGGTTGTCGAAGCGCAGCGTGCGACCCATCGGGTTCTCGCTGCCAAAGTACTTCTGGACGTAGCGTTCGCTCAGGACAATAGTATTAGGAGCGGCCAGGGCAGTTTTGGCATCCCCGACCACCCAACTGACGTCGAACACGTCGAAATACTGCGGCTCGGTGAAACAGATGTTCCGCGATTCTTCAAACTTCTTCAGAAACTTACCCTTGCCATCGGGTACACTCAGAATGCGCCCGAAAATGGTTTCGAGCCGGACGGCGCTTTCGACGAACGGATACGCCCGACGTAAGGCCTCGGCCATGGGACGCGGGGCGGCATCGGTCGGCATAACCCCCTCGTGCCGAACATCGGTAACGACCCAGAACGTGCGGTCGGCGTTGGCGTGGTAGCGGTCGAAGCTGAAAAAGTAGCTGACAAGCAGGAAGATGAGCAATCCGCAGGCGAGCCCAATGGCCAGGCCCAGCACACTGATGGCGCTTACAGTACGATTGCGCCACAAGTTGCGTTTACTGATGGTGAAGTAATTATGCAGCATGGGTATGGGAGTTCATGACTCAGGCAAAGCTGCCAGAGTGCTGCATAGATAAGAAACTTATATATAAGAATCAAATATATAGAAGAAAGATAATGGTATATGTATGTCAGCCTACCGATTACTCAGTCGTTACCGGCGACAAGGGAGATAGCTGATAAATTGCTTCATTGGTCAGGGCTACCCATAGTAGGGGTGTCCATTACGTTGTAAGCAAATCTAAAAATACCACCTATATGGGCTATTCAATTACTTTCTTTGTTGGCATTTTAGTGCTTCTAGCCTCACTGTACCTGTTCAATACAGCCATTGATTTTATTAAAACAGGCACCCGCACGATGGCTGTAGTTGAAGATCTTGTCAGAGTGAATAGTAAAAAAGGGAAATCCACCTATCGGCCGATCTTTAGATATACTACCCTCACTGGTAAAGAAATCCACTACTCTCATAGCGTGTCAAGCTCTCCTCCCGACTGGGCAGTCGGCGAAAAAGCAACCCTTGTCTATAAACTGGACGACCCCGAAAACCCAATGATCTTAACGTACTTCAGCGCCTTTGGCTCAGCGATCATTTCGTTGGCAATAGCCACCGCACTACTTATTATTGGGGGCGGCTATTACGTATTCCAATGGTACGCGAAGCAATTTTTACTGTAAGTTTCGGGCTATATTGCGTCAGTCGGGGAATCGTTCAGCAAAACTGCCGTTGACAGTGGTGATCGGTACGGAAAATCCACCGATGAGATAAAAGGTTACCCCATGATATTACCGAAAGAAAGAGATCCAAGATTTATTACCATACGACGGGGCGGAACGTTATCTGATGTAAACCATCAGTTACTGGCGGTATGGGCCGCTACGTGTGCCGAACACGTACTGCACCTGTTTGAGCAGGCCAACCCCAATGATAAACGACCCAGAGAAGCCATAGCCTTGACTCGGGCCTGGGTAAACGGGGAGATACCTATGAAACAAGCGCACAAAGCGGCTTTTGTGGCCAATGCTGCAGCCAAAGGCATGCCTGATGCGGCTAAGTTTGCCGCCCTGGCTGCTGGACAGGCCGTAGCAGTGGCTCATGTTGCGGCTCATGAATTGGGTGCCGCTGCCTACGCCATCAGAGCAGTAAGGGAGTCGGTTGCCGAAAACGAGAAGGACAATGCAGGACGAAACGAATGCCAATGGCAGCGGGACCAACTTCCGGATGCTATTCGTGATCTTGTTCTTGATGACCAAGCCCAAAGAAATCACCTCTGCTGGTTTGTATTCGATTCTTGACGTAGTGTTGGGAGATGGCAAGATCTGACGCGGTGGCCTAGCGCCGGATTATAGATTACGATACAAACTTTTGGGTTAGTGTTTCTATTAGCCAATGAATGATAAAAGCGAATCTTTATAAGCTTACTCATTGACTAATAATTTATATTGGTAACAAAGCTAAATGATACCATAAAATTTATAAGTTTTACAATTGAGCACCGCTGACTCCTGAATGGTAGACTACTCCTTTTTTTGTTACAACGCACGGAGACGAAAAGATAAGCCCTCTGATTGCGGCCTCCCATTTTTTATCTCCAGTTGCTGCATCTAAAGCATATAATTTATATGCTCGGCTAGCTACGTAAACTGTGTTATTGACAATAGTTGGGCTGGATTCTACTGTGTTGCCACCAATGTTCTCGGTGGTAAAGTGCCATTTTTTAATACCCGTCGTAGCATCAATTGCATAGACTTTACCGTCGTAACTGCCTACATACACAATCCCATTAGATACTGCTGGACTAGAATAGACTCGATCTCCTGTCAAGAATTCCCATAGTTTAGCGCCAGTCGTTGCATTCAAGGCGTATAGCTTTCTATCATCACTGCCTACATAGATGACGTTATCAACTACAGTTGGACTAGATTGAACAGGTCCACTAGTTTTAAACTCCCAAATCTTTGTTCCCATTTTTGCATCGACAGCATATAGCTTGCCATCAGTACCTCCAATGTAAACTATCCCATTAACCACGGTTGGGCTAGACTGAATAAATGAACTGGTACTGAATTCCCACTGTGATACTCCTGTTGTTGCATCCAACGCATGCAATTTAAAATCATTAGCACCAACATAAACTGATCCATTAACTACAATAGGACTGGAAAAAATGGTTCGACCTCTTGTAATATAATCCCATTTCTTATTGCCGGTAGCTGCATCCAATGCATAAATGCTTGCAGAGTACCCTACATAAAGCATTCCGTTGGATATTGTAGGGCTGGAATAGCTTTGTCCTACATTATTTGATAATAAGTGTTCCCATTTTTTAGAACCCGTCTTCGCATCTAAGGCATATATACTACCATCATGGCTTGATACATAAACAACGCTGTTGGCTACCGTAGGGCTAGCTGCAACAGCTTCCTTGGTTGTAAACTCCCATTTTAAAGCTCCATTAGTTGCGTCTAAGGCCGACAATCTACCTTCTTTATCGGCAGTGTTACCGTAATTGGAAATGTACATACTGCTATCAGCGCTGCCAATATAAACCGTCTCTGCTACATCTAAGTCTTTAGGAAGGTCATTAGAGTCGTCGCAAGAAAATAGCAAGAAAGAGCAAATGATTGTTAATAGAGATAGTGGAGCAAGTATGTGTAAATTGTAAGGTAAAAACATCTTATTCAAAGGGGTAAATCATACTAATAAATAGAAGGCTAATATAAAATGACAAAAAGAAGAAGCCCCGCTATGAGCAGAGACTTCATGTTAGCAGAGAGAGAGATTCGAACTCCCGGACCTGTTACAGTCTTCGGTTTGTAAAACCGACGCAATCGACCACTTTGCCATCTCTCTTTCTTGGTGCTTGTCCTGCTAAAATAGCGTTATCAGAAAATGCTGATTCATTTCAACGACTGAACTCCGCTCCAGAATGGCGGTTAGATGGATTAAATTATTATCGAATATTTGCAAAAGCTCTTTGTTAGTCACATTACCAACTGTTAGATAGACGAGCTTGTAAGGCTCCTGTCTTGATGCATAACTGTCATAAAAGTCGGCATCTTTGGAAATGACAATACGCTTTTCCTGGTTAGATAATAACCGAATTTCGCTGTCCTTCGTAGCGTTCCGGTTCGGTAGTTCTAGTGTATGGATTACGTCAAAGCCTTTTTCCCGGAGAAACTCAGCTAACGATTTAGGCAATTGAGCGTCAACCGTATCGACGGACCGCAAGAAACTTCACGCCACCAATCGGCTAATGTGTTTGACCTTAGTCAGTTGAGCCGCAAACAGAAGACAGGCTAACAGATCCTGCTCGTCTAAATCCTCATAATCAGCTAGAATCTCCGAATGGGTCATGCCAGATGCCATCAATTCAAGCATGGTTTCAACCGGGTACCGCAGGCCACGGATAACCGGCCGCTTCGGCGGTCCGATTGCCGTGGCAAACATCTGGGTCGGTTGTAATTCGAGTGAGCAAATTTTCCATAAATAAAAAAATCTCACCCGTTGAGGGCGAGATTTTGCAGAGAGAGAGGGATTCGAACCCCCGGACCTGTTACAGTCTTCGGTTTTCAAGACCGACGCAATCGACCACTCTGCCATCTCTCTTTCTTGGTGCAAATATACGAGCGATTTGAGATTTGTCAACCCATCAGCGGCCATTTTCGCCCAAAAGACGTAATTTTGGCGCAAATTAAAGAGCGAAAGTGCGAAAGAGCGAAAGAGCGGGCCGTCTGCTCCCGGTGTTCTTTCGCTCTTTCTCTCATTCACTCTTTCGCTAAGCATGGACGCTACCGAATCTCTTCCCACGCTCGAAACTGCCCGTAAGCTGGGCCTGCTCCCCGACGAATTTGATCGCATTATCAGTATCCTGGGTCGTCAGCCCAACTTCACCGAACTCAGTATCTTTTCGGTGATGTGGTCGGAGCACTGCTCGTACAAAAACTCCATCGTCTGGCTCAAAACCCTGCCCCGCGACTCGGATCGGATGCTCGCCAAAGCCGGGGACGAAAACGCCGGACTCGTGGACATTGGCGACGGGCTGGCCTGTTCGTTTAAGATTGAATCGCACAACCACCCCTCGGCGCTGGAGCCGTATCAGGGCGCGGCAACGGGCGTTGGTGGTATCAACCGCGATATTTTCACGATGGGCGCGCGTCCCATTGCCCAGCTCAACTCACTGCGTTTCGGCGATCTGAACCTGGCGAAGACCAAGCGGCTGCTGCGCGGGGTCGTCAAAGGCATCGGCGACTACGGTAACGCCTTCGGCATTCCAACGGTGGGAGGGGAGCTGTATTTCGATGAGTGCTACAACACCAACCCGCTCGTTAACGCCTTTTCGGCGGGTATTGTAGAGGTGGGCAAGGTGGCTAAAGCAACGTCCTACGGCGTTGGCAACCCGGTATTTATCGTCGGCTCGGCCACGGGGAAAGACGGTATTCACGGCGCTACGTTCGCGTCGGAAGACATCTCAGCCGCATCGACCGACAAACTACCGGCGGTGCAGGTGGGCGATCCGTTCATGGAGAAACTGCTGCTCGAAGCCACGCTGGAAATCATTGCCACGGGCTATGTAATCGGCATTCAGGACATGGGCGCGGCTGGAATCATCTGCTCGACGTCGGAGATGAGCGCCAAAGGTGAGCACGGCATGATTATCGACCTCGATAAAGTGCCGACGCGTCAGCCTAACATGGCCCCGTTCGAGATTCTGCTGTCGGAGTCGCAGGAGCGGATGCTGGTCGTAATCGAAAAGGGCAAAGAAGACGTTATTCAGGATATTTTCGACAAGTGGGATCTGAACTGCGCCCAGATTGGCGAGGTGACCGACACACAACGACTGCATTTTTACCGTTACGGTGAGCTGGTGGCCGATGTACCCGCCCACGACCTCGTGCTGGGTGGGGGCGCTCCGCAGTACCACCGCGAATACCGCGAACCGGCCTATATCAAGGAGTTCGCCAAATTCGATCTGGACGACGTAGACGACGTTGATACCGACGAGATCAAGAAAGTAGCGGAACACCTGCTGACGCATCCGAATATCTGCTCCCGCAAATGGGTCTATGAACAATACGACTCGATGGTCGGAACGGCCAACCGCAGCACCAACGCCCCCTCGGATGCGGCTGTTGTTCGGGTGAAAGGCTCCAATAAGTCAATCGTGATCACGGTCGACTGCAACAGCCGCTACGTGAACGCGAATCCGCGCAAAGGGGCCATGATCGCCGTGGCTGAAGCCTGCCGCAACATCGTTTGCTCAGGTGGTGAGCCGCTGGCCGTGACTAACAACCTGAACTTCGGTAACCCCTACGTACCGGAAGTGTACTGGCAGTTTGTGGAGGCCGTGCAGGGTATGGGCGAAGCGTGTCGCCGGTTCAGCACGCCCGTAACCGGTGGTAATGTGAGCTTTTACAACCAAAGCTCCGACGACGGCCCCGTGTTCCCGACGCCAACCATCGGTATGCTGGGGCTGATGGAAGACCCGAGCCACCGCATGACCCTCGATTTCAAAAATGAAGGCGACTGGATCTACCTCGTCGGTCCGTCGACCAACGACATTGCCTCGTCGGAATATCTGTATTCGTACCGGGGTATCAAGGCATCGCCCGCGCCGAGCTTCGACTTTGAAACCGAGTGGCGGATTCAGGAAGCCATTAAAACCATGATTCGCAACGGCTGGATTCAATCGGCCCACGACGTATCCGACGGCGGTTTGTTTGTTACCCTGGCGGAGTCGGCCATGGCGGGTAACAAAGGCTTTGCCATCGACACCAACACTAGATTCCGTACCGATGCTTTCCTGTTTGGCGAAAGCCAGAGCCGGGTGGTGATTTCGGTATCGCCGGACCAGCTTCAGCACATCGAGGGGTATCTGGACGAAGGTATTGTGTTTACCCGACTGGGTAACGTAACGGCTTCTGATTTCATCATCGACGACACGGCGATTCTGACATCGGAGCAGGCCAAAGCGCTGTACGATACTGCCCTGGGCAAGATCATGGCGTAGGGTTGCTGAGCATATAGTTGGTGGTTTCAATAGCGGTCGGTTTAAACCGACCGCTATTGAAACCAAACGCAAAGGGTCGCCAACTTGGCGACCCTTTGTGCTGATTAAACAGGATGAAATTAATTCCAGTCGGCAACATCTTCGGAGAAGCGATCAAGAATCAACTCGGCCAGTTGGATTGCTTTCTGCTGCCGTTGAGCCGGAGAATCTTTCGTTTGAACCCCAACGTTAACAATATGATTGTTGTACAGGACGTGCAGCGTGTTTTTGGCTGGTTCCCAAACGGCTTTGTCGCCCACATTAGGTACTGCCACAAAACGACCTATGCTGATGGGTGGCTTGGTAAACTGGGCTGCCACGGGCGGTATGTTCGTTGGGGAATCCGACGAATCGTTAGCCGCGGTTGAAGCGTCGTCGTCTATATCGGCTGAAGCTCCGCCTTTCGGTTCGATGGCTGGCCGTTCGGCACCGGTTCCTTCCGGTTCAGGACCGTGATAGGACGGCTTTTGATTGGGCTCAGAACCGGCCTGCCCTGACACCTGGTCGTCGTTGCCCTGATACAATTTGTTAAATTGGTATTCAGCATGATACATCGACTGAAAGGGTCGGGGACCACCAAAACCAACGTTGATTGAGCCACCGGCCCAGCGAAATTCACAGCCTTCCTGACGATCAAGCGTTTCCAGCTTGTCGGTTTCATTGACGTTAAATGCATGCTGGATATACCCTTCATCTAATGCATTGCAGGGCTCATCGTAGCCAAAGCGATGGTCTTCGCTGAGGAGCCAAACTCCAGTTACTTCGCGGGCCAGGTAAGGACTGCCCGTACCCTGCGCGTTGTTTTCGTTATCAACATTCGTAGAGTCATCGCCCGTAAAGCAGGACGTTAATAGTACAGGGAATGCCAGAATTAGCCATTTAGTTTTCATAAACACGGAAAAACGGTTTCCTCTGTAATACTAATGAATGGCCTCTGTTGTTTGCCTGACTTATAATTTGATGAATTCGACCCGCCGGTTGTTGGCTTTGCCTTCGGCCGTCGTGTTAGGGCCCGCGGGTTGCGATTCACCTTTGCCATCGGTTTCCAGACGGTCGGCACCAATACCGAAGTTGCTGGCGAGAGCCACTTTCACGGCCTCGGCCCGTTTGCGGGAGAGGGTCATGTTTGAGGCATCGTCGCCATCGGAGTCGGTATGTCCAACGATGCGCACTTTTACGTCGGCGTTTTCGGTCAATACGTTGGCAATGTCTTTCAGAGCTCCGTAGGATTCGGGTTTGATTTTATCGGAGTTGGTATCGAACAGAATCCCGTGCGTCACGAACTTGCCTTCGGTAATGAGTTTGTTTCGGGTATCGGGAGCACCCACGGCCAGGCGGAGGTTGCTCACGTAATACTGGTCCTGGGGCTGGTGCATATCTCCGAGGGAAAAAACAACGGCATTGTAGGCAATGCCGGGCTGAAAAGCGCGCGGAATGTCCCAGATCTTCTCTTCGTTGACGTAGACCCGCAGCCGCTGCTTTTGCCGCCATATCGACACGTTCACGAAGTTGCGGCCTCCGGTAAAGAACTGATTCAGGACGGCTTCGTTTTTTATTAGTTGCTCACCGCCCGCATAATTCTCGAACGCAGTGTGCCCGGCGGTGCCAGCCGCATCTTTGGGGTGCAATGATACGCGAACCCCTTCTTTTCCTGTCGGAAATCGTGCCCATTCTGTAAATTCTTTGGCGGGTTTACTTAAAGCTGCCATGTTGATAAAAAACTCCGTCGAATAAAAATTGAAGTCATTCGTGCAGGCCAGATCAAACTGAAGCGTGGCGTTTTCGGGTAAGCTGGTGATGTATTCGGGCAGGTATTCGCCTTTCTTGCCCAGCATGAGCCAACGCCCTGGTTTACCGTCGATGGTCACGATCTCGCCCGTTCCGCTGGAGTTCCACTTCGCCGGGAAATCGCCGATGGCATCCTGCATGAAGTCTTCGGCAACGATTACTTTTTCACCCGGCACAAAGTCGAATTTGCTGTACGACTTGAGCGAAGCCGGGCCTTTGGGGCTTGGTTCGTTGCTGGCCGGACCGTTGTTATTCGCCGTCGCGTCGGTGCTGGATGCGTCGGTTTGTGGCGGAGTTTGGGCGGGTTTGGGCTTCTCCTTTTTCTTGAAGATGCCCATCACACCTTCTTCCACTTTATCCAGCCCCCGGTTGATACCCTGGTCAACCTTGCTGTTGGCGCGGTATTCCACGTTCCGTTCAACCGTACGGCCCGGATCATTAATGCGAACCTGCGCTGTGGTTATGGTCCAGGGGAGTAAACAGGCCGACAATCCTATGAAAAGATGCTTGCTCATAAAGTTTGTTTCGTTAGCTACTCGTTAGTCGGGGAAGTTAACCAACTGAGAAACAATCTATATGACATGTTGAGTGAACGGTTCGTAGCTGTCTTTCAACTGAGCAAGCGGTTGGCTACCAAAAGTCTTGCGTATTTTTGGGCTTGAATAAGCCGCTTACATGTCTGACGTCGAAACCATCCCATTGACTGCCCACCGCAAAGCCTATTTTGCTTCTGATTTTCACTTAGGAACGCCTTCTGCCGAACAAAGCCGTATTCGTGAACAAGCCGTGGTGGCCTGGCTCGACCGTGTTCGCACCGATGCTGCGGTAATTTTTCTGGTCGGCGACGTATTTGATTTCTGGTTCGAATACAAGCACAGTATTCCCAAAGGATTTATCCGGTTGCAGGGTAAACTAGCCGAACTGGCCGATGCCGGAACGAAGATTGTGCTCTTCACGGGTAATCACGATATGTGGATGGATGATTACTTTACGCAGGAGATGGGTATTCCTGTTTACCGCGAACCGCGCCGGTACGATATTGGCGGCAAGCGCTTCCTGATCGGTCACGGCGACGGCCTCGGCCCCGGCGACTTCGTCTATAAACGATTAAAGACAGTATTCGAGAATCGGTTAGCCCGGCGTGTGTTCCGCTGGCTGCACCCCGATGTGGGCATTGGCATTGCACAAGCCTGGTCGCGCCGGAGCCGGATCAGCAATCAGGAGAAAGGGGAAGAGTTCCTGGGCGAAGACCGCGAGTGGCTCATGCAGTACTGCCGCGAAGTCGAAGCTACGCAACACCACGACTACTATATTTTTGGTCATCGCCACCTGCCGCTCGATCTGGCCGTTTCGCCCACCAGCCGCTACGTGAACCTAGGCGAATGGGTGTCCGCCAAGACCTACGCCGTATTCGACGGTCAGACGTTGCAACTCGAAAAAGCGTAGTCTTGGTTTGACGTTCGTCTGATGTAGTGTTTGGACTGCGTCACGGCATTATCTTGGTTTGACGTAGTCTCCAGGCTACGTTACCGCGTTATCCGGTCTGTGACCGGAACAATAGACTTAGACCGGTCGGAGACCGGATAACGCTGGAGCGTAGTCTGGAGACTACGCTCAACAGAGGTCTGCTGAACATCAATTGATGTTCAGCAGACCCCGCCGATGTTACCCTGTAAGCTACTTCAACTCGTTGCCGGCAATGTCTTCCCAGCGGTAAAAATGAAAGGTTTTGCCCTCCGACATAGCTACGAACAAACCATGCGGAAACTGGCTGCCTAACGCTACGTTCGTTACGTCGGAGCCGTCGCTGACCTGAGCGGCTACTTTCACGACTTTCAGGTCTTTGTACTCGTTTGGATGGCCCGCTTCGCCTTCCCGCCGGAAGATATGAAACTGGTTGGCACCCTGATCCGACACCAGTAAATAGCCCGTTTTAGGCCCTGTTTTGTAAATAGAAATGCCTTCGTGATCTTCCGTGAATCCCGTTTTGGCGAACAACGCTAGTTCGGCGTTGCCTTTTTCGGGGTCGGCGTAATACTTGCGAACACCCACGCCTTCGTCGGAGTAGTAGACGTAACCTAACTCATTGTCGACAGCAATGGATTCAATCTCTTTCTTGCCGCTATAGGTGCCGAACTTCCGCACGAACGCTGCTTTTACGTGGCCGGTACCATCGTCAGTCAGGTTATACTGCCACAGGTAAGATCCATCGGTCGGGCCGCTTTTCCGGCCTACGATGGCGGAGATGTTTCCCGTTGCGTTTTTGTACAACGCAATGCCCATGAGGTCGCGGAAGCCCTCGCCGGTTTCGTTGACAAACACGTCGAGGCCGCCGTTATCAACTGGTTTCATGTCGGGTAGCGAAAAGATCCGCAGCTTGTGCGTGAAGCGCTCGGTTACCACGGCAATGTCGGTCGGCTTACCATTCAGCGGTAAACCGTAGGCGATGTCGACATTGTTTGGGCGCTTCAGGTCATGGATGGCCTGCACCGTTTTGCCACTCAAGTTGAACACGTACAAACCACCGTCCTGATCTTTATCGGTGCCAATAATCAGGCTTTTCGCTGGGTCAGCCGGATTGACCCAGATCGCCGGGTCGTCGGTGTCGTGCCGGACCGTATCCGTAATCACAACCGGTTGCACGACGTTGGCAGAGGTTGTGGACGTAAGGGTGGTTTGAGCCGCCATGTGCTGGCAGGACGAGAACAACACCAGGCTACCAATGAGTTGAAAGAAAGGCCGATGAAACGACCGGACACTATAATGAATGGACTGCATAGGTGGGCAGTTGAAGAAAACTGACTGTGTAGTGGCGTACGTATTGAAAAGCGACCACTACACAGTCAAACCATACAGAATGAATTAATTCGAGCCAAATGCGCCGATATACGAAGCAGGTTCGGGCGACTTGTAAAGTTTACCGTTTAGGGTAAGCCCATCGGCGTAAAGCCGGGTGAAGGTCGTTGTGCCTTTGCCCAGAGCAGGCGAGCCCGCTTGTAGACGGAAATCCCAGGCGGTGTTGAAGACCGCGTTCTTGGATTCGGTGTTGAGCGGGTAGTTCACAAACTTCGGATCGTTGGCGCCAACCGTCTTGCTCATGATGTCATTAGCACCGGCCAGGATTTCGGTCGATGGCTGGAAACCGGTCACGCCATCCTGCGAGAATCCGTAATACAGGTTATTGCTAACTTTCGTACGGTTATCTTCTGGGTTTTTTGGGTCGCGTTTAATCCCAAAACGGTCATTAGCCAGCAGGTTGTTGTATAAGTCTGCCCGAATGCCTACTTCGACCCAGATCGATCCGCCTTTGATGGTTGGTCGACGCCAGCCCGCATTCACAATCGTATTGTTATAGGCTACCACATAAGCCTGCGGGGTACGATCGCCGGTGTTCGACAGCTTCAGGGCGTTGGTGTTGGGGCTATAAACGAGGTTGAACGCTACGTCGGCCTGCACCCCCGACTTGATGTTGATGGCATCGCCACCCGACACCCCTTGGGTGTAAATTTTGTTGTTGGCAATAATTACTTTGCCGCCCTCGATGTAGAAACCGTCTTCGTTCTGGTTGTTCAGGCGGCTGTTCGTGATGACCAGCTTTCCGTTGATATTTGAGTAGTTTACGGCTGGAACGTGATTACCAGCGGCCGCTTTGTAAAGCCCTGCTTTAACGGAGGGCGAGTTTTCGGTCGTAACGGCTCCTCCATATTCAAGAACTGCGTTATCAATCAACATCTCGGCGCAGGTGGGTGCGGCAATGATTCCGCCCCACAGATTACCCCACTGGTTAGCCGTTGTCTTCCAGGCATCGGGTACGGTAAATTTCACCGGGTTAGCAGACGTGCCCATGACGTAGAGGTTCCCGCGTACAATCAGTTCGGGCTTCACCGTCGAATCGCTGAAAACGACGTTTACGCCTTCTTCAATCACCAGCGACTGACTGGCCGGTATCTGCAAGTGACCCGTAATTTTATACGTGTTTCCTTTCGTCCATACGCCGGAAACATCACCGGCTACGGCCTCTTTCACTACCGGGGCGGGGGTAGCGGTTGTGCTGGTCTCGTCAACTTTTGAACAGCCTACCAGCACAGTGGCCGATAGCGCGGCCAGCATAAACAATTGTTTCATGATAAATAGATGGTTATTGACTTGTCAGGTGCCGGTTCTCCAGAATCGGCCGTGGTTGATTTGATACCGATGCTGGAGCATCGGCTTTACCGTTATAGTTTATAGCGTATTCCCAGTAAATAAGAGCGTTGGAAGTAGTCGCGCCGGATCAGCGTTTTGCCCGACACATCCTGATTTGGTACGTCGGAGTTTTTATTGTTGACGTTTTTGACGAAAATCTCGGTGGGCGTATTCAGCAGGTTATTCGCTTTGGCGAACAACAGAAAACCACGGCCTATCCGCTTTTCGGCAGAGGCATCCATCTGAATAAACCCTTTCTGATACAGGTCGTTATCGACGAATTGCGATACGGTGTTGATACGTCCACCGGTGTAGCTGGCTGCCAGCTGACCGTCCCAGCCGTGCTGAGTGTCTTTATAAAGCAGCGATAGGTTCGCCACGTGGTTCGACTGCCCGAAAAGAGGCCGGGTTTGGTTGACCGTAATCGTTTCCAGGTCGCCCTGGGCGTTTCGAATGCGCTTCGACTTTGGGGTCGTAATGCTGGAGTTGGTGTAAGTATAATTGGCTTTGACGCCCCAGTGCTGGAAATATTTGATGGCGTCGACTTCCAGGCCAAAGTTGGTGGCATTGCCGAAGTTGCCCGGTCCGTAGTACAAATCCTGCCCGCGAATGGCGTCTTTCTGCAGCGTGTACTCAATTGGGTCCTGAATATGTTTGTAGAACAAACCGACCATGAACTGTTCCAGCGGACGGGGGAAGAATTCATACCGCAGGTCGATGTTGTCAGCGATGGCCCGCTTCAGGTTTGGGTTACCGCGCTCCTGGTATTCTTCATTAACAATCCGGTACGGTACGATCTCGAAAAAACCAGGCCGGTTAAGCGACCGGAAGTACGACAGTCGCCAGTTGGTACGCTCGGTGGCCCGATACCGAAAATGCAGACTTGGTAAAACGTCGGTATAAACCTGACTGCCCACGGGCTGGTCTTCGCCAATCGGAAACTTCATTGCGTAGCCCTGATTGGTATGCTCAATGCGCACGCCCCCGGTTACTTCCAGCGGCTGGTCGGTGGTGCGGAATTGTAGATAGCCCGATGTTGTTTGCTCGCTGGCGTCGTAATTCAGCGCCGAGGCCACCGACCCCAACGGATTCTGTACGTTCCAGACAATCTGGTTGTAATCGGTGAAATCGACGCCGTACTGAGCAAACGGGTTGGTCGGACGTAGGGTGTAATTATTGTAAAAATTTGTCCGTTGTTTGTCGCGGTAGAGGCCACCCGCCATCCATTCGACACCGACGCCCGCCACCGAGGACTTAAACGTAACGTTCAGATACCCGGCCAGATCGGTATCGGTATTGTGCTCCCACCGGCGGCTCCCGTCCTGAACGGTGGTGCGCTGGTCCACAAAATTCTTACGGATACCCAGCAGCGGCACATACGTTTGATCGGGAACGGCGTTGGTTGCCAGTGAATAGACCGCCGACCAGTTGACGGCCAGCAGTGGTGTCAGTTGATGCGTCCCCTGTAAGGTGCTGTTATAAATTTTTTGCTTCGTGAGTCGGGAGCGGGTTTCGTAGCCGAGGGTTGCATTTCCCAATACCGGGTCGAAACCGCCGATGCCTAACTGTGTCGACTTCGTTTCCCGAATCTGCTGGTTGGTTAGGCTAATGAGCGCATTGAACCATTGAATTTTGTGGCGCTCGGATACTCTGTAATCCATCTTGGCGTGAAGGCCATACCGCGTTTGCTGCTCCGAATACCGACGCTCGCTCAATTTGTCGAGGGTAATGCCGCGTAAGGTATCAACTACGTCGCCGTTGAAAAAAAGGCTGTTGCTGCCCCGAAACGTATTCTGTAAACTTCCCGCCAGCATAACCCCGAACCGTTGGTTAAAAAACCGGTTGCCAATGGCGAAGCTACCCAGCAGGTTCGGCGGAGGAGCCTGGCTTTTGTAAGTTGTTGAGGCCTTATTGAAGTCCGCAAATTTGGCGCCGTACTGACTACCGTACTGCTCGTAAGGCGATTTTGGGTTGATGTGTTGCGCATCAAAGCTCACAAACGGCTGGTTGAAGAACAGCTCACTGTAGCCGGTTGAGATATTTGCCAGAATCGTCGGACGATCCGGAGCGTCCTTCATCACCATATTAATCGCTCCGCCCACCGCATCGCCCTCCATGCTAGGCGTCAGAGCTTTATACACCTCGAGCCGGTCGAGCAGTTCGGCCGGAAAAATGTCCAGCGGTACATAACGGTACCGATTGTCGGGGCTTGGAATCTTGACTCCGTTGACCAGGGTGTAGTTGTATCGTTTGTCCATCCCCCGCAGAATGGCGTACTGACCGTCGCCGTTGCTGTTACGCTCAATCGAGATGCCTGACACCCGCTGAATGACGTTGGCAACCGTTAAATCGGGCGAGAGCTCGATGGTGCGCCCCGATACGATGTTTGTGACCTGAAGCGCATTCCGTTCGAGGTCGCGGGCGGTGCGGTCGCTGGCCCCGTCGCGTTTCGCTTTCACGGTTACCTCGGCAATTTCCCGCTCGCGTTCGGTTTGCAGGGGCAAATCCATCGTGATGATCTGCTCCGCGCTTTCAACGATCACCTCACGGGTCATTGTCTGGTACGATACGTAGCTGATGCGAATTTTATAGGTTCCGGTGGGTACGTTTTTGATCTGATATGAACCATCTAAACCCGAGATATTGTGAAGCTTTGTGTTTTCAAGAATCAACGTAGCCCCAATGACCGGCTGTCCCGTAATGGCATCAATGGCTCGGCCCCGAATGGTACCGGCCGAAGCACGCAGGAAAAAAAGCAGGCAAATGAGACTTAGTAGTAAGCGCTTCATCTAACAGAGAAAGAAAAGACAATTCGAAGTTGGCGTCAGAAAAGCTGAGCTCAAAAGGCGCTGCTAACTGGCCTGACAAAGGTGGGAAGAAGGAGAGGAGACGGGCAAATTTGGGGCGTGAACAAAAAGGCAACAAGGCAATCAGCCGCGTAAGCAGACAGGCAACAGCGTAGACAAGAATGGCGTAACTGTCTGATTAATAACACTAAATTGCGTTACAAAATAGCCATTAAGTTACTGTTACCAAACTGTTTCCTAAATGTGAAGTCGGGTCGATGCGCTTAAATGGCTTCTACTTTCGAGGGCAACGTAACCTGGGCCGGAAAGCGTTGGATGTAGGCGGAGAGTGATTCGCCTTCGGCTAGTCCAATCTTTTTACGTAACCGATAGCGGGAAACCCGTAGGCTGTCTAACGAAATGCCAAGGAGCGTGGCTACGTCCGGCGAACTGATGTTCATTTTCAGCAGGGCAATCAGGCGTAGGTCGGTGGCGGTCAGATCGGCGAACTGCTGGGTAAGCTGATTGAAAAAATGCGGGTGAACCTGGTCAAAAATGCTACGGAAATCAGCCCAGTACTTGTCTTGGTTAAAGCTTAAGCTAACTTTTTGAACTAACTGCTTAAGTTGTTTTTTCTGGTCGCGTTTATCATCTTTCAGAATGGCGGTCAGGTCATTTTTGAGCTCTTCGAGGACCTGATTTTTCTGAATGATCTGGAGGGTATGCGTCGTAAGCTCTTTACTTTTCAATTCCAGTTGGCTTTTCAGATTTTCTTCCTCCAACTGCTTGTTCTTCAACGCCACCTGCATGAGGTCGTTCTGTGTACGAAAAATCTGCTGGTTCTGCTGATTCAGCGCCTGCTCGTTACGTATCTTGAGCCGCTGGCGACTGATGATCACGGCGCCTAAAATACCAATCAGCAGCAAGACCAGTACCGAGGCTACAATCGCAATGAAGTCCACCTGCTTTTGGGCGTTCAGCTGAGCAATCTCACTGTCTTTTCGCTCTACGTCGTAAAGAGTCTGGAGCAGCGTAATCTGCCGGTTATTCTCCAGAGCATAGATCTCGTCGACGAGATCGCGACTGCGCTCAATATACTCGTAGGCGCTATCGGGCTGGTTCAGGAGCCGGTACGTTTTGGCAATGTCGCGGTAAGCGCTACTGAGTTGATACCGCTCGCCTTTTTGCCGGGCCAACTGCATGGCCTGCCGCGACAGGACTAAGCCCTGTTGATACCGCGCGGTTTTACGGTACACATCGCCTAAGTTGTTGATTATCTCAATCTGACCGATTTCGTCGCGGGTTTGTTGAGCTAGCGT
This sequence comes from Spirosoma soli, assembly GCF_042684525.1. Classification (NCBI taxonomy): domain Bacteria; kingdom Pseudomonadati; phylum Bacteroidota; class Cytophagia; order Cytophagales; family Cytophagaceae; genus Spirosoma; species Spirosoma soli. Next base: position 113,991 of record NZ_JBHULN010000003.1, on the reverse strand, counting down.
TAGGGCATTCCGGTAATAATAATGAGCCGAGTCATACTGCGCCCGGTCTTCAAAAATGCTGCCCAAATTCTCGTAGATTTTGGCTAAGCCGGCTACGTCGTTGACCATCCGTCCGTTAGCCAGGGCCAGCTTTTGGTAACGATACGCCTGGTCAAGGTCTTTACGCTTTTCGTAGATGTGGCCAATGTTGGCGTAGGTCCGCGCCAGCCCCTGGGCATCGCGACTTCGGCGATAAAAGGCCAACGCTTCGTTGAACTGAGCCAGCGCCCGTTCGCTTTGTTCGTTATAATAATACACCGTGCCCAACTCATTGCGGTTTTGAGCGAGTCGGTCGTCATCGCCGAGACTGACAAAAAGTCGTTGCGCCTGCAAGAGGTAATCAATAGCCTGGGCGTAGCTGCCCTGATGGTAGAAAAGCAGACCCAGTTGCTGCCGACAGATGCCTTCGGTACGTTGGTCGTTCTGACTAACGGCCTTATCCAGCTTAACTTTAATCAGCCGGTAAGCAGAGTCAGGGTACTGGCGCGATAGCTGCTCACTGTCAGCCATGGATTGGGCCACACTGAACGGTTGATAGTTGAGAAAGAGCAAAAAAATCAGACAAACCTTTTGCATGGGGCCACGCATCATTTGTGTGGCCGTGTATACTAACGCATAAAGATGACTGAGGAGACGCATCTTCTGTGAATTGGTCTAATTCGTGAAGATACAAGGTAGTCAGGCGTTTGCAGTGTAAAGTTTTTATTACCTCATCATGTCACATGCTTCCTCAACCATCCATTAGTGCGTGACCACCCTTCACTAAGCAGGATCATACCTTGCTCACCACACAATTCTTTTTGTCATGTAGTGACCGCAGGCCAACGTGTACGCTTACAAAATTTCGATTTCCCGCTGGGCAAACGTATGTAAGGTAATCGTTTCGTAAACGGCTAGATTGGCATCCCGAACCCGCTCCATAATGGGACGAATCGTACAGGTATGCTCGTCTTCGCAGTCGTCGCAACGAACGTAGAAGTATTTTGAAACACAGGGTGTCGGAGCAATCGGCCCGTCGATGACACGCAGCACCTGAGCCAGGTTAACGCGTTGCGGATCAACTCGCAGCATGTAGCCCCCGCCTTTTCCTTTCTGACTTTGCAGAATGCCATGATTCCGTAGATCCAGTAGAATGGATTCGAGGAATTTTTGCGGAATGTTTTCTTTTTCTGCCAAATAGGTAATGAGAATCGGTCCCTTTCCGTACTCTTCTGTTAATATCCGAAGTGCTTTGAAGGCGTATTTTGCTTTTTTAGAGATCATAGGCTGTTCGCTTTACATGTGGATTGATTGCATCCCGGCCACAATTAACTATTGAACCTTACATCTGATTACTATTTGATAATCGGCTGATCAATACACAGGGTGAATGAATTATCAAATTTGAAGGTAATTGAAATTGCCAACAAGATCTATCGAAATAGTTCTTTTTTCTATGGCGATTTACACCTGAGCCATATTTCAATTACTACCTGTTAAGTAATCGTGGATTTACACCGAAAAGTAGAGATGGTCTCTGGAATTTTTAGCAACCCGCCGTAGGTAGGTGCTAACCTACAGGAGTCTGCATAGCTACAGTCCCTAATTCTCCTGCAAAATATCTTTTCGGGATACGTTCTCGCGGGGCGCCTTATTGAGTTCGCTACGCCACTCTTTATTCTTCAAATCGCCCCGTTTGACGGACCGAATGAAGTTTGCCCAGGCGAAAGGATTAGTAAACGAGAAGGTAGGCATCTGACTTCGGCCAATGATCGACTCTCGCCCGAAAAATTGCTGATTGACAAAATTCTGGTGGTTGGCCAGCGCACCCATCGGCATGGTGGCCGCCTGTCGCATAATAGCCGCAGGGTCCATGTTCTTGGCTAGGTTCTCGCGTTCTTTTTCGTCAGGTAGCTTCAGGTTCACGAAGGCTTCTTTAAATAGCTCCTCGGTGGCGTAGGGATATACTTTTACTTCGGCCAGGGTCTTCACATCCTCTTGTAGGGCTACTACAGCCGAATACGTCAGGTCTGTTAGCCTATTGGGAATAATATGGTACTGCGTTTTAAAACCGACGTAACTAAAGATGATACTGTCGCCAGGAAAAACGGGTAGCGCAAAATAGCCATTGGTAGCTGACAGAACCCCTTTTCCCGCTTTTGGTATATAGATGTAAGCACCCGGTAGGGGCTCGTTGGATTTACCGCCCGTTATGAAGCCCGTAAACGTCACCTGCCGTTCTTGCCCCTGCGCCCGTACGGTCGAAAACAACCCCGTCAGGGCAGAAAACGCGAGAACCAGCGCCAATAACGTTAATAACTTTTTCATAGGCATACTAACTATAATACAAAGTAACGAGGAAAAGGCAAGATATGGTTTCGACTATCTGAATTTTAAGAAATATTAGGACCTTCTGTAGGTAACCTTATTCAGTAACTGGCTGTTCAACCTTACGGGCTATCTAACGTACCAATTAGAGCCATTGACTACGTAAACAATTTCAGGAACGTGATGATAAACGGAGCGGCCAGGAGCAGTCCGTCAAAGCGATCCAGAAAGCCGCCATGCCCCGGAATGCTGCTCCCCGAGTCTTTAATGGCAATGCTACGTTTGAATAGCGACTCCACGAGGTCACCATACGTACCCGTTACGACAATAATGCCGCCGACGCAGTACCACTGCCAGGGCCTTAGTTCGGGGGCGTAAAACGCCAGGCCCAGCGCGACCAGCCCGGCAGCCGCAGCACCACCGAGGGCGCCTTCCCACGATTTTTTTGGCGATACACGTTCAAAGAGCTTACGACGGCCGAATTTTGTGCCGGCAAAATAAGCCCCAATGTCGCTGGCCCAAAGCAGCAGCAAACAGCCGGTAATAATAATGGGATGGTAAGTGCCACCCCGAAGCGCCAGAATAATCAGCAGCGCAAACGGCATGGCCACGTAGATGATGCCCAGGAAAGTGAAGCCAATATTGGTAAAGGGCTTCATATCCCGCTTTTTGTACAGCTTTATCAGAAAGATCATCGACGAGGCCGGGCAGATCAAAAAGTAATTGCCCGTACCGATCATGTCGGTTTCAATGAAATAAGCCAGTACGCAAACCATCGTGCCGACGAGCGTTCCGTAGGCCGTAAGCGGCTCAAAACCGTCGAGGCCAAGTAGTCTGTAAAACTCTCGCTGGGTAAGCGCACTAATCACGCAGAATAGTAACGCAAACGTCCAGTCGGCGTACCAGATCATAAAAATGATGAGCGGAACCCCTACAACGGCCGCAATGACCCGCTGCTGGAGGTTCGACATCTTAGCTAAACGTTGCTTCATTCTCCAGGATTACTTTGGCCAGGATTGCATTTTGGGCCTGTACGTGCACTTCGCTCTTGCCCCACCCGATGGTAGGGTAACTGCTGCTTTGCCGATTTACGACCACCGCCGGGATGTCATGTTCAGCCAGCAGTGCCTTGGCTAACTCGGCCCGGTGGGGCAGGGGTGTGGTGTATATTGACTCCCAGTTTTCTGTCATATCCGTTTTGTGGTTAGGTTTGGTCAGGGAGTATCAGGCGTGGATAGTAATTGATAAGAAATTTACGATGCCTGATAACGCTTGACCATACTTGACCCTAAATGACTACTTAATTAATCACCGGTGTCTACCGATGTTTTATGAGCATTTGTCCGCCAGAAGACGTATAAAAGACCAGCCGTGATCACCAGCGAAATCATGGCTCCGGCCACCGGTACAACCTCCGTACTTTCTATATTCATGGATGTGACCTTTCGCTGGTATAAATAGACCATCAGCACCGTGAACCCATTGTTGACAAAATGAGCCAGAATGGCGACCCACAAATTACCAGACCAGAGGTATAGATAACCGAACAACGCGCCAAGCAACATGCGGGGAAAAAAGCCCAGAAATTGCACGTGAATGGCACTGAACAACGCAGCTGCCACCCATATGCCAACATGAACGTTACCCGTCCAGTAGCTCAAATTGCGTTGGAGAATTCCCCGGAACAGGGTCTCTTCCCCAATCGCTGGGATAACGGCAATCACCAGCATAGCAATCAGTAACTGCTGAGTGGTTTTAAACGTAGTGAGGTACTTGGTGACACCTTCGAGGCCTTTCTCTTTATCGCGAATCCACTGCTCCAGCGGTGCCAAGGTCTGTGGTAAATGCAGATTCTGATTCCACTCGATAATCAAACCATCAAACGGCATAAACGTAATGACGGCTAGTACTACCAGGCCCAGCCCCGTGACCAGATGAAGTGGTCTTGGGCTGAACTGGCTCCAGGTTCGGTGCTCAATGACAGACCAATACAGTAAAGCTGGCAGCAGAAATGACCCCAGGTGATTAACAGCCTGAAGCGTCATCAGTTCATACCAACCGTTGGAAGCCTTGGTCGGATTGGCCGCTAGCTCCATAAGGTAGGCCTGTGCTTCGGCAGGATCGAGCCCTTTGATCGCAATCAGAATACCGAATAAAATCAGTGTGCTGATAACACTCCCAAGAAGTACGAAACCAATGAGCATAATAAGCCCGCCGAGGGTAGGAGGGCGTGAGGAAGAACGATTCTGCGTATAGATTGGCTGCATAATTTCCCGTAAATTTACTGACTCATTGCTATAATCCGTTAAAGGGAACCATTTCCGCCTTCGGATTGTGCTAAAACTTTAGTGTGAGTCACTATCATTAGGTCGTCATCAAGAGCTGAATACAGTAAATGACAACCTAATGACTACGTAATAACATTATAGAAAATGGTCAATATTGGTACTATACAACTGCCGGATTTCCCGTTGTTACTGGCTCCGATGGAGGATGTCAGTGACCCGCCATTTCGGGCGGTTTGCAAAGCAAACGGAGCCGATTTGATGTACACCGAATTTATCTCGTCAGAAGGACTGATTCGCGATGCTGCAAAAAGTAGACAAAAGTTAGACATTTTCGAGTACGAACGTCCCATCGGCATTCAGTTGTTTGGCTCAGATGTCGAAACAATGGGCGAGTGCACCCGCATTGCGACCCGGGCCAATCCTGACCTGATCGATATTAACTACGGCTGCCCCGTGAAAAACGTTGCCTGTCGGGGAGCGGGCGCTGCCTTGTTGCAGGACATCCCGAAAATGGTGCGCATGACCGAAGCCGTGGTCAAAGCCACGCACCTGCCTGTAACGGTGAAAACCCGCCTTGGCTGGGACGATCATACCAAAAACGTAGAGGACGTAGCCGAACGCTTACAGGACATTGGGATTAAAGCGCTGACTGTTCACGGCCGGACGCGTGCACAGATGTATAAGGGCGATGCCGACTGGACGCTCATTGGCCGTATTAAAGACAATCCACGCATTCAAATTCCGATTTTTGGGAACGGCGACATTGATTCGCCGGAGAAAGCGATGGAATATAAAAATCGGTACGGTGTGGATGGCGTTATGATTGGTCGGGCAAGCATTGGCTATCCCTGGATTTTTAACGAAATCAAGCATTTCGTGCAAACTGGTGAGCACTTAGCGCCACCGACTATTGCTGACCGGGTCTCGGTATGTCGCCAGCATCTGGATTTCTCCATCCGCTGGAAGGGTGAGATTGTGGGCCTGTTTGAGATGCGCCGTCATTACGCCAATTATTTCCGGGGCCTCCCCGATTTTAAGCCGTTCCGAATGCGGCTCGTTACTGCCGATTCGTACGCCGAAACTAGTGCCGTGCTGGATGAGGTGGCTGAACGTTACGCCGAGGCATTTGTATGATTTTCTTTCGACAGGATGAATAGGATTAAACAGGATTTTTGGCTTGTTTTCATCCTGTCCATCCTGTTTATCCTGTCAGAAACAAATGACAACCGAAGAACCCGTTGTTATTCCGCAAAGTCGCCCGTTGTTAGCCTGGCTGTTGCTGTGTGCACTTGCCTTTGTATGGGGAAGCTCATTTATCCTGATCAAACGTAGCCTCATTGCCTTTCCCCCCGAGCAGGTGGGTGCCGGTCGGCTGGTCTTCGCCCTACTGTTCTTTTCGCCTTTTCTGGCGCAACAAAGCCGACGGGCCGACATTCGGGTATCCGTGCGGCACCGCTGGGTGGCCCTGCTGGCATCGTCGGTTATTGGGTTTGTGATTCCCGCGTTTTTGTTTGCGCAGGCAGGCGCTCATCTGAACAGTTCATTGTCGGGGGCGCTTAACTCGCTCAGTCCGCTGTTCACCCTGATTTTGGGAGCTGTCTTTTTCGGGCAAGCACTAAAAATTCGGCAAGTAGCAGGTATTCTGCTAGGCTTAGCGGGATCGTTGCTACTCGTGTTTTTTAGTGCAACGGGCTCGTTTCAGATCAACGGCTATGCGTTGCTGGTCGTACTAGCCACCATTTGTTACGGGTTAAACACCAACCTCATTGGTCGCTACATAAGTCATTTGCCCGCCCTGGTGTCAACGGCCTGGTTGTTTGCCTTTGCTGGCCCCATTGCCCTGTTAACGCTCTTACCGACCGACTTCTTCAGCCGGTTAACAAATCCAGAAAATAGTTGGTCACTGGCCGCGCTGGTAACGCTTGGCGTTTTCGGCTCGGGCTTAATGTCAATTTGTTTCAACCGGGTCATGCAGTTGGCGTCTCCGCTGTTTGCCGCATCCGTTACGTATCTGATTCCCATCGTGGCGCTCCTGTGGGGTGTTATGGACGGTGAGACCATCTACGCCGTGCAGTTTGCGGGCATGGGCGTGTGCTTGCTGGGCATCTGGCTCGTTAATAAAACATAATACACGCTTTTCGGTATACGATTTACCGTGTACTGAAAAGTGTATTCCGAAAACCCTATCTCTATGTACCAAACTACACTTAACGAACAGCCTGTCAGTATTGATTTCACGCCCACCGGTCCAACACTAAACGGTGAATCCTTTGCCTGGGACCTGATCAAGCTGTCAGATCGGACGTTCCATATTTTACACAATGATCGTTCCTATACCGCAGAAGTGCTGGCCATTCATTCGGACGACAAGACGGTTGAGTTGAAAATCAACGGCCACATCCACCAGGTTCAACTTAAGGATCGCTTCGACCTGTTGCTCGAAAAAATGGGGATGGCCAGTGCCGCTGGAGCCAAAGTGAATGACTTAAAAGCGCCTATGCCAGGGTTGATCGTAGGAATAAGTGTCCAGCCAGGCGATACTGTCAACAAAGGCGACAGCCTGCTGATTTTGGAGGCCATGAAAATGGAAAACAATTTGAAAGCACCCGGAAATGGCACGGTAAAATCGATCCGGGTTGTAAAAGGAGACCGGGTCGAGAAAGGACAGGTACTGATCGATTTTTCGTAGAAAACATAGCGAATGGCCCAGTAGAAGGGAGAGAAACGCTGAACCCTGTGCGCCATGCCCCACGGTTTTTCTTATCTTTGCCCGCGCAAAATTCACTTCATGATACCAGAACCGAAGTACAAACGAATCCTGCTTAAACTGAGCGGGGAAGCATTGGCTGGCCCATCCGGCTACAACATCGACCCCGCCGTACTGGAGCAATACAGTCAGGAAATCAAACAAGTAGTGGACATGGGCATTCAGGTGGCCATCGTCATCGGCGGAGGTAACATCTTCCGGGGCGTGTCTGGAGAACGGTCGGGAATTGATCGGGTACAGGGCGACTACATGGGCATGCTCGCCACGGTCATCAATGCGATGGCCATTCAGAGTTCACTCGAGAAACATGGCATGTATACCCGCGTGATGTCGGCCATCAAAATGGAGCAGGTTTGCGAACCTTATGTGCGTCGGCGGGCCGTGCGTCACCTCGAAAAAGGTCGCATTGTGATCTTTGGTGCTGGAACGGGTAGTCCCTATTTCACCACCGACACCACCGCTAGCTTGCGGGCCATCGAGATCGAATCTGATGTGGTGCTCAAAGGGACCAAAGTAGACGGTGTGTACACCGCCGACCCCATGAAGGATAAAACCGCCACGCGCTATACAACCATCTCCTTCGAAGACGTTTACGAAAAGAAACTAAACGTAATGGATTTGACTGCCTTTACGCTTTGTCAGGAAAATAACCTGCCTATCATCGTTTTCAACATGAACGATCGGGGTAGTCTGATGCGGGTTGTGCTGGGCGATGGCGATGCCGGAACACTGATTACATCGAAACCTGAATAAATAAGTTGTAAGGTTATAGAGTTGTACAGGTATAACGTGTTGGTTGCTGCCACTCTCATCTGTGCAACTTTACAACTCTATAACTTTACAACCCTACAACTTTATACCAGAATGGAAGAGATCGAGCTATTTCTCGACGATGCAAAAGATACGATGGAAAAGGCACTCAAGCACTTGTCCATCGAACTGACCAAAATTCGGGCCGGTAAAGCCAGCGCCCAGATGCTGGACGGCATTCAGGTTGAATATTATGGAGCGTTAACGCCCCTTAACCAGGTGGCCTCTGTCAATACAACCGACGCTCGGACCATAGTTGTAAAACCGTTTGAAAAAAAGCTAATCGGCGAGGTTGAAAAGGCGATTCGTAATTCAAATCTTGGATTAGCCCCAAACAATGACGGCGAACTGATCCGGTTGAGTGTGCCCCCCCTGACCGAAGAGCGTCGGCGCGACCTCGTTAAGAAGGTGAAGCAAGAGGTTGAAACGGCCAAAGTAAACGTCCGTAACATCCGCAAGGACACCAACGAAGACATCCGCAAGCTGACTAAGGAAGGCGTTTCTGAAGACCTGGTCAAACAAGGCGAAGAACGCGTACAAAAATTAACCGACGCCTTCATCGCCCGCATCGACGATACGTTCGTAGCGAAAGAGAAAGATATTCTGTCAGTGTAATTCGATTTGTACATAATGGATGGGTTGGCCGACTTGATGAATTACGTACGGCGGAAGAACCCTTAACACTTCAACTGCTGGCCGCTCTACCAAACGATGATCCTGACAGTTCACACGACAAGTACAGGAGGAAATAATTGAACACAAAATAAAATAAGCAAACAAGCCCGGCTAACAGTGTCGGGCTTGTTTGCTTATTACCCAGCAACAATCCGCCGGCCCCGCCCGCCGTTATTGCCTAAAGCCTTATCTTTGGGCTACGTTCCAGTAAACTTTATGAACCAACCAACCCTCTTTCAACGCCTGCGCCCGCATCTGATCGCTGTACTGGGCCTGCTCGCGCTGGCTTTCATCTATTTGTCACCAGTGATGTCGGGTAAAACCCTGACCATGACCGACGTGCAGCAGGCGGTGGCGTCAGCCCGCGAAATTCGTGAAATCGGTCAGCAAACCGGGGAGAAGCCGCTCTGGACCGATGCTGTCTTCAGCGGTATGCCAGGCTACATGATTGATTTTAATTACCCTTATATTTTTGTGTATAAGGCCGTGATGGGCGTGCTGTCGCTGGTCCCCAATACGGTGGCGGTGCTGTTTATGATTATGCTGGGCGCTTACCTCCTGCTGATTGTGCTGGGTTGTAACGTCTGGCTGGCAGCATTGGGTGGCGTTGCCTATGGCTTCGGTACGTTTGGCATGGTAAGCCTCGAAGCAGGGCATATCTCAAAGCTCTACGCCATGGGCTTCGGGGCCGGACTGCTGGCGGGTATCGTCCTGATATTGCGAGGGCGTTACTGGGTAGGAGCCGCTGTCACGGGCTTGTTTATGTGTATGGAGCTGGGTGCCAACCACATCCAGATTACGTATTACCTGTTCATGACCATCGGCCTGTACGTGCTCATCGAAGCGATCTCGCTCTTTCGGGCGGGCAAAACCCGGCAGTTGGCGCTTGGTTTAGCAACCTTAGCCGTGGTTGGCGTGTTGGCCGCTGGTAGCTTTGGTAAACGCCTGTTAGTTCTCAATCAATACACCAAAGAAACGATTCGGGGGACGTCGGAGCTGACCGCAAAAACGACAAACCCTGATGGGAAGTCAGCTCAGAACGAGTCGCAGAGTGGGTTAGATAAAGAGTACGCGTTCACCTACAGCTATAGCTTTGCTGAGATGCTGACGCTGCTCGTGCCCAATATTTACGGTGGTGGGCCGGGTGGTGGCTTGTCGACGGATTCGGAGTTTTATAAGGCGCTCGTCAACCGGGGCCTCGAACCGGCTCAGGCCAAGCAGTTTGCCGAGCTGGGGGCTCCAACGTATTGGGGAGACTTACCCATTGTGGGTGGTCCGGCTTATGCAGGAGCCGCCCTGTTGTTCTTGTTTATGCTGGGCATGTTCATCATCCAAAAGCCAATTCGATGGTGGTTGTTGAGTGCAACTCTCCTGTTGCTGGTGCTGGCAATGGGGAAATACCTGCCTGCCATCAACTATTTTCTGTTCGATTATCTGCCATACCTGAACAAGTTCCGGGCTATGACCATGGCGGTGGGATTAGCGCAATTATTCATCGGGGTCGGTGCTGCGCTGGCGATACAGACCATTGTAAGCAAGAAGCTGACCTTCGCTCAATTGCGGCAACCGTTACTCATCAGCCTCGGCCTGACGGCGGGAGTTGCCCTAATTCTGGCGGTGTTGGGCAGTACGTTGTTTTCCTTTCAATCGGCAAAAGACGCGAGCATTCTGAGCAGTTACTTTGGTGAAGCGGGTAAAGAGTTTCAACCGGCGCTCATCAGCGACCGGCAGAGCATGATGCGGAGCGACGCCTTCCGTTCTCTGATTTTAATTTTATTGACGGCAGGTGCCTTGTGGGCGTTCATTACGAATAAAATAAAAGCAGCTGTATTTTATCCGGTTCTGCTGGCCATTGTCGTTTTTGACCTGTTCAGCGTCGATAAACGGTTCCTGAATAACAGCGACTTTGTACCTAAATCGCAAATCGCCCAAGTGTTTGAACCAACACCCGCCGACGAGCAGATTCTTCAGGACAAATCGTTGGGGTATCGGGTGTTTGAGTCGGTTGGCGACTTCATGAGCAGCAACCGAACGTCGTATTTCCATCGCTCCATCGGTGGCTACCATGCGGCAAAGCTGCGTCGGTATAACGAATTGGTCACGTACGCGTTTCAGCCCAATACGTTCAATATCCTGAACATGCTGAACGCGAAGTACGTACTGCAAAACGGTCAACCTGACCCCTCCAACCCGCAGCAATTGCCTGGCCTGACTGTTGTGCCGAACCCGGAAGTGTTGGGAGCGGCCTGGTTTGTTGGGCATGTGCAGCAAGTGAATAACGCTGACGAAGAAATTGCGGTCATGAAAACGCTGAATCCGCGGGATTCGGTGGTGGTCGACAAACGGTTTGCGGCCCAATTGGGTAATTTACCAGCCACGATGGACCATACCGGCAGCACCATTCAGCTAACGAGTTACCGGCCCGATAAACTAATTTATAATGTGAATGCTGCTCGTGACGGACTGGCCGTTTTCTCCGAAATTTATTACCGGGGCAACGAAGATTGGCAGGCGTTCGTCGATGATAAACCGGCGGAGCACCTACGAGCTGATTACGTATTACGGGCCATGCGGGTTCCGGCCGGTAAACATACCATTGAGTTCCGGTTTGATCCGCCCCTGGCCAGACTGGGCGACACAATTGATTTGATCTGTAACGTGCTGCTGATTGCGCTGATTGGCTTTGTCATTTTTCGCGAAGGCCGTAGCCGCCGTTCTGAGCCTGTGCCGGTGGAACCCCAACCCGTTGTACCGACGAGCCCCGATCCCGTAAAGCCAAGTCCAAAACCAACAAAGGCGAAATCGCGGTAGTAGCCTGGCCGGTCTACCGGTGCGGTACCAGCGGCCACGTCCAGGCTACAAAAAAAGCGTTCCTGATTGATCGGGAACGCTTTTTTTGTGACACTAACTCACGATTCAGGCTTAGCTTCTGGCTTAGGAGCCGTTGAGGGCTTGCTGCTACTCGGCCGGGTCTTTCCATACGAACCCATTGAAATCTTACCTCTGCGGGATTTTTTGTCGCCTTTACCCATGATCGAAAATTGGTTTAGTGTTAGTATATTCTTGTATTACCTAAAAGTTAAGCGGTTTGTTTGCGCGTTCACCAAATGAGCCCGAAGCGTATATTTACTGATTGCAACCTTGTTCCTATGTCATATCGCCACACTGTTCGCCAGACAACGCATGTCTTTGAAGACCTTAAAACGCTGCTGGCCCGGGCCACACCGCTGCGTTCGGGAGATCAACTGGCAGGCGTAGCGGCTCAGTCGGCCGAAGAACGTGTGGCAGCCCAGATGGCTCTTGCAGAGTTGCCACTGACTACGTTTCTGAACGAAGCGGTCATTCCTTATGAGCAGGATGAGGTAACCCGACTCATTATCGACAGTCACGATGCTGACGCTTTTGCTCCAATCAGCCACCTTACCGTTGGGGATTTCAGAAACTTTCTGCTGGCCGGGCCGACCGATACGCCAACGCTGAAGACTTTAGCAACTGGCTTGACACCCGAAATGGTGGCGGCTGTGTCGAAGCTGATGCGTAATCAGGATCTGATTACTGTGGCGGCTAAATGCCAGATCGTTACCAAGTTTCGGAACACGATTGGATTGTCTGGTCGACTGTCGACACGCTTACAACCCAACCACCCCACCGACGATGCCCGGGGAATTGCCGCCAGTCTGATTGATGGTCTTTTGTATGGTTCTGGTGATGCCGTGATTGGTATAAACCCCGCAACGGACCACGTCCAGACAACCATTCGATTGCTGGAGATGCTCAATGTGGTACGTGAGCGGTTTGCCATTCCAACCCAGAGTTGTGTCCTGAGCCATTTGACCACTACGTTACAAGCCATTGAGCAGGGCGCACCGGTGGATCTGGCATTTCAGAGCATCGGGGGGACCGAAGGCGTGAATGCGTCGTTTGGCATAAATCGGGCGTTGTTGCAGGAAGGGTTAGAAGCTACTCGCTCGTTGAACCGTGGTACGCTGGGCAATAACGTTATGTATTTCGAAACAGGGCAGGGGAGTGCGCTATCGGCTAATGCGCATCAGGGTATGGATCAGCAAACCGCCGAAGTTCGTGCCTATGGGCTGGCGAGGGCGTTTGAACCATTATTGGTTAATTCGGTCGTTGGTTTCATTGGGCCCGAATACCTGTACGACGGGAAGCAAATCATCCGGGCTGGATTGGAAGATCATTTCTGCGGAAAACTGCTCGGGCTGCCAATGGGCGTAGACATTTGTTATACCAACCACGCCGAAGCCGATCAGGATGATATGGATACCTTGTTGACCTTGCTGGGTACGGCGGGCGTTACGTTCATTATGGGCATTCCGGGTGCCGATGATGTGATGTTACATTACCAGAGTACTAGTTTTCATGATGCGCTTTACGTCAGAGATTTGTTGAAACTGCGTCCCGCGCCCGAGTTCGACCAGTGGCTTCTGCAAATGAATCTCATAGATACAAACGGACGCCTGCTACCCGCTTCAGCCAGCCATCGGTTACTGGAAGGAATTTAAAAAGGGGGTCATTATGTAACCACTTCAATAGTTGTCAAGTACGGCCAGGCTTTGTAAGTCATTGATTCAGAACGCCGATGTTCTTGCCTATGCCTGACCATGCTTGACCATCAATGACTCATTTCAACAAGCGCGCTTCAACGCCTACTGTGGTGATTTTTACGGGTTTGATCGCCCCCTTCTCATCGAAATAAAGCCGGTCGATGCAGGTTTCGCGGTGGTTCCCGTCCGTTTCAGTTAGTGGGCGTCGGTGGTAGACAATATACCATTCGTCCGTTCCGGGAATCTGAATGACCGAATGGTGGCCTGCGCCGGTGGCGACCGTCGGGTCCTGCTGCAAGATTTTGCCAACTCGTTCGAACGGGCCAAACGGTGACGAACCAACGGCGTACGCTACCGAATAATCTGGCCCGGTCCAGCCCCCTTCCGACCACATAAAGTAGTACTTGCCGTTACGGATAAACATGATTGGCCCTTCCACGTAATTCTGGGGGGTAATTTCCCGAAACGTAGTACCGTCGGCAAAAGGAATGAACCCCGTAAAATCGTCCTTTAACCGGGCAATGTTGCAATGTTTCCAGCCACCGTAAATAAGGTAATACTGCCCGTCTTTGTCCTTAAACACAAATTGGTCGATCGGTTGGGCACCGTTATGAAACTGGTCGACCAGGGGTTTGCCCAGGTAGTCTTTGAAAGGGCCAGCGGGATTGTCGGCTACGGCTACCCCGATGCCACCCAACTCTTTATTGCTTTGAATATCGTTCGCGCCGAAAAACAAAAAGTATCGGCCCCCTTTTTCGACGATAGCGGGTGCCCACAGGGCACGTTTCGCCCATTTAACCGCTGCCGAATCGAGAATGCGTGGGTGCTTGGTCCAGGTTTTTAAATCTGGAGACGAAAAAGCGTCAAAAAACACCTGTTCATTGTACTTAGCGGAGTACGTCGGGTAAATCCAGTAGTTCTTACCGAAAATAACCCCTTCGGGATCAGCGTACCAGCCGGGGAATACCGGATTGCCCGCTGCTTTAGGAGCCGGTGTCGATTCATTGTTAGGTTGGGCAAAGGCTGTATGGGCAATAACGCTTACTGTGGTTAAGCAAAGCAGAAGCTTAGATCGATGGCTAGTTAACATCTCTTGATCGTATGGACGGTCTGTTTCGGGATACAAACGTAACACCACAACTTGTATAAGTCTATACTCCGCTTTTTAAACCAACTAAGTTGAAAAAGTGATTGAATCAAACTAAACTATAAGTTGAGTGCTTACTGTAACCTTTAACAACTATTTGAGTGAGCCATGTTGAGCATAGTTTCAGACTATGCTCTGGCGTTATCCGGTCTCCGACCGGTGTTTAGCAACTTTTTCCAATCTCCAACCGGATAACGCTTTAGTGCAATAATCCCAACCAGCTTGCTTTGTTTGCTATTTTGTGGTTAGTTTATCCAGATAACTCCCCTGAGAACTATGACAACCACCGACCCCTGGGCGTTTTTGCAACAGCACACGGCTGCCCGCATTGCGCAGGGTCGCGTCGGCCATAGTTTACCAACCGACGCATTACTGAGCTTTCAGCTCGACCACGCCCGGGCGCGTGATGCGGTGTACTCTGAACTCGACACGTCTGGTTTACTGAACCAGCTGAACACTATCTGCCCCGACCCGTTGCTACTGCACAGTCAGGCCGCCGATCGGCGGCAGTACCTGCAGCGCCCGGATTTAGGTCGGAAGCTACGTACGGGTAGCCTCGACACCAGCCGACAAAGGGGCCTTGTTGGCACAACTCCAGAGAGCCGGACAACTTTTACCGGCCAATCGGCAGTAACAGTATCTACTGTTGATATCGCCATCGTTTTAGCCGATGGACTATCAGCCACGGCGATTAACAAACATGCCATCCCCGTTGTCTCCTCACTGGTGAAAGCCGTGCAGGAACTAGGGTGGTCACTGGCTCCGCTCTGCCTGGTTGAGCAGGGGCGTGTCGCCATCGGCGACGAGATCGCGCACCAGCTAAACGCCGAAATGGTGGTAGTACTCATTGGCGAACGACCGGGTCTATCGTCGCCCGATAGTTTGGGCGCTTACCTGACCTACCAGCCTAAACCGGGCTTAACGGATGAGTCAAGAAACTGTGTCTCAAACATCCGTCCCGAGGGTTTGTCGTACGAATTTGCGGTACAAAAGCTCGTGTATCTGCTCTCCGAAATGAAAATAAGGCGGTTGTCGGGAGTGGGCTTAAAGGACGAAATGCCTACACATACACCACTGCATACTTCTTCCCCGGCAGCGAGCGTACAAAGCCCCGAAACTCCAGATTAAGCAATACCGAAGCCAGGCGGCCCATCGGAATCTGCGATTGCCAGCTTAAATCATCAATGTGAAGATCCGTTGACTGACGTAGCAGGGCCACGATCTGGCTTTCTTCTTCGGTGATGTCAACGGGCAAAGCCGGGGCTATATTTTTGCTGGACACATGATCAACGTCCCGATCCCAATTCAGGGTCTCAATCAGGTCTTTGGGGCTTGTATAAATTTGCGCTTTGTTTTCGCGGATGAGTTTATTGCAACCCGCCGAGAACGCCTGATTTAACTGTCCCGGCACGGCAAAGACTTCGCGATGGTAGTTATTAGCGTATTCGGCCGTAATAAGTGCTCCCCCTTTGGCCGCGGCTTCCACGACGACAATAGCGTCGCTTAATCCTGCAATAATCCGGTTCCGAGCCGGGAACAGGTGGGCATCGGGTTTGGTACCTGGCTGACTTTCGGTGAGCAGACCACCCAGCGTGGTCATTTCCCGCGCGGTCTTCTGATGGACATTTGGATAGATAATGTCTAGTCCGCTGGCCATCACACCAATGGTCGGCAAGCCGTTGGTTAAGCTGGCGCGGTGAGCCGCGATGTCGATGCCATAGGCTAGCCCGCTAATGACGTTGACGCCGTAGGGTGCCACCGCTTCGACAATCTCCGACGTAATCCGACGGCCGTATTCGGTTGCCTGCCGTGTGCCGACCAAACCAATAGTACGTGGTGCGTTCAGGTTACCGGCTCCCTGAAAATACAGCAGCGCTGGCGCATCGTAAAGCGTTTTCAGCCGGTTCGGATAGGCTTTATCGGTATAAAACAAAGTCGAAGCGCCTAGCTTTTCAAGGCGTTTAGCGACCTGTTCAGCTTCGGTCAATACGTCTGACTTCAGGATGGCGCGGGCCGTTACGTCGCCGATGCCGGGCACTTTTAACAGCCGGGCGAGGGGAGAGCGAAAGACGTCTTCGGCAGCGCCACAATAGCTAATAAGTTGGCGAACAAGGATGCTGCCCACGCCCGGAACGAGCGTCAGGCCAATTTGGTGAAGGTTATAAGACACAGTGTAGCGTTACGGTTAGAAACGCTAATTTATCAGTGTTTCTAGTTATTTGGTAAAAATAGTATAGCCGTAACGAAGATCGTGTTTTGAAAGGTGAGGTTTTTGGATAAACTGTATTTGTTAATTATTTGTGAAGTTTTCGTTAAGGGTAGCCTTGCAATGATAGCACACACGTAATGGTTTAGGTACACACTTGTTTGGGCCAATGGGTAATTTTGTGAAAAATAGTCTACACATCAAGCAAAAACCCATGCGTACGAACAAACTTTTTCTCTCTTCAACCGTTTTGCTTTCGCTTTTCGGAGCCCTCGCCTGTACGAACGAAGAGAACCCTAATGTACCAACAGGCCCAACATCGGAAGTTGTACTAAAAAATCAGTCCACAACGCCTGCCTTAGCGAAAGCAATGCCAGGTTTCGAGAATCTAGAGATTTATTCGCTGATAGGAAGCGATGACAAGCTCGACCAGTCGCCTGCCTTCGTTTTTGGAGGGTCAGCCGATGGCTCAGGGATACTTAAGAACACCGATGGGACGTATACCATGCTGGTTAATCACGAAGATAATTTTGCCGTATCGCGAATTACGTTAGACAAGACGTTTAAGCCTGTAAAAGGTGAATATATCCTTAACTCGGACGGTGGACTTTGGCGGCTTTGTTCGGCTACGATGGCTACCCAGGAAGAGCATGGCTTTGGTCCTTTGTATCTGACAAGCGGTGAAAGTGGCGAAGAGTCACGTACACACGGCGTTAATCCACGGGCTGACGTAGGATCGGCTGGAATTTCGAAGGAGATTGCTGGTTTAGGACGCTGGAGTGCTGAAAACGCGGTTCCTTTACCAAAACAGGCTTATTCTGGTAAAACCATTGTTCTAATCGGCGACGATGATTCGGCCGTTAATGGAGGTCAGGTCGCTATGTATGTCTCGAACACGGTTGGTGATCTGGAAAACGGATCGCTTTATATGCTTAAGCGCAGCGACAACAACCAAAAGGAAATGGATATGAAGGTTGGTACCAAGTATCCGGTTGAGTTTGTGCAGGTTGAGAACCACAAAACCTTGACTGGTGCACAGATCAATGCCAAAGTGAACGATCTGAAAGCCATTAAATTTGGTCGGGTTGAAGATGTTGATTACCGCAAAAAGAGCACGGGACGTGAGGTGTATTTTAACGTGACAGGTCAGGCTACCTCGCAAGCTAATGCTGATTATTCTCGTTCGAAGTACGGTCGGGTTTATCGTCTGACGCTGAATGATGCTGATCCGCTGAAAGGCTCGCTGGAGGTAATTCTGGACGGCGATGACCGGAACGGACCAGCTAAAGCGTTTCAGAACGTAGATAATATCTGCGTAACCGAAAACTATCTTTATACACAGGAAGATCCCAACGGCTACGGCGATGAGACTCACGATTCGTACATCTATCAGCTAAATCTGAAAACGAACGAATTGAAGCCGGTGCTGGCGGTTGACCCTCGCCGTACGGCTGCTGATGCTGCCAAGTACAACGTCGGTGGGTCATCCAAATTTGGAGCCTGGGAATATGGTTCGCTAATCGATGTTTCTGACGTAATCGGTGTACCAAATACGTTTACACTGGCCGTTCAGCCACATACCTGGACCGACGCAAAGTATGCAGGTGTTGATGGAGGTTCTAAACGTAAGGATGAAAAGCAGGCTAGTCAAATTTTAGTAATCAAAGGACTACCGCGTTAATCCACACGACGTATACTGTTCTTGCCTGGCTGGAATCGTCTCCAGTCAGGCTTTTTTCTTCATCAAACGGCTGTATTTAAACTGTACTCACATGCTTTCAGAACAAACGCCAGCTACATCCGTCAGCAAAGCCAATCGGACTAGTGTACGGTGGACACTGATGGTACTGGCTACCGGGTTGATAGTGGCTGTTTCGTATTATTTACTTCAGCCGCGGCTTACGCCTGTGCAGCAGGTAAAAGCACAGTACCTGAAAGATATTGCCGGGCTCGACTCATCGGTCAGACACCTGAATCGAATCATTCTCTCTCATAGATCAGTCGCTGATATGCAATCGGCGTTCCGTAGCGCCCGACTGGCTTACAAACGCGTTGAGTTTTTGGCTGAGCTTTATAATCCCGAAACGGCTAAGAGCTTAAATGGCCCAGCTTTGCCCGAAGTAGAAGAAGATGACGGTTTGCAGCGGCAAATTCAACCAGAAGGATTTCAGGTAATTGAGGAACTGTTGTTTCCGTACGACCCTGCTCAGCATCAGGATCTGTTAACAAAAGCAGCTGTTTTGCAATCGAACGTCGGACGGCTGACTAAAGTAGCTTCAACCAACGAAATGACTGACAGTCATGTGTTCGACGCGATACGATTAGAAGTGTTTCGTTTGCTTTCGTTGGGAATCACCGGTTTCGATTCACCGGTTTCCACGCATTCGTTACCCGAAGCGGCCGCTGCACTTGAAAGCTTACAACGCTACGTAAGTATTTATGAGCCAGCTACTAAAGATGCAGCATTGGCTACTCTGCTCGATCGGACGTTTGCGGGAGCGATAAGCGCATTAAAAAGCGAGAAAAACTTCAATAGTTTCGACCGGCTTGGGTTTATTACAAACCACGCTAACGTACTGAGTGGTCTATTACTCGATACGCAAAAGGCATTAGAAATTCCGGTTTTTCAAGAGAGCCGGCTGCTATCGACTGAAGCCCGGACGCTCAACGATCTCAAGGCTTTTGATACGGGTTACTTCGTCAATACAAACGATGATCGTCCAACACCCGCCCGAGTTGCATTGGGCAAACTTCTGTTCTATGACCCTATTTTGTCAGGTGATTCCAGGCGCACCTGTGCGACCTGCCACCAGCCCGACAAAGCCTTTACCGATGGCGAACCAAAAAGCCTGGCCATAGGCTTCGGTGGGAGACGTATCGCCCGTAACGCACCTACGCTGTTGAATGCTACGTTTCAGGCTGCTCAGTTTGCCGACTCGCGCGTAATATTTCTGGAAGATCAGGCTAGTGATGTTATTCAGAATACGCAGGAAATGCACGGGTCGTTACCAAAAGCAGTTAGCGCGTTACGGAACAAAGCAGCGTATCGGAAGGCGTTTGCCGATACTTATAAAGACGGCATAACTGAGCAAAATCTTAAGAATGCGGTCGCTAGCTACATCCGTTCGCTAACCAATCTTGACTCGCGGGTAGATCGCTACCTTAGGGGACAACCTACGGCTCTGACGTCAGAAGAAAAACACGGATTCAATCTCTTTATGGGCAAGGCAAAGTGCGCCACTTGTCACTTTTATCCTCTTTTCAACGGTACGGTGCCACCGGCGTATCAAAAAACGGAAAGTGAAGTGCTTGGTACACCCGCCACCGCCGAAAACCGGCAGCTGGACCCGGATCTCGGTAAATTTCAAACGACGAAGATCCATATACAGAAACACGCTTTCAAAACACCCACGATCCGCAATGTAGCCAAAACGGCTCCGTACATGCATAATGGTGTTTATAGATCGCTCGAAGAAGTTGTTGATTTTTACGACAAAGGCGGAGGCAACGGACTAGGCTTTAACCTCGACAACCAAACCTTACCCGAAGACAAGCTACACCTGACTCCCGGTGAAAAGAAGGCGCTAGTCGCCTTCATGAAAGCACTTTAACAGTTGTCAGTGAGCAGCCATCAGCCAACAAGCTGAACACTGTAAGAACTGATGGCTGCTCACTGATCCCTATTACAGGCTATCGCGCATTTGTTGGAGGAATGCTTTTATGTCCAGTAGCTTGCCCATCATACGAGCGTTCTCCCGGCGAGCGGTTTCCCGACTTTTTAAGAACTCACGGGCGCCGGGTAGCGTGTATCCTTTCTCGGTGGTCAGCTCAAGAATTTCGCGTAAGTGGTCAATGTCAGCCTGGGTGTACACCCGGTCGCCGGAGCGGTTCTTCTTGGGCTGAAACGTAGGAAACTCCTTTTCGTAGAAGCGCAGCTTGGAGGCATTGATCTTGAACATCTCTGCCACTTCTTTAATCCCGTAGTATAGCTTACCTGAACCGTCCATTGGACAAACTTCCCAATCTGCCTGAATAAACGCAAGTTTTGCCGTAATTTTGCGGGACGAATTGCCTTACTAACAGGCTATGGTTGGCTTTCTGGCTGCTGTGTTTCTCAGAATCCAACTGTTGGCTGCTGGCTGTTGATTGATAACTGCTCACTGAACAATGACTTCCCACGAAATACGTCGGCATTTTCTCGACTTCTTCCGCTCCAAAGAACACCTGATTGTCCCCTCGGCTCCACTGGTCGCCAAAAACGACCCCACGCTGATGTTTAACAACTCGGGTATGGCGCAATTTAAAGACTTCTTCCTGGGCAACGGTACGCCCCCTTCTAAGCGGGTGGCCGATACGCAGAAATGCCTGCGCGTGTCGGGTAAGCATAACGACCTCGAAGATGTAGGGTTTGATACCTATCACCACACCATGTTCGAGATGCTCGGCAACTGGTCCTTCGGTGATTACTTCAAAAAGGAAGCCATTGCCTGGGCGTGGGAACTGCTGACAGAGGTGTATAAACTGCCCAAAGACCGGTTGTACGTATCGGTGTTTCAGGGTGATGAAAAAGACAACGTACCCTTCGACCAGGAAGCGTTCGATCTCTGGAAACCTATCGTTGGCGAAGACCGGATTATTTACGGGAATAAGAAAGATAACTTCTGGGAAATGGGTGATACGGGGCCGTGCGGTCCCTGCTCCGAGATTCACGTGGACTTACGTTCGGCGGAAGAAGTTGCCGAGACGCCCGGCAAAGAACTCGTCAACGCCGACCATCCGCAGGTTGTCGAAATCTGGAACCTGGTGTTCATGCAGTTCAACCGGAAAGCTGATGGTTCGCTGGAGCCGCTGCCCGCCCGCCACGTCGATACGGGCATGGGTTTCGAGCGGTTGTGCATGGCCATTCAGGGCAAGAAATCGAACTACGACACCGACGTTTTTTCGGGTACGATCAACGTTATCGAAGAACTGTCGGGTATAAAGTACGAAGCGGGCAAGAGCATGACAGACGTAGCGATGCGCGTAATTGCTGACCACATTCGGGCCGTATCGTTCGCCATTGCCGACGGACTGGTGCCCAGCAATGCCAAGGCGGGTTACGTGATCCGGCGGATTCTGCGTCGGGCCATCCGCTACGGCTATTCGTATTTGAACCTGACTGAGCCGTTCATGACCAAGCTCGTGCCAACGCTGGCGATGCAGTTTGCCGACGTCTTCCCCGAGCTGAACGCCCAACGCGATTTCGTGGCTACCGTGATTCGAGAAGAGGAAATCGCGTTTTTGCGGACATTGGGTACCGGGCTCGGTCGTTTAGATCAGATTATCGGCCAATTGACAACCGAAGGCAAACAGGAAATACCCGGCGAAACGGTTTTTGAACTGAACGATACGTTCGGCTTTCCAGCTGATTTAACCGCCTTGATCGCTCGTGAGAAAGGCTTGAGCATTGACGAAGCTGGTTTCCAGAAAGCATTGCAGGAGCAGAAACAACGGTCGCGCAAGGACGCCCAATCATCAGCGGGGGACTGGATCGATCTAGCTGAACTGGATGATAAGGTTGAGTTTGTCGGTTACGATCAACCCGAGGCCTATGCTCAGATTGTGAAGTACCGCAAGATTCAGAACAAGCAGGGCACACAGGTACAGGTGGTGCTGGATAAAACGCCGTTCTACGCCGAATCGGGTGGACAGATTGGCGATACAGGTACGCTTGAACTGTTCTCAAACTCAGACCAGATCGGAACCCTGACCGTACTCGATACTAAGAAGGAAAACGACCTGATTATCCATATTGTCCAGAATGTGGACGGTATCGACGATCTGTTAACCGAAGCGGATTCGGTATACGCAGTTATCAATACAGCGCGTCGGGGCTTAACCAGTAGTAACCACTCGGCTACACACCTGCTGCATGCCGCCCTACGTGATGTGCTCGGTACGCACGTAGCGCAGAAAGGGTCTTACGTAGGTCCCGATGCGCTGCGGTTCGACTTTTCGCACTTCAGCAAAGTAACCGATGAGCAACTGGCTGAGGTGGAGCGGATCGTGAACGAGAAAATTCGCGAAGACATCAAGCTCGACGAAAAACGGAACGTACCCATTGCCGATGCTAAGAACATGGGCGCAACGGCCCTGTTCGGCGAGAAATACGGTGATTTTGTGCGCGTCATCACCTTCGACCCGAATTACTCCGTTGAACTCTGTGGGGGTACACACGTACCGGCTACGGGCCACATTGGTCTGTTCAAGTTTACGGGCGAAGGCTCCGTATCGACGGGTGTTCGGCGGGTAGAAGCTAAGACATCAGCCGGAGCGGAACAGCTTGTCAATGAGCAGATGGCGGTTGTCAGTGAGTTGAAAGAGCTGTTGAAAGCGCCGAAAGATCTGGTAAAAGCAGTGCAGGCGCTTATGGAGGAACGAACCGCCTTGCAGAAGCAGGTTGAAGCGTTGCAGAACGAAAAAGTACAGCAGTTGAAAAATCAGCTGCTGGAAAAAGTGGAAGCCGTAAACCGCAACGGCGGACCGGGCCACACTCGTCTGGTTGAACGTGTTGAGGTGCCGAACGCCGATGCCCTCAAACAACTGGCGTATGACCTGAAAGCAAAGGTGGACAACCTGGCACTGGTGCTGGGCGCTGACATCAACGGGAAACCCCAACTGGCCGTTATGCTGCCTGACTCACTCATTCAGACTAAAAACCTCAATGCTGGGCAGGTTGTGAAAGAGCTTGCTAAAAACATCAAAGGTGGGGGCGGTGGCCAGCCTTTCTTCGCTACGGCCGGTGGCTCGGATTCGTCGGGCCTGGATGCCGCTTTGGCGCAGGGGAAGGAATTGTTAGGGTAAGTTTAAAAACTGTTAATTAACGTGAATAGTGGATAAATGCTTAAACGAATGCTTTATTACCACATGGTTATAATGGCTTGACTTTGTCATCCCGACGTCAGGAGGGATCTTCTTTATCCGTAGGCATTCCCTCACCAGAAGATCCCTCCTGGCGTCGGGATGACAAGGCTCCGCTCATTCAGGCCTAGAAGGCTAGCCATTATTCACGTTAAATGGTCATGGTAACGATACAACTAACCTTGCCTGACCAACAGATGTCGGCTTTACAGTCAAAAGCAGAATCCGCAAACTTGACTGTAGATGAGCTTCTAAGATTGAGCGAGCCATAGACTATGTTCTTGCTAAAAACAAGGCATTATACGAGCGTCTGACCTGATGATATTTTTGGAACTCGCTGATGTGTTGTCATTACACAAACGTATCAGCGAGCAATCTGGCGGGAGTTTGGGGTGCGTCATTACGATCTTGTAGCTTCTGCCTTAGTACAACCTTTTGCTACGTTTGATGGAAATGACCTTTATCCTACACTGATAGATAAGGCGGCTTTAATTGGCTATTTGCTAATTAGTGATCATCCTTTTGTCGATGGAAACAAGCGAATTGGTCATCCTGTCATAGAAGTAATTTTGGTCATGAACGGTTTTGAAATAGAAGCTTCTGTTGACGAACAGGAACATATTATTCTAGAGGTTGCTGACGGTAAGCTGACAAGGGAGCAATTCACAGATTGGGTACATAAATGCGTAAAACAGCTATGAACCAACCCATTGGCGTATTTGACTCGGGCTACGGGGGCCTGACCGTTTTACGCGAAATCGTTAGAAAGCTGCCTCAATACGATTACGTCTATCTTGGCGACAATGCCCGAACGCCCTACGGTACCCGCTCGTTCGATACGGTTTATCAATATACCTTAGAATGTGTGCAGCATCTCTTTGATCAGGGCTGCCGATTGGTCGTGCTGGCCTGTAATACAGCTTCGGCCAAAGCGCTACGTAATATTCAACAACTTGACTTGCCAATTGTAGCGCCGGACAGACGGGTCCTTGGGGTAATCCGGCCTACGACGGAGGTGATTGGTACCTATTCCAAGACTGGCCATGTAGGTGTTTTAGCGACCCGTGGCACCGTAACGTCGGAGTCGTACGTCGTTGAGATTGAAAAATTCTTTCCGGAATTGCAGGTGTTTCAGGAAGCTTGTCCGATGTGGGTGCCACTTGTCGAAAACGGCGAGTACGCCAGCGCGGGCGCTGATTATTTTGTCAAGCAACACATCGACCGGCTGAGAGCGCAATCGCCCCGAATTGACACGTTACTGCTGGCCTGCACCCATTACCCGTTGCTGTACGACAAAATACGCCAGGCAGCCCCGGCTGAAGTCACTATTGTTAGTCAGGGCACAATCGTTGCGGAAAGTTTGGCTAATTACCTGCAACGTCATCCGGAGATTGAAGCCCAATGCAGTAAACACGGCCGACGAACCTTCCTGACCACTGATTCGACCGACGATTTTGACCGACAGGCAACAGTTTTCTACGGAGAAGCTGTGCAATCGCAGCATTTAGCGCTGTAATACAAGTTACCCTAGTCCCTCTTTAGTTTAGGAGAGGGGCTAGGGGGAGGGTAAGGATATAAGACTGAAGCGTACGCTACTCCACGAGGGCTCGGTTTAAGTACGTTACCAACGGCTGTAGACCGGCAAATGCATTCAGTACTTGTTTGGGTAAGGTCGGTTTGGTCAGGGCCGCATCGGGTAGTGGGTGAGAGGCCGTAAAACTCTTTAGCTTCAAGTACTCAACGGCCGGATTGTCGACGGTATAGCCTTTGGGAGGTCGTTGCAAAGACTCTTCACGGCTTAAACCGGAGAAGTATTTTGTAAAAGCCGGATCGTTTAGTAAGCCCTCAAACTCGTTCAGGTTGTAGTCAATCTCCTGCCGAATCGTGGTCAGTACGGTTGGGTCGGGCATATACATACCGCCCGCTACAAAACTGTTTCCTGGCTCAATGTTCAGGTAGTAACCCGCCGAGGCCAGCTTCTTGCCGCCTTTGTTAAACCAGGCACCGAAGTTGGTTTTGTAGGGCGATTTGTCAGAAGAAAAGCGTACGTCCCGATTAATACGAAAGATGCAGCTTTTGGCCTGGAGTGGTGTTTCGGCAATGGCCGGATCAACAAGGCCTAACTCTTCAATTAGCTGAGCTACGAGTTGCACAACGTCAGCTTTGGCGGCTTCGTAAGCCGGCCGGTTGGCATCGAACCAGGGTTTGTTGTTGTTCGCCTTCAGGTCTGATAGAAAGGCGAGGGTAGTGGGCTGAAGCATGAGTCATTGAATGGTATCAACCGCAAAACTATTGTTTTTACCTATACGCTAAATTTAATACAATGTTAAGCTGGACCAACGGCGTCAGGTAGCAGCAACTTTCCCTTTCCCGGCAAAAATTCGTACCTTTGTTGCTTCATTTGAACGGGAGATAACACATCATGATCACGGTACAAAACGTCTCACTCCGCTATGGAAAGCGAGTGCTTTTTGACGACGTCACTATAAAGTTTACGTCCGGTAACTGCTACGGAGTTATCGGTGCTAACGGAGCTGGTAAGTCAACTTTCCTGAAAATCCTATCGGGGGAAATTGAGCCACAAACGGGCTCGGTAACCATGACACCCGGCGAACGGATGTCGGTGCTGAACCAGAATCAGTCGGCTTATGACGAATATCCAGTACTGCAAACGGTCATTATGGGCAACAAACGCCTGTATGACATCATGCAGGAAAAAGACGAGCTCTACGCTAAAACTGATTTCACCGACGCCGATGGCGAGAAGGCGGCTGAGCTGGAATCCGAGTTTGCCGAGATGAACGGCTGGGATGCCGAATCGGATGCGGCCAGCCTGCTTTCGGGATTAGGCATTAAAGAAGATGTTCACTACTCGCTGATGAGCGACCTGAACGGTTCCGAAAAGGTACGCGTGCTGCTGGCGCAGGCTCTGTTCGGAAACCCCGACGTCCTGCTGCTTGACGAGCCAACCAACAACCTCGATGTGGAGTCGGTGATCTGGCTGGAAAACTTCCTGGCCAATTTCAGCAATACCGTCATTGTCGTATCACACGACCGTCACTTCCTCGATCAGGTTTGTACGCAGATCGTCGACGTTGATTTCAGCAAGGTTAAACTCTTCGCCGGTAACTATTCGTTCTGGTACGAGTCGAGCCAGTTGGCGTTGAAGCAGCGGCAGGACCAGAACAAGAAAACCGAGGATAAGCGTAAAGAGCTTGAAGAGTTCATTCGTCGCTTCTCGGCCAACGCATCGAAGTCGAAGCAGGCCACGAGCCGCGCTAAACTGCTCGAAAAACTAACGATTGAGGATATTCAGCCGTCGTCGCGCAAGTATCCTTACGTCAATTTCAAACCCGAGCGCGAACCGGGTGATCAGATCCTGACGGTTGAGAACCTGACGTACACCGCCGAAGACGGTACCAAGCTGTTCGAAAACCTGTCGTTCACGGTTAACAAGCAGGACAAGATTTTCCTGTACAGCCGGGATGGCCTGGCCGTATCAGCCTTGCTGGATATTCTGGCGGGCGAGCGCAAAGCGGATTCTGGTACGTTCCGGTGGGGCATCACCATCACTATGTCGTATTTCCCGACGGATGCCGAGAAAGAGAAGTTCTTCCAGACCGATCTGAACTTAGTCGACTGGCTGCGTCAGTATTCGGTCGAGAAAGACGAGAGCTTCATCCGGGGCTTTTTAGGCCGTATGCTGTTCTCGGGCGAAGAGTCGTTGAAAAAAGCGACAGTGTTGAGCGGGGGAGAAAAAGTGCGTTGTATGCTGTCGAAGATGATGCTGTCGGGCGCCAACGTCTTGATGCTCGACGAACCCACCAACCACCTCGACCTGGAATCGATTGAGTCGCTGAACAACGGGCTGATCGATTTTAAAGGACCAATCCTGTTTACCTCGCACGACCACCAGTTTGTGCAGACAGTGGCTAACCGCATCATCGAGATCACCCCGGCGGGCATCCTCGACAAGCTAATGACCTACGACGAGTACCTGACCGACGAACGCGTGAAGCAACAGCGGGAAGAACTGTATGAAGCCGTGGTGTAAATACACACTGCATACGATTTTATAGCGAAAAGCCACGCTCAGCATCAACTGGCGTGGCTTTTCTGTTGCCTATCCTGTTAACCGCCTGGTATTTTTAACTCGTCGTTCGATGCGTAGTTTTGTGTAACTTGGCCGAAAATCAGTTCAGTGTGCAAATGGTCCTCTCAGATTCAATCGAACGTGTAGCCACCGAATTTAAACAGGAACTGCTGGCACTTTATGGCGATCAATTAACCGGCTTGGTTCTGTTTGGTTCTTACGCCCGTGGCGACTATCAGCCGGAGTCAGATATGGATTTTGCTGTTGTATTGAAAGATCCCGCCACCCGACCGGCGGCCGAGATATTTAAGTTAGCTCCCATCAGTGCTGAGCTTAGTCTGAAACACGGTATTATGGTTTCCGTTTTGCCGGTTTCCGAACAGAGGCTAAACACATCTGAGCAGGGTGTGTACCAGGCAATCCGTCAGGAGGGTATTCGGTTATGAGTAAAGGCTACGAAGCGCAACTGGCTCTGGAACGAGCCGAAGATACGTTGAATGAATCGGCGCATGATTTGAATGGTGGTTTTACGATTGCAGCGGCAAACCGCGCTTACTACGCTATTTTTTACTGTTTAACGGCCCTGCTTTACACCGAAGGTGTCCAAACCAAACGGCATTCTGGAGTGCAGGGGAAATTTTACGAATTATTCATACGAACCGGCCGCTTTCCCCACGAAACAATTAATTGGATACAAGCGGCCTTCCAACTTCGCCAATCAGGTGATTATGACCTGGAAACTGACATTTCTGTTGAAGAAGCTCACCAATCGCTTGACTACGCCCGCCAGTTTTACAGGCTCACCAAAGAGTATCTGGACGAATACACTAAAAGCCAACCACCTGTTTCGTAGCGCAGTGTAGTACTTTTCTACTACGTAGTTGATGCAGAAACGCGTAACCACGACCATCCGTTCGCCCAGAACGTCCCCAACCGCATCATTGAGATCACCGGCAGCGGCCGACCGTCCGGCGGGTATCCCTGATAAGCTAATGACCTACGACGAGTACCTGACCGACGAACGCGTGAAGCAACAGCGGGAAGAGTTGTATGTGGCAGTAGCGTAAATAGATCAGGGAGTTAATCGTAAAAGGGGTGAAAGAGCTGTGTAAGGCAGTAGCCCGGACGGCCACGTCCGGGCAGTAAGCGTCAGCAATTTATTACCCGGACGTAGCTGTTGGTACGCAGCCCGCACCAGGCTACATCAACCAGCCACAAGTTGTATATAAGAAGGGCGGTCCTTGCACAAGGACCGCCCTTCTTATATACAAATATATATTATTAAATCAGCTTGTCAGGCGTGATGGGCAGTTCACGGATGCGCTTGCCGGTGGCATGGTACACTGCATTGGCGATCGCAGCTGCAAAGCCAACCATGTTTATTTCCCCAAGTCCTTTGGCGCCCATCGGATCAACGATCGGGTCGCGTTTATCGATGAAAATCGCGTTAATCTGCGGCATGTCGGCAAAGACCGGTACGTGGTATTCAGCCAGGTCTTTATTCATAAACCGGCCATAGCGATGGTCGATGACACCTTCTTCCATCAGCGCCATGCCAATGCCCCACACGGCTGAGCCAAGTACTTGGCTACGGGCCGTTTTCTGATTCATGATCTTTCCGGCATCAATGGCTGAAACCACTTTCGTTACCCGCACCATACCCGTGGTCGGATGCACGTGTACTTCAATGAAGTTGGCGCAGAACGATTTGTGGGAGAATTGTTCCTGTTCAGGGCCACCTTTCGATTCCTTCATTATTTCAAGCTCTGGTAACTTGTTTTGCCTTAGAATGTTGGCATACGATACCCCGGCAGAACGACCTTTGAGCTTGAGAGTACCATCATCAAACACCAGATCATCGGGTTTCGCATTGTAAAACGCTGATCCTTCTTTGTTGATCGCCAATTCTTTCAACCGTTCCTTCACGGCTGTACAAACGTCGTACACGGCGGAGCCGACCGACGCTGTCGTATGGGAGCCATACTGCGGAGGAGCCTCCGGAAAGCTTGAGTTTCCCAACTCAAATCTTACTTTTCTGACGTCCATACCCATAACATCGGCGGCAATCTGGGTCATGATGGTGTATGTGCCCGGCCCGACGTCGGCAGCGGCCGTCTGTATAACGAGCGTACCATCGGCCATGAGTTTGGCTTTTGCCGCAGCCTTCGCCCGGTCCGATTTATAGATACCTGAACTCATGCCCATGCCCACCAACATGCCGTTGGCCTGCATGGAGCGTGGTTTGGGATTACGCTTACTCCAGCCGAACTGTTCAGCGCCCAATTTGTAACATTCGTTCAAGTGCTTGCTCGACCAGGGTTTATTGTTTTCGGGATCAACATCGGCGTAATTCTTTAAGCGGAGAGCCATCGGGTCCATATTCAGAGCATACGCCAGCTCATCCATCGCCGATTCCAGGGCAAACGAACCGCTGGTTTCACCAGGCCCCCTAGTCCAGCAGTGTGTACTCAGATCGAGCGGAACGAGCCGGTACACCGCGTTGAGGTTCGGGCAACTGTACATTGACTTGGTCGGGTGGAGCGTACGTTCCGTAAACTGCTCATAGATAGACGTAAGACCAAAAGCCTCGTGGGTAGTGCCCACCAGCTTGCCATCGGGTGTAGCGCCCAGGCCAACTTTCTGGACCGACCTCGGCCGGTAGCCCACCATATTGAACTGCTGTTCCCGTTTGAGTACGACTTTAACGGGTTTCTTAACCACTTTGGCTCCTAAAATGGCGGCCATCTCCTGCGGCCAGATCCGCGACGAACTGCCAAAGGCGCCACCCACAAACGGCGAATGGATTTGAATGTTCTCTTCTTTCAGGTCGAATGCCTTTATCAGGTCTTTCTTGGCCAGCGAAACCCCCTGCGATTTGTTGTACACCGTTAGCTTATCGTCGCCTTCCCAAACCGCCACGGCTGCGTGGGGCTCCATGGGGTTGTGGACGTGAATCGGCGTGTGGTATTCGTACTCAATATGCACCGGTGCTCTCTTGTAGGCGTCTGGCTCACCCCGTGAATAGTCTTCCGGGCGCTCGGGTTTATAGCCTTTATCTGTATTTGCTTTAATGTCCGTTTGGTGCTTGTCTTCGTTGTACTGCACCACTACCAGCGAGGCCGCTTCGTTGGCCCGCTCAAAGGTGTCGGCAATGACTAAGGCAACGGGCTGGTTGTTGAAATAGATTTTATCGTCAAAGAACACCCGGAATTCCTGACCGTATACTCTCGATCCGGAATTGTCGGTACCGGCTTCGTAGCCAGCTACTTTTGGCGAATTTTTGTGGGAAATAACGGCCAGTACACCTGGTACCTTTTCGGCGGCTTTCGTATCCAGGCTTTTAATACGTCCTTTGGCAATGGCGCTGGTTACCAATACGCCAAACGTTACCCCGGGTAAGTTGTTTTCGGCCGCGTATCTGGCTCCACCCGTCACTTTTACCCGGCCATCAACCCGGCTTAGCGGATCGCCGATTTGGGTCTTAAAAGATGCGTTTTCCATGGCTGTTTATGCCAAACTGGCAGCGGTTGTTAAAGCTTCGACAATGGCGTTGGGCACCATCTTTAATTTAAACGCATTATGTTCGTAGCCTTTAGCGCCCCGCATGGCGAGTTGAGCGGCCTGTTCAAACGTAGCCTGGTTGGCAGGCTTCCCCACTAAGCTGTTTTCTGCTTCGGTTAAGCGCCACGGTTTGTGGGCAACACCACCCATCGCTAAGCGGGCGCTCCGGATCGTTTTGCCGTTCATACTGAGGGCTGCCGCTACCGATACCAACGCAAAGGCGTAGGAAGCCCGATCGCGTACTTTCATATAATGCACGTGGTTGCCGTAAGCCGCATCGGGAATGTCGATGGCAGTGATGAGCTCATCGCGTTCGAGGTTCGTGTCGCGCTGGGGCGTATTACCGGGCAGCCGATGGAAATCAACGAACGGAATCCGCCGTTCTCCTTTAGATCCGGACACCAGCACGGTAGCGTCGAGGGCGGCTAAGGCTACGCACATGTCGCTGGGGTGGGTTGCAATACAGCTGTCACTCGCGCCGAAGATGGCATGAATGCGGTTGAAGCCCTGCAACGCGCCACAACCGCTACCCGGTTCCCGCTTATTACAGGGCAGGGCTGTGTCGTAGAAATAATAGCAACGGGTACGCTGCAAGATGTTGCCGCCCACTGTCGCCATGTTTCTGATCTGCGCCGTTGCGCCTGCATTTAGCGCCTGCGCTAGTAAGGGCTGTTTTTCAAGGACGAGAGCATGATCGGCGACCTGGCTATTCAGTGCTAGAGCACCTATACGTATGCCGTTGTCGTGCTTTTCGATCGCACGAAGCGATAAACCGTTGATGTCTACGAGCCGCTCGGGCATCATGACCCCGCGCTTCATTAAATCGATCAGGTTCGTGCCCCCGGCAATGAACTGAGCGTTAGCGTCTTTAGCCAGGGCGTCGGTAACGGCTTGCTGCGTTGACGGTCGAACGTACTGGAAGTTGATCATACCTTTTGCCCTCCCTGCCTGACTTCCGCAATGGCCTCCACGATGTTGTTATAGGCTCCGCACCGGCAGATATTACCGCTCATGTATTCACGTATTTCAGCCTCCGAGTCGGCATGACCTTCGCGGATACAAGCCACGGCCGACATGATCTGACCGGGGGTGCAATAGCCGCACTGAAAGCCATCGTGCTTAATGAAAGCGGCTTGCATGGGGTGCAGGGTTTCGCCATTGGCCAGCCCCTCAATCGTTGTTACGTCTTTCCCATTTTGCATGATGGCCAGGCTCAGGCAGGAGAGGACCCGATGGCCATTAATGTGCACCGTGCAGGCTCCGCACTGGCCATAATCACAGCCTTTTTTCGTACCTGTCATGTCTAACTGTTCGCGCAGCAGATCCAGCAACGTAACCCGCGGCTCGACGGATAGATTGAGTGGCTTGCCGTTGAGCCGCATGGTGAGTGGGACTTTCTCGAAATAAGCGGCTACTTTTTCATCCATCCTGTTCTCAGCGGCTACTACTAAAGTTGAAGGCGTTAGGGCGAGGGCAGTGAGTAATGATGATTGTTTCAGAAAGTCGCGCCGTGCTTCCAGCGAGCTATCAGGCTCGTCTTCCGACGACGAACTGGTTTTCCGGGATTTCATAACCGTTGACGTTTCTTTTCAGGATAACCGGCCAGAACGTATAAGGTTA
Source organism: Spirosoma soli (assembly GCF_042684525.1). NCBI lineage: Bacteria > Pseudomonadati > Bacteroidota > Cytophagia > Cytophagales > Cytophagaceae > Spirosoma > Spirosoma soli. The sequence goes on along the minus strand of NZ_JBHULN010000003.1, from coordinate 81,013 downwards.
AGGGTTCACGATTGGAAGAAAGGTGAAAACCAGAAAATTGATAAAACGGTCATTTGTTAGTGAGACGAATGCTTAGATGACCAATAATAAACTATCGTGCAATGAAAGATTTAAGATGAAGTTATACAGGAGTTACACGAAAAACGCCCAACTGACTCAACAGTTGGGCGTCTTCTGGAAGGCTTAAAACTACTATTTCTTCGCGGATAGTGAAACCCGCGCACCTGTATTAGTAAGATAACTCGCTGAAAGATTGGTTCCATTAATCGATCCAACGCGTGTACCATTATCCAATATGTCGTAGGCTGAGCCGCTGGATTTTGTAATTGTTGCATTGTCATAACTTCCCAAGTTGAGAGAAGTTCCTCCTACATTAATTGTAACCGATATTGAAAGCTCAGTGTCGCTTTTCTTCGTTACGTTTACAGTGCCGCTATAGTCCGTGTCATCAGGAATATAAATTTTGTTGCCCTCTACATATCTAGTCATCTGATACGTTCCGGCTAACTCCGGCTCGGGGTCTTTTTTGCCTATCTTATCGGGCAAACAAGAACTTACCGTTAAAAGTAAGACAAAGGCAATCAGCAAGTTTTTCATGAGTTGGACGAGCTTTTCTGATGGACAGATTCTATCAATTTCGGGCGTAATAATCTTGTGAAACGGCTAGCTGACGTATCAAAATAAGATGTACAGAAGGATCAGGCCGGCCGCTACAATACCGGCAATCATACCGCCTAAGGCTAACCCTTTTCCCTTGAAACGGCCCGGCTCTCTACGAATGCGGCTTAAGCTTATGGCGCCGAACACGACAGCCGCTGCACCAAGTAAGAAGGCTCCGTAACCCGTCAGAATAGCCAAACCACCCGTAGCAATGGCAACGATAGCGAACGGATCGGTGCGAGGGCCGTCGTTCTGCGGGTTAGTAGGGCTATCGTATGATGAGCGACCGCCACTCGACGAACTGTTGTTATACGAATTAGGAGTAGCATTAAAGCGTTCGACATCGCCGTTCGTGTACTTAATGCTGAGCACGTCGCGCTTAGCGATGGTGTAGTCAGGGCCGTCGGGCCGATCACACTTCTTGTACTTAATTTCGTTGACGCCCACTTCCTTTATCTTCGCTTCAACGACGTCACCATTGCGCAATACAATCTGATCGCACTGAGGAGGTACCGATTTACTACCGAACAAACGCTTGGCGAGCGTCAGCTTCCGGGTGGGCTCGGCTACTTTGGCAGCCACCGTCGGTTCAAAGGTGGGTTCCGTCGTTTGTTCCCAGACAGGTTTAGTTGAAACCGGAATTTCCTCTTTCACTGAAGCGGTCGCTACCGGCTCTGGCGTTGGGGGTGTAATCGTCAGGCGTTGAGCGGCCGGGTGAGGGGTTGGCGCAAAATACGCCTGAGGGGCACGTTGGCAGGATGATCCCCCCCCCAACGCCGTAACGGCAACCAGGAAAGCAATACGTTTATAGGGCAGATAACGGCCTTTAGAGACGGTGAAAGCCAGCGTTCTCAGTGAGCACAGAAAGGGTTTTTTCATAACCGGTGGAAGTTTTGAAGTGATTACCGTCAATCACCGTGGCAAAACTACCGGCCGACTCCAGGGCCAACAATACCGCATTTGTATGATTTTAATGTAGTGGAAGGTGAAAGTTGACGTTAAGTTTGGCGTAGTCTCCAGACTACGCCATAGCGTTATCCGGTCTTTGACCGGTGTTTCTTAGCTAGGCTTCCGGTCAGAGACCGGGTAACGCCGGAGCGTAGTCTGGAGACTACGCTCAACCAATCGGCAATTCAGCCGGTAGCGGGTCAGACGCCGGCTACGCTCAACAAGGACGCTGCTCGTATTTGGGTCAGCTTTTCGCTCTTTATTTCCGTCCCAGGTACTTATTGACGGCTTCTATTTTAGAATGTACCTGTAGTTTCTCGTAGATGTTGAAGATATGCTTGCGGACCGTAGTGGGGCTGATGAACAGTTCGTTGGCAACTTCCTTGTGGCTGTGGCCCTTCGACAGGCGGTCCAGAATTTCGCGCTCACGGGGCGTCAGCACGTCGAGTTCGTTAGGAACGGCTGAACTGACGTGAAAAGAACTGGCAATTTTCCGGGCAATGGTACTGCTCATAGGCGCCCCGCCCTCGTGCAATTCGGTGATCGCTTCGAGCAGTTTGTGAGGAGGGCTACGCTTGAGAATGTACGAGTTAGCGCCTGCTTTGAGGGCGTCGAACACAGTTTCGTCCTCGTCGTACATGGTGCACATCATGAACTGTGTGCTCGGACAAAGGGCTTTCAAATGCCGAACGCAGTCGATACCATTCATGCCCGGCAAGTCAATGTCCATCAGCACAATATCGACGCAATGGCTTGGCAAATAGTCCAGTGCCGATTCGGCATTTTCAAAGGTGGCCTGACAACTGAAGCCCTCGGCGCCATCGACTAAAATGGCCAACGACTGCCGAATGGGCTCTTTATCTTCGACAATAGCTACAGTAATCGGGGTTTTCATCTGGCAATATTGGCCCTTTTTTCTCGTCAGTACTATACTACGTTTGCAGTATTTTGGCCGTGGGTACGGATGGGTACGGATACGAAATTTTCACCAATGTGCCCTGCTCTGATGACGTAATGTCGCAAACACCGCCCGATTCGGCAATGCGGTTCTGCATATTGCCGAGGCCGTTGCGCAATCGCGTTCGTTCATTCGGGGTGAAACCGTGGCCGTTGTCGCGGACCTCAATGAGTAGGTGGTCGGTTTGGGGTTGAATCGTGAGCCACACCTGGGTAGCCTGCGCATGTTTAACGACGTTATTAAGTGCTTCTTTGACGGTGAGGAATACGTTCCGGCGGTCCGTACCCCGAATGGTGATTTCCTGGGGCGACTCGTTGACCTCAGTGTGCAGCAGTAAGTTTGTGTTGTCGATAAATTCGCTGGCGTATGCCCGGATGTAAGCAATCAGGCCATTGAGGTTGTCATTCTTGGTATTCAATGACCAGATGATCTCGTTCATCGTAGTGACCATGTCGGCCGAAATCGTTGAAATCTTCTCGACTTCGGGCGTGGTTGCTGCACCCATCCGCGTTTTGACTACTTCGCTTAGCAGACCGATGGCCGTCAGAGAGGCTCCCAGATCATCGTGCATTTCTTTGGAGATGCGCAGCCGTTCTTTTTGCTGCCCCTGCAATTCTGATTGGACAACTTCGAGGGCGTGGGCGCTCTCGGCGGCTAATAGGGCGTTTTCAGTGGTACGCTGACGTTGGCGGGAGTATAGATAGGCGAATGCCAACGCACCTATTATCAATACGCCAACCAGAGCCGCTATTAATATCCATAAATTCTGCCGCTGACGAGCCTGTTCCAACAGGTCTATTCGCCGTTGCTTTTCGGCGAGTTTCTGTCCGGCTTCGGCCTGGCGGAGCTTTAGTTCATACTCTTCCAGCAACGCCTTAGCCTCAATCGTCGAGAGCGAATCCTTGGTTTGTATATACTTATCATACCAGGGGATAGCCCCTTTGTAATTACCTAACCCTAGGTTAGCATTCGCGTATTCGCGGTAGATGTTGCGAAATTCTGACAGGCCTACATTGTGCTGTTTTGCCAGCGCATAAGCTTTGTCTAACAACGATTTAGCTAATCCGTATTGCTTCATTTCGTTGTAGGTTTCGGCGAGCCCGGCCAGCAAATGCAGTTCGTGAAGCGGGTTGTTCAGCGAACGGTTCAGGCGTAGGGCTTTCTGGTAATAATACAGTGACGAATCGAACCGGGCTTGCTCCTTCTGCACATTAGCAATATCGGCATACACTTTGGTCAGAAGGTGAAGTTCCTTCGTTGAATCGAGCAGTGACCGGGTTTTATGGAGGTAGCTCATTCCCAGTTGCAACCGATTTTGCTTTATATAAACGGTTGCTATACTATGATAGTCATAAGCAAGGTCCGTTGGCGAGCTTTTCGCGATGGAATCGTACTTAAGCGCTCGGTTAAAGTACAAGAGTGCCTGCGCATAGAGCTTTTCTTCCTTGTACATAAGCCCCAGATTCTGGCAAATAACGGCTGCTTTTCGGCGATTCTTATGCGCCAGCATGAAGGGAGCCGCTTTTTTAAAATTCACAATTGCTTCTTTGTTTTTCCCCTGCCACATGGCCGACTGCGCTAAGGCGAAATAGCACGTGCTCCGGTATTGTTCCGACGTATCGCGTAACGCTTTTTGCAGGCCCTGAGCCGCCAGTTTGTATGATTCATCGTGGCGTCCCAGCATATCGAGCAAATAAGCTGTCAGCTTAACAGTCTCGAAATAGCCTTTTGTGTAATTGATTTTTTTGGAGAACGTATAGGCTCTCTGGTACTCTTGCAGGGCTTTTTCGGGCTGCTGCATCTCAATGGCTTCTGCTTTTCTGAGCAACGTCATGATGTAGCTCGTGTCTGTAGGGTTGGGAACCGACTGCCCGTAGCCGATGAGCGAAACAAAAGATAGATACAGACTTAAAACCAGTAGTTTTTTGACCAGCATATAGACAATAATTCCGCTAGACCGTTGATTCGCAAAGATAAAAGTAGGTTGCTTTGATAGACACTCAGGACAAATGAGTTTACTACCCCGACACCGCATAAGTTACGAAGATAGTCTGCGAATCCTTTCTACATTGTCCAGGTGTGTAGTCTTGGGTAAGGGAGCCGTCTACCTGATCGATGATACCATTAAAATTGATTCTTTTTTGTCCATTATGCGATTTTGTTAGTTACTTCCTGGAGCACACGCTTTACTCACTACCGCTATGCAAACCTTTGATCTTATTGTTGTCGGCACCGGGTCGGCGGGTCAAACCGTTGCCCAGAAGGCCCGACAAGCCGGCAAAACCGTAGCTATCATTGACAAGCTTCCCTTTGGAGGAACGTGTTCGCAACGGGGATGCGACCCCAAGAAAGTACTCGTTGGTGCGGCTGAAGTCGTGGCTCGGGCAACTCAAATGACTGACAAAGGCATTACGTCGGTACCCACCATTGACTGGCCTGCGCTAATGGCCTTCAAGAAAACGTTTACTGATCCGGTGCCTGACAACACCGTCAGGAAGTTTGACGACCTGGGGCTTCAGTCGTTCCACGGTATAGCTACGTTTACATCGCCGAATAGTCTGCGCGTTGGTCAGGACGAGGTACAGGCGAAACACATTGTTATTGCAGCTGGTGCAAGACCCCAACCGCTGGGCATACCGGGCGAAGACTTGCTCATTGACAGTACTGGCTTTCTGGAGTTGCCACAACTACCCAGCGAGATTGTCATGGTGGGCGGGGGGTACATCGCTTTCGAGTTTGCGCACATTGCCGCCCGTGCCGGTGCTAACGTAACTATTTTGCATAAGGGCATGCGGCCATTGGAGGGCTTCGACGCCGATGTCGTGAATCTGCTGGTAAAAGCGATGGAGGCCATTGGCGTTCATATTGTACTAGAGGCCAATGTGATAGCGGTAGAACAAAAGTCAGATGAGCTAAGCGTCTGTTATGAACAGTCTGGAAAAACGGAGACGCTGGCTACTAGACTGGTCGTGCATGCCGCCGGTCGGGTAGCCGATGTTGCTGAGTTGGCCCTCGACAAAGCGGGCGTCGACGTTGGTGAAAAAGGGGTTAAGGTGAATGGGTATTTACAGAGCGTATCGAACCCGGCCGTATATGCTTGTGGTGACGTGGCCGATAAAGGATTACCGCTAACCCCACTGGCGTCGTATGAAGGGCGTATCGTAGCGGATAATATCCTGAATGGCAATAAACAAACGTTCATGAATGACCCTGTCCCCACGACGGTTTTCACCGTGCCGCCGTTAGCGTCAATTGGTCTAACGGAAGAACAGGCCAGCCAACAAGGGCGTCAGGTAAACGTACTGTTTCAGGAAACAACCGATTGGTATAGCAGCCGACGTACTAACGAGTTTATTTCGGGCTTTAAAACCCTGGTTGACAAAGATACCAATCAAGTTGTGGGAGCGCACATCCTGGGGTCGGGCAGCGACGAACTCATAAATTTATTCACTTTGGCGATTAAGCACCGTATTTCTGCAAAAGCGCTTGGCGACATGCTACTGGCCTATCCAACGCACGGGTCCGACCTGAGCTACATGCTGTCCGAAGATTGATAACTAACGTGAATTCGGGATTGGAAGAGGGCCCAAGGGTCTTCACAGCACAGCGTCGGAAGAAGAATCATGTGCCGTCAGGTACAAAATGGTTGTGAACCTGACGGCACATGATTCCTACATATGGGGGCTTTTCCTACCGACTGTGCTATAAAGGCCCTTAGGGGCCAAAACAAATGCCCGAATTCACGTTAATTAGTCCTCGTTGGGTGATTGTCAAGGATACAGCTGTGGATCCGATGCGGAGGGCCTGACCACAAAGTTTTGCTATTTTCCCACAAACATGGCTCGCTTTACCACACGCCTTTGGCCGGTAAACTGAGCCATGTTTGCTTTGGAGCGTTAAAACGTAAATAAATTATGAAACGCTTCTTACTTTTATTCCTGCTCACAAGTTATCCTGGTCTAAGCCAAACCACAGATTCGACAGCGATCGGTACGCTTCCACCAAAAAGTGACTTTAAGTACGGTTTAATGGCTGAACTTGGCCTCACCTTCACATCGACGAGTCTACCTCAAATCCGATCGTTTTTTCGAAGCAACGAGATTGAGCCAGCTGGTCACCTCGATCCATTGATCAACTTTGGAGTTGGTGGCCGTTACCAACGACTCAAACTTATGATTCAGACCGGGTTTAGGTTTGGCTTTACCGCTCTTCCTCGCGAAGAATCAGCACTGGTAGCCAAAAAAGTTAACGTTGGTTATACGGGAGCTTTACTCGGGTACGATGTAGTAAATAGCCGTAACCGACGATTGTATATCAATGCTGGCATTGGTGGAGTTGCCTACGAATACAGTGTCTACCGCCGGACCAACCAGGTCGTTCCGTTTCAAAGCGTGCTGCAATACAATCAGGCGGGTAATATTCCCTCGTTAAGGTTAACTAATAATTTCTGGGACGTCAATATTGAGTATAGCCAACGTGAGAAACGCAAGCAGAGTATCGAACACGTATTGCGCCTGGGCTATCGGCGCGGCATACGAGCCAACGCCTGGGATTCCGACGCTTTTCAGCTGACAGGGGCCCCAACCGACCGCATCAGCCAGTTCTATTTCCAGGGTACGTATTACTTCTCCAGTAATTACCGAAAATTAGGTAAGTGATGAAAGCGCTGTTATTTGCCCCTTTGTGGCTATTGATTAGCCTGAATGACGGATTCTGGCAACCTCGATCGGATCAGGCCCGCGTCATTATCTACCGCCAACGGGAGTTTGGTGGCAACGCTTACGCTATCAAAATCAATGATAGAGAGAAGACCCAACTTCCTACCAATCGATATATTCAAGTGGATGTTTTGCCGGGTCGTGTTAAACTTGAGTCAGTAAAAGATTATTTTTCAGACAACCAGATACTCTGGCTTATTGCACAGCCTGGTCAGACGTATTACGTAAAAGCCGTGGAAGAAATCGATTTTTTAAGCCGTACGCTGCTTCTGGCGCCCATCAATGAAGAGCAGGCCCAGCGTGAACTGCGTAAAGTGAAACGCATTGAGTCACCATTATCCAATTAAACGCTGTGGTAGTGTCCCGAAAACCATATGCTGTACTGCTGTTTGCTCTTGTCCTGATCAGTTTGTTAACGTACTGGGGATGGCGGCTGTATGCTGGTGTGTGGCGAAGCGACGAAATTGCCCCGGATATTGGTGGGCTGGCGAGATATCTGCTCGGTATCATTGTTCTGCTGGTATTTCTTTGGTACATGGCGTTACTCAACTATCGGCTGGCCTTTCGTCGGTGGATGCATCAAGGGGAAACGCGGTTGTATTACTGGACTTGGATCTGCGTGCTGGCGTGGCTGTTATTTGAAGTCCTGCAAATTCGTACTGACCACGAAGGCGAGTTTGTCGACGAAAATCTGCTCGTTACGGCCGTGTTGCTGGCCTTCATTATTGCCTTTGGGTACGTAGCCGATGCCTTTCGGACCCGTCGGGAGCAGGTATATCTGGTTCAGCAGAAAACCGAAGCCGAACTGACCGCCCTGAAGGCGCAGATTAACCCTCATTTTCTGTTCAATGCGTTAAATACGATCTATAATGAAGCGCAGCGCGTCGATAACGAAACCGTGGCCGACCTGATTCAGCAATTATCGGGTATCATGCGGTTCACACTACAAGAGTCCAGACAACCCCATATGTCGATTGAAAAAGAGCTGCAATTTTTGGAGATGTACCTGGCCCTCCAGCGCGCTCGTTTGCCTCAGCGCGATACGCTTCGGCTTTCGACCCAGCTCGATTGGGACGGTGAACCAACACAGATTGCCCCGTTGCTGCTGATTCCGTTCATCGAAAATGCGTTTCAATACGGCATTAGTTTTGTGCAGCCGTCGTACATTGACCTGCGTATAACGGTTAAAAACCGACAGTTGCACATGCGCTTAGCCAATAGTTTGCCTCGGCCTCTGGTTGCCAGACAGGGCGCTGGCACTGGTATTGCCAACGCTCGGCAACGGCTGGCGCTGACGTATCCGGGACGGCATACGCTCGACATTTCCCAGACGTCTGATTCGTTTATTGTCACCCTGACCCTTAATCTGTAACCCGATATGCTCAACGCAATTGCTATTGATGATGAACCGGCGGCATTGGACGTATTGCAGCGTTACGCGGCCAAAGTGCCGTTTCTTACCCTCTCGCAAACGTTTATCAGTACAACCGATGCGCTGGCGTTTCTGCACAGTCAGCGGGTTGATCTGTTGTTTCTGGATATTCACATGCCCGACGTGTTGGGTACGGATTTCGCCCGGCTCGTTACCCCGTTACAGAAACCAGTCATCTTCACGACCGCTTACACCGATTATGCCGTGGAGAGTTTTACGTTACAGGCGCTCGACTATTTACTGAAGCCCATCGAGTTTAGTCGGTTTTTACAGGCCTGCAACCGAGCCTACGCTCAGCTTATGCCGCAACGAGAGGGATCGTCGAGTATCTTCGTGAAAGACGGTTATGATTGGGTGCGGGTCAATTTAAACGAGGTACTCTACATTCAATCGGACACGAATCTGCTGTTTATCCACGAACAAAACCGGCAAGTAAACACCCGCATGACCATTGCCGATATGTTGGCTACGTTGCCCGCCGATCAGTTCATTCGCGTGCATAAATCGTATATCGTAGCCTTGAAAGCGATCCGTAAAATTGAACGGCATCAACTCACGGTTGGCAACGTAACAATTCCGCTGGCGGGTAGCTACCGGGATACACTGGAGCAGCGTTTGCTGAAAAAACAAGGGTAGAACAGATAGAGTAAACGGGCTGTTATACTATCTGCCCGTTTTGCTTTAAATTAGGTACTCTTTACAGAAAGCCACTTATACACCAGGAAAATATGCTTCAATACATTATCTGGGACGTTGACCCCGAAATTTTTCGTATTGGCTCATGGCCAGTAAGATGGTATGGCTTACTATTCGCTGCCGGATTTTTGATTGGTGTTCAGATTATGATCCACATTTTTAGAACGGAGAAGAAGCCCCTTTCTGATACGGATTCGTTACTAATAACAGTGGTTATCTCAACGATTTTGGGGGCTAGACTTGGACACTTTTTGTTTTATGAACCTTACATGTTCATTCAAGATCCGTTATACATCATAACACCCCCCTTTAACGGGTTGGCTAGCCATGGGGGTATATTAGGCATCATTATTGGCCTTTGGCTTTACTCACATCGTCGGTCAAGTCAAACCAGTGGTCAAACATTTTTGTGGGTTAGTGATCGAATTTGCATTGTAGGAGCTTTAGCAGGGGCTTTTATTCGATTCGGTAATCTAATGAACTCCGAAATTTTTGGTAAACCGACTGATGTACCCTGGGCTTTTATTTTCTTAAGGGATCACGAGTTCAGTCAAGTACCTCGCCATCCTACCCAACTGTATGAATCGTTATCTTACCTGCTTTTATTCATGGGGCTGTTCTGGTACTGGAAGAACTACCGTAACCAAGCGGCATCGGGAACCATGTTAGGTATCTCCTTGATTTGGGTATTTGGCCTACGCTTCGTCTGGGAATTCTTCAAAGAAAACCAAGTCACTTTTGAAGATAGTATGAGCCTTAACATGGGTCAACTATTGAGTATACCCGCCATCTTATTCGGGTTGATTTTACTTCTAAGAAATTTTATCAGACCAGCTTCTCTAATTCCAGTTGCCCTGGTGGTTCAATCGTCGAGCCTTTGTTATCAATGCGATTACCAGGCGGCCTCACCAGCCTACAATAAGGCCTATTCCAGCAAGTGTTATGATTTGATTACTGATAAACGACTTCTGAAAATAAGACATTTCCAAGACCATACATCAAGCGCCCGCAAGTCAGCTTCTCAATTATCTTCATTTACATAAGTGTAGCTATTGAACGAGTCCGGGAATAGTAACACTTATGTCATTCCAATAAAAGCAGAATAGCATCTATGCGTTTTAATGCTAACACTTAAAAGAATACTATTTTTTAATCAGATCGATCTGGTCAACCCCCCGGTTTAAACCATGCCAGGTCATGCTTCCAGAAGCCGTTTCCAAGGCAAAAGTTTCTAATAGTATGCCAATCTGTTCCAGAAAATAGGCTTCCTTTTCTGTAGTACCTGAATATCCAATTGGGAAGTTGTAATCAAGCAAGAAGTAAGCTTTGGGACCCTTTCCATTTAGGGAGCCAGCTAGCAAATCGAAACGTATCGGATAGATCTTAGTACTATACTGAATACTACCCTCATATCGGTCACGGATAGGGTTATTTTGTATGGAAGCCCTTTCCAGCGTTAATGTAGCAAAATTGGTTAGGGTGGTATCTTTTTTAATCTTAAGCCCAATTTGCTGGGGGCTATTTTGGTATTTGATTTGAAGCTGTTTCATTGTCCATGTACCTGTGAGCTGAGGCACTAGTTCTTTCATGAGCTGAATGCTAGCTTGTTCGTTATCAATTACAGGTTTCACCGATTTATTGGGTGAACATTGGATAAAAATAGAAAGAGTTACGAGAGTTAATAAGAGAGAGTTTTTCATATTCATTCCGTTGAAAAAGGTGTTATATAAGTGGCTTTATGCTAACCTGAGACCAATATATGACAAAAAAAGTTGTGTTAAACATAACTAAGATAAGAGGTTAGCGGTCTTATATTAACAATCCTCACGGCTCAGGCCGCCCTGCGCAAGGGGTCCATAGCGGACCATGAACGGCTGTTTCCTACACAGAGACCCGCATTACAACGCCGAGGGGCCTTGTTGGGTTAATTGCTTGCATTCACGCACGAAATGTGAAAAATCGGTATAGCCAATAGTTTCGAAATCGTAGGTGCTGCCGTATTGTTTGTACTGCTTTAGTCCTCGTTTAAACCGGATGAGCTGCTGGCAGTATTTGGGCGAGTAACCAACAACAGTCGTAAAATGCCGGTGCAGCGATTTGTACGATACGCCCAGGTCGTGACAAAGCCTGTAAAGGTGCTGTTGTGGTTTGTTAAGGCTATCCGTGGTATCAAAGTGGGCCACCGCCTGCTGCACGAGCTTATACCGCCAATCGGTATTGGCTGCCGATGTGAAGGGTAAAAAAGCCGCTTCTGTAATCTTGATCCGGTCAGCAAATGAGCTTGCGTTCTGAATGGATTCGCTAAAATTGGGTAGGGTAAATACGTCAGTTAATTGCGCAAACTGATTCGCTAATTCACTACCTGGCAAATTCGTTAGCTGCTGAATAGCCCCCGGCTTTAGTTTGATATAAAACTCATGCACCCCGGCCGTATACAAACTCTCGAGTGAGTCGGTAACACAGCCGAACACATTGGCGCCACTCACAAGCGTTTGTTTCCCCGTAAACTCGTTACGTGATAACCAGTCAACCTGACTTAAACTGACATTAATCAGGCCGGTCATGTTAGGAAGGCACTTTATAGACAAAGGTTGTGCATCAGCTTTTGTATGGTTAATCTCAAAGTAGTAAGCGATTAGCGAACGGAGCGGCTCGTTTGGATACGCCAACTGGAAAAACGGGGCGGTTTCTTCTTCAAATAAGACGCGGGCCTGGTGCATGGGCGTAACTACGTTTGGGCGCTAAGTGCCCAAATTTAGTTAGCGAGCAATCGATATAGCAACTCAATGCCGATTCCGGTCGTTAAAAGTCGTTCTTTTTTGTTTTGAAGGAGTTGCTGAGTCCAGTCCACAAAGCCACCGTCGCCAATCTCTATCGTCTGACCGGCTACCTCAATATCAATCTTGTACTGTAGGCCTTTGTAGTAGTTATTATCGCCAACGGTATCTGTTGCCGCTTTCACAGCAACCTGCTCATGCTGTTGCCCAACGTAATCGCGAAGCAGCTGCACCAATGCCACCGGATCGGGGTAACCTTTGCGCGGCAAAAGTCTGAAGGCTAGTTTGTTGATGCCTAACCGTTCTCTAAACAAAGCTGTCGTAGCGGCAATATGTTCGCTCAGGGCCTCTTTCTCGAACTGATAACTTCCGGTGTCCTTACCAGACGTGACCAGACAAGCAATTTTAAAGTGAGGACGGAAGCCAGGAAGCTTGGGTACAGGGGGCGTCCGAAGATGCCGATGAATAGTGCTCATGTGCAGCCGATCGGTCGGCGACTGGTACTGCCAGGCACCACTGTGCTTCAGGTCGGCAATGTATAGCGCCAACGCATTGGTAGCGTCGGCCATCACTTCGGTGTTACGGTTGGCCGAGAGAATCTTGTTCTGGTCGGCCGTGGCCACGACCGAGCAGCTACCCAGCGGGGCTACCGGCGATAACTCAACGGGCGTGAAGCCAAGCTGGTTGAAGGTTACATAGACCGTGTTTTCTAATTCGCGCAAGCCCAACACATCAATATCGGCGGGACTGACGAAGCGGTTGGATCGGTAGCTTTTGAGCAGCTCGGGCGGTGATAGTTGGCCTGTTTTTCGGCTGAACACGTCCATCAGCACCGAGTTAAGCTCGGAGTTGCTGAGATCATTGGCCAGTATATTGACCAGATCAGGGCGGCCCAGTCGGGCTAGAATGCGTTCAACAATTAGTGAGTCCATGGCCTACGTTGTTCGTACCAGACCGTAGCGATGTTCGTCCAGTAAGGTTCCGTTCTTGAAAATTGCTTTGGGCGAGATGCCTTCCAGGATAAAGCCGTTTTTCTCTAATACGTGCATAGAGCCGGGGTTAGAAGAAAACACGCCGGCAAATAGTCGTACCAGGCCAGGTTGTTGCTCAAAGCTTTTTCTGACCATCTGGCTGATGGCTTCTGTAGCAATCCCTTTACCCCAAAATGGCTCACCAAGCCAGTAACCGATTTCGGCATTACGCTGGTACACGTCCGATTGTGGAATCAGACTAACAATACCCACAAACTCATCTCGGTACCAGATGCTCTCTACAATACCAAACGTGCCCGACTGTACACCGGTAATGAAAAATAGGGCGTCGTCTAGGGTGTACGGATGCGGAAATATGTCTTTAAGCTGCTGCCAGATGTTGGCGTTATTGGCCAAATCAGCTAATCTGGCTGCGTTTTCAATAGAGAGTGGTTTCAACGCTACGTTTTCGTTACTCATACAAATGCCGACAAGTTGGAGCAAAGGTCGGCAGGCTTGTACAGAAAACAGGTGTAAAAATCTCCCAAATGCGTTATCCCTGGAAACCTGCTTTCACGTGCGAGCCGTCGCAGTAAGGTTTGTTACTACTGGCTCCGCACCGGCAAAAGGCGGTAACATTATGTTTCTGGGTTTCGTGACCGCTGGCGTCTTTAACTCGGAGATTGCCATACACCAGCAATGGGCCATTGGGCAACGGCTCAACAATGCTTTCGGCCTGAACATCCTCTGGCTTGATGGATTCTTCGTTGCGGAAATAGCTCAACGCTTTTGACGGACAGCGATCCACTTGTTCGGCGATTCGTTGTGTGCTAGCACCGTCCATATGAACCCACGGCCGGGCTCGGGGATTGAAAACTTCAACGAGTTGAGTCCAGCAGAGTTTGGAGTGAATACATACGTTAGGCTTCCACACGACGGTGATCTCGCCATTGGTGTAGGTTTTGGTGATGTCGGCGCCGGACTTAGGGTCAGTTTGGCTCATAATGATCAATCGGTTTACTCAACCAATATAGTCTCAAAATCAATCGGGTTCTCTAAGGTTCGATGAATGGGGCATCGGTCAGCCATTTCCCGCAATCGGGCACGTTGGTCCTGATCTAAATCACCATTTAAAATCAACTTCATACTGAAAAGCGACCGTTTCGTTTCTGGATCACTCGCATAGTTTACATGAGCAACGGCCGATTCGAGTGGCCAGCCTTTGCGGTCGGCGTACATCCGCAACGTAATGACCGTGCAGGCTGCCAGCGAACCCGCCAGCAACTCGCCCGGCCGCATCCCGCGATCTTGCCCACCAACATCGAGCGGTTCGTCGGATACGACTACCTGCGAATCGGTTGAGAGATGCGTTTCGTACGGCGTTCGTTCAATGCGGGCGCTGATGGTTGCCATGATGGTTATCGAATTAGTTACGGGTAACGGTAAGATTTTGGTATTTAGATGCTCAGTTCAGTGAACCTAGACGGCTATACACCCCATGCGGCTGGGTTTTCGCGCCAAATGGCAAGAGATGACATGGCGTCTGCAGGGATGTAGTTAAGCGCCTGGGCTTCTTTCAATAAAGCGTCATAGTTGCTGAGGCAAACAAGGGAGACGTTTTTCTCCGCAAAATTTTTGTCGGCCTGCGGAAATCCATACGTGAAAATGGCAGCCATCCCCAACACCTCAGCGCCCGCCGTTCGCAGGGCTTCTACTACTTTCAGCGAGCTGCCACCCGTAGAAATCAAATCTTCGATGACAACTACCCGCTGGTTGGGCTCCAGATGACCTTCAATCTGTTTGCCCATACCGTGGGCTTTAGGTTCCGGGCGGACGTAGCAGTAGGGGAGGTCCAGCGCATCGGCTACTAAAGCGCCCTGCGGAATACCGGCCGTAGCCACACCCGCAATGACGTCAGCGGTTGGGTACTGCTGGCGAATAACCGCGGCCAGAGCTTCCTTAATAAAAGTCCGAACCGCCGGATAAGCGAGCGTAACGCGATTGTCGCAGTAGATAGGTGATTTCCAGCCCGAACTCCAGGTAAACGGGGTAGTAGGTTGCAGCCGAACGGCCTGTACTTCCAGCAGATGCCGGGCTACGGTTTGTTGAATAACGAGTGAGTCCACAGCGTAAAGTAAAATTAACCGCATCAAAAGTAAACAAACGAGTGTATTCTTCTTTAGGAGTTTATCAATTCAGCCGTTTAATAAAATAAGTTGTAGATGGTTGTACATCTGTTAAAAACGGATATAGTATGACTCTATCTTAGATTGTTCAACCGCTCCATATCCTTCCTCATTACGTAACGAATGATTACTAACCTACCTACGCAACCTCCGGAGTTGCTCCTGGAGAGTATTTTACAAAATTCGCTCACGGGGGTTCTGCTTTGCCAGGCTGTTCGCGACGAAAGCAGGCAAATCATCGACTTTCAGGTCTTGTGGTGTAACGATCAGGCCGTAGCTATGGCACGTATGCCGCGGGAGCAGATACTCACCGAAACCATGCTTACGTCTGATCCGGAAGGGTGGGATAGCGGTATTTTCGACAAATATCGGCAAGTGGCTGAGACCGGCGTTCCCATGCAAATTGAACACCATTACGTAGCTGGTAACATTTGGATGGCTCAGTCCCTGACGCGGTTCGAAGATGGTGTACTGGCTTCATGGTCAGATATTACCAGCCTCAAAGAAGCGGAGCGATCACAACAGCAGGAGACCGAGTTACTCCAGGCCATTCTGGACAATACCCAAACCGGGATTGTTGTTATGCAGTCGGTGCGCAACGAATCCGGTCGGGTTGTCGATTTCCAGTTTACGCATGTCAATGTTGACGCCGAACGCATGACGCTCCGTTCCAAAGAGGATCTTGTTGATCAGTTATATACAACGGTCTGGCCAGCCGCTCAAACGAACGGTGTATTAGACTGGCATATTAAAGTGGCTGAAACAGGTGCGCCCGCTAAGATTGATAGCGTTTACTTGTCAGTCGATGGCTACGAAGGCTGGTTCAATATTCGCATTCGGCCGTTTCGTGATGGCGTCATTGCCACATTTGTGAACGTAACAGCCCTGAAGCGGGCGGAACTCGCCAATCAGCAACAAACCGAGTTGCTTCGGTCGGTGCTGGATAGCTCCTCCAATGCTATCATTGCCTTCAGTGCTATACGGGACACGGTTACGGGGAAGATTGTCGATTTCCGGTACGAGGCCCAGAATGAGGCTAACCGCCGAAACCCCACCCGCACCGACGAAGAAGTGATTGGCCATACCATGCTCGAATACTTTCCACATGTGATCGCAACCGGGTTGTTTGATCGATACGTGCAGGTCATTGAAACCGGGGAGTCAACCCGATTTGAGCAGGAGTACAACTACGATGAGTTATCAGGATGGTACGAACTGTCGGTGGTTAAGTGGGGCGATGGTATCGTTCTGACCCTGGTCGACATCACAGCCAGCAAGGGCTATCAGCGACAGATTGAACAGTCGAATCGTGAGCTCATGCACGTCAACGATAACCTGAGGCAGTTTGCTTACGTGGCTAGTCATGATTTGCAGGAGCCGCTACGTAAAATCGTCGCTTTTGGCGATATGCTTCAGGAGCAGTTTGCGCCCCAGTTAGGCGAACTAGGCCAGGACATCATCAGCCGGATGCAACTGGCGACCGGGCGTATGTCAGCGCTGATCAAAGATGTGCTCGCTTATTCGCGTATCACCACCCACCGGGAACCGTTTCGGTTTGTTGCTCTCAATGACATTCTCGCTGACATTTGCCATCAGGTTCAGAGTGAATATGCCGAGATGAAAGTAAGCCTCAACGTTAGCGAGTTACCAACCATTCGGGGAGATCATTCTCAACTGCACCAGTTATTCGGTAATCTGTTAATGAATGCCATCAAGTTCCGGCCGACCAATCGCCAGCCAGTTGTTCATGTATCCTGCCAGACGGTGCCGGGGGCTGCGGGTCCTCCCGGCCTAAACCCCAACCTTGAGTATCACGAAATTTGCGTGGCCGACAATGGTATTGGCTTTGATGAAAAACACGCTGAACGCATCTTCCAGGTGTTTCAGCGGCTGCACAACCGGCAACGATACGACGGTACCGGTGTCGGACTGGCGATCTGCAAGCGAGTGGTCGAAAATCACCACGGTCTTATAACGGCGAGTGGCAAGCTGGATGAAGGGGCAACTTTTCGGGTGTATCTGCCCGTCTGACAGAGGAAATTAGTCATCTATGACCATCAAACAACCACCCACTTAATCGGACCGGTGGCGGTATACTTTCACGGTATCAATGCGGGTGCCATCCATTGAAATGATTGTAAACCGGAACGGCGAATAGTCAATAACATCGCCCACTTGAGGCAGGTCTTCGTTTGTGGCCAGAATTAAGCCACCGAGGGTGTCATAATCTCCTTCCGGGATGTCCCAGTCGTATTTTTCATTCAAGTCCTCAATCTCGTGCCGGGCGCTTAGCAGCCAGTTGTTTTCGTCAATCTGTCGCTCCACCCAATCTTCGTTCGTGTCATATTCATCCTGAATTTCGCCGAAGATCTGCTCTACCATATCTTCAACACTCACGATGCCGGCCGTGCCACCGAATTCATCGACAACCAGCGCCAGACTTTTGTGCTCCGATAAAAAACGCAGCAGTAAATCCTGAGCGGGCATTGTTTGTGGAATCGTAATGATTGGCGTAATGATTTCTTCTACTGTCGCAGGCTTCTGAAACAAAGCGAGGGCGTGACAATACCCGATTACATCATCGATTGTATCCCGATACACCACAATTTTTGAGTGACCGCTGTCCTGAAACGCCTGACGCAGCTCTTCAACCGTATCATCGACGGCGACGGCTGCAATCTCTGTACGGGGAACGAGGCAATCCCGTACGCGAACATCACGAAATTCAATGGCATTGTTAAAAATACGCGTATCTACTTCAACGTCTTCTTCTGTATCGGCTTTCTGGTTGAGTTGCTGGAGGTAGTGGTTGAGATCCGTTAGCCCAAACACCGGCCTGATTTCTGGATTGCGTTTGCCCAGTACGTAACGAATGAAAAAGCGGGCCGTACCGACCAGCACCCGGACAATGGGAGCAATGGCCTGATAAATGACCCATAACGGTACGGCCAGCCACTCTAAAAAACGGTCGGGATGAATGAGCGCCAGACTTTTGGGCAGATAATCGGCCAGTGGCAGGAAAATAACCGTTAAAATGATTGTTTCAAGAACGACCAACAGGACAGGACTATCGTAGGCATCGGGAATTGATGCCATTAGCAACGGGTTCAGGGCCGTTACGCCTAAGACAGTATATAACACCAGAAAGAGTGTGTTACCTGTCAGGGTTGTGCCAACAAATAAAATAGGATTCTTTAAAAAGCCCGAAACAAGCTTTTCGCCCAGAGGGCCCTGCTTACTGTGAAGCTCAAAATAGAGTCGGTTGACGGATACATAGGCCATTTCAACCGCCGAAAAAAAACCGGCTAACACCAGAGCGAGTAACGCGCCGAGAAGAAGGGCGTAGGATTCCATAGTTTATGCTACCTCAGCGATCAGTCTACCAACTGAGATGGCAAAGTACGCTATTTCTTTTTAGATGACTTCTTTCCAGAGCTTCCAGTTTTCGTACGGTCCTCCACCATTTGTTTAATCGTGGGTGATATTGCCTTCTCTCGCTCAAGCCTACGGTTTTTAACGTACTGGAACGCCAGCAAAGAGCCCAGGCATACCATTAACAACCAATAACTGTCAGCAAACGTAGTCCGTTGGTATTCGGCTATCCATATAACGAGAAAGCCACCGGCAGCGGCTAAGAGTAAGATTTCAGATAGCTTAAGTTTCATGATCTATTTTTAGCAGTCAGCCTTCTGATGGCAATTACCAGCACGTATGCATGCTGATAACAACCAACCGAAGGCTGAATGGCATATACAGTTATACCACGACCTTGTCGCGCATCTTTGTAAACTCCCGATACCGCCGGATGGTGGCAATCAGGAAGCCCAGCACTACGATTAGGGTGCCAATCCAGAGAATATTAATCAGCGGCTTCTCGAAGGCTTTCATGACGACGTAGTCGCGCTGGGTTCGGTTAACGGCGAAGGTAAATTTGCCACTACGCGGGTCAATCTCGTTCAATTGAATCCGAATACCCAGCTCATCACTAGTCTCAGCTCGCCGACCAACCATACGGTCTTTGATAATAAAGGCGGGGCTGAGCACTTGTTCCCCATTCTTGCTCAGGATGCGCACCCGCGCTCGTACGGCGGCATCATTAGGGCCTAACTGAGTACCTTCCACTTCGTTTGTCCGAACCACATCATCCAGTATGGCTACGTAGTCATTCAAAAAAAACGTATCCTTAACCGCGACGCTGTAGGTTTCGGTTTTCTCCCATTTAGACTCTTCCATCGGATCGGGAGCCGTAGCGATGTACGTATAGATGTCGCGGTCCATCGAGTGGCGACTATCGGGCGAGAGCACCACTCCCATGCGCTGGTTCACCTGGATTCGAGGGTAAAGCGTAAATACTTTACCGCTTGGCTCACGGTATTCAACCGCATAGTGGACGTTCTCAGGATACATTGCCAGGGTATCTCCTTTTTTATGGTAAAGCTTTCCGTTCTGCTCAATATCGCGCAGTGCCACCCCATGAAAATCGCCTTCAATAACGGCTACATCCTGTCGCGGAACATAACCCGGCACATCGCGCACCTGAACGCGCTGACCCCGGTACGTAACCTGGTATTGATCCATGCGTTCGGGCTGATTGAGCCATAACAAGACGTTTTCTTTGTTTTCTTTATTGCCGTTCTTGGTGAAATCCTCAGAATTGGAAATCATCAGGCCACTGCCATTTAAGGAAATAACCCGTGAGTAGCCGGACGAAAACAGAATGCCAATTAGCATCAGTGCCATACCAATGTGCGCAATGGCTCCGCCTGAGAGCCGGTAATTCCCTCTAACAATGCCGAGCAGAATTGTACCGTTCGTTACCAGAGCAAATACCGAAGCGACTAGTAAGGCCATGTATACTGGGTTTTTAATCGCACCAGAACCAATGACGGCCGCGCTGATAAGCAGTGTCAGAATGCCGGGTGTGATGAGCGCATCCCATTTCTTGTTCTCAACTTTACGCCACCACATAAACTGACCGATTCCCGTCAGCAAGGCAATGACTACGAAAAACCAGATCTGGAACTTACTGTAATGGCCGGGTTGATCAACTGGCAGCGCCAGGTTAGACACTTTACCGAAAGCTTCTAAAATCTTATTGTAAACCGGAATGGAGGTGGTTGCAATTACCTGGAAAGCGGCCAGGCACAGCACCGTTGCGCCGATAAACAACCAAAACTCTTTGGTATACACCGAAGCTTCCTGCTCATCCGAGGGAATGTATTTCCACTTGCGTGCTGCCAGAAAAACGGCTAACACCACAAACGCCAACAGATAAACCAGCAATTGTCCCGATAGGCCCAAATCGGTAAACGAGTGAACCGATGCGTTGCCCAGGATGCCGCTACGCGCCAGG
This sequence comes from Spirosoma soli, assembly GCF_042684525.1. NCBI lineage: Bacteria > Pseudomonadati > Bacteroidota > Cytophagia > Cytophagales > Cytophagaceae > Spirosoma > Spirosoma soli. Next base: position 60,314 of record NZ_JBHULN010000003.1, on the reverse strand, counting down.
AAGGTAGAATATATAATCAGCAGAAACTGCGCAATGGTCAAAATAACCGCTGTCTTCAAGCCTGTTGACGAACGTTTGGCAATGAGCATCGTATGTAACGCGCCCACCATAACGAGCCAGGGTACATAAATGGCGTTTTCGACCGGGTCCCAGTTCCAATAGCCACCGAAGTTGAGCGTTTCGTAGGCCCAATAACCGCCCATCATGATACCAATGCCAAGAATCATGGCACCGATCAACGTCCAGGGCAGGGCAGGCCGTATCCATTCGAGGGGTTGGTTGCGCCACAGACCCGCAATGCAGTAGGCAAACGGCACCAGCGTCAGGGCAAAGCCTAGAAACAAGGTGGGCGGGTGAATCACCATCCAGTAGTTCTGGAGCAACGGGTTCAAGCCATTACCATCTTTAGGGACGAAGGTAGGATCGGCCGTGAAAATAGGCGCATCGGGCATGGCTTCGGTTAGCAGCAAGAAGGGAGAAGAACCCAGCTTGAACGTATCACCAAAGACCACACCGAGAATCATTGATGCCAGGAATGCCTGTACCAAAGCGAAGATGGCCATCATGGGCGCTTCCCACTGCTTACCGCTGGTGCGAATCAAAATGGCTCCCAGCATGGCGTTCCAGAACAACCAAAGCAGAAAAGAACCTTCCTGACCTTCCCAGAAGCATGAAATGACGTATTGAACGGGCAGAGCCAGCGACGAGTGGCTCCAGGCGTAATGGTATTCGAAGTAGTGATTGTAGATGATCCAATACAGACTAACCGCCACTCCAACTACCGCCAGACCGTGGATATAAAAGGCCCATCGGGCCAGCGTCCGCCAGTCGTCCTTCTGGGATTGCTGCTCGCTAACGGGCGTAACGGCTCTATCTTTTCGTTTAGCCGTCTTGCCGCCGAACGACGATTCGCCGGCGTATGCTAACTGAGGCTCTTCAACCAGAACATTTTGTCTGGAACTGCGCCGGCCAAGCGCCGATAGAAAATAGGCAACTGTCGCTACAAGGGCTGTCACGAAGGACAGGATAACGAAGAAGTGGCCGAGTTGTCCGACTGTAGTGTGTATCATTGAGTAATAATTCTATCGTATTCAGCGTGAGTGCCAATCCAAAACCAGGCAAGAACGTTTTCCTCTGGTTCAATAGCTAATGCTCTGTAACTATCGCCTACCCTAACGGACCAAAGATTTTTCTTTCCTCCCAAGCGTTTAAAATGCAAAGACGGATGAAACGGATCAGATTTGAGCAGCTCATAATTCTTATCAGCTAATTCTTGAATATCCCTAGGGAGATCACTATAACGCTTCCAAAAACGAGCAAATGTTTTGTGCGTCATAATGGTTTTGTTAGCCCCTTGTCGTATTCGTCTTTAAGTTCATCAAAAAGGGCATCAAAGCGACCGGCTTCCAGATCAGATAGTATCTGATTGTCCCATTTTTCATGAAAGTAGTCGAACAATCGACTTATGAGGCTATCCAATTCATTAACAGGCAGTTCTTTTGCTGCTCTTTCTATCTCCTGAACACTCATAACTGTGCCGTTTTAGCCGTGTGTTCGGTCGTTTCCAGCTTGCCATCCTGATACTTAGACGGACACTTCAGCAGAATCTTGTTGCACTGGAAGTGGTCGCCCTCCATGGCACCGATAACTACAATTTGCTCCGAACGATCAAAGTCCTGTGGCTTAGGGCTGTTGTAAACAACTTTCTGTGACCGGTTGTCCGTATCGACCAAAGTAAACTCAAAGTGGTTTGGGTCAATAGCCGGGTTGTAAAATACATCGACAATCTTGCCCTGTGCGTCTTTTTTTACTTTGCCAACAACGTGAATCATTTTATCGTCGCCGTCCTGGGCAAGTTCAGTCGCTTGCTTGAACGTAACGTAAGAACTAGCGTCGCCTGCCGTTGCCACAATGATGCCAATGGCCAGTGCGATGACAATGATGCCGAAGATGTGCGTGAGTTTCATATTGGGTCTATAATCGAACGGAACTGGTAGTGCGCTTTTCTTTAACTTCTTTCTCTAACTTACCAAGCTGGCGATCGAGCCGGACAAGGTAAATGATGATACCTACGAATACAGCCGCAATCACGGCTACGACTACCCATATTTTACCATCCTCCCGTAGCCGATCGGCCATCTCAACGCCGTTCTGAACAGGTTGTTGAGCCATGGTGTTCTGGCCGAAGAGAAGTAGAGCCGCTAAGGGGGCTTTTGTCAGAAAAGACAGTCGCATTGGAATCCTAACTAGTTTAAAAAATAACGTAAAAACAGGGCGAATCATTCCGGAATTACTCGTCCAATATGGCTTTCAGCCGACGTAACCGAACACGTAGCTCAGTAACCCAAACCCCCAACAGTGTAAAGCCGATGACAGCCGGGTAAAACACCATACGCATCTTATTGTCCATGTCGTATTTGCCAAATGCTGGATTACCCCCGTTGCCAGGATGCAACGAGTCGGTTAGGCGTGGCACCACGAAAATCAGCGGCACAAATACGGCAAAGGCAAAAATGTTATAGACGGCCGAAATACGGGCGCGTCGCTGCTCATCGTCAAAGGAGCCGCGCAGAATCAGATAAGCAAAATACATTAGCATAGCAACTGCTACGCAGTTCAGCTTAGGGTCATTTGGCCAGGGCTCGCCCCAGGTGAAATTAGCCCAGAGGGACCCGGTAGCACAGCCCAGGAGGCCGAACAAAATGCCAGTGTTAGCAAATTCAACGGCTACCAAATCATTGTCAAAACGGCCGTCTCGCAAGTATCGAACTGAATAAACGGCGGATGTCAGTAACAGGGTGATCATACCAAACCAGAGTGGAACGTGGAAATACACATTCCGGATGCTCTCGTTCAGAATGGGCTGACGTGGCACCACGCCAAGCAGGCCCTGTAGCACTACATAGGTAAGGATTAAAACCGCGAGGGCTTTCCACCAAGTGTTTTTCATAGCTGATTGTAGCCTGGACGGCCACGTCCGGGCGTATTACTGTATTGTCGGCTTACACCCGGACGTGGCCGTCCAGGCTACGATTCAACTCCGCCATAAAAACGGAAATAACAACCAAGACAGTGTCAAGACGATGGCATCAATAGCCAGCACGATGCCAACCTCATTCCAACTTGTGCTACGATCGAGGCCATCCAGCGCATTTTTCGAAATCTTCAACAGCATTAACAATAGCGGTAGAATAATCGGAAAACTCAGCACGGCCATTAGCGTGGCTGGGTTTTCAGCTTTGCTGGCAATGCCCGATACCAGCGTTAGTGAAGCAGCAAACCCTATGGCCCCTAACAGCAAGGCCACCAGATACAGCAGCACATCCTGAACCGGGTTGCCTAGAACGAATGCATACACACTAAAACCTAACAACGCGAGCACTAGCATGAGTGCCGTATTGTAAAGGATTTTTGATAAAATAATTTGTTCAGGACTCGCCAGGGTGTAATAGTACAATTGCCGTCCGGCCCGCTCCTGCACAAAGCTTTTGGCAATGGCGTTGATCGCCGTAAATAACAGAATAATCCAAAACAAGGTATTCCAAACAATGGGGGTTAACTGACCACGCCGAGCGTTGAAGCTTAAGTAACAAACAAACACGGCCCCAACGATGTACAGCAACATACCATTGAGCGCGTAGCGTTGCCGCCACTCCAGAAGAAACTCCTTCCGAATTAGTGCATTCAACTGGCGTACCGATTCAACCATGCTTTGTCTTACAATTTTGCAAATTTACATCAGGACCGGGAAAGGAGGAAAGAAAATACGGAATAGTAGACCGCAGTGTTCAGCTCGGCCACTTTACGCTACTTTTGTGGGTTCATGGATTACAGTACTATTCTTACACTTTGCGGATTCTCTTTTGTTGCGGGATTTATCGATGCGATTATTGGCGGAGGTGGCCTGATTCAAACACCCGCTATGTTGTTTACCTTACCGCAATATCCTGTGCCGACGCTGATTGGCACCACAAAAATTCCTTCTTTGGCCGGGAGCCTGATGGGCGCGTTTCAATACAGTAGGCGGGTGGCCGTGGCCGGACGATTTATTGGACCAATGATGGCCATTGCATTTGGGGCGTCGTGGCTTGGGTCATGGACACTTTCGAGGGTACCCAACAATTTCATGAAGCCGCTGGCACTAGTCATTCTGGTAAGCGTATTTATATACACGCTTACCAGAAAAGACTTTGGGCAACTGGCGCATCACGTTATAAGTGCCCGACGGCAGCGGTGGCGTATGTGGGTCATGGGAGCGGTGATTGGTTTTTATGATGGCTTCTTTGGACCAGGAACGGGCAGTTTTTTAGTGCTAGGATTTATTGCGCTTATTGGCTTCGACTTCCTGAAAGCTAGTGCTCACGCCAAGTTAGTCAACGCGGCTACGAATCTGGCCAGTGTGCTATTTTTTATTAACAAAGGCGGGTTGTTGTATCACGTTGCTTTACCGATGGCCGTAGCCAATTTATCCGGCGCTTTTCTAGGAGCCCGGTTAGCCATCCTAAAAGGGAATCACTTTATCCGGGTGTTTTTTCTGCTCGTCATCGCAGCCACCATTCTGCGGTTCGGGTGGGATCTGTACACAACCTACTGACGATTCAAGCCGTTAAATTTGTCGCCTTCCTTTTTTAAGATGGTCCTTGCATCAACAAACTTTCCGTTGTAATCTTGCGTTAATTAAACTGAATCTAAATAAAAACAACCGTCTCACCACGGTACACAAGACCATGAGCAAGCGTAGTGTAGCCGACCTGAAAATTGGGGAACGAGCCATTATTCAATCGTTCAACGATCAATTGATGTCGCTTAAACTGCTTGAAATGGGCTGTTTGCCGGGTGCTGAGGTATGTTTGCAGTGCAAAGCTCCGTTGGGCGACCCAATCTGTCTGAGCGTATCAGGCTATTGTTTGTCCATGCGCAAGTCTGAAGCAGCTACGATTCTGATAGAAAATTAACGGTATTTAGTTTACGCGGTTCCCCGCCAAGTGTTAAGTGGCACCCCAGCTGTAGCGACCGGTACGCCGTCGATTGGCGCGGACGGGTCCGGTATGAACCGAGTATCGTAAACCGTAAACTGCCTTGAAATCTTCCCCCGTAATAGCGCTTGTTGGTAACCCGAATGCTGGTAAATCGTCATTGTTTAACCAATTAACCGGGCTACGCCAAAAAACTGGCAACTTCCCTGGTGTCACCGTTGACAAAAAGTTCGGCACATGGTCAATCGATGCCCGTACCAATGCTACGGTCGTCGATCTACCGGGCGTTTATTCCATTTATCCGAAGTCGTTAGACGAGCAGCTCGTTACTGATATTTTGGCCAACCCGGCTCACCCCGATTATCCAGATGTGGCTATTGTAGTGGTCGATGCCTCAAATCTGCACCGAAACTTATTACTTTTTACGCAAGTCGCCGACCTCGGTGTGCCAACGATATTAGCCCTGAATATGCTTGACGTAGCCCGCAAGCAGGCTAAAGAGGTCAATGCTGTTCGGTTGGCTATGCGATTAGGTGTGCCGGTTGTCCGTATAAATGCCCGTACCGGAGAAGGCTTGGAGCAGCTAAAAAGGGCGGTGTTGGGTCAGATGCAGACGCCCATGTTACCCGGTAAGCTATTTTTTGATCCGGCCGAAGAAGCAGGCGAGTTGATCACAGATACCAAAGAGCAGTATCACCTTAACAACAACTACCTGGCGCTTCAGTACGTGATCCAGCATGACGGTTTCACGTTCCTGAACCGTCCGCAACAGCTTGGTCTGGACACCATCATTGACAAACACCAATTCAATGAACCTACCTTTCAGGCCAGCGAAACCATTACTCGCTATAAACGCATTGCCTCGGTCATATCGGAGGCTGTGACAGACCAGCGGCCCGTGGGTCAGCCAACCTGGAGTCAGAAACTCGATAAAGTGTTGCTCCATCCGATTTGGGGTTATGCCATCTTCGGCTTCATTCTGCTCTTAATTTTTCAGGCCATCTTCGCCTGGGCTCAGCCTTTTATGGACGCCATCGACACTGGAGTGGCCTGGCTTAATGGTCAACTGAAAGAGCGTTTACCGGCTGGACCGCTCACGGACCTGCTTACCGACGGAATCTTAGCCGGGGTAGGGGGCGTGTTAGTATTTATACCTCAAATCGCCTTTCTGTTCTTTTTGATTGCATTGCTGGAAGAGTCGGGGTACATGTCGCGGGTGATGGTCATTATGGACCGAATCATGCGCAAATTCGGACTAAACGGCCGGAGTGTTGTCCCGCTTATCTCGGGCGTAGCCTGCGCCGTTCCGGCTATTATGGCAACTCGCAGCATTGGCACCCGACGCGACCGGCTCATCACAATCTTGGTAACGCCCTTAATGAGTTGTTCGGCCCGTTTACCGATCTACACAATTCTAATTGCCCTAGTCGTCCCCGAAAAATACGTGTTAGGCGTGTTCAACCTCCAGGGGCTGGCTTTGATGGGGCTGTACTTACTGGGGCTAGTCAGCGCGTTGCTGGCCGCTTATGTCCTGAAGCTGGTCTTAAAAACGAAAGAGCGAGGGTTTTTCATCATGGAACTACCCACGTTTAAATTACCGCGCTGGAACCATGTGGGGCTAACCGTCTGGGAAAGTGTTCGGTCGTTTGTGTGGGAAGCGGGCCGGATCATTCTGGCTATCTCAATCATCCTGTGGGTATTGGCAAGCTATGGCCCTGGCGACTCGTTGGAAAAAGTAGAACAGCGCGTTCGGCAACAAAACCCAACGCTGACCGGCGACCAACTCGATAACCGGATTGCGTCAGAACGGCTTGAAGCCTCTTACGCGGGCCACTTTGGCCACTTCATTGAACCCGTCATCAGGCCGCTTGGCTACGACTGGAAAATTGGTATTGCACTGCTAAGCTCGTTTTACGCCCGCGAGGTGTTTGTGGGAACAATGTCGACTATTTATAGCATTGGTAACGCCGACGATGGGGCAGGCACGACCATTCGGGAGCGGCTTAAGCAAGAGCGTAATCCAGACACAGGACAGCCGATGTATACGCCCGCCCTTGCCTTCTCTTTGCTGGTCTTCTACGTATTTGCCATGATGTGTATGAGTACGCTAGCCGCTACGCAACGTGAAACCAAAAGCTGGAAGTGGCCAGCTGTGCAGTTAGGGTATATGATGATATTAGCTTACGTAGCTGCTTTCGCAACTTACCAAATCATGAAATAAAGAACCAGAATAGTAGCTTAAAAGAAAAGCCCACGACGGACTGCTTCCGTCGTGGGCTTTTTATTGAATAAGGGATACTACCAGAGCAAGCCTTTAGAAATCAATGGGTAGATAAAATGGTAGATAATGTACGTGAAAAGAGCTACTGTCAACCCACCTAATGCGGTGGTTTGATCGAAGGCTACCCGCGCCCTGCGAGAGGGGCGACTAACCCGCCAGTCGCGCTGTGCTGTGTGTTTCATAATCGTGTCGGTATAAGGCTACTTAACTAAGGCAAATTTGGGGCCGTATTGTACAGAAAAACAGCGCAGAAACCCGGAATTTACTGTATACGTAGTATTACCCAATTACGATGAATGTTAACATCCGTTCATGTTTACTAAGCGGTAGGTAAGCTCCCCATCAAACCGACCTACTAAAAAGATAGTGTGGAGGGGTTTCTACAGCAGTGTTACTTGACTTCTACAGTTTAATCCCAACGCAACGCATCAATTACATCGGAGGCTGTCATGCCAATGGGACCTCGTTGCTCCGCTACCCGATCTCCGGCAAGTCCATGCGCAAACACGCCCAGAACAGCAGCCTCAACCGGGTCATACCCTTGTGCCAAAAGAGCCGTTAACACACCGGTGAGTACATCGCCGGTGCCTCCCGTACTTAAACCAGGATTACCCGTTGAATTAAAGTGGACTTCTCCGCCAGGGGTAGCCACGGCTGAGTAAGCGCCTTTGAGTACAACAATGACGCGATGCTTTTTGGCAAACTCTCGTAAAATGTCAAGTTTTTGGTAATCATTATCCCACTTTTGAGTGAGTCGCTCAAACTCTTTTGGGTGGGGCGTTAAGATGCTGTTCGGTGGAAGCTTTTCTAACAAATCCTGATTTTCGGATAACAGGTTAAGGGCGTCGGCATCAATAACCATTGGCTTGGTAACCAGCGGAATAATATCCCGTAACATAGCCAGCGTTTCAGAAGCTTTACCGATGCCGGGGCCAATCCCAATGGCCGAATAATCAGCCGGGGATGGACTATGTGCTTCGCCGGCGCCGTGATCAGGCACGCCAGTCAACACGTTTTGGTGCCCATCGGGGCGGCACATCGCTTCGGGGACGGCTGTCTGAAGCACAGCATAACCACACCGCGGTACCTGCACCGTTAGTAGCCCCACCCCTGATCGGAGGCAAGCTTTCGCCGACAGAACAGCTGCGCCTATTTTGCCGTAGCTACCCACCAGTAACAGGGCGTGGCCAAATGTGCCTTTGTGCGCAAAACGGTCTCGTTTATGGAGCAGCAGCCGGGCCTCATGGGGCTGAGTGAAAAAATAAGGCGTGTTGGCCTGGTCGATGTAGCGTTTATGCAGATTGATGTCAACTACGTGCCATTCGCCAACGTAACGCCCGTTTTTAGGCAAGACAAACGCCAGTTTTGGTAGTTGAAACGTAACCGTATAGTCAGGTTCAATGATAACATCATTTGCGTCATTCGGCTTGTCGGCGTTCAAGCCGCTGGCAATGTCTACTGAAACGACCGTTGCTGGTGCCCGGTTGATGGTTTCGATTGTGCTTTTGACGATTCCTTCGGCCGGACGAGAGAGGCCTGACCCAAGAATGGCGTCAATCACGACTTCGTTGTGTCGGATCGCGGGAATATCACGAGAATACTCAACGTAACTAATCTGCTCTGTCACCAGCTTCAACCGACGATGATTGTGCATGAAGTCGTCCGACTCCCGAGGGGCGTACCGGACAACATAGACCTCAATTGGATACTCGCGTTCGAGCAGCAGCCGGGCAATCGCTAATCCGTCACCACCATTGTTACCAAGTCCACAGAAGATTTTAGTAGGAATAGTATTGGGGAAATGATCGACAAACCAATCGACAAAAGCGAGGGCCGCTCGCTCCATCAGATTGAGTGGAGCGATGGGTTCTTTCTGGATTGTGTACTGGTCAAGGGCACGAATTTGGTCAACATTCAGTATTTTCATGGATTTGGCGTCAGTTAGGCAGCGTAATTTTGCAAAAGTATTTTCTACCACCGAGAAGTTTACTATCTTTGCGGCTCATTTCGCAAATAGTTATCTGGCGAATTATACACGGTCATGAGCGAGTTAATCAAATTAGTGGAGGCAGACAACGCGCAGCGTCGCGCCGATTTGCCCACATTCCGGGCGGGCGATACGGTGAACGTACACGTCAAAATCCGCGAAGGAAATAAGGAACGTATTCAGATCTTTACGGGCACGGTTATTCAACGCCGGAACCCAAGCAGCGGTGGCGAAACATTCACCGTTCGTAAAGTATCGAACGGCGTTGGCGTCGAGCGGATTTTTCCAGTCCTGTCGCCGAACATTGATAAAATAGAAATTGTACGCATGGGTAAAGTGCGTCGGGCACGGTTGTTTTACCTGCGTGGTCGTCAGGGTAAAGCGGCTCGTGTTAAAGAGCGTAAGCCAAAGGCAGCTGTCGCAGCTTAATTGCTCTACAACATACAACCTGTATCAAAAAGCTGTCTGTAAGGACGGCTTTTTTTATGAGTTATGAAACGTTTACAGACCGCTGATTTTTATGATTATTACGATTAATTATAATTTTTGAAGGATAAGACACCTGATTAATTGTATTGAATCATGAAAATCATACGGATCGTAAAAATCAGCGGTCTATTGAAAAGTTATAGTGTTATAAAGTTCCTCCAGCTGGACTGAATGCGTCAGCAACTTTACAACTTCATAAGTCCTCAACTTTACAACCTCTCCGAAATGAACTTCGTGAAATACCAGGGTACCGGCAATGACTTTATTCTGATCGACGATCGGGACACGCCTGACCGGGCTGCTGCGTTTCCTGTTGCCGATCAGCCATTTGTTGAAAAATTATGCCATCGCCGGTTTGGCATCGGTGCCGACGGACTTATTCTGCTCCAGAATGATCCGGACTATGACTTCAAAATGATTTACTTCAATGCCGACGGAGCCGAAGGAAGTATGTGCGGCAATGGCGGACGATGTATTGTTCGGTTTGCACACGATCTGGGCCTGTTTACGGCCGAAACCCGGTTTCTGGCGGTAGATGGTGAACATAAGGCGGCCGTTAGCGAAAATGATATTTCGTTGGGAATGAGTGATGTGTCGGGGATCGAAGAACGTAACGGTCTGACATTCCTGAATACCGGATCACCCCACGTTGTCCGGTTTGTTGATGATCTGGAGTCACTCGACGTCGTAGCCGAAGGGCAAGCCATTCGGTACAGCGACGCATTTCAACCGGGAGGAACAAACGTTAACTTTGTTCAGGTCATTGGCAGCGACACCTTGTTTGTCAGAACCTACGAACGAGGTGTGGAAGATGAAACGTACTCGTGTGGTACGGGCGTAACGGCAGCCGCATTAGTAGCTCATCATCAGCTGAATATGTCAAGTCCTGTCTCTATTCAGACCTTGGGTGGTAACCTGAAAGTATCATTTGAGGCCCAGGTCGATGGAAGCTTTAGCGACGTTCACTTGATTGGTCCCGCTAAACGGGTATTCGCCGGGACAATAACTATTTAAACCAACATCGCGTTAGTTTAAGTAACGCGATGGCTATCAGCCCATTCCCGCACAAACCGAATGATTATATACAAAACCAAAGATTGGCTTCCTGCTATTTGGCATTTCCATACCGGACCGACGGCCATATCGCTCTTTCGTCGACTGATTGTAGTTGCTATTTACGTGGCTATGGTTACCATTGTTGAGCTGCGTTACGACGACTTACGACTAAAAGATACGCCAAGCTCGTTTTTAAGCGCGATGGGGATTTTGTTAAGTTTGCTCCTGATTTTTCGTACCAACACCGCTTACGACCGGTTCTACGAAGGGCGGCAGGCCTGGGGAACCTTAGTGAACAATTGCCGGAATCTGGCCATCTTTTACAACGCCATCTTGCCGACGGGCGATGATGATAATCGGCTGTTTTTCGCCAGGACAATCTCTAACTTTCCGTTTGCCTTAAAGAATTCACTACGTGATTTGACAAGTATGGATGAGTTAGACACGACCGAGGAAGGAGAGGTACGAGATCTGAGTAATTTTGATCATAAGCCATCCGGTGTCTCAAACCAGCTTTGGGTGCGTAGCGAAGCACTCTATCGACAAGGCTTAATAACCGATTCACAGCATATTAATCTTAATCGGTACTTAGGCAGCTTAATGGACGTATGTGGCATTTGCGAACGGATCAAAAGTACGCCCATCCCGTTTTCCTACAATCTGTTTATCAAGCTGTTCATCATGCTGTACGTAGGGGTGCTGCCCTTCACGGTGATCGAAGTTTACGGGTACCTGACCATTCCAGCCGTATTGCTAACATCTTATATCCTGGTAGGTCTTGAAATGATTGGCGAAGAGATCGAGGAACCTTTCGGCTTTGAGCGTAATGATTTACCCCTGAACCAACTGGCTCAGTTAATTCGGGTTAATGTGCACGACATCCTACAGATCTACCTGCCCCACGTTGAGAAACAGGCGGCTAAGCCAGGCTTTACAATCGTAACGTAATTAGTCTTCTGCCTCAATTATGCCGCCGTGGAGGTGGTAGATCATCTTATTCTGAAACTCTGGCTGACGTAATAAATCTTTAGCGGCTACCCGACTACGGACCCCGTTCGTACACATGACTACAATTGATTCGTAAGGCAATAATTCGGCTTTGCGGGCGCGAATGTCGGGTAGGGGAATGTTCAGTCCACCAAGGTTAAACTCCTCGAACTCCCATTCATCACGAACGTCGACGACGACCGTGCCTGGCTGCTTTCGGTTCGTTTCGAGTTCAGGAAGCGAAATGTCGATGTATGGTTGCGTTGTCATACACTAACATAACAGCTATACACCAGATGCTGTTCAACCAAAACTCTGTTTGTCAACGTTGCGTTATTTTAAGAATTTCGATCTCATCAACCTTCGGGCGGCTTCCCCAGCCACATTCTAGTTCTACTTGTCGACCGGTTTTGTAAAACCGAATCAGAACCGGTATCTCAGCCGCGTAACGCTGGTCTGCAGGAACACTGTTCAAGGCACCCTGCAAAATAGGCAAAGAACTTGCTGTTGGTTTATACCGCACAGTTGAAGTAGCTCCGTTATTTACCGAATCAATTCGCACGGATTCTTCGCACCCATCCACGGGCAGACTGTTGCCCGTAATAACAGCGAGTATTTCTTGCTCAGGACCTTGGGTGAATTTTTCTGATTGGCAACCCAACAGGACTGCCAGTATCAGGCATGTCAATAGTCTCATAATCGTCTTTTTTTACGTAGACCCTTCCTGGTATCAATTGGTTGTAAGGTAAGTCTACAACCATAAATTCTGTCAATATGTCAGTCAAAACCCCGCTGGAACAAGATTTGTTGCCCGCCCGGTAGCAGTTTATAGGCAATTACTCCCTTACGCACTTATTACTTATGGAAGCCGTACAAAACGAAAAAGGCCAGATTTCAATCCATACTGAGAATATCTTCCCAATTATCAAGAAGTTTCTCTATTCTGACCACGAAATTTTCCTGCGCGAGCTAGTTTCTAATGCCGTTGATGCTACGCAAAAGTTACGTCAACTTTCGTCATTTGGTGAATTTGGCGGTGAACTCGGTGATCTGAAAGTGACCGTCGCACTCAACGAAGAAGCCAAAACTATTACCATCAGCGACAACGGCATCGGTATGACCGCCGATGAGATTAAGAAGTATATTAACCAGATTGCCTTCTCGGGAGCTACCGACTTTCTGGAAAAATATAAAGACAAAACTGACGACAAAGGCCAGATCATCGGCCACTTTGGATTAGGCTTTTACTCAGCGTTTATGGTGGCTGAGAAAGTTGAAATCGTTACGAGGTCGTATAGGGAGGGCGCTGAGTCAGCCCGTTGGATTTGCGATGGGTCGACCGAATTTGAATTAACGCCCGCCGAACGAACTGAGCGCGGAACCGATGTTATCCTACACATTGCTCAGGATTCGGAGGAGTTCCTGGATAAAGGGCGGTTACGGGGCATTCTCGACAAATACGCCCGCTTCTTACCCGTTCCGGTTGAGTTTGATGGGCAGACCGTCAATAATACAACACCGATCTGGACTAAAGCGCCGTCTGACCTGACCGACGAAGATTACAAGACATTCTACCGGGAGTTGTATCCCATGAGTGAAGAGCCGCTGTTCTGGATTCACCTGAACGTGGATTATCCGTTCAACCTCACGGGTATTCTGTACTTCCCACGGATCAAAAACGAACTGCGGTTTCAGCGCGAAAAGATTCAACTGTATAGTCGTCAGGTGTTCATTACCGATGAAGTGAAGGACGTAGTGCCTGACTTCCTGATGATGCTACATGGCGTGATTGACTCGCCCGACATTCCGCTCAACGTATCGCGGAGCTTCCTGCAAGCCGATGCGAACGTTAAAAAAATTAATGGTTATATCACCCGTAAAGTCGCGGACAAGCTCAACGACCTGTTCAACGCCGATCGCAAGGCCTTCGAAGAGAAGTTCGACGACATCGGGCTGTTCATTAAATACGGTATCCTGAGCGACGACAAGTTCTGGGAAAAAGCTAAAAACTTTGTGCTGCTCAAAAATACGGACGGCAGTTACGCGACGCTGGATGAGTATCGCGAGAAGATCCAGGCCAACCAGACGGATAAAAACGAAACGCTGGTGTTGCTGTATACTACGGATCGTAAGCAACAAGATGCTTACATTGAATCGGCGGTTCGACGTGGTTATGATGTGCTCTTGATGGATAACGTTATCGACCCGCACTTCATTAATGCCCTGGAGTACAAAATGGAGAAAGTCCATTTCGTACGCGTGGATGCCGACACACTTGATAAGCTAATCGATAAAGGGCTGAACAACGAAAGCGTTCTGTCGGAAGACGAGCGGACAAAGCTTAAAGACGTCTTTGAGCAGGTGCTGAATAACAAGTCGCTGACAGTTAGTATAGAAGCGCAACCCACCGACGAACTGCCCGTTACCATTACGCAACCTGAATTTATGCGCCGGATGAAGGATATGTCGGCTCTATCGGGTGAGCAGTCGTTCTACGGTAATCTCCCGGTCGGTTACAACGTAGTGGTGAACGCGAACCACCCACTCATCGGCAAAATCCTGGCCGAAACAGATGGCGAGGCCCAGAAAGCGTTAGTAAAACAGGTGTATGATCTAGCTCTACTGGCTCAGAACATGCTTACTGGCTCTGATCTGACGGCCTTCGTTCGTCGGACGGTAGCCAGCTTGTAACCTTCGGGTAACTCATAAAAAAAGGGACTGCTCGTGCAAGCAGTCCCTTTTTTTATGAAATAAGCTTGATTAGTTGGTGTCTCACGACCGGCCGTTGCTGCTGCGGGGAATCTGACTGATCGATCCACCCGCCTGCGGTTGCTTGCTGGGACGAGTAAACCAGATTTTTCGTCGGGCAACCAGCCGACCAATAATAAATAGTAAGACTATAGCGATTACGACAGCGGCTACCAGCGGAAGCAGCACCGTCAGCAGCGATAAGCCAAGCGACGCAATGTTTTCACCCGTAGCCACAGCGGGATTGGCCACGCCACCCGTAGTGGCTGTCGAGCCGAGACGTAACAGACTTGTTCCGGCCTGAACAATACCCGCTGAGCCCCCACCCAGCATCAGGCCAAGACCCCAGTGCAAAATAGGGTTATCGATATGCAGGAATGACGTACTGAGTAAGGTACCGGCAATGACCGACACCGGAGTGGCTAACGTATCGAGTAGGTTGTCGAGCCAGGGGATGTAGTAAGCGCCGATCTCGAAGACAGTTGCCACCGAGAGGCCAATGAGCGTCGGCCAGGCACTGAGCCACTCGAAATTGTTGACTGGACCGATGAGGCCCAGCTTAGTAGCTGCGCTGGCAATCAGCAGTGGCACGAATATCCGGAAGCCGCAACAAGCAGCCAGGCCGACGCCAACACAAGCACTAATAATCCATTCGATGGTCATTGCTTTTTATCCGTTTTATATGGACCTCTGATAACAACGATTGATTCCGTTGAAAGTTCAGCTTCCTCAGGCCACGAGTCAAATTCATACCGTTCTTCAGCAAAAAGGGCTTTGTATGAACCACCTGGGCGTACATAAGCTCTTATTGTAAAGCGGAAGCCATCGGACTGATGGTTGGGCATACCTACAAAAATAAGCCCTTTCCAGGTGCCATCGGCCTTCACAGGAACAGGATCCTGTACATAAAACTTTTGATCTTTCCCCAAGGGATGAACTACAATCCAAACTACGTCTGCATTCTTTACGCGGCCTTCTAGCTGAATTTTTTGAGAGGCCACCTGCCCAGTATGATGACTGAGAATAACCAACTCACTAGCTTGTGATTTCAGTTTTAATACCCAGTAGGCAGCTAGAACGCACATAATGACGACTAAAGTGGCCACACTGCCGATTAGAAACCACGGGCGTGGTTTACCCTTAAACTGGGCCACCGTTGCTGTTGGTTCGGTCCAATTGACATCAGGTTGTAGCGTGTAGCCCTGGGCGTATGAGCGGCAGGTGTTAAAGATCTTCCGACTCGGTATGTACTCATCGTTGGTGAAAAGTTGAGCAAAGGTGTTTAAGCTGGGAATGTGCAGGCGATTGTTCACCCGGTCGATTTGCCGTACCTCGAAGAACTCTTCCTCAAAAGAGTCTCTAAGTGGTTGGTAATTTACCCGGTTTGAATTGAATTCGATAGCGGGGTATTTGTCCCGATTGATCGTGTGGTATTGGGTATACCGGCGTTTGATGCCCTCCCGCACCACACTCATGTCGGTGGCGGTAATGGACTTGTCTGACGGCTCCATAAGGTTGGGCAACGAAGAGGTTAATGTCGGCTTAGTTACGTTTGGGGCCTCTGATTACTTCCACAATTTGCGAAGAAAGCTCTGCTTCAGGCCAGGAAGATAGCACCTCCCCTGAATGGAGTTCTTTGGTTGGATTAACAACCGCCTGTATTTGATATATAAGGCTGTCAGGTCCGTGGTTAGGACCTCCAACGTAGATGACACCTATCCAAGAACCGTTATCTTGTACTTTACTAGGTGGTTGAACATAGTACGTTGGACTTATTGTTGGGTGAACCACCATCCACACGATTTCGGCGTCGGTTACTTTACCTTCAATGATCAATTCCTGAGGGACGATACTCCAATGCGCAGGGCGTATGATGACTAAGCCACTAGCAACGGGCGCAAACACCCTCAGCCCGATGTACAGCAATACGCCAAGAATCAGTACACCCATAAGTCTGCCTGCCAATCGCCGGTTGACGAATTTAGCCTGTGCCGATTGTTGAGGTAGAACGGAAACCGGTACCTCAGGGCTGGCGACAAACTGCGTAGGTCCCTCTGCGTAGGACCGGCAAGTATTCAGGATTTTTTTCCCCGGCATATAGCTGTCGTTAGTGAACAGTAGCGCCAACGTGTTTATGCTGGGAATACTAATGGTGGAAGTCTCGCGGTCGTAGCCCCTTACGTTATAAAACTCTTCATCGAAGGAGTCCCGCAGGGGCTCGTAGTTAGCCCGGTTGGTGTTGTAATCAAATTCTGGATATCGGTCCTGATTGGTCAGATGGTACTGCCTATATTTTGCCTTGATACCCTCACGAAGGGAAATAATTTGATTATCGATAAGTGATTTTTCATGTGCTTCCATACTGACAAAAAAGCGGAAACTAATGGGAAGTGGACAGTAATGAACCGAAAGAAAAACGGAATGAAACGGGAAATTAAACGAAAGGCTGAAATGTGTCTAGTATTTGCATAAATATAATATTTGCCCAACGATAAAAGTGTGCTTATCTGTGAAAGTTAGCATACTATCAGACTGTAAAGCTTTCAGTTTCTATCCACACCATTTTCTGTATGAGTCAACTACTACGTTTTGAACTACGACCTTTTTTTTGGTCGCTTCTTATTAGTATATTACTTCTTGGGTGTAAAAAGGACAACGATACGCCACCATTAACAGCGCCTGTATTCGATGCAAGCACACTGCCAATTAGTGGCAGTCTTACTGCCACATCGGTATCTGTGACTAGTGTTATTAAGGATAATGGTGGTAGCGCGATTAGTCAGCGAGGGCATGTTTGGAGTAAAACAAATGCTCAACCTACTCTGTCTGATAACAAAACAGAACTCGGTGCGACTACCGGTCCTTTTCCGCTTTCGCTTACAGATCAACTTACAAATCTGGAAAATAATACCACGTATTATATTCGTCCTTACGCGATTAACTCTGTCGGAACGGCATATGGACCAGTGGTGCAAATAAAAACGGCAACGGTGCCTTTGCTACCTACTGCACCAACTGTGGGATTAGTACTTACTCGGGCGGCTTCGGTTAGTTGCACCAACATCATCGAAAATAATGGTGGCCCTATTATTCAGTGGGGCTTTGTCTGGAGCAAAACGGCAGAAACCCCAACGCCTACTCTTGCCAATAACAAACGTGAACTTGGAGCTGCTTTGGGTTCGGCTCCGTTATCACTATCGTCTATCCTGACCGATCTGACCCCAGGCACCGCCTACTCGGTGCGGGCTTTTGCCTCTAATGTTAACGGAGCTGCCTATAGTCCTGTCGCGTCTGTTCAGAGCGTGAACGAGTTGCCGAATGCAGTTGTCGATAAGCCGCAGGGACGTAGTACAGGTGACCCCCATTTTGCTACGTATGATAACGCTACTTATGCTTTCAGAGGTGCTGGTGAGTTTACTGTGACTAAATCGACTACGGATAAGTTTGAGGTACAGGCACGCCAGCAAGAACTAAAATCGTTGAGCAGCGATGGGTCAGTATCGTTCACTACTGGGTTGGCAATTAATACAGGTAACGACGTTGTGAGTATCTATCCACCGAATCAAATTTATGTAAACAAAACCCTAATAGGGATATCCAAAACAGATCAGGGTCTGTCGAACGGTGGACAACTAAACCGCTATGTTGACCCTTATACAGGTAGAAATACAGTTACGGTCAAAACTGGGCAGGGTGATAACGTACGAATTATCCTATACGATACGAGCATTGATTATTACGTTCGGCCAAGTGCTTCCCGGTCGGGTAAGCTAATCGGCTTAATGGGAAATTTCGATGGTAACAATAAAAACGACGTAGCACTACCAAATGGCACGGCCGTAGTTACCGACTATGCTAACCTGTACCCAGCCTACGCCAACGGCTGGCGGATCGATCCGGTGGCGTCGAATTTTGTTTATCTAAATGGACAAACCTCCGCGACCTTCACCGATAGTAGCTTCCCCAAAAAAGATGTCACCATTAGTAGCAGTCAGAGAAGTCAGGCGGAACAAGCCTGTCGAACTAAAGGTGTTACAGATCCAACTATACTGGAGGAATGCATTACAGATGTAGCCGTGACCGGAAATGCCGAATTGGCCACTCGTGCACTTGATGTACAGTCCAATGTTGGTTCCACCTCTACAATAAGCATTGGCAACTTTGCCGATTCTAACGTACCACTGGGAAAACTAAATAATGCAGCCATTGCAAATGGAGGGGTCGATCTAACTGCCCCCGCCAAAGCTGGTTCGGAGGTACCCATCAGTCGTCAGATTGATATGACGGGCGGCTTCGAGTGTTCCTTCGAATTTTCAGGCACAACAGAAAAGCGTGTTTATTTAAAGCTTAACAGCGACAACGGTTATACATACATAGGTTTGTTAAGCTCACAGCCAGCCTACGGTATAGCGCTCTGGGACTACGCCATGACGCCCTCAATTAACAAACGGGATAAATCCGTATTGGATAATCGGTTGCATACGCTTCGAACAGTAGTTAGACCTAGCGCGACGGGCATCCTAACGCAAATATATTTAGACAACGACCTGTATTACCAATGTCAGAATACGCAGTTTACATCTGGTTGGTTCACTCCTTACAAAAGCATCAGCATAGCTACCTATTCGGACGTTCCTAGTAATTGTCATATTCAGAACGTATCCTTCAAAACATTATAAGTACATAACTTCTCTACCCTCACCCACCTATGTTTAAACAATTACGCCCCGCTTTGCGAGTTTTTCTGTTGCCGCTTTTTGTCAGCGGATTGCTTGTGCAGTGTAAGAAGGCGGACGAGCCGGTTACGCCAGCTCCACCAACTACTAATCAAGAACCTATAAAGCCTGGTGTTAATGTAGGCTTAGGGGCTCAATTGCTCGAAAAAACGGAGTACGAAAAAATTGCTCTCTTGCCTGACCCTGTGGCAGGCGGACGGTTAGGGGCTAGTTCAAAAGACCCTAATTTGCCTCTCAGTTATGACCTGTCGGCCAGTATGCCGCCTGTGGGTATGCAGGGAATTCAGGGGTCATGTACGGCTTGGGCAGTGGCCTATGCCGCCCGAAGCTATTTTAACAGAGTGGCTAAAAATACGCCTTATAAAAATACCGATGGCACGTTAAATTCCGAAAGTATTTTTAGTCCGGCTTTCGTTTATAACCTGACCAATAATGGTGGTTGTTCATCAGGCTCTTATCTCAACAAAGTGCTTGATTTCGTGCAGAATACAGGCGTATGTACGCTAAAAGACATGCCCTATAGCGAAAAGGACTGCTCGACCCAACCCACCGCCGACCAGCGCCAGAAAGCGTCAGCTTATAAAATAAAAACCTGGGGGCGCATCAACATACAGACAAGTACATTTCGGCGGTATCTCTATTTCGATTACCCAATTATTATTGCTGCCCGGTTGGATGACAATTTTACACAATTACGGGAGAAAAACGCAACGGGTGAGTTCATCTGGAAAACCTATACAAGCTCCAGTCCAGCGGGTGGGCACGCTATGGTACTGGTTGGTTATGACGATACGCGAAAAGCCTTTAAGGTACAAAACTCATGGAGTGAACATTGGGCTAATAACGGCTACATCTGGCTGAGTTATGACATTGTCGAAAATGTAGTTTATGAAGCTTACGTGATGGCTGCTGGGGATAACCCAAACCTGAAACCACCTAAAGTTCAAACAGGCACGGCTGTAAAAGCCACAAACGGGCAAGTCGCTATAGCTGCCGCAATCACAGAATTAGGCGATGAGCCTATTTTGAAATACGGCATCTGTGCCTCAAATATTCGTGAGCTCCCTACTGCTCAATATGAAGTTTTGGATAGAACAATTACCGCGTTTCCCTACACGTTTACGGTTACCCCAGCGCTGACCGGAAGTCGGTTATATTACCGTGCTTTTGCACAAACGGCAACAACTATTGTTTACGGCGATACCGCCAGTATCACGCCGACTCAATCGGCAACACAAACGACAGGTGTTGGAAAAAATCTGCTGTTATTTTATGATTCAGAAGCTTATGCAATCAATGCTGATGATGGCTCATTGGCTTGGAAAACAACTAATCTGGCTACCTATGGGGCACCCACCTCAGGAGGTGGTGTAGTAGCTGGTAATCTTTTTGTAGTGGGCGGCTATCAGGCAAGGGCCATAAGTCTAATAGATGGGAAGGAGAAGTGGAGCGGGAAATACGTTTCAGGTGGGAATTCATTTTACTCCTACCCATTGAGTGTTAACAACGTCGTATTCAATCAGGCAGATCCTTATATCCAAGCACTTGATGCGACAACCGGAACACTGCTTTGGCAACTCGATGTCAGGGCTTTAGGTGAGAGAAACGTTACGCAGAATAGCTTAGTCATCAATAATAATTCACTCTATTTCTGTACAACATCATCAGATTTTAGTAATAAACTGTTTAGCGTTGACGTCTCCACAGGACGGCAGACCCAGTCGTTTCCGCTGAGTGTGGCAGGGTCACCTGGTAATCCGTTGGTAGTTAATAATTTTGTAAGCCTGCCAAACGCAGATTATACCTTGGACGGTGGCCTGCAGGGTTATTCGATATCGACTAAAAAGTTGTTATGGACAAGTTCAAGTGCAAGGGGAAACTATCCGACTCTGCTTAACGGGTTGATATACAACATCACACCTCTGTATAACGGTGGTAAGGGGACCACATATGCACTTGTTGCAGTTGATCAAAGCACAGGAAACCAAAAGTGGAAATATACTCCATCAGTAGGCCCTATACGGGCAGAATCTATGAGCGCCGACGGAAATACAATTGCAATAGTTGTCGATAAACCAAATGGAACGGGTTACCCTTCGGCCAGACTTCAGGTTTTAGACGCAACTACGGGCGGGTTGCGTTGGGAAATCGATCTGGAACTCCCTCCGGCTAGGTATCCTTTAGTCGTAGGGTCAAAAATTTACGTTCAGGCTGGTACAATTGCCAATTCTGCGGTTGCTGCTTACGATGTTAACACGAGTAAAAAAGTGTGGCAAAGTCCCGGTCTCGGGCCAGTTACAATAGGGCCTTTATGTTTCGTTACGGCTGAAGGCAAAATGTATTACATGCCTCAGTCAGGTATGCAACAATAAGAGACCAATCTATCTATATAGGCTCTAAAAGGACTTTAGCGAATGAACTCGCGGAAATATAGAATTTCTGTAATTTCATTCGCTAAAGTCCTTTTAGCTAGTCTTTAAAACAAAGCTTGGTTAACACTTCATCCAAAAAACTGCGGGTTAAAATTCATCAGAAAGGCTTCGTCGGTGGCTCGCGTTAAGGCGGTGTATAACCAACGCACGAATTCATCATTAACCTGACCCTCGCGCAGAAACCCCTGATCGACAAAAACGGCACTCCACTGGCCCCCCTGCGCTTTATGGCACGTTAAAGCATACGCAAACTTTACTTGCAGCGCATTCAGGTATGGATCGCGCCGGATGGCTTCAGCTCGCTCTTTCTTGCTTTTTATGTAAAAGTAATCCTTCATTACGCTCTCATACAGCGCCTTGTACTGATCCGACGTTAGCGACGGCACGGGCGAATGAAGCGTATCGAGCATGATTTTCGCATCGAAGTCGGGCTGCTCCTCATAATCTACTAAACGTAGCGTAACCGTAGCAAACCGAAACCCGTGCATCTCTTCCTTATTGCGAATCTTGAGCACTTCGGCAAATTCGCCATTGGCCAGGAATCCGGCCGGTGAGTCTTCGTCCAGGGTTGTATAGTTGTTGCGGGCAATCATCAGCATATCGCCTGCGTCGAGTTCTTCTTCGCACTGGTCAATCATGCGCCGAACAAACTGGTTATACTGCACGGCGGTTTTATTCGACCGACACAGAATGACCGTGTTCTCACGACCGTATTTGTTGTAGGCGTACTGGATGCCATCTTCGAGCTTGTTGAGTGGCATTTTATAAATATCACCAAACGAGCGTACGTTTAGCTTAATTTCGGGAGCCTCGGTCGGCGAAGAACTGGGCTTATCGCTCAGCAGCGCATCGAAGCCAACCGCTTTAGGACCGTCGCCAGGATTGGATTCGTTCAGCAGCATCCGCAGGCCGGTTGCATTGTAAAGGATACCCGATTCTTCGTCCTGACGCATAACTTCGGTCAGCTCCTGTTCGTAGACCTTCATATCAAATGCGCTGGCCAGAAAACCGCGATCGAGCGCCGGGCTTAGCTCCCGACCCACGGGGGGCAACTGAGCCGTATCGCCTACAAGCAGAAGTTTGTTGCCCGCGTTCTCGAAAACGTATTCAATCAGATCAGTTAGCAAACCTTTACCGCCAAAGTCAGCCTCATCCGAAATCATCGAGGCTTCATCAACGATAAAGAGCGTGTCTTCGTGGTAGTTCTTCTGCCGTTGAAACGCCAATGTGCCCGAGCCCGGATCGGCTACCTGGCGATATATTTTGCGATGGATTGTCTGCGCTGGTTTCTTGGCATAATTAGACATCACCTTAGCCGCCCGGCCGGTTGGGGCCAATAACACCGATTTATAACCAAAGCGAGGTAATACTTTTATAAGTGTTCCAACTAATGTGGTTTTACCGGTACCGGCGTAGCCACGGAGCAGAAAGCAATCGCGGTAATGTTCAAAATCTTCGTGGGTGATGAACGCTCCGATCTGCTCGAAAAATTGCTCCTGACCGGGTGTAGGTTTATAAGGGAAGCGTTTGGCCAATAAATGCGCGGCCGTTTGGGTTTCGTTCATGCTTCTAAGATACAAAAAAGCAGGCAAAGGGACAAGTAAAACAAACCGAAGAAAAAGGAAGAACAAGCTAATCATTAAAGTCGAATAATTTGATTTTTCTGTAAGCCAACGTAAGTATATCTTCCTTTTTTTCTTACTTTCAAGCTTCACTAAATCCTATAACCTCATGAAAATTCGCCAGATATTACAAGGTAAAAGCATTAATGCCCTCTATACCGTCTCCTCCGATGAAACCGTTCTGGACGCGCTCAAGCTCATGGCGGATAAAAACATTGGAGCTGTATTAGTCGTAGACGATGGTCAACTGACAGGTATTTTCTCCGAGCGTGACTACGCCCGTAAAATCGTGCTGAAAGGGCGACATTCTGATGATACACCCGTTGCTGATGTTATGACTGCAAACGTGATTACCATCAAGCCCGAGCAAAGCCTGGAGGAATGCATGATCATCATGTCAGATAGACACATCCGTCACTTGCCCGTTATGGACGAAGGCGAGCTGATAGGTATCATCTCAATCAACGACGTAGTGACATCTATCATACGTGATCAGAAAACCCGAATTGATTCGCTGGAGAGTTACATTTCGGGGAGCCCTTATTGATGTATAGACGCTAAGTATCTCTCATAATTCGTAAATCTCGTACCTTTGTGTCCCAAATTAAAGGCGTGTGACACAGGTATTGGAAAAGCCCGGGGTTGATTCATCCCGTCAGGAGGTGCTAAAATTATACGGAAACCGGCTACGACTGCGCGTGTGTGGCCTTTATCGGGAAGGAGACCGCCTGCTCATGGTTCGGCATCGGGGTATCGGCATCACCGATACGTTCTGGTGTCCGCCGGGTGGAGGAGCCCAGTTTGGCGAGACTGCTCCCGACGCATTGGTTCGTGAATTTTCGGAGGAAACCGGCCTGGAGGTCAAGATCGGTGACCTGCTGTTCGTAAACGAATTTATGCAGCCCCCTTTGCACGCTATGGAATTGTTTTTCGAGGTGCAGGCAACGGGCGGAACACTTCGGCTGGGAAGCGATCCCGAAATGGGACTCGATGAGCAGATTATCGAAGACGTTCAGTTAATGAGCTTCGACGAAATCAAGAGTTACCCGCCCGAAGAAGTACATACCTTGTTTCAGCACTGTAATTCGCTCGATGACGTTTTCCAGCTCCGGGGTTATCTGCATCCATAACCTTTTGCTGGTTTTGTCAGTATTTAATGGGTAGGAGCATAGATTGCCTGTTTTTTTTGTATGTTTATCTTCCTACTTATTTTAATAACATTAGTTGCTCTGAATCTGTGCAAATCACTGTGACCCTCGCGCCAACTGTAACTATCCGTTCTGATTCGTTTGACGTAACGGATACTACCAAGTCCGTATTATGTCTGGAAGTTGGCCGTGATCGGTTTCGATTTTTAGTCCAGGACTCCCGTCGCCGGGGTAGCTACCTGGAAGATTATACATTCCCGTCTCTGTTGACGGATCGACCATTGATTAGCGTCTTGCCGGAGGTATTTCGTGAGCATTCTGTGTTGTCGGCTGGGCCATGGCAGGAGATTCGTGTCAGCGTTAACTCACCGTCGTTTACGCTCGTTCCGAAACCGCTTTTCCGAAAAGAATACGCTGGTAGCTACTTGGCGCTTATGCGCGGAAGTGCATTACCTCCTCACGAGTTTGCGCAGGCATATACGCACGAAGCCGAAGGGTTTCTGTCCGTGTTCAATCTGGAACATCCACTAGCCGACTATTTCTCGGAGGTTTACCCGCTCCAACCGCTTACATACGTTCATCAAACTGGGGCACTCATTGCGGCCACCGCCGATCTGAATCGGCACATACTGACGCCCCATAATGTGTATCTCTACTTTGAAGATGAATTTATAACCGTCATCTACCGACGGGAACATCAATTGCGCTATTGTAATCGCTTTGGGTACAAGAATGTACAAGATCTGGCCTATTATATTTTGTATGTACTGGACGAGCAAAAGGTAACGCCTGAAGCTGCTAACGTAGTGCTCTACGGAGAGATTACGCCTTTTGCCGAGCGCTACACTGAACTTAGCCGATTTCTGCCCCATTTAACATTCGGTCACTTCCCCCAAGGATTGGTACTAGCCGACGAGTTCGATGAGTTACCGGAACACCGGTATCTAAGCTTATACGGACTTGGTTTAATGAGCGAATAAACGAGTTGGTTACGGAGCGGATTGGTTTTCGGCGTTACTTTACACTCCAACCAATTCGCCCAATTGCCCGTTATGAAGCGCATCGCTCTATTCCCCGGTTCGTTTGATCCGTTTACCAAAGGCCACGAAGATATTGTGTTACGTGGTTTAAACCTGTTCGACGAAATCGTTATCGGTATCGGACGAAACGCCCGCAAGGAACGCTATTTTCCGCTGGAGCAGATAATGCGGCTCATTGAGGAAGCCTTCAAAACGCAGCCTAACGTACGGGTAGTCAGCTATGACGACCTAACGGCTAATGTTGCGCGCAACGTGGGGGCCAGGTTCTTACTCCGTGGGCTGCGTAACACGACCGACTTCGAATACGAGAATGGTATTTCGCAGGTTAACCGGTACGTAAACGAAGATATCGAAACGGTGTTTCTGATTACCTCCCCCCACTTAGCACCCATCAGCTCAAGCATAATTCGCGATCTGCATCGCTACGGGCAGCACGTTGATGAGTTTCTGCCCTATAAGCTGTGAGTGCCTAGCGTTGTAAGTAATTTAAACGCCAGGCACATTGCTGGCTACTTACTTACGAGTTTGTTAACTTCTTCGATTACGTACCGTATAGAACTAAACGAATTGGTAAGTGCCAGTTGTGTCTCGCGACGGTCGAGCCAGGCGAGCTTTTCAATATCCTCATCTTCTTGTGGAGCCATACGGCTATCGTCGACTACACCCATGCGGTACCATTTGGTACGTTTGAGGATGCGGTTGCCATTGAGCGCGTAGGTATGCCAGGTTGTACAGATGCGTTCGCCTACTGATACGCGCACTCCTGTTTCTTCCTCTACTTCGCGAGCGGCACCCTGTCTGGACGATTCACCGTCGTCTAACTTACCTTTTGGCAAATCCCAGACGCCCCGCCGAAACATTAGCAACAGTTTGTTGCCCTTAAACACGACACCACCGGCTGCCTTAACGATTTTGAACGGTTTTTTTATTGCCGTTTCGCAATCACTCTTATTGAGGCAGCCCAAGGTTACGGACAAAAGCCGATGGGCATCCGCCTTCTGAAGCAGGAGAAGAAGTTTTTCAATGGTTGCGGGCGTGGCGTTTAACACAAACAGATGCCCGTGCAACATATCTTCTTTTAAGGCTTCCAGACGGGCATCGACAATCTGGTCGTAATCTTTAAACGTCTTCGGGTCTGACGTGCTGGTTAATTGAACAGCGGCTTTGGGGCCAACGAGCCGGATAGGGCGGTCGTTAATAAAAACAATCATCGGGGGCAATGGGAGTTCGAGTTGTAAAAGTAGCAAAACCAGCGCTCTGTCGCACATTTGAACCCATTACATACAGATTGAGTTTAGTATTTTTGCAACGAGCCAACTTTCTCCCTTTGTGGAACTTCTTATAATTCTTTTATTAACGATTCTGAACGGGGTGTTTTCCATGTCAGAAATCGCCTTAGTCTCATCCCGTAAATCCAAGTTAGAAGCCGCTGCTAAGAGTGGAGATCGTCAGGCGCAGACCGCACTGGATTTATTCAATTCGCCAAACCGGTTCCTGTCAACAGTTCAGATTGGTATTACCCTAATTGGTATTCTGTTAGGTATTTTCTCGGGCGACAAATTGACCACTGATTTTCAGAATGCCGTCGCTCAAGTTGAGATACTACGTCCTTACGCGCATTCGATTGCAGTCGTGTTGGTCTTGTTGTTACTTACCTATATGTCTCTTGTTTTTGGAGAACTTGTGCCTAAGCGTATTGGTCTTTCGAATCCGGAAGGTATAGCTAAAACCGTGGCCAGGCCCATGATTGTGTTGTCGCGGCTGACCTCTCCGTTTATTGCGCTGCTGACGATATCGAGTGATTTGTTACTTAAATTGTTGAGGATTCGGCCAAATGAAAGCGCCGTAACCGAAGAAGAAATTAAAAGTCTGATCCAGGAGGGAACATCGGGCGGTGCCATTGAAGAAATTGAGCAAGAGATTGTTCAGAATGTATTTCAACTGGGCGATCGTAAGATTACGTCGCTTATGACCAACCGGCAGGAGATCGTTTACCTTGATCTCGAAGATGAGCCAAGTGAGAATAAGGCCAAGATTCTGGAATACAAACACTCGGTTTATCCGCTATGTAATGGGGGAGTAGATGACGTTGTAGGCTTAATTTATACAAAGGATTTTCTGGGCAAAGACCTCGACACGGAGCTGCTTCGGCTAAACGACATCAAGCGAGATGCGTTGTTTGTGCCAGAAAATAATCGTGCTTACCAGGTGCTAGAGCGATTTCGCGAACGTCGGCAGTACGTCGGTGTGATTGTTGACGAGTATGGAGGGGTATTAGGCGTTGTTACGCTGAATGACATCCTGGACGTACTCGTTGGCGACATTAACGACGATGTTTATCCGGATTATGAAATTCGAGAGCGTGAAGATGGTAGCTTTCTTATTGATGCTCAGCTTCCATTCGAAGATTTTCTGTCGCATTTTGAGATAAATATTTCGGCCCAGAACCGGCGCGACCTCACCGGGTTTGACACATTGGGCGGCTTTGCTTTACACATTCTGAAAAACATACCCGAAACAGGAGAAACCTTTGTTTGGCAAGCGTATCATTTCGAGATTGTGGACATGGATAAGAGCCGGATCGACAAAATTCTGGTACGAAAATTAGGCGAAGAATAGCCCTTTTTAAAACAGCAGGGCCGTTGCGTAAGTTATTGAGACGAACCAACTCAATGATGACCATGCGCTATTTCAATCCGGATTCCAGCGAGTTGACCGGCGGTAACCTAAGCCGTCAATCTGTCGGCGCCGTTCCGTCTGTGATGGATAACGACCCAAACGCCGATGAGCAAATCATCAATCAGCAAGCGGGCGAACAATACCCTAAAGACGTTGAAGAACCAGCGGCTGGCGGCAAAATTACCCCCGACAATCTGGCCGACTCCATCGCTTACGCTATTGACGGTAGCGGCCCTGGGCCAACGAACGATACCACAGATGTTGGTGGCCATAAAATCATCACAGAGGGTATTACCGGCGCTGGCTTAGATGATGAAGAACAAGCACTCAGAAGTTAGCGACCTACACTACTTCTTTGTATTGCATGCGGTAGAGGTTGGCGTAGAAACCTTCGCGCTGTAGTAGTTCTTCGTGGTTACCCTGTTCAACAATGCGCCCTTTGTCAACCACAATAATCTTATCCGCTTTCTGAATTGTAGATAGTCGGTGCGCAATCACGATCGCGGTTCGGCCTTTCATTAGTTTACTGATCGCATTCTGAATCATCTCTTCGGTTTCGGTATCAACTGAGGAGGTTGCCTCATCGAGCACAATGATTTTAGGGTCTTGTACCATGGCCCGCACGAACGAAATCAGCTGACGTTGTCCCACCGATAGTGTCGAGCCTCGTTCCATAACGTTGTACTCGTAGCCACCCGGCAAGCGCTCTATAAACTCGTGGACGCCAACAAGTTTAGCCGCTTCCACAATTTTCCCGCGAGTAATGCGCTTGTCGCCAAGAGTAATGTTGTTTTCGATTGTGTCAGAAAATAAAAAGACGTCTTGCAGAACAACACCTATGTTTCGGCGTAAATGGCCCAGTTCGTACTCATGAACGTCAACGCCATCTACCATAATCTCGCCTTTATTGATGTCGTAGAACCGGCTCAACAGATTGATAATTGACGATTTTCCGGCGCCGGTGGCCCCCACAAAGGCGATCGTTTCGCCAGCGTTGACCCGGAATGAAATATCGCGTAAGACATAATCTTCGTTATTGTAAGCAAACCAGACGTGGTCGAATGCTACCTCGCCACGTAGCGTAGCGGGGGCATACGTACCGTTGTTGCTGGTAAACTCGTCGCTGTCCAGTAGCTTAATGATCCGGTCGGTGCTGACAATACCCATCTGAAGCGTATTGAACCGGTCGGCCAGCATCCGGATGGGCCGAAAAAACAGGTTAATGAACATTACAAAGGCCGTGACCGTCCCGAAGGTAATATCAGAGTTAATAATCTGTTTGGCACCGTACCAAACGACTAAGCCAACGGCAACAGCGGAAATAATATCGGCAACTGGATAATACACCGAGTAATACCAGATGGATCGGATGTTAGCCTGCCGGTGTTCATCGTTAATAACCCTGAATTTCTCCGCTTCAATTTTCTCACTACCAAAAATCTGAACAATGTTCATCCCGGTGATGTGCTCCTGCACAAACGAGTTCAGGTTAGCCACCGCCGTCCGCACTTCGTTGAACGATTTCTTGATTTTTTCTTTGAAGACGTATGTGCTGAACAGCATCAGCGGAATCGTCGACAGACTGATGGCCGCCAGCCGCCAATCGGTGTAAAACATTACGCCGATGATCAACACCAACTGCAGAATGTCGCCAGCAATGGCCGCCATGCCTTCGCTAAACACGTCGGCCAGTGTTTCAACGTCGGAAATCGACCGGGTCACCAATCGGCCAATGGGTGTATTATCAAAGAATTTCAGGCGTAAGTGTAAGATCTTGTGATAGAGCTGCACCCGGATGTCACGGATGACATACTGCCCTAGCCAACCCGATAAATATGTATTCAGGAATTGAATAACTGCTTGGGCAACCAGCACACCAATCATTAACGCCAGCATGATTGTCAGCCGTTGATAATCGCCGGTAGCAATAACATTGTCAATGGTGTAGCGAATCAGTAGAGGTGCCAGCGGAGCCAGGCAAGCCGCCAACATAATAATGAGAATAAGTAAATAAAACCGTGTCTGATACGGCTTAACAAAGGTATATAGTCGGCGTAAGATGGCCAGATCGAAGATTCGGCCGCTTTTTTGTTCTTCGTTCACAGGAAAGCAAAGATGGCGAGTTTAGGGAGTAACAGCATTTTAGGGGCGAACGTTTCCACTCGGGTTCATCATTCAGACGATTATTGGGTTGGTCCGTGCGTGCAATACTGTTCTTTACGGTTGAGTCAGTAGATAATCAGTAAAACAGCTCAACATTCGCTTTACTACGTACTTGCCCGGCTTCATAGCCGCTTGTATGAAGAATATGAAACGGAGAACGTTTACCCGATTGGCAGCAGCATGGCCAATCAGTTTTGGGGCCACGCAGAGCCAGTTGAGCGATACTAACGTAAAGTTGTCGGCTACCAGCCTTGGCGCTAACGATCGAACCTACTGGTTAGACACGTTGCTGAAAGTTGTCGACCCAGTGCTCACGGCCTTATCGCAGAACCGCCTGAGAGCGACGATGCCCGTCGAGTCGGCACCAGGGCAGGAGGAGGGACGTAAAGCTGTGTCCCACCTCGAAGCCCTCGGACGAACGGTAGCTGGACTCGCTCCCTGGCTTGAACTGGACGCCGATGACTCGCCGGAAGGTAAGTTACGGCAACGGTATCTAGACATGACTCGGAAATCCATTGCGAATGGAGTTGATCCAAAAGCGCCGGATTATCTGAATTTTACGAAAAATGGACAGCCCTTGGTCGACGCGGCTTTTTTGGCCCACGGGCTGTTACGCGCTCCTAAGCTATGGAATGGCTTACAACCCACCGAGCAGGCTAATTTGGTAAAGGCGTTGCAATCGACTCGAGTCATTAAGCCAGGCTACAACAACTGGTTATTGTTCAGTGCTATAGTCGAAGCGGCCTTGTTAAAATTCACCGGCTCCGGCGACGAACTCCGTATGGACTACGCCATTAAACAACACCTGAACTGGTATAAAGGCGACGGGGCTTATGGCGATGGGCCCGATTTTCACTGGGATAATTACAACAGCTACGTTATTCAGCCCATGTTGCTGGATGTAGTTAAAACGCTGATGGACGCCGGAAAAGCCGATAAAAGTTTGTACCAAACCCTGCTAACCCGCGCTCAGCGCTATGCTCAGATACAGGAGCGGCTCATTAATCCGGATGGCTCATTTGCTGCCTTCGGGCGGTCGCTGGCCTACCGATGTGGGGCGTTTCAGTTGCTCTCGCAGATGGTCTTGCAAAACAGTCTGCCGCCGGAGCTACCGCCTGGTCAGGTACGGGCGGCTTTAACGGCGGTTATTCACAAGACGATGGACGCACCGGGGACTTTTGATAAAAATGGCTGGTTACAGATTGGTTTGTGTGGTCACCAGCCTGCTATTGGCGAAACGTATATCTCAACAGGGAGTCTGTATTTGTGTTCCGTAGCCTTTCTGCCGCTGGGTTTACCCGCGTCTGATTCGTTCTGGTCGTCATCGTCGGCAGACTGGACATCGAAGAAAATCTGGTCGGGGCAGGACGTAAAGACTGACCATGCTATAAAAATGTAGGCCTACCCAACTAAAAGAGTTGATTGGTATAACTTTAAGGAAGTCAGATGAGTTTACCAGCTTTACCGATGAATATATGAAAAAGCTACTTTATATCTTCTTGGTCACGCTGGGTGGCTGCTCCCCTAAGACAAGCGCCGTATTAACAACCCAACCCAATCGAATCCTATATGCCAGTACGGATATTAATCAGGCGACGGATGATTCGGTGGCCCGAATAAAACCAGGTGGTTTTATACTGGGCAAAAACATAAAGGTCACCCTACGTACCGGTGAGCGCAGAATAATTCCTAGAAAAGACATCTGGGGGTACTCAGACGAAAAGGGGAAGGTCTGGCGCTGCTTTAAAAAAACGTTCTATCAGGTTGTCCAGATCGGTGATGTGGTAGAATATGAGGTAATCGAGCTCCGTAATACAGGGAATAATCTATACGTGAACGAACCCGTACGATTGTACAGTAAAACGCTGGATAGCAAAATTGTTGGCAGTCGTAAACGAGCTTTACGGGCGGAGGATGAACAAAAGGCAGAGTGATACTAAACGGGGCCACCTACCCACTCCTCTTCGTGGTAAAAATTATAGCTACTGTTTAACTTTTTTGCCACTCTTGATAATTAAGTCAACTTTACCCGATTCACAATCTTTTTGGAACTGCGCCTGCAATTGCTTTTCAAGAACCAGGCAAGATCTTATTTCGAAGTAAGTTGTTTCTTTACCGTTTCCATAACAACCGCTGTTTTTGGTAAAAGTACCTGTAAAGCCAGCAACAAGCAACCGAGCCGGGGAGGTTCAAAAAAAGCCGAAAACAACAGCCTCCGGCTTTTTGAGTTCACTTACTCCTGATGTTTACGAGACTGTTCCGCCATTCCAGACGGCATCACCCGGCGCGATGAGCGACAGCTTACCATCGCGGTCTTCGGCCATCAGAATCATACCCTGCGATTCCAGCCCCATCATTTTACGGGGCGCTAAATTGGCCAGAAACGTCACCTGTTTGCCAATGACTTCCTCAGGGGCAAAGTGTTTGGCAATGCCGCTCAGAATTTGCCGACCGCCCAGGCCATCGTCTACTTTCAACTTTAATAATTTATCACTTTTTGGAACCCGTTCGGCTTCGGTAATCGTGCCGATACGAATATCCATCTTGGCGAAATCGTCGTAAGTAATTTCGTTACGTAAAGCTGGTACGGTCTTGGTTTCTAACTCATTCATGCGTTTGGCATTCAGTAATTTCTGAATCTGTTTGTTGATTTCGTCGTCTTCGATTTTAGCGAATAATAGCTCGCCCTGTGCCAGTTCGTGGCCTTCAACCAATAAATCGGCGCGACCTGCATTCTGCCAATCGAGCCGATCTTTTATCGTTAGTTGATCACAAAGCTTTTGGGCCGTGAAGGGTAGGAACGGCTCGCACACAATCGCTAAGTTCGCCGTGATTTGCAGGGCGATGTTCATGATTGTATTAACGCGCAGTGGGTCGGTTTTGACCGTTTTCCAAGGTTCGGTTTCGGCCAGGTATTTATTACCGAGCCGGGCCATATCCATTACGTAGCTCAGGGCTTCCCGGAATCGGTATTGCCCGATGGCCTGACCGATGCGATCGGGTAACTCCGCCAACTCATCCAGCACCTGCAAATCATAGTCCGAGAGATCGCCCCGGACGGGAACCTTACCGTCGCAGAATTTATGGGTCAGCACCACCGCCCGGTTAACGAAGTTGCCGAAAATGCCGACTAGCTCAGCGTTGTTGCGCGTCTGGAAATCTTTCCACGTAAACTCGCTATCCTTCGTCTCCGGAGCATTAGCAGCCAAGACGTAACGTAATACGTCCTGTTTTCCCGGTAGCTCTTCCAGGTACTCATGCAGCCAGACAGCCCAGTTTCTGGAGGTGCTGATTTTGTCGCCTTCGAGGTTCATGAACTCGTTGGCGGGCACATTGTCGGCCAGGATATAGCTTCCTTCGGCCATCAGCATTGCGGGGAAGATGATGCAGTGGAAGACAATGTTGTCCTTACCAATGAAGTGTACCAGCTTGGTGTGCTCGTCGCGCCAGTACAATTCCCAGTCGCGGCCCTGCTGCTCCGCCCACTCCTTAGTCATGGAGATATAGCCGATAGGTGCGTCGAACCAGACATAAAGTACTTTACCTTCCGCATCGGGCAGCGGTACCTTAATGCCCCAATCAAGGTCCCGGGTCATGGCGCGGGGCTTCAATCCTTCTTTCAGCCACGACTGACATTGGCCGAACACGTTCGTTTTCCACTCGGTGTGGCTATTGACGTATTCTTCAATGCGCGGCTGCATGCGGTCGAGGGGCAAAAACCAGTTTTTGGTCGAGCGCATCACCGGTTTCGAACCCGACAGGGTAGAGTGGGGTTCAATCAACTCGGTAGGACTCAAAGCCGTGCCGCAGCGCTCGCATTGATCACCATAAGCGTTAGGGTTCCCACAAACGGGGCACGTACCCACGATGTAGCGGTCGGCCAGAAACTGTCCGGCTACTTCATCATAATACTGCTCGGTAACCTCTTCATCGAAGTTGCCGCTGTTATAGAGGTTGAGGAAGATCTCCTGCGAGGTTTCGTGGTGAATCTGGTTAGATGTCCGCGAATAGATATCGAACGAAATGCCAAAATCTTCGAAGGCTTTCTTAATCTGGACGTAATACTTATCGACAACCTCCTGTGGGGTAACCCCCTCTTTCTTAGCCTTAATGGTGATGGGTACACCATGCTCATCGGTGCCGCTGATGAAAGCGACATCTTTACCGGTCGAGCGGAGGTAGCGCACGTAAATGTCGGCGGGCAGGTAGCATCCGGCAATGTGGCCGATATGAATCGGCCCGTTAGCGTAGATGAGGGCCGCTGTAACGGTATAGCGTTGGGGATTTTCTAAAGACATAAAGTCGGTTTTCAGCTTTCGGTTTTGGGTGTACGGTTCAGCAGGCAACAGGAAGCTGGCTGAAATCGTACCCTAAGACCTTATTTGGGTGCGAAATTAGCAATTCAGACCCGAACGTTGTTATGTTTACATCAAGAGTAAACCGGGCTGCTATGGAGAACAACACGCCGAATACGAATAATTTCCTCAACTGGGTCGAAATCAAAAACTTCAAGTCAATCAAAGACCTGCGGCTTGACTGCAAGCGCGTGAACGTCTTCATCGGCAAGCCAAACGTAGGAAAGTCGAATATTCTGGAGGGGTTGGGGTTGCTGGGGGTAGAATATGGAACAGGAAAGTTCATGGGCGGATTTGCACGCTATGAAACAGTGTCAGATTTTTTTTATGATAAGGATGTCCTGAAAGGTATTTATGTTGAAAGCGATCAGCCAAGCTTGTCAGCGGCTTTGGCGAAACCATCAATCATTTTAAACGAGTTCAATACTGATTTTAGCTATGAATATTACTTAGGTGATTCTGATAGTGCGAAAAGAATTGCATCCTCCGAAGACATCCAAATAAACGAAGATGAATCTGAGAAAGCAGCCTTAGGCTATTCTCGGCATAACTTTCGTCACTTTAGTTTAACCAAAGAAGGTAAGGTTTCTCAATTTGCTGGACAGGGAAATTATATAACAAAATACAAACCTGGATTTGTCAGGAAATACGACTTTGGTGGACTAACAACTTTTACTGAAAGTTCTTTTCCATTTTTGATACCTCCAGATGGCAACAACCTGTTTTCTGTTATAAGCCGCAATGAAGCTTTGAAAGACGAATTTGCCAAGCTGTTTGCCGATCAGCGGTTGGAGCTAGTCTTGTCAAATTTTGACCAGAATTTTGAACTACAAAAGAAGGAAGGCTTTTATGTTACTAAATTTCCTTTCTTCTCCGTCGCCGATACCTTCCGGCGATTCATGTTCTATATCACAGCTATCGAGTCTAACAAAGATTCAGTAATCATCTTTGAGGAGCCGGAAGTGCACTCCTTTCCACCGTATACACAAGACATAGCCTATCGGATGATATATAGTGAAGAGAATCAGTTTTTTGTCTCCACGCATAGCCCGTATTTACTTCAAACGCTGGTTTCAAACCTAAGCGACGATCAACTCAACGTATTCGTCACGTACTACGAAAACTACGAGACGAAGGTCAAGGCCCTGACTTCAGAAGAACTCGGTTTCGTGCAGGAGTACAGCGCCGACGTATTTTTTAATCTCGACCGATTTGTACCCAATGCCCAGTCTGCAAATCCTGCCTGAGTGCTTTGCAGATACGGCATTAATTCAACTTTTTGTCGCCAACCATTCGCTTGTTGTTCATATTTTCGGAATACCAAACGTTGCTAAAGAAATGCAAGAAGCTGCAACTCGGGAAAACGCTGGTTTACGAATAGGATGTGTTGATAACGATAAACGTGTACCGCCTTACCTACTGACTTTCAACACCGTTTTAGAACAGAATAAAGTGCTTTTGAAGCAAAAATCTGATTCTAATAAATACCTCATTGTCATTGATAAGGCCATAGAGTCCTTTCTGCTATGGAATGCGCGTCAAATCAGCATAGACGTATCGGTTTATGGCTTCACGGATGATATTAAATTGTTCGGCAAAGCATTAAAGACATCATCGATCGGTGCCAATTCGAATTACCTTCAACTCCTAACCGATCTTCGTGAACGACAAGCCCCTGGCTTTCTTACACTTGAACGTATCCTGAATGACCTCATCTTTACCTAATCCGGTCTTCATCACTGGTGCGACTGGCTTCGTTGGTTCTCACATTGCTCGGCGTTATCTCGAAATGGGGTATCTCGTTTCAGCGCTCAAACGCCCTGACAGTGGCTATGGCGTACTTGCTGATGTGGCCGACCGCATTACCTGGTACGAAGGCGATGTGCTGGATATTCCGTCGCTTCAATCAGCGATTCAGCCTAACCATGACGTGATTCATGCGGCTGCCATTGTTTCGTTTGTTCCTAAAGATCGGAATCAAATGGAGCGCATTAATGTGGAAGGTACGGCCAACGTCGTTAACGTTTGTCTAAAGGCCGGCATCAGAAAGCTGGGCTATGTTAGTTCGGTAGCGGCTCTGGGTCGACCGTCGGCAAAAGGAGAGAAGACTGGTCAACCGATCATAATTAGAGAAAACCAGAAATGGGAAGAGTCGCCCAATAATTCAGCTTATGCCAAAACAAAATACCGCGCTGAACTCGAAGTTTGGCGTGGCGTAGCCGAAGGGCTGAACGCTGTGATGGTTAACCCGTCGGTTGTGCTTGGTGTGGGGGACTGGAGCCGCAGTAGTCTGCAATTGATTAAGTACGTAAACGACGGAAAACCGTTTTATCCGGCTGGTCTCGTCAACTATGTCGATGTACTCGACGTAACCAATGCACTCGTCGGGCTGATGCAGTCAACTATAACCGCTGAGCGCTATATCCTGAATGGGGGCACCATTCCTTACCGTTCGTTGTTAGAACAGATAGCGGCAGCGCTGGGAAAACGTCCGCCCACGGTTGAAGTGGCACCTATGTTGACCCGGTTGCTGTGGCCATTAGAAGCTGTGCGAGCTTGGTTAACGGGCAAGGCCCCACTCATCACGCGAGAAACCGCACGATCGGCCAGTTCGGCGTACGAATACGACGGACACAAAATTGAGCAGGTACTTGAGTTTCAGTACCGACCTTTAAGCGAAACCCTTCGGCGTGTGGCAGATGCCTTCCAAAGCACCCCTGACGGTACGTAAATATTCGGATTAGGGTATTGGAGTTTCGCTTTTTTGAGTTTATATTTCACTGCCAAAGGATAAACCGCACCGTTGGCGCGGCCCCTATCCGCTGATTTACGATAGAGGATTATGCTGTGCGAGTATCTCGTCTTCATAAATCGCAAGTCGTAAATCGAACCCCGTAAATTACTTTTACATGGAGCAAGAGTTCGAAGAACGAGAAGGTGACATAAAAGAATCAATCCGGCGTTTTGAGCAGATGCTGGACCAGCAACAAAGTCAGTTTTTCGACCTGGATGTCTATGAGCAGATGGTTGAACATTACCTCAACCACGGCGATTTAGACAAGGCGTTTAAAGCCGCCGAGTCCGGTTTGGAAAACTTCCCCTACGCCCTGGAGTTGATGCTCGACAAAGCCCAGATTCTGGCTAATTTCCAACGGTTCGATGAGTCGCTGGAGTTACTGGAACGGGCTTCACTGTTTAATCCCGGTGATCTTGACGTGCCGTTTATGCAAGGTTCCGTGCTTAATATGGCGGGGCGGTATGAGGAATCGATTCAGGTGCTGGAAGAGTTGCTTGACCGCGCCGACGATAAAGACGACATCCTGTTTCAACTCGGTCAGAGTTACCAGAGTTGGGGTAAATACGATGAAGCCATTACGCAGTACAAAAAATCGATTGCGCTCAACATCAATAATGAGAATGCGCTTTATGAACTGGCGTTTTGTCTGGATGTCACGGGTGAACTCGAAAACAGCCTGACGTATTACCAGCAGTTAATCGATCAGGAGCCCTATTCCTATAACGCCTGGTATAACATTGGTATCGCATACAGCAAGTTAGCGCGTTATGCTGAAGCGGCTGAAGCGTATGACTATGCTGTAATCATCAAACAAGATTTTGCATCGGCACACTTCAATCTGGGCAATACCTACATGAATCTGGGGTTGTTCGAGAAAGCAGAAACCTGCTATCGCGAAACGCTTAAGTACGAAGAAGCTACGGCCGATACGTATTGTCACCTCGGCGCTAGTCTGGAGAAGCAGGATCGCCTGCCCGAAGCCATCAAGGAATACCGCGAAGCTATTAAGCTCGATGCCATGTGGGACGAAGCCTGGTATGGAATTGGAGTTTGTTTGAGCGAGTCGGGCAAATGGTACGAAGCGCTCCCGTTCCTACAGAAAGCTGTTAAGCTGAATGATCAGAATGGAGAATATTACCTGGCCGTTGCCGAAACCGAATATAAAATTGGGAACGTATTGTCGAGCGTTGAAGCGTTTGAAAAGGCGGCCGAAGTTGATGCTGAGAACCCCGATGTATACCTGACCTGGTCGCTGGTACCCTTCGATC
This sequence comes from Spirosoma soli, assembly GCF_042684525.1. NCBI lineage: Bacteria > Pseudomonadati > Bacteroidota > Cytophagia > Cytophagales > Cytophagaceae > Spirosoma > Spirosoma soli. Next base: position 21,550 of record NZ_JBHULN010000003.1, on the reverse strand, counting down.
AGGGAGATTTCATGAAGGCCAATGAGATCATTCAGATGGGTATTGATGATATGCCGCGCGAGGCTGATTTGTACTATCGCTCGGCCGTTTATCTGATCCACGCTGGTTACTATCGTGAATCGTTGATCCAACTGGAAGCGGCTCTCTCGCTCGACTACAATGCGCATGTTCAGCTTTTTGAGTTCTTTCCTGAATTAGAAAAGCAGAAGGCACTTTACAAGATTATTCAGCAGTATAAAAAGGACTAACCAAAATATACCACTAACTAGAAAGCCGCTGCCACGATTGGGAGCGGCTTTTTTGTGACTAAACTATAATCCTTCCCGCTTTTTAGGGGTTTACTTTCCTGATCTCAGTAGCACTTAACGTTATTGTAAACTCGCGCCGTTTACTGTTCCAGCAATGTACTCGCTCGCCATACTGATTAATTACTGGTACTGGTCAGTCAATATCAGGGTTGGCGGCTCGTTGCTCCTGAGCGGCTTTCTCATTGATTAGCGTTACCCAATCGTTTAGTTTGAATTCCTGTTTTGTCATTGATTGATGCTAACTACGTTTCGTTGAAGAGAGAAATAATTGTTTAAATTTATCTTCAACGCTGTACGTACGTCAGAACCGTCTGATAGACCCATTAACAAAAATACCTGTTATTAATCCTAAGTGCTCAGGAACAGAAAATACGATTACTCCGGTCCTGAATCAGAATCGGACTTCGAGGGACGGCGGTTTTCCAGATACACATAAACGTGAAGCGCATGGTTAAACCGGGCGATACGTAATTGCTCAGCAGTGTTTGTCTGTAGAGAGAACTGATTCAGGTAGCCTAGCTCAACGCGTAAGTTTTCGCGCAGTTTACGTCCCAATGCCAGATACGTTCGGTTTTGGTCGAAGCGGGCGCCGGAGTTAGATACCACCATCATCGGTTCGATACTGAGGTGTGAGTACCAGGGTGACTCACCACCGGAGCTTCGTTTGAATATTGGATTGATCCAGCGAGCCATTGCACGCAGTCGAACATTAAACCGGTCGGCTAACACTTGCCTTGATTCCCCATCCGACAAAAAGACGTACGTGTTGGCCAGGGTATCCGTCCGTGAAGGCCAGCGGAGCTCGGTGCGGAAACGTTGAATAAGCTCACCATCGCCTAGCGGTTTTGTGATTTGTAGCTGCGGAATAACGCGCACTTCCTGAAAAAAGGTGGTGGGTTGGTACGAGCTGACACGTCCCCAGTTCCACCACAATCCAATCGGCGACAACGATAACCGGACCGGTTTAGAGAGCTGGTAACTTACCCAGGGGCGAAACACTTGCAAGAGGGGATAACGAAATACGTTCAGGTCACGGCCGTTGTTGTATTCGGCCTGCCTTCGGTACTGATGATCAAGCTGAAAGCTCCATCTGCCAGCGGTTTTGTATACTAGATTCAGCTCCGACCAAAAAACAGCCTGGTTACGGACTACTCGTGGGTAGGACTGCGACACTGCTTTCAGCGCTATTAAGCAACAAAATACTACAATAATAAATCGGTTGGGCATCTAAAATCCGGTTAAAGAGATAAACAGTAAATGGATAAGTTTTAGAGTCAGATTAACCCTAAGAAACTGGTCTTATTATCAGTGCCGAAAAGTATAAACAGCTTTTAATACGTATTCGTCTGTCACGCATTTATTACTGATTCAAAAAGAACGACGCAGCTCTGACTAGTGTTTTAGCGATGAATACCTAACGGCCCACCTGTTTGGGGTAAGCCAAGATAAGCGTACCTTTGCAAATTGAATATTGACACTACAATCGATTGATAATGACACCTGTTGCTCCCGTTTACCTCGATAATGCCGCTACGACTCGGCTCGATCCTGAAGTATTAGACGCTATGTTACCACTCATGACTGAGCAGTTCGGTAACCCTTCATCTATTCACAGCCACGGCCGAGCGGTGAGAACAGCAATTGAAAAGGCACGCAAAACGGTAGCTTCTCTATTGAATACGTCCCCGGCCGAAATCTTCTTCACGTCGGGTGGTACAGAGGCTGATAACACGGCCATTCGGAGCAGCATTGAAACCTATGGCCTGACCCATGCCATCACGTCTCCACTCGAACATCATGCCGTTCTGCATACGTTAGAACACCTGGCTAAGCAGGGGACGATTGAGCTAAGCCTAGTCAATGTCGATGCGAAAGGTCATGTTGATTTAGGCCACCTGGAAGAGTTGCTACGTAATCGCCGAAACGCTGGTCAGGGCCGTTCGCTGGTATCGTTGATGCACGGTAATAACGAGATTGGAAACCTACTGAATTTAACCCAGGTAGGGGAGATATGTCGTGCCTATGACGCTATTTTCCATTCGGATACGGTGCAGACAATGGGCCACTTTCGTCATAATTTACAGGAACTACCGGTAGATTTTATTGTTGGTGCAGGCCATAAGTTTCACGGTCCAAAAGGGGTAGGCTTTTTATATGTAAACGCCGAGCGGACCAAAATTCACCCGTTCATTTATGGTGGATCGCAGGAGCGTAACATGCGGGGCGGTACCGAAAACGTGTACGGTATCGTTGGGTTAGCGAAGGCATTAGAAATCGCTTACCGCGACATGGATGCCCATCAGCAGCATATTGTCGCGTTGAAGCGTCGGATGATCGATCAACTGCGCGAACGCATGCCCGACGTGCAGTTCAATGGTGATTCGGCCGATGTAGATAATAGTCTCTACACGGTGCTGAATGTCAGCTTACCCGCTTCGGAGCTAAGCGATATGCTGCTCTTTAACCTAGACATTGCTAAAATTTCGGCCTCGGGCGGGTCGGCTTGTTCGAGTGGGTCGAACGTTGGGTCGCACGTATTGGCTGCCTTACCAGGGCTGGACCAGAACCGGGGCTACGTTCGGTTTTCGTTCGGCAAGTACAACACGGTTGAAGAGATCGACTACACTGTCAATACCTTAGTGGGGCTATATCAAAAAGAGCAGGTAGCTTAAACTTGACTCATTCGGAAAGACATTAATCATTTTTATTAGGTGATACCGACTAGTGTCGACGGTAATCCTTTTTATGTATTGTTTGATCAATCGTCGACTGGCAGCAAGATGTGCAGCGCTCTGTTTGATACGCAAAAGAGCCGCCTTTAACATATAAATACTTATACATTTACTGGCTTCTCATCGTTACTTATATAACAAAGACCTCATAAATATATACTAATACTGTAGATTTAGTGCCAATAAATAAATGTATGATTAACAGGCGTTTAATGTGCTATTAAGGCAATGGTCAAGTCCAATGTGTCCGTCTTTTACTTAAATTCGATAGTAGCATATCGTCGTACTGATCTAGTTATATAGGGTATACCCTAAATTTACGTAAAATCGGGTTTTCACTATTCTATAAATAAGTAGGTTAGTCCTAATTTTGCTAAACAAAATTCAATTTAGTGGGAAAACAAAAAATCTATCAGGTCTTTAATTCATTAACCACTAAAGAAGGGGTTAGTAATTTTTCATTTATGCTTACCCTGTTCAAAATAAAAGACCGATGATACAGGTGTTGATAGCAGATGATCATAATGTCTTTGTTGAAGGCATTGAGTCGCTCATCTCAGGATCTGCTGAAATTCAGGTGGCCGAGCGATGTTATAATGCATCAGCAGTTGCTCAGCAGTTGATACAAACGGCTATTGATGTAGTGCTGCTTGACATTTCTTTTCCACACATTGAAGATGGACTTGGCCTTTGCGAACATATTACCCGCAACTACCCGCAAACAAAAGTTATTGCACTGACTATGCACGACGATGCCAGTTTGATTAAGCGCGTAGTGAAGAAAGGGGCGAAAGGGTATTTGCTAAAGAATACAACGAAAACCGAGTTGCTGCAGGCTATCCAGACGGTTCACCACGAGAAGCAGTATTTCAATGACACGATCATGAATATTTTGCTGAACGATGTGCCAAAGAATCGTAAGTCGATCACCGGAGTAGCTGGCAAACCTACACTGACCCCTCGTGAGTCGGAGGTGCTGACGCTCATAGCCCAGGGATTGACCACACAGCAGATGGCCACTCAGTTGTTTGTTAGTGCTAAAGCGATTGAGTTTCACCGAAGTAGCTTACTGATGAAATTTGCGGTGCCTAATACTGCGTTGCTTATCAAAACGGCTATGGAATTACAACTAATTGACTGACTTATCAACAACCATGATGTTGCCCGAGCTCATAGATCAACGTAAGCCGTACGGTAGCCTGCTGCTGGAACGGGGGCGGTGTATGTGGGCTGGTTTTGTTCTGGTGTTGTCTGTCTGGCTCCTGCCGACCGTAGCTAAAGCGGATTCGCCAGCTATTGATAGCGTAAAGAGACAAATCAGACAACTACTGGCAGACAAGAATAGCAGACAAGTGGCAAGCGCCTATCAGCATTTAGGGGGGCTCTACAACCAGCAATATGGGTATAACAAGTACACCATTGATGCCTATGCTAACGAACTTAAGTACTATAACCTGGCGGGTGACTCGCTGGGCTACTATAACGCGCATATTACCATCGCTGATTACTACTCACAGGATTATCTGATGCAGTCTTATGCGGAAAACTATCTGAATAAGGCCTTACAATTCTTTGCCCGAACCGAAAACCAGCAGAAAGTCATCGAATGTCGATTATCGTTAGCCAACATGCTTCAAACGAAGGAGCCACTACCTAAGAGCCTGCTGACTGAGCTACGCGAAACAGAACGCCTGTGTGTGCAACATAATCAATCTCAATCTCAATCATACGCGCTGAACTTGCTGGCCAGCAGTTATTTGCGGCTTAAACAGCCCGACTCAGCTCAGTATTTTGCGAGTAAGAGTTTGCTCATCGCTCGTCGGTTAAACGTTAACTGGTTGATAGCGTTAAACTTCTTTTACCTGGGCTTAGTCGAGCAATTTAAAAATCATTCGGCGAATGCAGTTGCGTATTACCAGAAGGGTTATCGAATTTCTGAATCAGAGAAGAATATTCCGATGTTACGCGAATTGTCAAAGCACGTTGCCGACAGTTATTCGCACCTCGGAGACTACAAAAACGCGTATCAGTCATTATTGAAGACGTTGACATTTACCAATCAGCTTTATTACTCGGAACAAACGAAAAGCATCCGGTTGCAGGAGCTTGATCGACAAATTAAAACGTTGGCTATTGGTAAGCAATTGGTTGAAGAACAAAGCCGTCACCAGCGCATGCTCAACTCTGCATTGGTCGCTTTTTTAATTATTAGCATTTTGGGAGTCGCGGCACTCGTTTTTTTAAGACGGCAGCAAAAATTGATTGCTCACCAGCAGGCGGTAATTGCGCAACAGCAGATTCGGCAGCTCGAACTGAAGTCATTACAAGCCATGATCGAGGGGCAGGAGGGAGAGCGGAGCCGGATTGCCCGCGACCTGCACGATGGACTGGGCATTCAGTTATCGCGGATCAAGCTTTTCGTTGAAGCCCACCAGGAGCAGTTACCGCCGTCCGTTAAGGAGCCTCTGAACCAATTCCTGGACGAAGCCTGTACGGAAACCCGGTTGATATCCAACGACTTGCGGCCGTACGCCCTGTCTATGTTTGGCCTGTTGCCAGCGCTGGAAGACCTCGTGCAGAAGCTGAACCTGGTCAACGAGACAAACCTCGTCTTAGAACATTACGGCGAGTTGCCATGCCTGGGTGACGAAGCCTCGGTAATGATTTATCGGGTGGTGCAGGAACTGCTGAACAATGCGCTTAAACACGCCCACGCCCAGAAAATTTCGGTGCAGATCATAACCAACGAAGAAACCGCCCTGATCAGTGTCGATGATGATGGACAGGGGGCCGACTTTGACAAGATTCCTGCGAAAGGTAATGGCATTGCCAATATTCATTCGCGCATAACGTACCTGGGCGGGCAGGTCATGTGGCAGAGTGAACCTGGAAAAGGTACCTCGGTCATGATCTCGCTCCCGATGCAACGATTAGTTAAAGATTCTCCTCCTGTTATCGCTGAAGTTGAAAACGTTAACCCTTATCCTGTTAAGCATGTAGAACCATTGGCTGATGTCGTGATGTGATCCATATGCCACAGTGATCACTCGTTGCCGGGATACAGCCCAATAACCGCCTTTGTTGGCAAAGTAATCCACTTTTTTCTGGTTACGGACCATTGACCGGTCTGATTTTCTCAAGCTGCGCTTTTTAGAGAATAGCTATTCTTATGTTGTTCTTCAATGAAGTATCAGTCTTATGTTCAATTATTTAATTAACTATTTTCTCATTCTTTTCTATGATTAAACATGTGCTTTCCGGGCTTTTCGTCCTAGGTAGCTCCATAGGTAGCTATGCTCAGGATGGAACCCTTAGCGGACCGGCACCAGACAAACTGGTTGCTGCGTTGTCCAACATAAAATCCGCTGGCCTGGGGAAGGAGCCCGCGTCTGATGTAAAAGCGACCGTGCGCGGAACGGTCTATGATGAAAAAGGCTCGGCCCTGCCGGGTGCATCAGTGTCGGTCAAAGGCACCCAAATTGGCTCCATCACCGATGCGAACGGGCGGTTTTCGATCAACGTTCCCGACAATGCCAAAACATTGGTTATATCGTTCATCGGCATGGTGACCCAGGAGGTCGCTATCAACAACCGGCAAACCATTGACATCCGCATGGCAGCGTCGACCAACGTCCTGAACGATGTGGTTGTGATTGGGTACGGTACGCAGCGCCGACAGGACGTGAACGGCGCCGTGTCGAGTGTGAAAGCCGAAGATATTGCCAACATTCCGCAAACCAGCGTCGACCAGTTGTTGCAGGGGCGGGCGGCTGGTCTGACCGTTACGCAGAACTCGGGTCAGCCGGGTAGTTCGACCTCGGTTCGCATCCGGGGTATAACCTCGCTGACGGGTAGCAGCGAACCGCTGTACGTGATCGACGGCGTACCCGTGTCGGGCGATGCCAACAACCAGAGCACGAGTGGCCGGTCGCCGGTGCAGAACTTCAACGGTAACGGGCAAAGCTCGGTGAGTCCACTATCGGCCATCAACCCCAATGATATTGCCTCTATCGACGTACTGAAAGATGCGTCGGCAACGGCCATCTACGGCAACCGGGCGGCCAACGGGGTCATCATCATCACCACCAAACGGGGAAAAAACGGCAGCGCCCGCATTGGCTACGACGGCTACGTGGGAGTACAATCCCCTTCTAAATTTCTTAAGGTGATGGACCTGAAGCAGTATGCCCGGTTGCAAAACGATCTGGCGGATGCCTACGGCACACCCCGTCGGGCTGAATTTGCCGACCCCAGCCTGCTGGGGCCCGGCACTGACTGGCAACGCGAGGTGTTTCAGTCGGCGGTGATGCAGAATCATCAGCTGTCGATCTCGGGTGGTAAGGAAGGTATTAACTACTACGTATCGGGTGGGTACCTGAACCAGGACGGCACCGTGATCGGATCGGGTTTCAAGCGGTTCACTTTCCGCAGCAATATCGATGCGCAGGTGAAAGAGTGGTTTAAAGTAGGGCTAACCCTGACCGGCAGCAACACCAGAGACCGGGTAACGCTCAACGATAACGTCGGTGGGATTGTGTACCTGTCACTGCAGCAGTCGCCTGATCTGGTCGTGCGCAACACGGATGGTTCTTTCGCCGGTCCGCCTAATGATCCTACGGCCGTTTCGAGCGTGATTAACCCGGTGGCTCAGGCGCTGAGCATCACCAACAATCTGAATCGTAATAACCTGAACGCTAACCTGTACAACGACCTGAAGTTCAGCAGAGACCTAACCCTGCGTTCGGAAATTGGCGTTGATCTCAACTACTCGGACAACATTTACTTCCGCCCGACGTATTCGTGGGGTCGGTTCGTGAACCCCACCGCATCGTTGAACCAGCGCTGGCAGAAAGGATCATTCTACATTCTGAAAAACTACCTGACCTACACGCATACCTTCAATCAGAAGCATAACGTGACGGCCCTGCTGGGACACGAAGTGCAGGGATCGAACTGGAATGGGATTGAAGCGGGCCGGTCGGGTTTCTACAGCAACGATATCCAGACGCTGAACCTGGGCGAAGCTGCCACGGCCACCAACAACGAGTATAAAGGCAGTCAGACGCTCGAATCAGCCTACGCCCGGGGAATTTATTCCTACGGCGAGAAATACAGCCTGACGGCAACCATCCGGGCCGACCGCTCCTCGAAGTTTGCGCAGGGGCAGCAGGTGGGCTACTTCCCTTCATTTGCGGCCTCCTGGCGCCTGACCGAAGAGCCGTTTATGGCCGGTATCAAGAACGCCCTCGAAGACGTGAAACTACGCGTGGGTTACGGAGCCGTAGGGAACCAGCAGATTTCTAATTACCTCTACGGTTCGTCGCTGTCGGCGTCGGCTACGGGGCTGGGCACCGGCTTCCTGATCGACCGGATTGCCAACCCGAACCTAAAGTGGGAAAGCAACACGCAGTTCAATGCCGGGGTGGATGTAAGCCTGCTCAACAACCGCATTAATGCAACTGTCGATGTGTACAACAAGCTGTCGAAGAACTTCCTGTACCAATTGCCGCTCCCAGCCTACCTGATCGGTGATGCCAACTACTTAGGGGGTATTTCGTCGCCTTATGTCAACCTGGGCCAGATGCAGAACAAAGGCGTCGACATAACGGTCACCTCGCGCAACATGGTGAAATCGGATTTCAAGTGGACCACGACAGCGATTTTCTCGCAGTACCGTAACTCGGTGAAAGAGCTATCGGAGAACTTTACCGAAATCATCAACAGCGTGTACACCGGCTTCCTGAACGTGCCCGTTACACGGACAGTGGTTGGCCAGCCCATCGGCCAGTTTTACGGCTACAAGGTGAAAGGGCTGTTCCAGACGACCGAGCAACTGGCCTCGGCTCCTATTCAGTTTGGCCGGGCCGTGACCAACTCAGGTGCTGGTACCTGGCTGGGCGACGTACAGTATGAAGACGTCAACAACGATGGTGTTGTGAATGAGCAGGACCGGACCATTATCGGCAACCCGAATCCCAAGTTTACGTTTGGTCTGACCAACACGTTTACCTACAAGGCGTTCGACGTCAGCATCTTCCTGCAGGGGTCCTACGGTGCTAAAATCCTCAACCTGACCCAGCGGACCGTGGGCGGACTGTCGAGTTTGTACACCAACCAGTTTGCGTCGGCGTCGGATTACTGGACGCCCACCAACACCGACACCAATATTCCGGCGCCCCGCAGCGGTATCGACAACCCGAACCTGTTCATCTCGGATCGGTTTGTGGAAGACGGCTCATACGCCCGTATCCAGAACGTGAATGTGAGCTACAACGTACCCGCTTCGTTTATTCAGCGGGCCAAGCTGAACCGGCTCAAAGTGTACGCCAGTGTGCAAAATCTGTACACGTTCACGAAGTACTCCGGCTACGACCCCGAAGTCGGTGCGTTCAATCAGAACTCACTACAGATGAACGTCGAAAACGGTCGTTATCCGCTGCCCCGCACGTTTACGCTGGGGGTCAATGCTGAATTTTAATTTTCTGAAGACACATGAAAAATACACGTAATACTTATGTCCTGGCACTGCTGACAGTGGTCGGCGTGAGCCTGACGAGCTGCAAGGATTCGTTCTTCGACCGCGCTCCCGAAGATGCCCTGACCCTGGATAGTTACTACCAGAACGCCGAACAGGTTCGGGCCAGTACCAATGCCCTGTACAACTCGCCCTGGTTTAATTTCAACAACAAGGCATTCTGGGCCATCACCGAATTGTCGGGCGGAAACGCTCGCACGTACTCGGGCGACGTGGTTAACTTTGCCAACTTCTCGGTAACAGCCGATAATAACGAACTGACCAACGCCTGGCGGTCGCTGTTTTCGGTGGTGGCGCAGTCCAATGCCCTCATCAACAACCTGCCCGCCAAGGTGCCGTCGTCGGTCGATCCGGCCATTGTCAACAATGCGCTGGGCGAGGCTCACTTCATGCGGGCGATTGCTTATTTCTACTTGGTAAGGCTGTTCGGTAACCTGCCCATTATCGAGAATACCCTCGATTTTGTGTATTCACCGAAGATCAACACGAACCCAGTCACGGACGTGTATACATTCATCATCCGGGATCTGGAATTTGCCGAAGCCAACTGCACCAAAAAAATCCGGGTGGGCAGTTCCATCGACAATGGCCATGTATCGAGCGGATCGGCGTCGGCTCTATTGGCGAAAGTGTACCTCTACAAGCAGGATTACGCCAAAGCGCGTCAGTATGCCGAAAAAGTAATCAACAGTGGCGAGTTCAAGCTGTATGGCACGCAGGTAGCCGGCAAAACGTTCGCGGACCTATTCCGGACGGCCAATAACAACAACGAAGAGTCGATTGTGGCGCTTCAGTGGGTGGGCGGCAGTGCCTACGGACACGGTAACTCGTTACAGGCTTCGTTTGCTATAAGCTCGCAGATTACCGGCACGGGCGACGGCTACAGCGTAATCGGGCCCACGATTGATCTGCAGAATGAGTTCGCTAAAGAACCTGGTGACGTGCGTCGGCAGGCGACGATTATGCTCGCCGGAGATCGCTATCCCGAGTTGAACGCAGCCGGGGGCGGCTTCACGGTACCGGCGGATGTGAACGCGCAGAACACGCGGGCCGGTATCAAGAAGTATGTAGTGGGCACACGGGCCGACAACGGCGGGCTCGGCGCGGCTCAGTCGGCCGGCAACAACACCTATCTGATGCGCTACGCCGAAGTGCTGCTCATCGAAGCCGAGGCCGTACTGGCCGGCGCTGCCAGCACGAGTGATCCAGCTGCGTTGACGCCCTTTAACCAGATTCGGACCCGCGCGGGCCTGGCCCCCAAAACGTCCATCACGCAGGCCGACATCCTGCGGGAGCGTCGGTTGGAATTGGCCATTGAAGGCGATTACTGGTTCGATCTGGGCCGGCTCGATGGCTTCAACGCGACGACCCACCCCAAAGCCATCGCTATCATCAGCCAGCAGGAGCGGGGTACGTTTGGTCCTGACAGAACGGTGATTTATTCGGAGCGCTTCACACCCGGCAACGACAAGTTTCTGTTCCCGTATCCATCGACCGAAACGGCCATCAACCCGCTGCTGACGCAGGCCCCCGTGCCCTACAAATTCAACTAATCAAGCACTGAACTATGAAAACCATACTGAGTTATGCCCTGGCCTTATGCGGGTTCATTGGGCTTGTGAGTGTCTTTACGGCCTGTCAGTCCAACGACGAGGTTGATCCTGCCCCGGTTATTAACCGGGTTCGGACGGTGAGCCGGGACTCCGCCTACACGTACACGGTGCAGACCAGCCTGACGGCCACGACTACGGCCACCCGGACGATACCCGTGGCCCTTGATTCAACGACCACGCTGGGCCAGCCGGGCCGGTTGTATGCCATCATCGGCGAAAACCTGCAGAAAACGAAAGCCGTTTATTTTAACGACGTAAGCGTGTATTTCAACCCGGCTTTTGTCACCAGCACCAGCATTATGGTGGCTATTCCGGTGACGACACCCTTCAGCGGCAGCAACAAAGTGCGGGTAGAAACGGCCAGTGGTCAGGCGGAGTTTGGTTTCTCCATCAAGCAGCCGTTTCCCACGATTACCAATGTCGATCAACTGGCTGGCAAGGCGGGCGACATTATCACCATCACCGGCACCATCTTCGATAATGTATCGGCGGTGAATTTTGGAACGGCCAATGCGGAGATTACGGCTAAAACGCCTACCGAACTTAAAGTGAAGGTACCAACCGGGGTTACATCGACCACGCTGACCGTGACCACGCCGGGCGGAACAACCGCCTACAGCGTCCCCTTTGGCTTTAAGTACGCCTTGTTTGAGGACGACCTGACTACGGGTTTCACCTCGGGCGGCTGGAATGGTAAACCGACCGTACCCTCGAAAGAGGTGGTTAAGCGGGGTACGGCGTCCATGCAGTACGACTACACGGGAGGCTTCGGGGGCTTCCAGAACTTCATCAGTGCCCCCGTTGCGCTGGCCAATTACACGGGCATCAAACTGGCCCTCTACGGCGGTAGTGGCACCGATGGCAAAATCATCAAAATGGTTGTCAACGGTAACTACGACAATGGGAAGCAACTGGTGCTGAAGTCGGGTACCTGGCAAACCTTTGCGGTTCCGTTGAGCGAACTGGGGGTCACGGGTAACCTGACCGAAATCACGTTCCAGGAGTTCAGCGGCAATGTGCCCGAAACAATCTACGTAGACGATCTGGGCTTGTATTAGTCAGCCCGACCGCGCTACAGTTTTACAACAACTTCCCTGAGTGGGTGACTCAAACGGTCCGCCGTTGCGGTCGCCCGCTCAGGGAAGTTGCATAACGAACCAACCTAAATTTTACTATGAAAAAACTATCATTTATGCTTTTGCTGCTGGCAAGCACGGCTTACGGGCAGGGCAACAATTACAAGCAAAACTATCGCAAGTTCGATAACCTGGCGATGACGCCCCCGATGGGCTGGAATAGCTGGAATAAATTTGGCTGCAACGTCGATGAGAAACTGATTCGGGAGGTCGCCGATGCGCTGGTCGCAACCGGGATGAAAGACGCAGGCTATACCTACATTAACATTGACGACTGCTGGCATGGCGACCGGGACAGCCTCGGGTTTATTCATCCCGATCCGAAACGCTTTCCATCGGGCATGAAAGCTTTGGCCGATTACATTCACTCGAAAGGGCTTAAACTGGGCATTTATTCGGACGCCGGTTCGCAGACCTGCGGTGGGCGGCCCGGAAGCCGGGGCTATGAGTTTCAGGATGCTCAAACTTATGCCAAATGGGGCATCGATTACCTCAAATACGACTGGTGCAATACCGAAGGCCTAAAAGCCGAAGGAGCCTACAAAACCATTACGGCGGCCATTCGTAAGGCGGGTCGGCCGATGGTGCTTAGTATCTGCGAGTGGGGCAACGACAAACCCTGGGTGTGGGGTCCGAATGTTGGTCACTTGTGGCGTACGACGGGGGATGTCTACAACTGCTTCGACTGCATCAAAGACCACGGCTCCTGGAAATCATGGGGCGTCATGCAGATTCTGGATAAGCAGGACGGACTACGGAAATACGCCGGACCGGGCCACTGGAACGACCCCGACATGCTTGAAGTGGGCAACGGGATGAAAGAAGGCGAAGATCGCGCCCATTTCACGATGTGGGCCATGATTGCCGCTCCACTCATTGCCGGTAACGACCTGCGCAAGATGTCGGAACAAACCAAAGCCATCCTGATGGACAAAGACGTCATTGCCATTAACCAGGACTCGCTGGGTGTACAGGCGTTTAAATACGCCGTGAAAGACAGTGTCGAAACCTGGATTAAGCCGCTCAAAAGTGGCGACTGGGCCGTTTGTTTCCTCAACCGCAGTAAATCAGATAAGCCAGTCGAATTCAACTGGGCCACCGAGTCGGTCACGGATGATCTGTCGGGTAAGGCGCTTAATGCGGGCCAAACACCTTATGTGGTCAGAAACTTATGGACTAAGAAAGAGACCGGTGCTACTAATCAGCCCCTGAAAGCCACTGTGCCGGGCCATGATGTGCTGCTGGTCCGGCTAAGCCCGAAGCCGGGCAGTAAATAAAGCCGGTTTCTTTAGGTAAGTCTTTATGAACTGGCCCCGAAAGGTGATTTATTGCGTGAATACATACGTTTCATGAGTTGCAGCCCCGTCAGGGCTACATTCTATTTGTAGATGTCACCCTGACGGAGCTGAAGCTTAAAATTGTCTTTGTGAAATGCATAAATTAGAAACGTTATAGGTAGATAGTCTTATGCTGTATTTTCCTTTCTATCTTTCAATATGAAACTACAGCTACTCTTCTATAAAATCCTTTTTTTAAAAGTTGCCGGCTGTCTGATAAGTGTACAACTGTATGCGCAATCTAGCAAGCTAATAGGCCACATTAAGGGCCTGGGCAATCGGCCTGTTGTGTTTGGTTATCTACAAAAAGGTAGTTACAAGTTAGATACAGTCCTGGCTAATAATGATCAATCTAGTTATAAACCTAAACGTAGTGATGATGGCCAAATTCACCTACGCATCAGCCGATCTCGATATACTTCATTTTGGTACGAGCCAGGTACGTTAACCGTTTCGGACTCGATTGATAAACCTTATAAGTTGATTTTTATAGGTGGTCCTGAAAACACTGTGCTTAACCAATATCGCGAGACAATTGAGTGGCCTTATGAGGAAAAAAAGCAGTCTGTTTCTGACTCCATAAAGATTTTGTTGGTTGAGCAGGAACGGAAAGATATTTTATCATTCATTCAAGATCATCCTTCGGCACGAACAAGTGCTCACCTGCTTTGTTGGCAAACTATAAGCAATGAGTCTTTGGTTGATACGTATGAAAGGCTTTTAAAAATGTTGTCGTCTGAAGTACAAGCAACTTATCAGGGTAAAGAAACAGCCAGGCGGTTGGTAGTACTACGCAATCAGCCGGTTGTAGGTAAAACAGCTCCTGCCTTTACGCTGGCTGATACGGCGGGCCATACTGTTTCCTTAGCTGCCTACCGAGGTAAATATATCTTACTAGACTTCTGGGGCCACTGGTGCAGCCCCTGTATAAAATCGTTTCCCAGGCTAAAACAGCTTCAGCAGACATATGGCGAAAGGCTGGTTATTATTGGCATCGCGGCAGAATATGCTACGGACAAACCCCAGTGGATACGTGCAATCAAAACAAATGACCTGAACTGGCTCCAAGTATCCGAGTTAGCTTCCGACAAGGGAGAAGTGAATACACAATACAACATCACAGCTTTCCCAATTTATCTGCTTCTTGACAAAGAAGGAATTGTCTTAGAAAGAACACTTAGTATTGAGCAGATTGAGCAAAAGCTTACCTCTTTGGGTAACTTTTAGATTTTCCTTTTATGAATTTATAGAGTATAAACCACTCAATCGTTTCCTAAGCCTTGATCTTCTACCAGACCCGCTAAACAAGCCGAGGGCTCATGACAACTGGTCATAAGCCCTCGGCTTGTATTTTTACCGTTACCCCAAACGCCACCTACTCGTTAAACTGGATGCTGCTTAGCTGGATGATGTCGGTGTTGGGCTTGTCGCGCTTGACAACGACAATGTACACATCGTGCTTACCCGTAATGGGCTTGTCGAATGTGCCCGTCACCTGGTTAATCGTCTTCCAGTCGCCGGTTGCTTTGTAGGGAGCGCGGTTAACCACCGGTCCCGCATAGGAGTCGAGCCGTACTTCAATTTCACCGTCTTTGTTGGTTGAGGAATAGTCGTACGTCAACGACTTGATACCGGTCATGTCGATACCTTTCAGCAACACGTATGATTTATGGCTACCTGCCCCCAGACGGTTGCCAAACCGAGGGAAACCAACGTACGAATCGGCATGGATGGTTCTGACCTTCGCATTACGTAACGTAACGATGTCAGTGCTGGTGATTGGCCCGACGACCTGTCCACCGTTGTCGGTGTACGAGGCCACAAGGGTGTATTGGCCCCGTGGTTCTTCGGCTTTATGCTCATTCAGCGTGAGTGTACCCTCCAGCGGCACCGTTTTCTGCTTTTGTTCTTCGGTGAGCGAGAAGATATATTTTACCATTTCCTGAGCATCCTGCGCCGGAATCTGGGGATGAGCGCTCATCAGGTGATCTTTACTCCAGTTACCGCCACCTCCTTCAATGATCTTTTTAGCTAACCGCTCCGTGATGCCCGGCTGACCTTTGTAGCGGGTCGCCACCGCCAGGAAAGTTGGCCCCACCGATGGCTTGTCAATGGTATGGCACGCCTTACAATCACTATTAGCGATCAATGTCTTGCCTAAGGAGCCGTTGCCAATGGACGCCAGATCCTGGTGCCCCTGCTGAGGAGCCGCGGTGGGGGGAGCACCGGGCTGAGCACTGTAGGCGTAGAAGACCTTGATGCGTTTAGGATCAATCTTGGTGTCTTCCTTGTCAGATACTTTCACAGCGTAGGTAAACGGCTTGTTCTCCCAGAAAAACGATTTGTTGCCCGGCGTCGTAATGGCCACTTCGGGCTTGGCATTACCCACTTTAACAACAATGGTATCCATGTCCACTAACCCCGTCTGATCGGTCACTTTCAGAATAGCATTGTAGACCCCAGGCTGGGTGTACGTGTACGTAGCGTTGGGCTGGGTAGCTCCTACGGTTTTACCATCGAACAGCCACTGATACGTAACGAAGTCGTCCTGGTCGAGGTCGGTGCCCCGGCCGCTGAACTTCACGCGCAGGGGTGCCTGTCCGACTGCTTCATGAATAACAGGACCACCGCGGTTGTCGGACGTCAGGAAGGAGCGGGCGTTTGCCTGGGCAGCCGCTACCGAATCAACAACGTTAGCACGCGCCACGGGCGCCCGGTTCCCGGTGTTGTATTCGATCTTGACCAGCCGCGCATCGTCGTTATCGGCGCCATACACTGAGCCGTATTCGAGCATGTACATCACGCCATCTTTAGTAAAGGCCAGGTCGATCGGGCGACGAAAATCGCCGTTGGTAGCCATGAAGGGTTCGGTACGGACATAATTCTCATTCTGATCAAAGCGAGCGGCCACCACCCAGTTACGCATCCAGTCGAAGATGAACAGGGCACCGTCGTAGTACTCAGGAAATTTGTTCCTGGCCGACGAGTTCTTGTCGTAGGTGTAAAACGATCCGGCCATCGCGCTACGTCCTCCCTGGCCGAGTTCCGGAAACTCTTTAGAAGCTGCATAGGGGTACCAGATCATGGCCGGATTCGCTGGTGGCAGGTTCTTTAGTCCGGTGTTGTTGGGGGAGCTGTTTACCGGGGCTTTAGCATCAAACTTCGGTCCGGCAACGTTGGTCGCGTAATCCAGGTCGGGATAAGGCTGGCTATTTCCTATGAACAGAGGCCAGCCGTGGTTACCTGGCTTTTTCGCCTGGTTGAACTCATCGTAGCCTCTCGGCCCAATCGTACTGTCTTTACCCGCGTCGGGCCCAATTTCGCCCCAGTACAGTACCGACGTTTTGGGGTTAACCGCAATGCGATAGGGATTTCGTAGTCCCATCGTATAGATCTCCGGTTTAGTTTGGGCGCGGTCCGACGGGTCGGTGCCTTTCGGGAAGAGGTTCCCATCTGGAATCGTATAGGTGCCATCGGCCTGCGGACGGATACGTAACACTTTGCCGCGTAAGTCATTAGTGTTAGCCGCTGAACGTTGCGCGTCGAGGGTTAGGTGGTCGGGTCGCTCATCGATAGGCGAATAGCCGTTAGAGGGGAACGGGTTGGTGTTGTCGCCGGTGGAGAGGTACATATTCCCTTCTTTGTCCCAGGCGAACGAACCACCGTGGTGGGCGCTGGCTTCAAACTCGTGCGGAATCTTAAGCACTACTTTTTCCGAAGCCAGATCAAGGGTGTTGTCGTCTTGCACCACGAACCTCGACAGATTATAAACCGGGTCTTTTTCCGTGTTTGGTGAGTAGTACACATACAGGAAATGGTTCGTCGCGAAGTTCGGATCAACCGTAACGCCCTGTACGCCAAAGCCCTGCTTCGTGGTGACTGGAAACTTACACATCACCTTGTGCTGGTTAGTCCGGGTGTCGTAGACCGATAAATTGCCGCTCCGCTCCGTGAAGAAGACTCGGCCGTCATCCGCTATGGCCAATTCCATCGGTTCGTTCAGGTCATTGACCAGCACCGATTTGGTAAACCGGTTTTCCTCGGGCATTACCACGGCGTAGGCTTTTGAATAATCCAGTGGCTTGCCGTTGCCCATTACGTAGTTGAGGCCACCCAGCAGGTGCTTCACGAATAAAGGTTCGCTAAAGCTGGCATCTTCGTGACCACCGCCGGTGTAAAAGGCGCGGCCACCGTCGAACTCGTGGTACCAGGCAATGGGGTGATTGCTACCATTGGTGCCGCCTTCGTAGGTGTTTTCGTCAAGGTTAGCCAGAACCTTCAGATCGGTATAGAACGAACGGTAGTTGTACCATTCGTCGGTCCGCTCCCAGTGGTCGGGGAGGTGGGCAGTCGACGGGTGGTTTTTATCGGTAACGTCGACGGTTGCCTTGCGAACGTTGGAGTTGTTGGGGTGACTGGCAAAATAAGCGCCCACCAGTTTATTGTACCACGGCCAGTCGTATTCGGTGTCGGCAGCCGCGTGAATGCCCATGTAGCCACCACCTGCCTGAATGTAGCGCTCGAAAGCCGCTTGCTGAACGGGATTCAATACGTTGCCCGTCGTGCTTAGAAACACAACCGCCTGGTAGTTACGTAGGCTGTCGTCGTTGAAGTAAGCCGCGTTTTTGGTGGTGTCAACCCGAAAATTATTCTCCTGGCCCAGCTTCTGAATGGCCGCGATCCCGAACGGTATTGAGGTATGTTTCCACCCTTTGGTTTTTGAGAAAACCAGCACACGCTGCGGTTTTGCCGAAACGGCAGGTGTTGCCGCCGTCGAAACAGTTGTTTGTGCCGCTGGTTTTTTGCCGCTCAAACAAGCGCATACGCCAATTGTAGCGCCCGCTGTAACGAGTACATGAAGCCAGTGCTTAGCCGATAAAGGTCCCCAAATCATAGAGAGATAAAGTATGAACGTTCAATTGAAGAAACAGGAATGGCGCTGTTAGTCGGTTCGTTGATTAAATCAGCGCTAATACGTCATACTAAGTCTTTTTCTCTCAAAAACTACCCGGTAATAGACTAAGTTAATGGAGTTTCATGGCACGTTATGCACTCTTATTTTGCTACGTAATTTATCTCGATGATCTGTTTGGAATCCTTTGTTGGCTCTTTAATTGACAAACTCTCAATCTGTACGTCTTTATTGTTCATAAGCTTCTTAACCGCCTGAACATCGGTAGTAGACTTGCCGTTGATCATATAAACGACTTCTCCGGCTGGATAGTCAAATAAATTGAACTTGACTACTCTCGATACAGCATTGCCTTGTGGTGTCGCATGGTCGTAATCAATGATTTCGCCGGTTGGGTGTTTGATCTGCTGATAGGTAGGGAAGGCTTCTTTCGGTTGTGTTGATTGGCCGTATAAGCTACCGGCAAGCCCAACAAAAAGGGCGATGAATAGAAAACCAGGCGACATCATGGCGGAAATGGGTTGATTATATGCTGGATTGACCCGAGATTAGCTGATATAGTTGTGAAAGGAAATGCTTGTATACTTGTATTGACGAAAAGTGATGGGTCAACCCCTCTAACAACCATTCTTTGTTGTGTTTAACATATTGTACAACACACCAAAGATTAGTCATATATTGGTGCTAGATTTACATACCGTCAGACTATACAACAGAAAAAAGCGGCTTTTTCAGACTATGGCTAGTAGTGCTCGGTTGGTCAATTATGGGATTTGCAGACCTACTATGGAATCCATCAGCAATTCTCGTCTTAGTCCAACCGGCTATTATTTCGGAGCAGACGCTTTGGCTTTTATTGAAAAAGTCGATAAAATGAAGTTAAAAAGAGGCTTAGTTTTTGGTATTGCCTATAGATTAGCGGGTAACCATGATGCTTTTTTATGTCGTATCGTGCACCCTGTTCTGGTAAATCCCACTACGGGAAAGGCTTATAAAGAGACGATAGAGGAAAAGTATAGTGCTGCTAATGGACTAAATTTTGATTATTATCGAATCGAACATGCCTGGGAGATGGTCGACGGAAAGTGGGTCTTTCAAATTGAACAATCCGGCAACATATTGCTTGAAAAATCATTTGAACTACATGGTTAATCACGGCCATGGTTAACATAAACCAGGTGGCTTTTGCAAAAGCCTTAATCGATCAAAAAAGGCCCAAATTTTGAACCTATTCCGATTCAATTAGGAGCTAGAAATTGCTTTTTAATCAGCCAGTCCATAGCCGTTTCGACTTTTGCAACAGCCACCCAGATTATACAACAGATTTATGACAGTGAGGAGTAAACAAGTTGCTATGTCATTATTGACTTATGATGTTCATTTACTAACAATATTTACCAAGGTCATATTGAGCAAGACCTAACAAAGGCTCGCTGAACTTAACAACGTACATACTCTACCATTAACCCCCTTCAACAGTGCGTATTTTATTTAGTTTGTTTGTAATAGGCATCATGGCAATCACTTCGCCTGTTAGTGCTCAGCCTCAAAAGGGAAGTCTGACCATCAATCCCCAAATTCTTTTTAGTAAGTTGACATTTAGAGCAACTCCGGAGGCCTCTACTGTTCATATCGAGACTGGTACCTCATTACATTATTACATTAGTAAGCGGTTTGCCGCAGGTATTAGGTTGCAGAGCTATCATACTCGAAGCTCTCCTAAAGCTCCAGATGTGTTTAAATTAAGAGCATTTTACATAGGAGTTACCCCTGAGATCCACTATATTTTATTGGCTTCTCGCTTTTCTCCGTTTGTGCGGGTACGATACGGCAGTTTTGGGTACTACCATCTGTTCATCGACAATCCTCTAGTATTTCAAAGGCAAAGAAGGAATGGTAACTGGATTATTGACTACGGACAGTATAGTGCTTGCACAAGTTTAGGATTAGCCTACTCTCTCAAAGACAGATTTGCACTGACTGGGCAAATTGATGTGTTTCCTTTCCAAAAAGATTTCGTTTCCTACGCTTGGCTTGGTCTTGGATGCCAGTTTGTTTTATAGCTCACTTAACATAATGTATTACACTGGAATAGCTTGTATTACACCGAAATAGCTTGACACTAACAGTGCATAGTTATGAAGGTAAGTGGGTTTATTGACCTCAAGAAAAAGTACAAAGTCAGCGCTTTCCGCTGGCACGTAGTCGAGCTCTATCGACTCGAACTAGTTAGTGAAAAACAGATTTTGGCCGAGCTGAATATTTCCCGAAATTCACTCCGGGTCTGGAATCGAGCCTACCAACGCTATCGACTCCGACGCTACTATCCCAGTCCTAAACGCGCTCGACTGATGAAAAGTAAGACCGATGAAGTGGCCCTGCTTAAAAAGCAGTTAGCCGATACCCAGAGATTACTCCAGCACGAACAACTCAAACGGGAAGCCCTGGAGATTATGATCAACATTGCCGAAAAAGAGCTTAAGATTCCTATTCGAAAAAAGCCTGGCCGCATCGGCGGTCCGACCCAAACAGTAAATCAACTCAGCCTGCATCACCCTCTGGTGAGCATGGAAACACTCTGCGGGCTGTTTGGGGTAAGCCGTCAGGCTTGGTATGAAAAGCAGAAACGATGTCAGAAAGCGGATCTTACAAGTGCTCTGGTGTTAGCTGAAGTCCGCCGGTTGCGCCTGGACTTGCCTTCGGTTGGGGCAGAAATCCTGCACCACCAGTTGACCGACTTTCGTCAGCAGTATGGGATCAAACTAGGGCGGGATAAGTTCGCTAAGCTGCTCAGGGATAATGGCTTATTGGTAAAACGTAGAACGCGACGGGCGAAGACCACCTGCCGGGCCGATTTCTATGGCTTAAACAAACGAAGGGGTATAAAATTTATCATATTTTTCGCCCCGGCGAACTACGGCATAAATTCGATGGATGAGCTTATTACGAATGGCGTTGAGCACTAACATCTTGTTTT
>NZ_JBHULN010000002.1:164601-609954 GCF_042684525.1 Spirosoma soli | reverse complement strand
GCGGCAGGAGGGATCTTCGGGGAAATCGAAAAGACAGCATACCGAAGATCCCTCCTGCCGCACCGGCGGACCGGTCGGGATGACAAAAACACGCTCCAATCCGCAGGAATTGAAATACCAAAAACAAAACACTAAACAGCTTCTTTACAAGTGCATCGTTTAACAGAATGAAAATTCTATAGTATTCATATTGTGATTACTAGTATTAGCAAAATATTATTTTAATAATTAAAATACAATTAAAATTATTATAATACTAATCGGGCGTAGATAGGAGGTTTGTATGGCTGACGGCAGATTATACATTTGTGAGAATTTATGTTTTCTAACCTAACATAATTACACAGATGAATAAAGTTTTAATACTAAGCTTGCTGATTTGCTTGCTCTCGGTGTCGGCCTGGGCGCAGGACCGACGTATCATCGGTAAGGTAACGACAGCGGAGGATGGTTCGCCACTTCCAGGGGTTTCGGTTGTTTTGAAAGGAACAACAAAGGGTACAACCACCGATGCCGCTGGTGTTTATGATTTTAGCGTACCGAAAGGCGCCACACTCATTTTCAGCTTTGTGGGGGTCACTACGCAAGAGATTAAGATTGGCAACGAGTCAGAATTAAACGTTAGTCTGGCGTCCGATTCGCGCTTACTTACCGAAGTAGTCGTAACGGGTAGTGGAATTGAGACCAGTAAGGCTAAATTAGGAATTGCCGTTGAGAGTGTTTCGGGTAAGAACCTCCCACAAACTCCTACAGCCTCCATTGACCAGGCGCTGGTCGGTAAAATCCCGGGTGCGCAGATTTCCTCTGTTAGTGGTAATCCGGGCGATCCGGTGAACATCTTACTGCGAGGTATCAACTCCGTGCAGGGTGGTACCAAGCCCTTGATCATGGTGGACGGTGTTCAGGTAGCAGCTACGGATATTAACTCGCTTGATTTAAGCAATGTAGATCGGATCGAGGTAGCTCAGGGAGCGGCTTCTGCATCAATATATGGAGCACAGGGGGCTAACGGCGTTATTCAGGTTTTCACCAAGCGCGGCAAGAAAGGTCGGATCGCCGTTAACTTTTCGACGAGCTACGCATCCAACGAGTTTCTGAATACCGGAAACGTGCATAAGGCTGAGCTGCACCCATACCTGACGGACGCGAATAATAACATCGTTGATACAAAAGGAAATATACTGTCGATTAATGACTACGGTTCACTGACTGGCTTGTCTTATCAATACGGTGGGGCAACGCGTTACGCCATTCAGGACATTCGGAACGTAGCCGACAAACCGTACAATGCCAATCTGAAATATTACGATCACTTCAAGCAGATTTTTCAGACGGGTTCTACTACCAACAACACCATTAATATTTCGGGGGCTTCGGAAAAGAGCGATTTTAACATTGCCGTTGCCAATAACCACAACGTAACGCCAATCCTGAAAAACGGCTATATCGACCGGAGCAACATATCGGCCAACTTAGGCACGGAACTGTTTAAAGGCTTTTCAATTCGGTCAACGACGCAACTGGTCTATACCAAGAATACCTTAAAACCAGGTCTGGGCGCTGCTGGTGGGCAGTACTACGGACTGGGCAACTCGCTTGGTAACATTGGCCGGGTCTACGGATTTTTGAATACCTCGCCCTTCTTTGATCTGACGGCCCGCGACAAAGACGGAAACTACCCCTACAAGCAATTGGCCGACTTCGTCAGCATCAATGCCAACAATCCGTATTACAATTTGCAGTATACAGACGGTCTGGATAACAAAATCGACGTTATTCAGAACTTCGACGCCAACTATAAGATCAACAAATTTGTGGAACTGGACGCCAAATATGGCATCAACTACCGGAACGAAAACGCCCGGTGGACGTACTACAACCAGTCGCAGAACGCCAGCGTAGCTTATTTCGGCGGAGCAAATTTTGCCAGTACGTTCGCCCCCGATAATACTGGTGAAATTGACAACTGGCAGTACAGTTCTACTTTTCAGAACTTTCTGGCTACGGCTTATCTGCGCACGGATTTTCAGAATGATTTTCATATCAATCTCCCCATTCAGACCAGTACGCAGGTTTCGTTTGATTACCGGAAGAATAAGTACACGGAATACGACACCTATGGGTTAGGACTGGGTCTCGCTCCGCCGTATAACATCCAGTCTACCTCGTCGCAGGCGGTGTATTTCGATTACGTCCGGCCGTTTGTGACCTACGGGTATTTAGTGAATCAGAAAGTTGATTTCGGCGATTACGGTGGTGTAACGGCCGGCTTCCGCAGCGACTGGTCCTCCGCTTTCGGAGGAGGATCAACTCCGTTTACCTTCCCGCACTTTGATGGCCACATTGCTCCGCTCGCATTTTTTAAGAACAGTGCCCTCTCGAATACCTTGCCGTACTTCAAGCTTCGGGCGGCTTATGGTGAAGCGGGTATTCAGCCGGGTGCGTTCGACCGGTATCCCGTTCTTGGCCAGCAGAATTTGGGAACTGGCCTGACCTATGCTATACCGGTCACGAGCAATAACCCCAATTTGCAGGTAGAAGTCTCGAAAGAGTTTGAAGCCGGTACTGACTTTACAATTGGTGGGAATTCGGGACGTACATGGCTCAACTCGATCTCTGGTTCGTTCACGTACTGGAAACGTAAAAGTCAGAACGTCATCTACACGGTCAGTGTACCGCCATCAACCGGCTCAACGGGGCAGTTGACCAATGCCATCGACATGTCGTCGAACGGAGTTCAGTTCCAGCTAATGCTGCCTATTTACAATGCTAAAGGACTGAAATGGGATTTCACAACCAACTTCGGTCATCAAATCTCTAAAATTGACGCTATTGCCGGAGGAGCCGATATTATCCTGACGTCAAACGCGGGTAGTACGTCCCTGGCCTTAACGCCGGGTCAACCCATCGGGCAGGTATATGGCTATAAACTGCTGACCAGCCTGGATTATACCCGTCAGGACGGCACTCGGTATATCCAGCCCGGCGACGAAAATCAGTATACCATCGTTGACGGAAAGGTGGTAAACAAAACAACTTACCAGATGCAGTTCACCGACGAGGTGTACCCGCTGATGAACCCGAACCCCAAGTTTAACGTGTCGTTCATCAACGGGATTACCTTCCGCGATTTCCTGACGCTGAACTTCCAGTTCGATTGGGTGTATGGCAGCCATCTGTATAATCAGACGAAAGAGTGGATGTATCGGGATGGCATCAGTGGCGACTTCTCCAAACCCGTCACGATTGACGGCAAAACGGGTGCCTACACGGCTTATTGGTCCAGTGCCTACTACAACCTGTGGGGCAGCCTGCGCGGAGCGGGTAACAACGCCACTAAAGAATTCTTCGTGGAAGATGCTTCGTTCGTTCGGCTGCGGAACATTTCGCTCGCATTCGATCTGGCCAAGGTTATCAAACTGCCTTACCTGAACCGGTGCCAATTAGTACTGACGGGACGCAACATCCTCACATTTACGAAGTATACCGGCTACGATCCTGAAATCAGTTCGGGTTCGCCAAACTCCTCGTTCGACCGGGGTGTCGATCACAGTACGTTACCAAATACAAAGTCATACCAGGTTGGACTGAACTTTGGGTTCTAATCGTTGACCATTTTTTCGACTATGAAACTCATGAATACATATAAAATTTTCTCTACCGTTTGTTTCGCAGCCATGATGCTAGGGGGCGTATCCTGTAAAGAGCAACTGGATGTCGGCAATCCCAATGCCCCTACGGTGGACGCCAACGTCAATAACGAAACGGGGCTGATCCAATTGGCGCAGGGGGGGGTGTACATCAATGGCTTTGCCGGTAATGGACAGGACACCTGGCTGGGTGACAGCTACTTTTCACTGCCTTTAGGCTATCAGGAACTAATGGCTGATCACGTCGGAGCGGATGCCTCCAATAACCAGGTTACCACCATTGCACAGCCCGATTACATTATTCTGGACGATGGCACTAAGCAAACGAACCCATCCCCTCAGATTGGTATCATCCGGTCGTATAATACGCGGGCGGCTACGGGCAATGCCAACAATGCCATTTATTACCAGTGGCTAAATATGTACTCGCTCAACAATGCCTGTAATGTGGTGCTGAGCCTTGTCGATGGTATTAAGTTCTCAGGTGATGCTACTTCCCGCGCCAACACGGTCAAGGCCTGGTGCTACTGGTGGAAGGGGTACGCTTATGCCTCGATTGGTTCAATGTATTACTCAGGACTGATTAATGACAAGGCCAGTTCGACCAACGGTAATTACGTTCTGCACGATGCTATTATCAACCAGTCGAATACATACTTCAATCAGGCGGCCACAACGCTGTCAGGTATTAGCAGCGCTGCGGACTATCAGGCCGTTCTGAAGCAGTTGATTCCGGCCGGAAACCAGGTCGGTCGTGGTGGAGTTCCGACGGTTGATATGTGGAAACGGAGCATCAACACCATGCTGGCCCGCAACATTGTGGCCAACAAACTGGCACCGTTTGTAAACGGTAATCCCGATGCCAAAATTGGTAAATCATCGACAACGGCAATGACGGCCGCTGACTGGAACAGTGTGCTGACGCTGGCAACGAACGGAATCCGCAAAGATGACATCGTTTTCACGGGCAGAAGCACCGACAAAAACTCGTTTTTTTCCGCCACAGGTGGTACGGTAGCGGCCCTGACAACAGGAGTCAACAACAGTACTACGTTCAAGATCAGTGAGCGGTTCATCCAGAATTTCAATCCGGGCGATAAGCGGTTCACTAATAATTTTAACACCGCCAACACCTACAAAAACAACTATATCTACACGACTCGGTACAACGTCATCGATGGAGGTGCCGGAGCGCCGGGAGTTTATGTATTCGGAACCACGGCTGTCGGTGCTTATGAGGTGTTTATTGCCGGTAGCTACGAAGAAAACGCCTTAATGCTGGCCGAAGCTAATATGCGACTGGGCAATATTGAAGCAGGATTAGGCTTCGTAGATGCGGTCCGAAGCTACCAGGGGGCAGGCGTTGCGACCGTTGCGGGTACAGGACTAAACCTGTCAAAAGCATTGACCGAGCTAACGAAGGAACGGCAGGTTGCTCTGTTTAATCGGGGGGTAGCCTATTATGATCTTCGTCGCTGGGGCTGGACTTACGACATCGCCAACGGCGGTGGCAGCTATGGTAACACCGTAGTGACAACAGCTGGAGTCGTGAATAAAAACGTCACGATTAACTACAACTTCCTCGATTACTGGGATGTGCCAGCCGACGAATCAGTATTGAACCCATCGGCCAGCGGAGTGGTCACTAAAAACCCTAATTTTTAGTCGATAAGGTAAACAATCGACTGGATGTAAGGCGGTGGAAACCCGCGACTCTAACGTCTTAAGTCGTGGGTTTCCACCCGCCTTACAACTGGTCCGAATATTTATAAACGAAACGGCTTTGGGAACTCCCGAGGCCGTTTCGTTTATGGAGAACGGTTCTATGGGCAGTTCCACATTAATTTTTTGGTAAACAACAGGAGGCTTCAACAAAAAGAAGTAGACTTGAGTCTAAGATGTCATTTAAAAATAGTAGCTGACCCTGGGTGTATAACTGAGGATGAACTGAATATATAAGACAACCTTATTTTTTCGTTTAGAAAATAGTACCTTGTACGGCTTTTCGTTCGTACTTATAGGGCAAAAGTGTGGATCAACGCTAAAAGATTTTGTTTGGATTTTTAACCTCTACATGAGAAACTATTACGTTTTTGTTTGCGGAGCCTTACTGGCTCTGTTGCCCGGTTTGCTGTTGGCCCAAGGTCAACGTATATCGGGTAGAGTAACATCCGCCCAGGATGGCCAGGCGTTGCCCGGAGTAAATATTGTTGTTCGCGGAACAACCAACGGCGTGAGCACGGATGCCAACGGTAACTATAGTATCACGGTTCCTGGCGCTAGTGCGGTTCTTCTTCTTTCCTCTATTGGCTTAACCGCCCAGGAGATAACGGTTGGCAATCGCACGGTCATTAACGTGCAGATGCAGGAAGCGCTCAATGAACTGGCCCAGGTGGTTGTAACGGGATACAACACCGCCCAACGGAAAGATATTACCGGGTCTATTGCGTCGATTACGCCTGATAAATTCAAAGATATTCCCGTTGCCAGCTTCGACCAGGCTTTACAAGGGCAGGCAGCTGGCGTGCAGGTATCTCAGTCGTCTGGTACGCCCGGAGGTGGACTCACGGTTCGGGTGCGGGGTAATACGTCCATCTCCGCATCGAATCGGCCACTGTTTATCGTCGACGGTGTACCGGTAGAAGACGGGGCACTGTCCGCCCGCGAATTTGGTGGTCAAAATGACAACGCGTTTGCGATGTTTAACCCGAACGACATTGAATCGATTCAAGTCCTGAAAGACGCGTCGGCCAAAGCCATTTATGGTTCACGGGCAGCTAATGGCGTGGTGCTGGTTACCACAAAACGGGGTAAGTCTAACCAGAAAACCACCTTTACCGCTGATGTGCAGCGTGGCATGACCGACGTAACGCGTCGCCCTGATCTATTAAATTCTACTGAGCTATTAGAGTTGCAGCGAGAAGCTGTTACCAACGCAGGCTTAGATCCCGATAAGCTCGGCCTGATAAAAGGCGTTACGGATGGTATCAATACCGACTGGATTGATGCGGTACTCCGGAAAGGCATTTACCAGCAGTATCAGTTATCGGCTCAGGGAGGAAATGACCGTACGCAGTTCTACATCAGTGGTAATATGCGTGACGAAGAAGGCGTTCAACTGAATAATCGGTTCACACGCTACACTGGCCAGGTGCGGTTAGATCATAAGGTAAATTCAAAAATTTCCTTTGGCACCAACCTGACCTTGTCGAGAGCTACAAATCATCGGGTCAAAGGCGATAACTTTCTGGATGGCGTGTATTCAGGCGCCATCAAAAGCTTACCATATTACTCACCTTACGATGAGCAAGGGCAGCTCTACGGACCGAGCAGCCCAAACTATGCTGGCTTTCCTAACTTCAACCCAGTTGGGCAGGCAGTATTACCACGGTTCGTTACGTATACCGATAAACTGCTTGGTGGACTCTATGCCGAGTATGAAATTATACCCAATCTACGATTTCGGTCGAAGGTGAGCATCGATTACAATAACATTACCGAGGATAACTTTGAACCAAGATCTACAGCTATCGGTGGTTTTTTAGAAAGCGTTGGCCGACAAGGATATGGCGTTTTTATAAATTCGGCCTTGTCAACGTTTATCAACACAAACACGCTGACCTATAACTTTCAGAAAGAAGAGAAACATCACTTTAATACACTGCTGGGTTTCGAAGTTCTGAAGCGTACCGAACGTAGCGGCAATGTTTCAGGCCGATTGTTTCCCAGTGATGATTTCACGTACATTACGTCGGCAGGTATTGTTGACCAGGGATCATCGTCGTTAGTCAACAGCGGTTTGATTTCCACCTTTGGTGAGGTGCGCTATGATTACGACGAAAAATATCTGGCAACGATAACGGCTCGCTACGATGGCTCATCGCGATTCGGCCAGGATCGGCGCTTTGGTTTATTCCCATCAGCGTCGGTAGCCTGGCGCCTTTCGGGCGAAGAGTTTATGCAGCCCTTTCGCTTCCTGAACGACCTAAAAATTCGAGCCAGTTACGGCTTTACTGGTAACGAACGAATTGGTGATTTTCAGTTTCTCGGAACCTGGGCATCGGTTACGTATAGCGGATCGACAGGCGTTGGTCCTGCAGCATTGGCCAACCCTGCCTTGCAGTGGGAGCGTACGCGCGAAGCGAACATTGGCTTGGATGCTTCCTTATATAATGGTCGGTTCAACGTAACATTCGACGCTTACGATAACCTAACTGACAAACTCCTGTTCGCTCAACCCATTCCGCAGACAACCGGTTTTGCAAGTGTGCAGGGTAACATCGGAAAGGTATCAAACCGAGGGCTCGAACTGACAATTAACACGGTAAATATTGATGGTCCTATTCGTTGGGTTACGGATCTGAACTTGTCGCGTAACATCAACAAGGTGGTGGAGTTGGCTAGCACTGAACCCGTATTTCGGGGCTACACGGCGGATGGGGTTGGATCTACTAACGTAATTCTGGCGGGCCAGCCCTTAGGGACGTTTTGGGGACTTAAGTTCCTGGGCGTCGACCCCGCCACAGGTAATGCTATCTACGATGATAAAAACGGGGACGGCCGGATTACAACTGATGATGCACAGGTTATTGGTAATGCACAGCCCAAACTGTTTGGTGGTCTGACAAATAAGGTATCCTGGAAAGGCATTGATGTAAGCGCGTTCTTGCAGTTTTCCTATGGCAACAGTACGCTCAACTACAGCAACGCAACGCTTCTTAACTCAGGTGCAGACATACAAAACAATCAAACCAGAAAAGCACTACAGCGCTGGCGGAAAGAAGGTGACATTACCAGCGTACCCAAGTACGTTTTCCAGAACTCCTATAACAACTATCTCAGCAGCCGATTCCTGGAAGACGGGTCTTACTTACGCTTAAAAAACGTATCAATTGGGTATAACCTGGACAAAAAATGGATTAGCCGATTCAAACTAGCGAATGTCCGAGTCTATGCATCTGCCACGAATCTGTTAACCTTTACCCGCTATTCGGGGGCCGATCCGGAAGTAAGCACGCTCGACGGTTCGACTACGGCTCAAGGCATCGACTTCTTTACGCTCCCCCAAATAAAAACGGTGATCGGCGGCTTAACCATAAATTTCTAAGTCGCTCCCATTTACTATTCAGTCTGTTTCAACATGAATCGATTCTCACGATATTGTATCTTGCTGGTGCTGGTTAGCATGGCTTCCTGCCGGGAAGTCCTGGAACCCAAATCAGTAGACCTCCTGGAAGATAACCTGGTACTGAATGAACCCGCCGACGTGCAGCCAGTTCGTATTGGGTTATACAGTGCGTTGCGCGCAACGGCGGCCCCGACTGTAATCGCCGGTGACTTCACCGCTGATTATATTCAGCATAACGGTACGTTCACCGACTACCGAGAGCTGGCCACCAAGCAAATTACACCGGCTAATGGTGCTGTTAGTGCACTATGGGGTAGCCTGTATCGAACCATTTACGTAGCTAATTTTATCATCGAGCGGTTGCCGCAGGTGACTGGTGTTACGGAAGCTACCCGTAAATCGGTACTGGCCGAAGCGCGATTTATGCGGGGCTATGCTAATTTCATTGCCACCAATACCTACGGCGACGTTCCTCAGGTAACTACAATTGATCAGATTGCTAACCGGACGGTACCCAGGACGCCTAAGGCTACGATTCTGGCTTCTGTGTTAGCTGATTATCAGGCTGCACTAACCGACCTGCCTAACATTACTACCGCGTCGACCAACGTAACAAATAATGCAACGTATCTAAACAAAATCACTTGCCGAGCAGCGTTGGCCCGCTATTATTTGTATCAAAAGAATTGGGCACAGGCTGAATCGTTTGCATCGCAGGTGATTAGTTCGGGAGTGTACACGCTGGTTCCAAATTATCAGGATGTAGTGGTGAAAGACTTCATTCCAGAGTCTATTCTTGAGGTCGGCTATAACTTAACCGATGACCCCGGTACGGGCAATTTTGCCCTCAACAACTTATTTGTTAGCCGTCGGGAGGTGATTCCCTCTAATCAGCTGGTGGCTTCACTTGTCAATACCGAATCGGGGGAGCGCGTTCAGACTATTACGTTTAATGCGCAGAATCAACGGGGAAATGATAATGGCTGGACCGTCCGGAAGTACGGGACGGGTACCGAAGATAATAATAATATTGTGCTCATGCGGCTGGCTGAGATGTATCTGATTCGGGCAGAAGCCCGGGCTCAGCAAGGTAAATTGGCCGGAGCAGACGGGGCCGTTGCCGATCTGAACGTGCTCCGGACCCGGGCAAAGGCACCGGCGGTTGCTGTGGCTAACCAGGCGGATGTCTTATCGGCGGTTGAACGGGAACGGGTGTATGAACTCGCTTTTGAGGGGCATCGCTGGTACGATCTCGTTCGCACGGGGCGGGCGCAGGCGGTTATGTCGGCCTTTTCGCCAAACTGGAATGTTCGTTACGAACTTTGGCCTATTCCGCAAAGTGAAATTCAACAAAATACAGCCTTACAGGGAAAGCAAAATCCTGGCTACTAATCAGCGACAGACCCACTGACATTGAATATCGACAGTATGAAAACAATACTAAATGACCGACGAACGAAGCAGCTAGGGCGCTGGCTGTTAGGGCTGATTCCTGTAATTGCGGTCGGCTGGATTGGGCTCGCCTGCGAAGAGCAGGACTTGGACCGCACGTTTCAAGGGCCGTATTTCGTTCGGTTTACCGATTCAACGCTGACGTATAAAGAGAGTTATAGTCAGCCGATTTCTATTCGAGTGCACAACGTTGGCCCGATACTCAGTCAGCCAATTACGGTTAATTATACCGTAAGCGGTTCGGCTCGGGAAGGAAAGGATTACACATTGCCCGATACGAAAGGTACGGTCATCATTCCGGCGAACAAGAGTTTTGGTGAAATTAAGCTTCAGCTCATTAACAACGCCAATAATATCCTGGAGTCGCAATCCCTGACCTTTACGCTTACCGGTGTGCAACCCAGTTCACTACAGGTTGGCTTTGGTAAAGACGGCATTGTGGGTAAAACGATGACGTTCGTTATTCAGGACGAGTGTCTGTTTGGCGGTTTCTATACCGGTGCACAACGCGTAGGCACCACCAATGCCAGTGTATCGAACGTAGAGATAACCAGCACCAACTGCAAAGACTACCGTTTGAGTAACTGGAACATTGGTGGGTACCTGTTTAATTTCAATGCCATCAAGCCGACGTTGACATTTACTGACAATGGCGACAACTCGCTGACGATTCCACCCCAGGCGAATGCTGAACTTGGGTCGACGGATACATTACGGGGCAATGGCTCATGGAATCCTCGGGATCGCCGGATCACGCTGAACATTCAGGCAAAGATTCGCATAAGCAATGAGCCTGTTCGCGATACAACAATTGCATTCACACAGACCTATACACCACAATAAAAGGTAGTTAGGTTAAACTAAATTAGTTGAAATACAGAAATTCAGCATTATGCGCACATTAATACGCTTATTCCTCATTCCTACAGCGATAGGATGGCTGTTGGGTGGGTGTTCCGAGAAAATTGAACCCAAGCCCATCACGTACTCCCAATTGCTCACCGGAACTACCCAAAAAACCTGGCGAGTGGTGTCCTTTCAGGTATTTGATGAAGGTGATGGATCAGGTACACTTCCAATTGCTCAAAGTGGTATAGACGCCTGCATTACCGATGATTTATACACGTTCTACGCGGGTAGCGAGCGGAAACTTGAAATCAGCGAAGGGGCGTCAAAATGTAACCCAGGCGACCCGGATATTTTCCTGACTGATACCTGGGCGCTCGTTAATGCGAATGCGTCCCTTGAATTTCCACTGACAATTCTTGGTGGTACGTACCCGTGGACCCTTAAAAGTATAACTGATCGAGCGTTTACAATCGAATACTACTTTGAGGATATTGATGCTAGTTATCGCTTCACGTTTAATTCTGTTTCTAAATAGGCTTATGTTTCGATCATTACTCAGCATATGTCTGTTCCTTGTAGTTACTGGTTGTAGCCTATACGCTCAGACGCCCCGCAAGCCGGAACAGTGCGCTACCATGGAAATGGATAGCCTGTTGCGGGCAAAATACCCACAGTTAGGAACGCTTAACGACTTCGAGCGGGATCTGCAGCGCAAGATGCTCGACATTAAGAAGCGGCTACAGTCGGCACGGATGGCCGCACCGGTCATTACCATCCCCATTATTGTGCACGTTGTCCATAACGGCGAAGCCGTTGGGGTAGGACGTAACATCAGCCAGGCGCAGGTTCGGGCGCAGTTAGAAACACTGAACGAGGATTTTCGCCGGAAGCTTAACACGCGGGGTTTTAATAACAATCCGGCTGGCGCAGATATTGAAATAGAATTTTGTTTGGCGGCCCTCGATCAGCAAGGGCGAACCATGCCCGAACCAGGAATTGACCGTATCAACGGCAACCGGGCCAACTGGAGCCGCGATGACATTGAAGGTGTTCTAAAACCAAGTACGTACTGGAATCCCGATAAATATTTTAATGTCTGGGTGCTTGACTTTGCCTCGGGCGAAAATCTACTGGGGTATGCTCAGTTCCCGAGCCAGTCGAATTTGCCCGGTATTCCCACTGCGTCACCAGGTAGTACGGATGGAGTAGTGATCTTGTATCGATCCTTCGGTAATGCCGAAAAAGGCAACTTTCCTGTCATGCAGGCTCCCTATAACCTGGGCCGGACTTTAACCCACGAAACAGGACACTGGCTGGGCCTGCGACACATCTGGGGCGATGCCAACTGCGGAGATGACTTTTGTGGCGATACACCCCCTCAATCGTCCGAAAGCCGGGGTTGTCAGACGGGTCGGGTTAGCTGCGGAGGCACGAACATGGTGCAAAACTACATGGATTACTCCGACGACGGCTGTATGAATATTTTCACCAACGATCAAAAAACGCGCATCCGGACGGTTATGGAAATAAGCCCACGCCGGGCCAGCCTGCTCACCTCGAACGTTTGTGGAACGCAGGTGGTTACCCGGCCACAGCCCAACTTCCGCGCCGAATCCCAACGCGTTTTGCTCGGTGGACAGGTACGGTTCAATGACCTTTCGGGCGGCTTTCCTACCCGATGGGAATGGACATTTGAAGGAGGGACGCCCGCCACTTCGACCGAACAGAACCCAACCGTTACGTACTCGCAACCCGGCAAATTCAAGGTAACGTTGGTAACCACAAACAGTGTCGGCCAGTCCGACCCACTGACACGCACCGAATACATCGAAGTATTGAATGCCGGTTTGTGCGACAATCAAACCAATTTCAATGGTAGTAACACCGTACTGCGGGAGCCAGGCGGAACAGGCTACGTAGCCGGTCAGAATAGCAAACGCACCCAGGCCGTATCGGAGTTTTTTGATAACTCCTTAGGCTACAGTAACCTGGCGGGAGCAGCGCTAAAGTTCGGTGTGGCTAAGGCCGCTGCCGGTGCCGCTACCGAATCGATAGTGACCGTCACCGTATGGAACGGCCGCGGTTTTCAGAACGGCCCTGGCGCTATTCTGGAACAGAAAGACGTTCCTTTACGCGTTATTCTGGACGATGTGGCCAACAACCGTACCACCAATGTTACGTTCGACCGGAATGTACCCGTGAGTGGTTTGCCGTTCCACATTGGTGTTACGTTGACCTATGCGGCTGGCGACACGGTAGCCCTAACGACAACCCAGAATGGGCAGTCTGTTTTTGCAACGGCCTGGCGCCAAAACCGACAGGGCGACTGGTTACGTTATGCCGATAGTCTTGGGTTGAATGTAGCGCATAACGTGGCAGCTCGTGTGGGTATGAAGTCGTCGGTACAGGTCGCGTCTTCCTCTATATTCATCAACCCCGGTGAAACGGTCACGCTGAACGCACGGGGAGCCAGTGTATTCAACTGGTCAGGACCAGGATTAAGCAGCACTCTGGGACCGCAGGTGACTGCTCAACCGACACAAACGACATCGTATACCGTGTCGGGCACGGGGACCGATTTGTGCAGCACGTCGGCGGTAGTTACTGTAAACGTTCGGGCCGGTACCGTAACGGCTACTCCATCTACGGTGGATCAGGCGCTGGAAGTTACGCCAAACCCCAGCGACGGACTGATGATGGTAATGCTGAAGGGGGCGCAACGAGGAGCATTGACGCTCAGCGTCCGGAATTTAAGCGGAGCCGAGTTGGTTCAACAGAAACACCAGAAGACGACGGACGTATTTCAGCAGCCGCTGAGCTTACAAACTGCGTCGGGTGGGGTCTACATTGTTGAAGTCAGAATAGGGGAAACGACGTATCGAAAACGGGTTGTGAAGCGGTGATCGTGGCTAACGCTCAGTTCGTTGTCTATAAAAATAACCGCCCACAAAACCGTAAAACCGCCCAGAAAGAATCAGTAGCTACGCAAGCTGAAGAGACAACATTTTTGCCAGAAATCTGTTTTTTTCAGCGCAACGCTTATTTAACACGTTAACTAACATGAAAACGAGTCATTTTACTTTACCTACCTGGCTGTTGGTTATAGGAATGCTGGTAGGAGTAATTGGCTGTAGTTTGTTCATAAGTGATCAGCAAACGGTCGGCCGACTTTTGTTAGGTCTTGGGTCAGTTAGTACCTTATCCGGGTCTGTTCTTCTTCTAGTTCGTCTGAATAGGAGAAACAATTTGGGGGTATAACCTTGATCTATGTTTGTTGGAACTAAAAACGCGAACCAGACTCTGGTTCGCGTTTTTAGCTTTAATTTAAACAATAAGCCGACTAACAGCCTGTTTAAGCATCTTAAATCGGGCCATATCCCGGATTTTGTACCAGATTTTTGTTGGTATCAATCTCACGCTGCGGGATTGGTAAAACTAGGTTATCTGCGTTAAATGGCGTCGTACCTACCGAGCCTTTAGTACGTTTAACATCAGCAAGGCGTTGACCTTCAAACGATAATTCAAGCCGCCGTTCCAGTAGAATGGCATTTAAGTCAACTGTCGTTAAAGGCGTAGCCTTCGCCCGGTTGCGTATTAGATTAACGTCTTCGAGTGGAGAGGCACCAACGCTCGTGTTCAAGCGTAAGTTAGCTTCCGCGCGAATCAGATACATTTCGGCCAGACGCACTACCGGTACATCACCGAACTGATCGTTAAACTTGCTGGTAAACGTATTGATACTCGCCGTGTTAATAAATTGTCCACGAACATCTCCGGCTCCGTAAAGCTGTAGGAACTGTTGCTGTAACCGAATGTCGCCCCGGCCCTGGTTCAACGAAGACGCGAAATAGGTGTTTAGATCATTTGTGCCGTCCTGGGTCGACACAACAATTCTGAAGATGACTTCTGCCTGATTTCCGGCAGATGCGTCGGTGAATACGTCGGCAAAACTAGGAGCCAATGAATAGGTACCCGATTCAATAACACGGTTAGCGGCATCTCTGGCTGAGGCATAATTCTGCTGTTGAAGATACACACGGGCCAATATAGCTTGTGCAGCTCCTTTGGTAGCAAAACCAATATTACTCTGTTCGGCTGGTAGTAATTCTTCTGCTTTAGTCAGGTCGTCTAACGCCTGAGCGTATACTTCGGCAACCGTGTTTCTAGCCCGAAGGTCAGCGTCTGAGATCGACCCAGTTGGCGTTAACACTATCGGAACGCCCAAGTTCTGAGCGGGGGTACCATCGCCCCAATCCTTAGCAAACGCCTTAACCAGCTCGAAATACAACGCTCCACGAATGAAGCGAGCCTGGCCTTCCACACTACTGCGATTGTCTTCGCTAACCTTATCTAAAGCCGAAAGCACATTGTTTGCCCGGTTGATAGTGTTATAACCGTCAAGCCAAAAATCTCGAACAACCGCATTGGATGGCGCAACAGTCCGCGCCGATAGCTCTAACAGCGTAGAAAAGGTACCATTAAAGTTGAAGTCCCGGTTGTTGCCCAGTAGCTCGCTAATGTACTGAATTCCTCCACCGTAAAGATTAATGCTACTTAACCCATCATAAGCGCCAGTGAGCGTAATCTGAACGTCTTGTTCAGTATTTAAAGCTTGAGAAGCCTCAATACTCGTAGTCGGAACAACGTCTAACCGACTGTCACAAGCGGTGACCAGCAGGGCCGTTACGCCAACGTATAACCAGTGTTTTATTGATATAGTCATGTTCGAAAAAAGCATGGTGAAATGTGAGCTACTCGTTAAAAGCCAATGTTGATACCGCCGGTGATGGTACGCGCCTGCGGAGCGGTATAAAAGTCGTAGCCTTGTGCAATGTTGGTTACTGTATCATCAGCGTTAACTTCGGGGTCCCAACCCGTATACTTCGTGAACGTAAGCAGGTTCTGGCCCGTCACAAAGAAGCGTACCGAGTTCAACTTCACCTTATTAATCAGCTCTTTGGGCAGATTGTAAGACAGCGTAGCCGTGCGTAAACGAACAAACGACCCATCCTGAATATATCGGCTGGAGGCTTGTGAGCCATTGGCCCGGTAGAATCGAGCTTCTGGTACGTTCGTAATCGGATTCTCTGGTGTCCAGGCCGCTAACTGATCGGCCGTTTGGTTGTCTTCGTAAATACCGTTCGCCGACGAATACTGACCAACGCCATAGAAGTTGATCTTGTTGCCAAACACACCATTGAAGAACACGCTCAGGCTAATTCCTTTGTAGGTAAACGTGTTGGTAACACCACCTGTCCACTTGGGTAGCGGACTGCCGATTACTACGCGCGTAGCCTGGTTATAAGTATTTGTTGTAGCCCGGTCGACACCAGTTACGTTTCCGTCTGAATCCGTAATCGGTGTATTTTTATACCAAAGAGCGTTACCGTTAGCCGGATCAACACCCGCATATTCGGCAGTAAAGAACACGCCCAACGGCTGTCCCTCAACGGCACGGCTCATCGCGCTGAATCCGCCTTCGATAATCTGATCTTGTAAGTTGGTAACCTTATTCAGGTTGGTGGCGATGTTTATACTTGTGCTCCAGCGGAAGGCTCCCACTGTGTTATCCGTATTGAGCACAAATTCAAAACCCTTGTTCTCCAAGCTACCCACGTTGCGGAATTGTGACGCGAAGCCACTCGTTCCCGGTACATTTACGTTGAGCAGCAGACCCGTTGTCTGCTTGTTATAATAATCTACTTCACCGTTGATTCGGTTATTGAGAAAACCAAAATCAATACCTACGTCAACCTGATCGGTAGTTTCCCATTTCAGATCTGGGTTGGCCAATTGGAAAGGGCGTTGGCCGGGGAGCGTCGAATAACTGGCATCACCCGTAAACAGGCCTAACTGCGGAAAGTTCTGTAAAGAGACGTTGCCTGCTGTTTGAATATCTGCATTACCCGTTCTGCCATAGCTGGCACGTAGCTTAAGAAAGCTGAGGACTGTACTATTCTTCAGGAAGTCTTCCTCCGTGAGTACCCAACCAGCCGACACCGCCGGGAAGAAACCGTAACGGCTATTGCTACCAAAGCGAGACGAACCGTCGACGCGGGCGCTTACGCCGAGGAGATAGCGGTCAGCAAATTTGTAGTTTGCCCGGGCAAAGTAAGATAGGAAGCGAAAATCTGATTGATCGGACGAGCCTGCACTGATGACGGCTGCACTGGCAATTTGCCGATACGCATCGGATGGAAAATCTCGTCCTTCGACAGAGTTAAGTTTACGCTGCGATTGTTGGTAAGACATCCCTACGGTTCCATCAATTCCGTGTTTGCCAATTAGCGTGCTGTACGAAAAGAAGTTGTTCGTGTTGTAGTTCTCAACCCGGTTAAAGCGGTTTTGACCTAAACCTTGCGGAGCACTGGAGTTTCGGGCCGTTTTGCTGTTGTAATACCGCTCTTCCTGCTGATTCAGAACGTCCAGACCGAACTCCGAGCGGAACGTTAACCCCTTGGCAATGGCAATCTGACCATAGGCGCTGCTGATGTTGCGATAGACGGTAGTGTTGAAAATCGCATTTCCCAGGTTAATCCGTGGGTTATAATACAGAGGAATGGTAGGATCGCCAGGAGGAGTTCCTATTTCTAAACCAGTCGCTGGATCAATGGACGGTGTTAATGGTATTAACGCATTAATTTGTAACGGGTTGTCAAACTGGCGGTCGCCCGAAAGCCGTTGGTTAAGCGTTCTTGTCAATCCCATATTCAAGCCTACCCGAACACGATCCGAAATGCGGTGGTCCAGATTAATCCGACCTGTATAACGCGTCAGTGCATTGCCGATCAAAATACCTTTCTGGTCAAGGAGTTGACCGGAGATGAAAAAGGATGTTTTTTCATTTCCACCATTTAAGCTCAGATCGTATTGCTGGAAAGGTGCATCCTGAAAGGCTAAATCGCCCCAGTTGGTCGAGCGCCAGGTTGTAGAATCAGCTGGATTAAATGTGCCGAGTGACTGAGCCTGGAAAAAATCTTCGATATAAGTAGACCGTGAGTCCGGATCGCTTGGATCAGTTCCATCAATCCGGTCTCGATTAGCCGCAGCCCGTCGGTAGAACTTTACGTACTCTGGAGTGTTCATGAACCGTACGTTATTAGTAGGTTTACTTGACCCATATTGAGCACCAAAATTGACGTTCGTGCGACCCGCTTTCCCTTTCTTTGTCGTGATCAGGACAACCCCGTTAGCCGCTCGTGACCCGTAAATTGCAGCCGCCGAAGCATCCTTAAGAATCTCGATCGATTCAATGTCCTGTGGGTTAATGTCCGTTAATGGACTGGTTGGAGCGGCATTGATACTCAGGTTTTCGGTGGTGATGGGAATACCATCAACTACGTATAAAGGCTGATTAGAGGCTGACACCGACGATTGACCTCGTACCCGCACCTGAATTCCCTGACCTAGTTTTCCAGAACCGCCGTTGACTTGCACACCAGCGGCTTTACCCTGAAGAGCCTGATCAAAGGTAGTTACGGGTTGATCCTGGATATCGGCTGCCTTGACCCGCGCGATATTACCCGTCAATTCACGTTTGATCTGCGCGCCAAATCCTGTTACAACGACTTCGTTCAGGTTTCGGACGTCTGTTTTCAACGTAATGTTAATGATGGAGCGATTGCCAACCCGCTCTTCAGCCGAAGTGAAACCAATAAAGCTAAAAACGAGTGTTGCCTCTTCGCTGGCCGTAATTCGGTAATCACCCGTTTCGTTGGTGAGTGTACCCTGTGATTGCCCCTTAACAGCCACTGACACTCCGGGTAGCCCACTTCCATCGTCTGAAGACGTGATTCTACCAGTAACCACTCGACTCTGCGCATAGCCAATCTGCGATGTCATAAACAATAACAGAAGGCTGACCTGTAGGAGTATTTTCATATTCATTCGTTAAAATTGATGAGAAGCTAAATTGTAAAAATACAATATGAAATCGAATAACAAAACTCCTGACAATTCGTACTTCGCGCTCAAGACGCAAATTGTTAAAATATAAATTTGATAATCGAGCCTATTATCAAAATAAAGTACTAGATAAAATCAATAGACTTATAAATGAGTATAATCGGTGTCCGTAGCTATGTATTTGAAAAATTATATAGCGTTGACAATGATAATTCTTTATTTGACTAATTCTGTAAAGTCGCCTTGTGAGATAGAGTAATCTATTTGTAAATTTAATTTGCTGAGCGTTGTTTTTTTACGTGAATCAAGACGCTTTATAAATGTTGCCGATAGATCAGGCTTAAACCATGTAATACCGGTTATTGTCTAAACGTTACAGCTAACGCCCAGTGAACAACGACCATGAACCGCATAGTACTTCCATTTCTTTTCTTGCTCCTGCTCGCACCAGGGCTGCACGCCCAAGTGCAGTATACGACCGAAAACCCCCGCGTGGACGATGTCAATGATCGTGATGTATCCATAAAGCGCGTAGAGTTAACGGAACAGTACACAATTATCTACATGAAGTATAAGGCCAAAGGGGAGGGGGGAGGACAGCAGGCATGGCCTTTCTCAATCCCCATGCCTAACGGACGGCGTTCTGTACCGATCCCCGACGTAACGACCAACACAATTATGTTTGAGCCAACTGCCCGCCTGTATGTGAATCAGGGAGAGCGTTCGTTTAAATTTATTCGGGCCGAAAATATTCCTATCGAAAAAAGGCGGGAGGTAGAGGCTGGTGAGCAAGTTAATTTCGTAGTTTATTTTGAGCGGGTAGCTCCTGGATACACCACTTTTGACTTATTTGAGTGCCGAGATAGTCGGGGAAGCGTTTGCTTCAACTTCTGGGGGGTTCATATTATTAACCCAGCCAGGAAGCCGAAGGATACCTATGCCCAACGTACGCCAAAGCCAAGAGTACAACCGCAGGTTCAGCCGAAAGCACAAACGCCCCGCTACACACCCCGAACTACACCTGGTGTGGGTACGCCTGACCCGGCACCAACTCAGCCACAGATAGAGCCTGCTCCCACGCCCTCAGCAGTAGCCATCAACGGGGTCACGCGGGATGCCCGCACCCAAAAACCCATTGGCGCAACGGTTACGTATAAACTGATATCGGGAGCCGAAGCCGCAGGCGACGATCCGGCCGACTCTGTACTCAGCGACAGTCCAACGGGAAAGTATAAGATTCCGGTGGGTCGGCGGGGTGTTTATGCCGTAACGGCCTCGGCTAAAGGCTATTTTAGCCAGAGCGATACGCTGGCCACTAACCGCATTGACGTAGCCCGTGATTTTGACCTGGTGCCGATCAAGACCGGAGAAAAGATTACGCTTAAGAATATTTATTTCAATGCATCGCAGTTTGACTTAAAACCCGAATCGTTTCCGGAACTCGACCGGCTGGTTGTCGTGATGCAGGATAACCCAACCATGAACATTCGCCTGGAAGGACACACGGATACAGTCGGTGATTTCGACGCCAATGTCGAACTGTCGCGCAACCGGGTTAATGAAGTAAAGCGTTATTTAGTGGGTAAAGGCATTCGAGCCGACCGGATTGATACGGTTGGTTATGGTCCGTCGCG
This sequence comes from Spirosoma soli, assembly GCF_042684525.1. Classification (NCBI taxonomy): domain Bacteria; kingdom Pseudomonadati; phylum Bacteroidota; class Cytophagia; order Cytophagales; family Cytophagaceae; genus Spirosoma; species Spirosoma soli. The sequence goes on along the minus strand of NZ_JBHULN010000002.1, from coordinate 589,336 downwards.
GCCTATCAACACGAACAAGAGCCTGAAAGAGCGTCCCGAAAACCGGCGGGTCGAAATGGTGATTGTGAAGGTTTAGCCTTAGTAACCGCAAAGACGCAAGGTTTTCGCAAAGGCCGCATGGATAAATTCTTTGTGCCCTTTGCGCCATCTTCGCGTCTTTGCGGTTAAAGACTATATGAAACCTGACTTTAACCTTACCCTTGTTCTCAGCCGGATTGAAGACGCCATCAAGCCCTTCCCGAAGGCCGCCATGTTTGCGTTATTCGAGCGTGGTTACAACAGCCTGTTCGAGCAGCTGATTTCCTGCATCATCTCTATCCGAACGCTCGACGAAACGACAATTCCGGTTTCGCTACGCTTGTTCGAAGCAGCCCGAACGCCCGAGCAGTTGCTGGCGCTCGATATTCCGACCCTTACCGAGCTGTTATACGGCACAACGTATCCTGATCAGAAGGCCTACACCATGCATGGCATCGCCGAACGAATCATCAATGAGTTCAACGGTGAGCTGCCTGCCGATTATGCTACGTTAACGTCGTTAAAAGGTGTTGGTCCAAAATGTGCTAACCTTGCGTTAGGAGTTGCCACCGGGCAGGCTGCCATCAGTGTTGACATTCACGTGCATCGCGTGGTGAACCGCTGGGGTTATGTACACGCCAAACAACCCGAACAAACCTTGAAGGTACTTGAAGCGCAGGTACCCCGCGAGCAATGGGTTGATATTAACCGGCTATTGATGCCATTCGGTAAGCACATCTGCACCGGAACGCTCCCCCATTGTTCGGCCTGCCCGGTTCTCGAGTGGTGCGAGCAAGTTGGAGTCGATCGGCATCGCTAACGTGGGTAGCCTAACTACGTAGTGAGGAGTTTGGGCGTCGTTTCATTGACATACCCGTGCTTGATTATTGATTAATTTTCTCTGAACTCATTATAAGTGAGTAGTAGCTCTACTTTGTAGTGATTTGATAGTAAGAAAATTACCAAACGCTATGCGAGCGAGAATCCATCGATTACTACACGCCGGTTTATACACAGTTACTTTGCTGATTCATGGGCCACTGTCTGCCCAGGAGGCACAACCCAAACCCGTTGCCATTGACGTTGATTTGGCGAAGGACAAAGGACCTATGAAGCCAATCTGGGCGTGGTTCGGCTACGATGAACCGAATTACACCTATATGAAAGACGGCAAAAAGCTGCTTACTGAAATCTCGAAGTTGAGCAAAGTGCCGGTCAATGTACGGGCTCATAGTCTGCTGGTAACCGGCGACGGCACCGCTGCCCTGAAATGGGGTTCGACCAATGCCTACACAGAAGACAAGAAAGGAAACCCGATTTACGACTGGACCATTGTTGATAAAATATTCGATACGTATATCGAGCGGGGCATGAAACCCATCGCACAAATCGGCTTTATGCCCGAGGCATTGTCGACAAAACCGCAACCGTATCGGCACAATTGGAGTCCCGGCGATAAATACAATGACATTTACACGGGCTGGGCCTACCCGCCAAAAGACTACAAAAAATGGAGCGAATTGGTCTATCAGTGGGTGACGCATTCAGTACAACGATACGGTAAGCAGGAGGTGGAAAGCTGGTACTGGGAGTTATGGAATGAGCCCAACATTGGTTACTGGAAAGGAACACCCGAAGAATACATTAAACTCTATGATTACACGGCCGACGCGGTAAAGCGGGCTTTACCAACCGCCAAAGTTGGTGGCCCTGAAGTAACCGGCCCGGCCTGGGAGGTCTCCGAAAAATTTATGAGGGCCTTTTTGGACCACGTTGTCAGCGGCACGAATTACGTGACCGGCAAAACCGGTTCGCCACTTGATTTTATTACGTTTCACGCCAAGGGCGATCCAAAGGTAGTCAACGGTGCTGTGCAGATGAATATGGGGAAGCAGCTGCGCGACATCGATAAAGGCTTCGAAATAGTGGCTTCGTACCCAACGCTAAAACAGTTACCCATCATCATCGGTGAGTCTGATCCGGAAGGGTGCGCTGCCTGCTCCGAAGATTTCCACCCCCAGAACGCGTATCGAAATGGCACCATGTATTCCAGCTATACCGCAGCTTCGTTTGCCCGGAAATATGATTTGGCCGAGGCTCGTGGCGTTAACTTAGTAGGGGCCGTAACCTGGGCTTTTGAGTTCGAAGATCAGCCCTGGTTTAGAGGGTTCCGCGATCTGGCTACCAACGGGGTAGACAAACCCGTGCTCAACGTATTCCGTATGTTCGGTATGATGGAAGGCAATCGGGTAGCGGTAAGCAATGGGCTGGCTTATGATTATGCAAAGGTGCGGGACGAAAGTGTTCGCAAAGGCGCTGACATCAATGCGCTGGCCAGCAAAAACGCGCAAACCGCCACGGTTATGGTGTGGAACTACCACGACGATAACGTACCCGCCCCCGCTGCTCCCGTCTCAGTTACCGTGAAAGGCGTTCCGGCCACGAAAGTGTTGGTAGAGCATTACCGCATCGATCGCCAATTTAGCAACTCGTATGAAGCCTGGAAACGAATGGGATCGCCTAAAAGCCCAACGGCTGAGCAAGTTGCCGAGTTAGAAAAGGCGGGGCAGCTTCAACTGCTTGGTTCACCTGAATGGATACCGGTAAAAAACAGTCAGGCAGCTCTGAATTTTACGTTACCTCGCCAGGGCGTATCGCTGCTTAAGCTTACGTGGCAATAGATTTATGCCTTAAGGGCCCCCGAAAATTCTAAAGTAGCTGTTTTAAGTCAGCGATGGTGAGCGAAGTCTCAGACTATGCTCAACAGGCTACTCAGATACCTACTTGTTCGGGGTCGTAGTTAGCGTTTCTTTCAAGCTAGCCAGCGTAGCCCGGCAGGCCCTGTCTATTTGCTGATAAAGCTCAGCTTGTTCGGCCGCTATTTTCTCGACCAGCTGCTCGTTTTTGACATCGCTGTCGGCCGCTTTTTTTATTTCTTCAACCGTCGAGCTCGTTGCCCGGACGGGTAGGGTAAGGCCGTCTCCTTCTACGACCAGATCGGTTATGGTGGCCCGATAGCGCCCAATTTTAGCTTCTACAGTAAGCGTATAACGTACGTTTCGTTTTTCGATCGGATAAAATGACCTGACGAATACTATGCCATGTACATCATCACGCTGCTGCTCGGCTTCGTTACTAGCCGTGTAGTGCTGATCGGCCCACGAGCGAATTTGGGTGTACACCTGCCGGGCGGGCAGCGCCGGGTTAGATAAACGTACGATCTCCTGGTACTGCACCTGCCCCGCTTCGTTAGTTGGGAGCGTAAACTGGGCAAGGGCCGTTGTGGAGAGGAGTAAGAAGAAAAAGATAGTTTTCATAAGGCATGATAAACCACACAGGCGTTACTTGGCCCAGCGGCAACACTAAATTGGCTCAAAACAGCACGCAAAGGTACGAGTTATTGAGTTTAGACAGTAAGCGCCCTGGTTAGGAAAAGACAAATGAAGATCCATACTGCCTAATGGCTACTTATGCCTGAGCGCATATCGAGCGGGAACTTTATGGTAAAGGTTGTGCCCTGGTTTTCCTGACTTTGAACCGTAATTGTACCGCCCTGGAGTTCGACAAACTGACGCGTAATGACCAGGCCCAGGCCTGATCCCGGAATACTGATCGCGTTTCTGGCGCGGTAGAACGTTTCAAACAAGTGGGGTAAGTCTTCTGCCGGAATGCCAATGCCTCGGTCAACAACCAATAAACTAACCTGGTGCTCGCAGAAGCGGATGTGCAGTTCGGGGTCTTGTTTTGAGAACTTGAACGCGTTGGAAAGCAGGTTGACCAACACATGGGTCATGAGCTTATCGTCGAGGTAAACCAAGTGGGGCGTTCCATCAACGTGTAGTTGCAAGGTTCGCTTGTCGTTCCATTGATGAAAGTGAGTGGCGATTACGTCTTTGGCTAAGGCAAGAATATCAGTCAGCCGCGGGTTGAAGGCGATTTTACCCGCTTCAATCTTACCTATGGTTAGTATGTCCGATAATAGATCGCTGAAGTTAGCGATCTCTTTTTGAATAACACCCAGGTGCCGTTCAACAGATGCTTTAGCGGAGGCATCGGGGCGATTTAAGTACATTTTTACGAGATCTACGCTCGACTGAATGGTGGAGAGTGGCGTTCGGAACTCATGCGAAGCTGTGGATACAAACTGCGATTTAAGCTGGTTCAACTCTTGCTCCCGTTGCAACGAGGTCTGCAATACCAGTTCCTTTTCTTTCTGCCCGGTAATGTCATTCGCGATACCAATATAACGGATTGGCGAGCCATTGGCGTCTTTCGTGATAAACGTGCGGACGCTAATCCACCGGATGCCATCAATGGCCTTCATCCGGTATTGCACGGAGCCATCTTCACCGCTACGGTACCTGGCCCAGGCAGCAATAGCTACGTCTTTATCTTCATCGATGATAGTGTCCATGTACGTAGCTTCATTTTCGTACAGGCTTCGACACGAGCGACCCCAAACCCGTTCGTAAGCCGGGTTGATGTAGAGCAACCGGAAAGGATTGGCCGCATGAATCCAGAACACTTCATCGACGTTTTCGGCGAAGTCACGGAAGCGTTGTTCGCTTTCGCGGAGAGCATCCAGTGACTGTTTGCGCTCGGTTATATCCGTAATGGTGCCGGTAGAGCCAATCGGCTGACCTTCATTATCGAGCATAACATGCGCCAGAATCTCTGCCCAGCGGTGCTCCCCTGTTTTGTGCTGGTACTGAATTATGTAAGGAAAAGACGTCTTTTTGTGGACAATCAGGTCCTCAAAAAGTTGTATGGTTAACGGGCGATCGGCGGGGTCGACCAAGGCATTGAAGGGCTGTCCCAGCGATTCGGTTACGGTGAACCCGGTGATTTCTTCCCAGGCTGGGTTCAGGAATGTCCAACAGCCATACAAGTCTGTCTGGAACACAATTTCCTTTAAATTATTGACTAGCGAACGGTAGCGTTCTTCACTGGCTCGAAGATCTAGTTCGGTTTGCTTTCGTTTGGTGACGTCCCAGCTGACACCGACCATTTTCTCGGGTTTACCATCTTTGCCTAATACTAACCGACTATGCGTTTCCAAATAACGTAGTTGTCCGTCTGGGCGAATGATACGCTTCTCCCCGCCAATGGGCTCATCGTGTTCGGACATTCGCTCGACGTGGAGGCTTTGTATAAAAGCTAGATCATCAGGGTGAACAAGCTTTAAAAAATCGTTCATGTGGCCGCCAAAGGTATCGGCCGACGTACCGTGCATCTCGTGCTGGCGCTCATCCCAGAACAGGGAAAAATCTGTTAAATCCAGCTCCCAAATGCCTTGTCTGGCCGCCCAGGTAGCCAGTTGAAGGCGATGGTTGGCCGTGCGTAACTGTTCTTCAGATTCCCGTTGCTCCGTAATGTCCCGGGCTGATGCATAAATCAGGTTTTCGTGGGCAATGGCGTTCCACTCAATCAGGCAATAACTCCCGTCTTTCTTTCGCATTCGATTAATCACCCTGTCGAGAGGTAGTCGATCAACAATCTTACGGATATTGTCTATGGTACCTTGTCGGTCATCAGGGTGGACTAATTCCATAAAATTACGGCTTAGAATTTCCGCGGTTGTGTAACCAAACGTGGTTTCCCAGGAGCGATTAATCTTTAACAACGTACCATCTGCCTCGGCAATGCAGTGCAGATCAAGAGAGGCTTCGAAGAAGGTTTCTAACTCATCTTTTTTCCGCTCAAGCTCTAATTTGGCAGTCTTCAGGGCTGTAATGTCGGTTGCCATACCAACGTAGCCCATAATCAATCCCGTTTCGTCTTGCAGAACACTGATGGTTACTAAAGCTGGAATCGTTCGGCCTTCTTTACCATTCAGCTTGCATTCGAGAGAATAGTAACCTTGGTTGGTCAGGTTTAATCGATACGCGGACGAGTCGGCCTGATAGGAATAGTCGTGCCGATAAGAAAGTACGGCTGAACCGGAATTATTAGGATCAAACACCAGGGTTGGATGCACTTTGCCGATAAGTTCATCTGCCTTGTAGCCCAGGAGTTTTTCGGCCGCGGGGTTAACGGATTGAATTAATCCACTGGTGTCGGTTGAAACAATCGCTAGTCCGGCATGTTCGAGAATAGCGTTCTGCAAAGCCGATAACTGCCTGATTTCCGCGGTTCGTTCGACAACGCGTTGTTCCAGCAATTCAGTATGTTGCTTAACCTGGTCTCGGAGTTGCTGCTGATATAATGCAATTGATAACTGGCGGCCTACTTCCTGAGCAATCTCAAGTTGCTCTTCGGGGAAAAAATTCGGAGTTTTGGACACAAGGATAAAAACACCAATGTACTGGTCCTGGCTAAACAAAGGAACCAACGCCATCGACCGGAATCCACGGTCGTATAAATTTAGCATAGGTGGTATCCAGGGATTGTCAGTCGTCAATTCCTGGATAGAAATTGTTCGGCCGGCCAGTAGCTTTTCGGTATAGAAAAAGCGAGCTGGCAAGACAATATCGGGGTAAGCATCTACGATGCCATCGACAAGCCTTCCTTCAGCACGGGCAAGCCCCTGGGCGTGGTCGATACTGAAAATGAGCAGCCGTTCGCAGGGAATCAAATCGTTAATATGCTGTAAGGCAATAATGGCTGGATGTTTGTCGGTAAGGCTATTCTCCAGTAGAGCTTTGTCGATACGTTGTAGGCCCTCTAGGCGTTTGTACGTTCGCTGTACGGTTTGTTCGTTCTGCTGGCGATTCAGCGCATTGACAACGATACCCGCGAACGTCTTTAACAAAACGATGTCTCTCTCATCCCAGTCCCGTTCCTGCCGGACGCTGGTAAAGCCAATTAGACCCTGTTGGTTCGTAAGCTTGAGAGGAATGCTCAATATTGATTGTACGCCCTGGGTTTGTAGACCTAGTTTCACTTCAGCCGCCTGAGGAGGGAGCTCATCCAATGACCTAATGCAGATAATCTGGTTCTTGTCTATCATTTCGCGCCACCAGCTGTATTGGCCAACGGGTCGATTCTGTAGCAGATGTTTCTGGGGCTGAATGCCCGAAGCACACCATTCGTAAAGACAGGTCATAAATTGCCGATCCTTGGAATACATGGAAATGTAAACCCGGTCGGCCTGATTGTAAATGCCAATCTGTTGTAATGCATCGACAATACATGATTCTAATAGCTCAGTGTTAATGTTGATCAAACGGCTGGACAACGATGAGATGATTGACTCTAGTTTTAGACGTCGCACTATATCCGCTTCGATTCGTTTGCGATCAGTAATGTCCCGACAATAAGCAACTACGTTACCGTTGATGTGAAACATCGACACATTTAGCCATAATGACTGACCGTCGCGTTGGTAGTGATGATCGTAATCAAGCGTTTCTCCCTGCTCACTAATGCTGACCAGTTTGCTGAAAAAGCCGTTTTCTGTCCCACTAGGATAGAACTCTAACAAGGTCTGGACCTTTATTTCTTCCCAGTTTTTAGTCATTAAAGTTGCCATCAGCTGGTTTATCAGCACAGGCTGAAAATCAATGATAACTCCGGATTCGTTTCGGATGGGTGCCCACACCGCTGAAGCTCCGGGCAACTTATCCAACAGGTCTTTGAGTACTCCCTGTTGTTGAATAGCTGTATCTGCCAGAGGTACATTTTCGATACGCTCCAACATAACCACATAGCCCGTGTGGAGGGCGCTGAATCGAAAGCGGGTAAGGCCTTGTCTATTGATTATGGCATCAATGGTTGCTGATCCTGTCAGATCCAACTGATGGTACACGCTATTCAGCGATGTAGCAAGGCTGTCTTTGAGCCATGCTGAAAGCATATTACCCGGCTGAATGAGAGTTGGATCAAAAGAGAAATAAGCACCTGCCTGCGGGTTGGCCCACCGGATGATCAGATCAATAAGGGTATGGTCTTGGCTCCAGACGGGATCACACAGGAGCGTGCCAAAACCAGTATCAGCCGAATTGAAATTTGATGACACGGATGTAGAGTAAGACAAGCTCATAGGTGTTTGATGGGCACGAAAGCAGTATTAAATCTACTATTATTAGCTGATTAAGGACTTAACATAACTTAAGCGATGAAAAAAAAGACGTCTGAGTCAAAAAATACGCGTCTAGCTTTGTAACTGGCACCTTCCTTGCAGGATACCTAAGTATAAACGCAGACAAGGTCAGTAATTACCTATTCTATCAGCTATCGGAACTATGCACGCTCTTAAAGTCAACCCATCAGTTACGCGGAATTACAATCAGGCTGGCAAAGCCAATTGGGAAGTAGAAGCTGAACGCCTTCATCGTAATTTTCATGTCATTAGCGCCATCCTTAACCAATCGGCTGGCCTACCCTGTGAAACGGTAAAACGGTACCAGACTCTCCAAGATACGATATTGGATACAATGGATAATTTATTGACCGAACTTGAGCATGCTGATCGGGCAAACAAGCTGAATCAATGCGAGAGCTTTAACCAGTTTCTCAAGCAACATGCCTTGGTGATGAAAACTTTAAACACCCGCGTGGATAATTTAATAACGGAAATTACCGCGTAAGGTAAAACACAACGCTGCAAAGGCTATCTATGAACCCGTATCGTCAGGTAGGTAAGCCGTTAGACTGATTATTCTGCCGAAACCGTAGCGGTGATATTTGATTTGCTTCCTTGAAGGAAGACGAAAAGTAAGATAAGCTACTGAAACCACATCGGCTGGCAATCCATTGCAGACTCTGATCGGTTTGTATTAGATATTCGGCGGCCTTCAACAGGCGATATTCTCTTATGATTTCACCGAAGCCTCGCTGAAAATAGCGTTTTAGGTTTCGCTGTAAGGTTGATAAGCTCATGTTCATTGCCTCCGCCATCTGATCTATGGTAAACGAGGAATTGGCAAAGTTCCGTTCGAGCTGTTCTGTAAATTGGCGAATAAATTGAAAGTCAGCTTCTTCGCTGGCTACGGTCTTCTGTAGCTGATGAATGAGTAAGTCTTTCTGCTGATTGATGATGTTGTTGACTTTAAGTAACAACTCTTTGTGCAGAAAGGGCTTTTGCAGGTAATCGATGGCTCCCTCTTCCAGTCCCTGAAGCATGTCTTGCTGCGATACCTTAGCCGTCAGGAAAATAAGTGGAATTGAACGGTACAACACGCTGCGTTTGATGGCCCGGATAAACTCGATGCCGTCCATTTCGGGCATCATGATGTCACATAAAATTAAATCTGGTGTGAAAGATGACAGCAAAGCCAGGGCCTCTGCTCCATTCATAGCTGACCCAACCTCATGATTGTCGAGTTCAAGTTGTTCACTGATATTCAATCGGAGTTGCTCTTCGTCTTCAACAACTAAAACTTTTGCCATACGTATTGCGCTACGTGATATTTCGCTTGCCGAACTGCTCCTTGTGCTTTTATTACGAATGAGGGCCTTTTTCGGAGCTTCATCCTTCCTGTTACCTGCATCAAATGCTGACCTCATTGTAAGCTAAGTAAATTTATCAGTTCTCTATGTTATCTTAAAATATTTTTTAGTAACCGTTTAGTGACTAGCCTACCGGAATAAGGCTTTACCAAGGCCTCATCTTTGTATTTCTCTTCGTTTTTAAGCGTGCCACAAGTTTGAGTTACGTTCGCTCTGGTAGTGCGTGCTGCCTTATAGCGGCCGAAATTGGGCTTGGCATACAGTAACGATGAGTGCTGGCCTTTCCGTAAAAGTTAGGACTGACCAGCATAGTGTCACCGTTTATACTGTCGCTCTGCACTAGCCGTTACGTTAATTGTGTTAATTTGACACTTAAACTGGCCAATCCAGTAGCCGTACATGCATTCATGCTTAACTTCGTCCGCCAAAACTATGCGTGAGTGCATCGTTTCGTGTGTTCGTATAGCTGGCATAGTTTAGTGGATTTCGTTTAAAAAGTGTACAGAGGGTTGAAAATCAAACAGTAACGTAATAAATAAATGAAAATTCGAACAGGTTTTCTGCTCTTCTTTTTGCTAACAACCTTACTAGGAGTCGCCCAGACGATCTCAATTACCGAAACGCAAGCGAATAAGTCTTTTTCCGTTCGTTGGGGCAATGCTGACCGACTAACGGGAGGAACCGGAGCGATGCAGAATAAGGCTGGCTCATGGCCCGTACAGAAAACAGTCCGTAACGATGTGGCCTTGCTCACGTTGCAAACTGATAATGCCGACATAAAATCTCAGGAGTTCGCCGGGGTTTTCTTTGATAACATTCCTCAACTGAAGCGTGGGGTTACGCTCTGGCGTTACAAACCCTGGAACAGCTGGACGAAACCCATAGCCATTACGGATGCCACTAAAATGCAGGACTGGGATGTTCAGTTTTTCTACTGGCAGTATGCCGACGGCATCTACGGTGCTGCTGTGCCCATGAGCGGTAGCGGTTTCCGAACGACCTTGGGTAGTCAAGGGAGCCAGTGGGGCAGTAAGTCGGTGAGTTACGCCGAAAACAAGCCCGTGAAAACGATACCGGCCATTGCCGTTGCTTTCGGAAAAGATCCCTATGAACTTTTCGAGCGCATCTACCAAACGGCTTTGTCGGCCATGGGTAAAGGAGAGAATGTAAGCGCTAAAAAAACGCTGCCCGAACCGATGCAGTACATGGGCTGGTGTACCTGGAACTCGTCAGACAATGGCAATAAGCTCGACGAAGAGCATGTGCTGGAAGGCATCAAAACCTTTAGTGACCGAAAGTTTCCGCTCGGTTGGGTCTTGTTCGACGATGGGTGGTTTACGCACCGGAACCAGCAGCTGCAATCGCTGCAACCTGATCCAAAGAAGTTTCCTAACGGGTTCAAGCCATTAATCGACAAGTTGAAAACGCAGTATGGCGTTAAGTACACGGGCGTATGGCACGCCTTTGATGGCTACTGGAACGGCATCGATCCCGAGTCTGAACTAGGGCAACGCTACAACGGGCAGCTGTTCTCGTGGGTACAGCGCCAGTCGCCCGTCGGCAAAGATTCTACGTTGAAGACGTATCACTTTATCCGGCCCGACAGTGATTCCCTGACCACTTTCTTCGACAGTTGGCACCGCTATCTTAAGGGCGAAGGCATTGATTTCCTGAAGGTAGACAATCAACTGGTAGCCGAGCGAATGGCATTGAACACGTACCCAATTTTTAGTTTGTCGGAGGCTATCCACAAAGCGCTCTATAAATCAATTGATAAGCACTTTAACGGAGCGGTTATCAATTGCATGGACATGACGGCCGACGCTTATCTGAATTTTGGCACTTCGGCCGTAGCCAGAGCCGTTGAGGACTATTTCCCAGCCGACAAGGGAAAGACCTACAACCTGGAAGAAGGCAATGCTGCCGCCCACGTGTTGCAGGCGGTGTACAACTCACTGTACTTCTCGCAGATGGCTATTCCTGACTTTGACATGTTCGAGTCGTATAACCCCAATGCGGTTTTCCATGCCCTTGCTCGTACCCTTAACAACGGACCGATCTACATTACCGACAAGCCCGGCAAACAAGATTTTGAGTTACTGAACCGGCTCGTGTTTGCCGACGGAAAATCAATAAGAGCGACAACTCCCTTGCTGCCCACCGAAGACTGCCTGTTTCAGGTGCAGGCCCCTCAACTCTTCAAAGCCTATTCGTTTGCCGGTTCAACCGGACTGCTGGCTTTGTTCAACGCGGCCGATACGGAGCAGGTGAAGGGCATCTTTCGGCCGGCCGACATCAAAGGCCTTAAAGGCGATCAATTTGCGTTGTATGATTATTTCTCGGGCAAAACACGCATCGCCAAACGAACGGACTCATTCCCAGTGAGTCTGTCCCGAATGGGATACCAACTACATTACGTAGTTCCGGTTAAAAATGGATTTGCCCCGTTCGGCCTAACGAACAAGTATAATGCGCCAGCCACAATCACTAAAGAAGAAAGAAGTGCTTCAAAAGCGATAGTACGTCTGTACGAGTCGGGTACGTTCAGCGCTTATGCTGCCAAATCGCCTAAACAAGTGTCGTTAGAAGGCGGAAAAGCGCTAAAGTGGACGTTTACCAATAACTTACTCACCGTGAACATACCCGCCGACGTAGCGAAGCCGTCAGTGGTTATTGTCTGGTAGTTTATCGGTAATGGCGGGCGTTTAGTCTGCGTCCAACTCTCCTAAACAGAAGCTCCATCATTGCTTTCATTGAAAGCAATGATGGAGCTTCTGTTTAGGAACTGCTCGGCTAGCACGGTAGCTGTGAAGCTAGCTATATTCGTTGATGGTAATTGTAATTGCTACTATAAAGCACCCTTATCTCTGTTATTTCTTCTATAATGTCCCTAATTGGACAGTTTTTGTCCCAAATAGGATAGCCACTTTGCTCAGAAAACAGCCATTTTTGAGCCTTTCAAACATGTGATTGGTTAGTCATCTCTAAATAGCAAATTCAACGTGTGAATATGAGTAGCATGTTGTATGGTTATAGTAATAAGTACTTAATTGATTTTGATTGTCAATTTGTGTGAAACGCAAGGTATAACTCTCTTACAGGGCAAATACCCTTAAAATGCTTGCTTGTCAATAGTTTATTCAGGAGCCGCAGGAGTGTTGTTAATACCTGCCGAAAAATAAATGTTAGTAATTATTATCATGATTTCACTAGTCTATGTGAAGGTATTAGCAGTCAGACCTACTAACTTGTAACTCAGATTTGCATTAGCATAAGATAATCGCCTTAAACTGATGGAGAATCGTGGGTGAACCCATTGTGTGAGTCACTCAATTAGCATGCAGAAATGGACCGTTTGAACTCAGATTACAGGTTTCGAACAGCCTATTAATATAATACTTGACCGTAACATACTCACCTTCTTTTGATCAATGAAAAACAGCTGTGTTTTCATCTTCCTCATTGCGTGTTTCCAAATTAGCTGCAGCCAGAAAGCTGTAGTTCGCTTTGCACAAAAGCCACCAGAATTGGCCTCTGGGGATGCGCTGACGGAGATTATGCTCGTCAACAAATCGCCAAGAATTGTTCTCCGTGTCCCTAATACGCGCAAAGGGGTTACGAATACGCAGGGCACTACCAGTAATCAGTCGGCAGTAGTCAACCCTGTTATCGTTAGACAGGCCGGTAATGGCCGTTCAGCTCCCAAGATACAGTATGTAGAATCGCAGTATGATGAAACAGCTTTGTATAACGCGATCGAAAAGCAGCTTTTCAAAGAAGGTTTCAGCGTTCGCGACCGAGGTCTGTTCAACGAGGTATTAGATGCCAACCAAAGTGTTGCGTATTCTAAGATCAGCTCATTGACTAACACCGATCTGATCCTGGAGCTTGTCCGATTAGATAATCCGGTCGGTTATACAACTAATGTTTGCTTTACGGAAGGCGATGACCAGCAACGACTGATTAACGAGTACCGTGATATGCGTGGTGCTTCGGTTGAATTTAAACTGGTCCACGTAAAGACCAATGAAATTGTCGGCTCCTACAAAATTCATTACACGCCCTGTCTGGGAGGATGCAGAGGACTGTATAAAAAAGCCGGTGGGCAAGGTGTCTTCGTCAGTAATTTTTGGTTAAAACCCGGCGAAAAGGCTCAGCTGCGTAAGATTAGCAGCCGAGCTTATCAGTCCTTAGATCAAGATGAGCTTGAAGCCTTTATCACTGATGCAACTCACCAGCTTGTCAAATCAATGCGTTAGTCACACCAATAATTCTAATTCATGAAGCAATATCTACCCCTACTACTTTTATTTCTTAGTTTAACGTCAAAGCTTTTGGCTCAGGACGTAATCTATACAGCGAATGGTAACCGGCTGCCTAACGCACGTATTACCGATATTACCGATGACCGAGTCGTATTTTCTGTGCTGAAGGACAATGTGCCCAGTACGTATAGCTTGCAACGTCAGAACGTGCTGGTGGCTTTCAGAAAAGGTAATTTTCTGGTCGTCAGTAAACTCAGTCCCGAGCTAGACCAGGCTAAACAGGAATTACAAACGTTTTTGACGACAACTGTCTGGCAGGATAAAGACTTCTTACTACGTGCTGTACCATTTGAAGTTATTCCGGCAAAAATTTCTCTTGAAAACGATGATATTGTTAACTATTTGACGAACGACGGCAAATCAGCGTCAATCTCAAAAGGGGAACTTATTGCCATTTTCTATAAGGACGGACGGCATAGCTTAATCCGGGAAGCCACTGAGATAGCTCCAATATTAGCGACTGTACAGAAGCCTCTCAGCGCTAACTCAACAGCAGTTCCACCACAGACAACTAATGTAACGCCTGCTTCAGCTCCTGAGCCTGCCCCTATTAAAAAACCAGATCTAGAAGCTACCGTTCCATCTGCAAACTCAGATTCGCCTTCGGCAACTCCAGCCCGGCCGACAAGTAAGCTGGTTCTTAGTGAAGAAGAGTACCAGCAATACCGCAAGAAAGCTCTGGACAGGGTAGAAGAATTTGCTTCCTACCTGAAAATCATCGCGAACAAATCTAACTCTGACTACGAAAGAAATCAGGCTATCGAACAAGCCGTAAGCTTGTTTATGCCAGCCTCTACCATGGAAGTAACTTCCAACAGTCAGCCCGGCGCTCGCCGTTATCCGATTCGTACATACCTGACTAATTTGAAAAGACTTAATTATAAGTCAGTTAACATTGAATGGACCGAAATTCAGTACCTCAAAGAATTGTCTCAGGCGGCAGACGGAAATTATTACGGGGTTATAACCGGTCAGCAAACCTTTATCGGCTACGGCCGTAACACGCAGTATACTGATATAACCCAGAAGAATGTCCGGGTTAAGTTAGAGCGCTACCATATGGTTAAAAATGGCCAGGATGATGTGCGGTGGAATCTGTTACTAGGTTCTATTGGCGTATCAGCTCAAGCTCAGTAAATGAATATGAACTTGACCTGGTTGCTAACCACATGGCTAAGTGCGGCTCCGCTGCTGGTCCAGGGACAGCAGCCGGATTCTTTAGCTATTTACCTCCAGGGTCAGCTTGTTGACTATAAAACCCATCAGCCTTTGGATTCCGCCCGTTTTTTCGCGAGAACAGCTAGCCGTCGCCAGAAGGTAGGGACTAGCGATTCTACGGGAATGTTTACCGCTGCACTGCCTTTTGGGACAACGGCAATTCGTATTGAACGAGCCGGTTACCGGCCTCAAACGATTCCAGTAGAGCTCGTTGCCCGCCGGTACAACGCACCCGTTACATTGGTAATTCCACTTATTCCAACGGATAAACAGACATTAAACACCCCTTATTTACAGACCGAACAGACCAGCTATGTACTGCTCGATAGCGCTTCTAATCAATCTAGTAGGGATAGCAACCATGTTCAGCACAATACGTTCCTCGTTACTGATGCTATTCAAGGTAAGCCTCTTTCGGCTACCGTCTGCTTTCAATATACCCAGACTGGAGATAAACGCTGTCTGGGTACCAACGCACAAGGCTGGCTTCAGCGCGACTTCGACCAGAAAGACATTGTCGCCTTAGAGGTACGGTCCGACGGCTACCAATCTTACAACGGCAACCTGATTGTTGAGCAGCTAAATGGCCAATCTCTGCAACATGAAATACGGCTGCAACGTGAACTAACCCTGTTTTCCGTTAACGCGCCAGAAGCAACGCACTGTGAATTACGGACAAAGGAGAAAACGGTTTCCTTACTAGTTGTACCGGGTTACGCACACCAATATGTTTCCTATGATTTAGTCCCGGGTTCGTATGAATTGGCCGTAAGCTACGGGGACAAGGTGACCCGACGCTCGGTTCGCCTAAATAAGGGATTAAATTTTATGTCGGTTAACCAACCGTCTGTGAACCTCGTACCGGCACCGGCCCCTGTTCTCCGGCCGGAAGCTGCCGCTGTTGAGGTAACCGCCAAACCGGCTCTTTCGCTACCCGATACCATTCCAATGATCTACTTTGAGCAGGGTAGCTATCAACTAAGGCCCGATTCTCAGGATGTGTTGACGCAGGTGGCGCGTTATCTGAAAGCTAACCCAGCTTATACATTACAGATCACGGGGCATACGGATAACGTTGGTAATCCACAGATTAACCAAACCTTATCACAATACCGGGCGCTTGCTACGGCTAAGTTCTTAACTGATAGGGGTGTTCCTGACAGCCGATTAACAAAAAATGGAATTGGCAGTAACCAACCAATTGCTCCGAACGATACCGAAACTAATAAAGCGCTCAACCGACGAGTTTCTTTAAAACTAATTTCTGCTCAATGAGAGAACGTTACTCATCAAAGTTTCTTCTTTGGATTATTCTGCTGGTTGAGGCTGTTGGTTGTCATCAGGAGCCTAAAATACCGGCTTCCGCCATTCCGGGCACTTGTCAGATCTACCGAATTGCGAATATTAACGAAGGGCTTCGTGATACGACAACCTACTTATACAATGCCTTTGGCCATGTTGAAGAGGTTAACTACCGGCAATGGACGAATGGTGTTCTAACAACAAGCACCCAACAAAATTTTACATATTCAGCTGACCATTTTCTGCTATCTCAGGTCGACAAAACGACTACATACACAGCAGGCAGCAAAACACAAAACAATACAGGTTATATCTATACGTATCAGGATGGGCTGATTCAGCAGGTATCAATCAATAATGCCTTGTCAGGGCAATTGCTTGGTTTTAAAAAATATGCCTTCGAAAACGGGAAGCTTAAGACATACACCGAAACTAATGCGCAACAGCAACCCATTCGCGTCTACACATTTGATGGAGGTGGTAAGCTGACGCAGTTCACAGAGCAGGGAGCCTCGCCCATGGTATCGAACGGTAAGATTAAAGAGAAGACGCTGACCGACGGAACGACAATCTATTATGAATTTGACAACCAGGGGCAGCTAATAAGCGATTCTACAATTTCTAGT
Organism: Spirosoma soli; assembly: GCF_042684525.1. Classification (NCBI taxonomy): domain Bacteria; kingdom Pseudomonadati; phylum Bacteroidota; class Cytophagia; order Cytophagales; family Cytophagaceae; genus Spirosoma; species Spirosoma soli. Next base: position 572,457 of record NZ_JBHULN010000002.1, on the reverse strand, counting down.
ACTAGTCAGATAAAGCGGACATACGCATACGACAATGCTCCGTACTGGAACAAAACACAGCTTTTACTACGTGGCATTCCCTCGCCCGATCTGGGCGGACATACATTCGTTCATAACATGACGATGAATACCATCATACAAGTGCAGAATGGTCGTTCCATCCAGAACCAAAAATTTGAATATAAGCGCACATATACTAAAGCTGGCTACACACTAGGCTATGCAAGAAGTGATGGGGCACGACAAAATATTGTATATGCGAATTGCCTATGAAAAATACGTTTACATTCTTTTTATTACTTATAGCGGTGGTAAGTACACCGGTGTTAGCCCAAAAAGGCGCTAAAAAGATTTACGTTGCTCGTGTGAACAATAGTGACACGACTATCACCGGACGAGACAGGAATGAAATTACGTTTCAGGCCAAGAATACTATTAAAAATCTGGAAGAGTTATTGGGGCTAATAGTAACCGTCACTAGCGAAGCTGAACTGGATAAAGCCATCAAAGACAGCTATTTGCCAAATGAGAATCAGATTTTTTATAATGATGGTGTTGTCGTGGAAGATGACATTGATCCGACACATACTTCCTCAAAAAACACCGCCGATTTACCCGTAGATCGGTATCTGAAAAATCTGTTAATATTCTATTCTAAGTCCGACACTTCAACCATTAAATTCTCCAGAATCATAACGTCTTCGCTTATAGAGGGGAAGGCCTATCTATACGTAAAAGTGTTTTTCACTTCAACGTTCAATGGTAAATACAACGACCAGACTAATAATCAGATCAATGTGGCTTATCAGCCAGTACAGCGTGTAGCCGAGCTAAGAACCGAGAAAGTAAATGGTAAATGGCGCACACTCATTGTGCGTCTGGGCTTTCCGCAGCCCGATGAAAGCTTAACGAATGAAACCAAGCCGGTTATTTCGAACAACTCTATTCCTAAGCAACCAATTAAGGGTAAGCTTTACTCCTATCGTAGCACTGACAATGCTTCAGATTCTATAACGGCTAGATGGGACAAGAGCTGGCTCAATGTAGTTCGCTCGACCACGGATAAAGTACCTGTTGGCTTCTACCAATATCGCAAAATTGACAATACCAGCCAGGCGTATGTAAGCATTACGCTGACCAACAAGGATCGGTTACTCGCCTTCAGGCAGGCCAACGGCTCAAAACTTGCCTTTGGTCAGGTGGTCTCCTCCAATCGATTACTGGCCTGGATTCAGATCATTGCCGGAACGGCTGCCTTAGGCGCAAGCTATGTTGGTTATAGTTCGCTTCAAAGCAGCCACAACGCGTATAGCGACCGGCTAACGGCTCTCAATTCTGAGTATGCCATCTGGCAAACGTTAACGCAACAGCCCGGTGGCAGTTCTGCACCACCTATGACTTTTAACAGTTATGCGCAGCCTGGTATTTACGCAGTCTACGGAGGGGGGCTCGTTGGTAGTGGATTGATAATCAACGGTATCCGGCAACTAATAAGGGCCGGAAAAATAAAAGCATTAAGTAAGTAGAGAGGTATTTGCCGTAGCTATAACACCATCATTACAATGAATAGTAGTTCGTATCGAAGTTGTCAGGTTCTCCTGCTGGTATTGTTCATCAGCTTAGGTGTAGTAAAGGCACAGACGACCCTGACGCTTTCTTATGGCGATCCTGCCGCCGACCCTAGTTTAGCTTTCGACGGAAATGTTTTTCAAGTAGGCAACATGGTTGGGGATGCCCCAATCTTTGCCAAATTCGGTGGGACGGGTACGCGGTTTTTTCAGATAGAATCACCGGGTGAGGGCAAGACGATTACTGTAACCAAAGATGGCTTCTTCTCAATACGTCCCACTACCAGTACCGTTATTGATCAATCTAAAATCAAAAGCTTTACCGGAGTAGTAAGCGGCTCGATTAATATAACTGTTAAGCCGTTAAGCATTACTACGGTTAGTGCAAACGTAGCAACGGATGTGACGCCCGGTACTGAGATTACAGCTTCGTATGTCATAGGATCTGGGAGGTTTCCATCAGAACTAACGGCTAATGGTTTCAAGCTTCAACTGTTAACGAGTGGTGGAACGCTTATAGGCGATCTGATAAATTCTAATGATCAATACAGCGGTCGGGAGCAGCAGAATGCCAGCGTTGGAGGAGTACGGTACATTAAAGGGACCATTCCTGGCAATACGGCTTCTGGCTCATATCGGGTTCGGGTCGTTACGCAGGGACTAAATGCTGACAATCTTACAGGAAGCCAGAGTAGTCTATTTACTGTTAAGGCTAATATGACCCCGGCTATTATCCCTGGTAGTGTTGGTACGGGCAGTTATTGTGCTGGTTCTACCGTGTCATTTCCTTTCTCGACTACTGGCACATTCCCCGCTGGTAATTCATTTAAAGTTCAGCTAATCGATGTGACTGGCGCTGTTCTGCAAGATCTACCGGGTATAAGCTCGTCTTCTCCAATTCGGGCCGTTCTGCCGACCTGGCCCAGCAACGGTAATTACCGATTCCGTTTAGCTGCGACCGCTACGAACGTGGTAAGCGCTACCAGCAAAATAAACGTGGCAGCATTGCCAACCATGACTATCTCGGGGAGTTCGACAATCACGGCTGGTGCGACGGCTCCCGTCCAGTTAACCTTTACCGGAACGCCCCCCTGGTCAGTTACCTACATAGACAATGGCCTCACACGGACAGCTACTTCATCGGTCAGTTCAACAACAGTTACGCCGACGTTTACTTCGTCAACCTTTTACGACAGAGCGTTTATCCGGAGTTTTAGAGATGCTGGTTGCGGAGCCGGTGACAGCATCAGTGGGTATGCTCAAATCACGGTTACGCAACTAACGATTACAACCGGAACACTATCCGGAACCTACTGCCCAGGCACAGCCATTCCCGTTTCGTTTACAGCTAGTGGATCACTACCCAATGGGGCTGTCAACCAGGTTCAGATTTCGGACATTAACGGAAATTTTCAGAACGGACTGGTTATTGGCAGTAGCACCGGCACGAACTCGATTACCGCCATAATCCCTCAATCAATAACTCCCGGCACAGGCTACAGAATTCGAGTTGTACTTCAAAGCAATAATTCTGTTAATGCTGTTGCCAGTAATATAATAATTGGTCGGCCAGATGCGCCCAAAGTATCAGATGTTTTCTTTTGTGAAGGAACAACGACAACGTTACTAAGTGCTACAGGAGTGGGCAGTTTTAAGTGGTACTCTTCGAGTAGTGACCCTCAGCCGTTGACTGGTGCGCCTACACCGCCAAATGATAAAGCTAGCATTTACTACGTCAGCCAAACCGCGAATGGTTGCGAAAGCCTGCGGGCGGCCATCAACGTAACGCCGATAGCTGTCCCGGCCGCACCGACGATTAGTAGTGTGTCGCTCTGTCAGGGAGCACAAGGACAGTTCCCAGCCTCAATTTCTGGTGTATCGTGGTACACCGCCGTAACAGGGGGTACTCCTTCTGCTCAACCTCCGGTTATTAATAGCCAGATCATTGGAGACCAGACTTTTTACGCTTCGCAAACAGTGAATGGTTGCGAAAGCCTGCGGGCAGCCGTGAAAGCTACGGTTGTAGCCGTTCCAACATCCCCGACAGTGACAGCGCAAATTTCCATCTGTCAATATGCAACGCCTGGTTCTCTAACGGCAGCCGGGACGGGTTTAAGCTGGTATGGCCAATCCGGGAAGTTGATAGCAGCCCCGACGCCTAATACGTCTACTGCTGGTGCGCAATCGTATTCGGTTAGTCAGACGGAAAAAGGGTGTGAGGGGCCACGCGCTTCAATCAGTGTAAGTATTCAAGCGGCCCCAGCTTCTCCGGTAGCTAATTCGGTATCACTTTGCTCTGGAACGTCTGCTGTCCCATTAAGTGCTAAAGGAGATAATCTAAAATGGTACGAAACGAATGTAAGCTCTCAATCGCTCACCAATGCACCCACGCCACCAAACGATAAGTCAAGTGTGTATTACGTTAGCCAAACCGTAAATGATGGTTGCGAAAGTCTGCGTCAGGCCGTATCTGTAACGGTTGTGGCGCTTCCCGAAGCACCAAAGGTGAATAGCGTTTCAGTTTGCCAGGGAGCGCAGGGCCAGTTCTCAGCGTCGATTCCGGGGGCATTGTGGTACTCAACCCCTACGGGTGGGCCCCCATCTACGCAACCGCCATTGCTGAATAGCCAGTCCTCAGGAGAACAGACCGTTTACGTTTCACAAACGATTAATGGTTGTGAAAGCCCGCGGGCAGCCGTCAAAGCCATTATCAATCCAAATCCAGATGTGCCAACTGTACAGTCGGTACGGTTGTGTCAGAACACCATTTCAAAACCCCTAACGGCAGGAGGGGTAGCTTTAACATGGTATGGCCAGTCAGGGAAGTTGGCAGGAGCGCCCACACCGCAAACCTCAACTTCAGGTGTACAATCGTATTCTGTCAGCCAGACAGTCAATGGCTGCGAGAGTTCACGCTCAACCATAAGTGTGACGGTGTTGCCTGCTCCAGTTACGCCATTGGCTAGTTCCATCCGCTATTGTGTTGAGGAAACGGCACGGCCACTTTCTGCAACGGCTACAGCAGGTAACACCATCAAATGGTATACGGATTCATTGGGCGGGTCTCCCAGGTCCGAATCGCCTAGTTTCTTCACGACGGAGCCTAAAGTCTACACTTTTTATGTAACGCAAACCGATGCTAACAACTGTGAAAGCGCCCGTTTCCCCGTCGTCGTCTCGGTTGTTGCTCCTCCGCCAGCTCCCACTGTTACCGCGACTCAAGCGGTATGCCAAGGCGCTCGGGTGGGGCCGCTGACAGCCAGTCCCAGCACGGGCCTGAGTTGGCAAGGACCAGGCATTGTAGGTTCTAGTGATACGGCTCCAACGCCTGATACGTCACAGCCCAACGCCTTTACATATTCTGTTGTTCAAAAAGCCGGTAGCTGTACAAGTCCCGCGGCTCGAATAATATTCACTGTTCGGCCAATGCCAGACAGACCTTTGGTGCCATCCACCGCTGTTTTCTGTATTGGTACGACTGCTACACCGTTGTCAGCGACGGCGACAGGGCGGCTAACCTGGTATACGACTGCTGACCGTAGCGGAACACCTTTAACTCAAGTGATTCCCGTTACGGATCGGGCTAGCTTAACAACCTACTACGTTACGCAGAAAGATGAGTTCAATTGTGAAAGTCTGACTCGTGAAGTCCAGGTTCGGGTATCCGCGAAAGCAACCGCCCGGCTTACCGGTGACGGTGACGTATACCCCGGCGACAGTACTGCCATTCGTATTCGATTCACGGGGGACGGCCCCTGGACATTTATGGATTGGGACGGTTTCCCCAGAAATGCAACGGATTCTCTTTACGTAAGGTGGGTACGTCCAACTAAGAACACCACCTATGCCATCAAGAACTTGGTTAGTGCTTGTGGCGCGGGTGATAATGGCAATGAATACACGCTGGTTGTCAGAGCTCCGCTGGCTATACAGCCATTGACCGAACCAGTCCAGCTAACTGTTTATCCAAATCCGACGGTGAGCGATGTATCTGTGGACTGGAATGTACCAACCCGGCAAACGATCGAAATACAACTCTTCAACGCCGAAGGTAAGATCATCCGACACATTACGCGACAAACAAATGGTCAGCTTCAAACCGAATTATTGAAGCTAAGCAATCAACCCGCAGGTATGTATTATCTGCGCTTAACGACGCCTAAAAATGGTGTCGTGACAAAGTCTGTTGTTAAAGAGTAAAGCACAATTGTAGAATGAAACCTCATATATAATTAATCACCTAATAAATAATAGACATGTCTACTGGACTCTTCGGCTCGTTACTTGAGCTAATTAGTATCATTTCAGGAGGGCTGGCAAAGCTCACACCCGCGCAGTTGGGCTTAACTTTTGCGGCTGCTGTTGGAATAACTACTCTATGTGCCTGGGTTTGCCTTCATTATGTACAGCTTTGGAACAAGCGGTTTCAACTTACAATGACGCACAAAGTACTTACTGCACTGGCTTGCACTTTAACCTTCTTCTTCGTCTTAGCGTTTGCTGGCTTGGCCTTCATGAAGGAAGTTACCCTAGCTCGTATTACCATATGGCAAGCGACCATCAAGATTGACCCAGTTTGGTCACGAGAAACGCTACACAAAACGTATGAGTCAGTAAAAAAAATAGGTAAAGAAGATTTTTCAAACTTCCCAAGTTATGAGGTTGGGGTGCCTATATCTCAAAGCGAATCAAAACTGATAGTTGCCGAAACATACTCTAACGAAGCTTGTAAAAATTTTGACGCACAACATCCTTTCTTGAGTAAAGTTGTCTGGGCTTCCCCCAATGTTCCGACTAGGATTGTTCAGGAAGATGTAGAAGCTTATTTCAAAAATAAACAGGGTCAAGTTTATCCTACAGAACGAGCCGTCGATTTAGCCGCTGATCATATCAAAACTCAGCTTACACAGCAAGCACCACGCGTTGTAACATTATCACGTATTGGATTAGTAATAGCTTTTTTATTGGTGCAGTTAATACCTTTTGGATTGATTGGGTACGCAGCATACACTGATATTCGAAGCAGCTTCAAATCTGCGTAAAACTCAAGTATTTCACATTTACATAATACAATTATGGCTAATCATTTACTTATTGTCTCCGGTGGTACTGGAGGTAAAGTTGTAAGAGCATTCAAAAAAAATGTATACCAACAGTTTAGGAATCAGCCACCCAGCAACATCGAATACTTGTATGTGGATTCCAGCCGTGATGAAGTAGCTAAGATAGCTGAGTGGGAGGTATTAGGCGAATCAATTGCATTAGGAACTAGTAATTTTCTAGAGCTCAAGTCAGATAACTTAGCAAGTAAATTTGCTGAAATTGAAAGGTACCCTGGTGTAAAAGAATTCATTGGTGATAGAAACGAGTGGATTGGTCTAATTAATGATTCAAAAGGTCAAAAAACGGCTGGAATGCAGCGTCGGCGCATGGGTAGAATCCTTTTTGCAGGTAACGCTAATGATTTTAATAGTGCCCTTACAGATAGAGTTACAAAGCTTAGAAACAATACAAAGGAGTCGGATATTACCTTTCATGTTTGCGCAGGTTTAGCAGGAGGGACAGGAAGCGGTTCAATTGTAGACATTATTACGCAAATACGTAATTTATTTCCTGCTAATAATGCGGATTACACAATTCTTCTTTATGTCTATCTGCCGGAGGACACAACAAATTGGAATACTGTATTAGATTTCTACCATGCCAATGGTTATGCTGCTCTGCTTGAATTGAATGCGCTTAGTACAGGAGCATTACGTCCTTATGATGTAACAGGGCAGAAGGGACAACTTAATGTTGATACGCCATTTACTGGTTGTTATGTGTTTTCAAACCAGAATGAAAATGGAATCACCGTTGATAAAGAGACTGAGCTTCCTAATATAGTTGCCGATTTCCTGTACCAAAAGACGATTGGTTTAACTCAGATTTCATCCGAACTGCATCGTATTGAGTCAGGAGAAAATGGTGATCCAACGCCTGAAATGGCTGTAGGGAGTAAGACCGCTGAACGTAGCAAGCGATTCCTGAGCTTTGGAATTAAACGTATTGCAATCCCAGAGCAGGAGATAAAAGAATACTTGACGTTCAATCTTGCCAAACAGGCGGCTCTTCAGTTGCGCTTTAATAACTGGGTAGACGTATCTGGTTTTGCAAACAGCCCAAAGAACAACAGCTTTAATGAATACGTCCGACGGGACGATAAGTTGCAAGGATGGTACCTGACATTAAAGCATATCACACTTTCAGAGCCTGTATTAATAGATGAAAGTAGTAGAAAGTGGAAGGCATTTGAAACGCATTGGCGTGATAAGCTTAATTTTTTTAAGCCGCTGGCCAAACAAAGTGATAAGAAATTTTGGATTGATTCTTTAAAGTCATTAGCCTTAAAAGAATTTGAGGAAGATTTTAGGAGATCGGGTGGAGTAGTGAAATTTTTTGAAGCTAAGCGTAAGGATAAGCGGGATATGGCCCGTGAAATTCGAGGAAGAATTGAGGCCGAGTTTTTTGGTGAATGGCGAAGCGGAGATTTGTCTATTTATGATTTAGGACGAAAGATTGATGCCTTGGTTGATTACTTACGCTCTGATATCGCAAAAGGACTGGATGATAAAATAGAATCTCTCAAAAAACTTGAAGAAAAGGCGAAAGAGTTGATTCTACAGAATGACATAAACTGGGCTAAGATTGGTATTATTTCTGACTGGCTTAACAAGCGGGATGAAATTTTTGAAGCTCAAGTGATAACTATTCAGGATGAATACCGAGTTCGTACCGAAATAGAAGGCGTAAAGTTCGCTCGTGAGTTTGTGCCAGAAATTTTAGAACAGCTCGAGTTGTTGAAACACGAAATCACTGTGGCTGGTGGAACTGTTAACGACGGAATAGCCATATTTGAACAAAACATTCAGTCTCGCTGTAATGACCGTGAATGGACTTCAGAAACTGCTGCCGACAGTGTAGAAGTTTTCAAACAGCAGTTAGTTCCATTTTATGAACCTAGTCGAGTTAAAGACGTTGTTCGACGCTTTAGCAGAGATGTAAAAATTCAAGGCCCGCAAACAGCCAAAGTACGAGACGCAATAACAAAATTATTAGGTGAAGATCGGTTAACTTTCGTCGACTTCAACAATCGATTACAGAAAAACGCATTCTCAACAGAACTTGAAAAGGTATGCCAGGAAAACGCTTTAGCTATAGAAAAAGACTTAGCTAAACAAGAGCGTTTACTGGGTATGAATGTTATTGAAAAGCTACAACGGCGATACGAAGGTAATAAGTCGGCTCTGCGAGACTTGACAGGCCAGCTCATGAAATACGCTGGCTGTTATATATTATTTAATCAGAATGAAGTAGGTAAGTCGGGAGATGGATTGTCATCAGGCCCTGCTAAGCGTACTCTTTTTGTAATTCTACCAAAAAATTCAACTACAAATTACGCCACATTTATTGACGACTTGAAAGACGCGTTTGAGTTCAACAGAAATTCACAAACTGAACTCAAGTTTTTAGAAGCTGATTCGAGTGAGTATCGAATTACACTCATGGCTGTTACCAGTCTATTTCCTCTTCGTTACTTAACTCAAACTGAGCGCCTACGCGAAAAATATAGCCTACGCTTACAAAAGCCTGACACTATAAGAGCCAAAATGCTTCTCCATCTTCAAGACGATGGAGCTGGCTTGCCTAGCTTGTTTGCTCCTACACAGCAAGAACTAGTTGATCTACTCTATAAGAAGCGAGTTGATTCAGTACCTATCTTATTACTAGCTTATGCCATGAAGATAGTCAAAGAAAGAAAAAATGAGGAAGGTTACAGCAAATTGGCATTGGTAAAGGTCGATATGTTTGGTGACGAAGAATCTGTGTTCTTTATGGAGAAATCGCTTAGCAGTTCGTGGAAGTCTTTAGCGGAAGACCATATTAGTCAACTTTCTTCTATAGTAGAGCAAGAAAGCCAGACCAAGTATAGACATAAAAGTCGCAAAGATGAACTAGTAGAGGAGATCAAGAATACGGTTATCCAACTTAAGCAGGATGGTAGTGATGCTGATTATAAGCTCTTTAAAGATGCAGCTGTCAAATTAATAACGGAGTTGCAGAAAGACCAGTGATTTACTCGTTCAGTATATTGTTATATATAATTCACACTCACTTTGATGATAAGATACGGCATCTGTACTAATCAAGGGGAATGCCCTAAGGCTGATTCCTCTGAAATTATACCAATTCAGGGGGCTAAAGATTTAGTTTGTCCGAATTGTGGCAATGAACTATATCAGGTTCCTAAGCCACCTCCAACGGGTCGAAGATGGCTCAAACCGGCTTTGATTATAGGCCTTTTATGCATATCAATAGGCTTAGTCTGGGCCTTTTGGCCGGTGCCCCAAAAACCGTTAGTAGTGAAAATTTTAGGATTAAATTGTCAAACTGGCGTATTATCATTGACTACTACAGGTGGTGATGATAATGCAGTAACGTATGGAGTAGACGGCATAAAATCAGGACAAGAATCTAACGAATTTATCATTCCTGATTCTATGCGTAATGATAAACGACTATTTGTAAATGCTTCACAAAACGGAAACAAAGTAGAAACTACTTTTACTACAAGTTGTGTAACTGCACCTCCATCAGATTCAACAACGGTTGGGGAAGGAGTAGGACCAACTGGACCAGGAGAAAAGGGAGCCAAACCTCCTCGTAGTATAACATGGACCCGAGTACCAGGCAGTGAGTTTTGTGATGATCTTACTGAGTGTGTTCAAGTTTATAGTGAAAGGAGTAATCTAGGGCAAGTCAGAGAACGAAGAATTGAGAATTGTGCTGACTGCGGGGCCGCAAAAAAGTAAGGCCAATTAAGATCGCCCTCAGCCATTAGATTACCTAAACCTTTATAACTCCTAAACCCTTACCAATATGGATTTCAAAGATCAGATTAAGCAGCTCGGTGACCGGGTTGCTCGCTTGAAAGAGTCTATCCAAACCGAAGAAGCAACTAAGACGGCTCTCATCTTACCGTTTCTGCAAACACTTGGCTATGACGTGTTCAATCCCCTGGAAGTTGTCCCTGAGTTTATCAGCGACATTGGTACCAAGAAAGGGGAGAAGGTTGATTACGCCGTCATGAGAGAAAGCGCCGATGGCAGCCCCGCTGAGCCCTGTATGCTTATTGAGTGCAAGCACTGGAAACAGTCGCTTACGCTGCACGACAATCAGTTGCTACGTTACTTCCACGTCACGAAAGCCCGATTCGGTGTGCTTACTAACGGGATCGTTTATCGTTTTTACACAGACTTGCAGGAGGCTAACAAAATGGACGAAAAACCATTTCTGGAAGTCAACCTGCTGGACCTGCGTGACAATCAGGTAGAAGAGTTAAAGAAGTTCCATAAGTCGTATTTCGACGTTGAAACTATTATATCAACGGCTAGCGAGCTGAAGTACACCGGCGAATTGAAAGTGCTTATTCAGCACGAAATGGCGGCTCCTTCGGATGCTTTGGTGCGTTACTTCGCCAAGCAGGTTTACAGCGGCACGCTTACCGCTAAAATGATGGAGTACTTTACGAATCTAGTTCGTAAGTCTTACCAGCACACGTTCTCTGATCAGATAACGGATCGATTAAAGACTGCTCTGGGGCAGGAGGAAATAGTTGCTCCTCAACCCGTGGCTATGGAGTTGCCTGTTACGTCTGCTGCCGAGGAAAAGAAAGCGCCAACCATTGTAACGACTCAGGAGGAGCTGGAAGGATTTTACATAGTTAGAGCGATCCTCAGAAACACAATTGACGCTAACCGAATCGTACACCGCGACGCCCAATCATACTTTGCCATATTACTGGACGATAATAACCGTAAACCCATTTGCCGATTGCATCTCAACGGTAGTAAGAAAGCAATCACAGTCTTTGATGAAAACAGAGCTGAGCAGCGATACGAGATAAGCAGCATCAACGACATTTTTCTTTACAGTGAGGCTTTACAGAAAGCATTGTCAGCTTACGAAAAGCCAGTTGTGTCATAACACTGATTGAGTCGTAAGAACTTATTCCCTGAAAAATCATAGTAAGTTCTCACGGCCTTTTTGTTGTTTATAAATACAATACTTCATAAAAATTCACCCATGAAACGACTGCTACTTATTCTGCTGCTTTTCGCGTCGAGCCTGGTATCGTTTGCTCAGGTTCATGTACGGGGGTATTATCGCAAGAATGGCACTTACGTTGAGCCCCATGTCCGTACTCGTCCAAATCACACGATAACTGACAACTACAGCTATCCAGGTAACTATAACCCGAATACTGGCCGAATAACGGGTGGTTCGGTTAGAACACGTAGTTCTGTTACTTCGGCACCAACGCCGGATAGTGATGATTCGCCAGTTACTACAACCTATTCTGAACCTAGTCCGGTAGCGAAGGATAAAGCGACCTGGGCTACAACCAGCACAACAGCCTCTTCACAGCAACTATACGCCCAAGCAGAGCCAAATGCAGCTCTAAAAGCAGCACCAAGCTATATGGCTAACTCAAGCTATGCGATTCCCAAAGGAGCAGTTGTGAAAGTCACGAAACATGATGAATACTACTATCGGGCAGAAGCAAATGGATACAGTGGGTATTTATGCAAATGTCAAGTGAGGAGGACGTATACCAATTTGTGATTAAAGATTTTCATTTTACGAGAAAGCCAATGTCAGCGTTGGCATTGGCTTTCTTCTTATCAGGCGAAATCAATTAATACCCTGTCTCGTTAATGTCCGCTCACTTTAAACAAAGCGGTGTGCTGTCGGTTTGTCTATCTTAACAGGTAGCCAATCCTATGAGTTGGCTAAATTCTTACACTAAAACCAAGAGTATGAAAACGACAGTAATCGCGATTTGCTGTGCCCTTTTTATGGCGGCTCAGCCTTCTATGGGACAGGCAGTACAAGAGAAAAAAGCCATTAAGAAAGAGACGAAAGCTGAGAAGAAAATAGCAAAGGCTGAAACGAAAGTGATGAACGCTCAGGAGCATAAAGGCGTTGAGATTCCACACGTGTCTGACCCTAAGACACGTACCGCCAAGGCCGAAAAGAAGGTAGAGAAAGCCGTGAAGAAAGAGCTGAAGAGTGATTCTAAAGAGTTAAAAGCAGTAGCTAAAGTGAAGAAGAAGCAGGGCGAAAAGGCCGTTGACTAGCTTCTGGCTCACTAACCATACTTTTATACAAAAGCCGATTCTGAGTCAGAATCGGCTTTTTGTTGTAGTCTCATAGTGACTACCTACTATATTGGATAACCAGCTATTTAAGTCGGCATTTGCCAAATTTGTAGTAAACCGCTAGCAAAAAGGCACTGATTAGGCTTGCTATTCGTTAGTTTTGGTATCCAGAATTTTATTATCATTCTAGCCATGAGCCAGTGCGTTATTGACGTAGAAAACAGCAAACAGGCCGACGCCCTGATTCGGTACCGGGAGTCGCTTGACTTTGTTAAGCTTACTCCTGTGGAGCAGGGCCGTAAAGTGCAGGCTGCCGCTGAGGCTAAGGCTTTTTTGAAAGGGCTTCCTGACCAGTCGGCTGAACAGTCAGATTTTGCTCTTTACGCGCTTCAAGTCACTGGCTTGCGAGATAGGTCATCCATAATAACTCACGTTAAATATACCGAGTCTTCGTAGCTGGATTATTGAAACCATCCCATCGTTTGTATAAACCACAAAAAAGCCCAGACCTGAAAAGGTTGGGCTTTTTGTTTGGTGGTCGCGACGGGAATCGAACCCATATCAAACGTTTAGGAAACGTCTATTCTATCCGTTGAACTACGCAACCTGCAATAATACTTTATTAGTCTCAACGGGAATCGAACCCATATCAAACGTTAAGGAAACAGCTCGGTCCAGCGTTCTGGTTCTATCTGTTGAACTACAGGACCAAAAAGTAGAGACGCAAGATTTTGCGTCTCTACAGTCAATACAAAAATGCCAAAAATCCGTTAACCTGCCAAACCATCGCCAAACTCGGCTGATTCTGTGAGGGGTACGTTCACCCAGTTGGGGTAGATCTGGTAGTGTTTTTCTTTCACCAGATCGTACAACAGCTCACGTAATTCGCCAACGTTCTCACCTGTTTCGGCCGAAATGAAGGCTACGTAATCGGCCCTTTTGGTCAGATACGTCCTCTTCAGATATTGTAGGGCGGTTTGCTTTCGCACGGCTACCGGAATTGCTACGTCATAATCAGCGGATTCGTGTTCGTCTTCATCCTGATCATTCGACTGCACTTTATCGGTCCATTCGTCCCTTGGCACAAATTGGTCCATTTTGTTGAAGACCAGCACCATTGGCTTATCGGCGGCATTGATGTCGGCCAGCGTCTGGTTAACGACCTCAATTTGCTCCTCAAAGTTAGGATGCGATACGTCCACGACGTGAACCAGGATGTCTGCTTCACGTACTTCATCAAGCGTTGATTTGAACGACTCGATAAGCATGGTCGGCAGTTTGCGAATGAACCCAACCGTATCCGTCAACAGGAACGGAATATTACCGAGCGTCACCTTCCGTACGGTCGAATCAACCGTCGCGAAGAGTTTATTTTCGGCGAACACGTCCGTCTTGGCCATCGTGCGCATCAGCGTCGACTTACCAACGTTGGTGTAGCCGACCAGCGCCACGCGTACCAGTCGATCACGCTCTTTCCGGCGCGTCTGGCTCTGTTTGTCAATCTTGGCCAGCTTATCTTTCAGAAACGCAATCCGGTCTTTCACGATCCGGCGGTCCGTTTCGAGCTCTTTCTCACCGGGTCCACGCATCCCGACGCCCCCTTTCTGGCTCGTCAAGTGGCTCCACATCCGAGTTAGTCGCGGATACATATACTGATACTGGGCTAACTCAACCTGCACGCGGGCCTGGGCCGTTTGCGCACGTAGTGAGAAGATATTCAGAATCAGTAAGCTTCGGTCGAGGACCTTCACTTCCTTAAATTCGGCTTCCAGGTTCCGCACCTGCGCGGGAGTCAGATCATCATCGAAAATGATGGAATCTACCGGATTGTCGAGAATAAAGGTCTTAATCTCATCCAGCTTTCCTTTACCCACGAAGGTGCGGGTATCGGGTCGGTCGAGTTTCTGGGTAAACGATTTAATGGTTCTAACGCCCGATGTCTCGGCCAGAAACGCTAATTCATCCAGGTATTCTTTCGTTTGGTCGACGGTCTGCTTTTGCGTAATCAGCGCGACCAGAACGGCGGTTTCGGGTTGTTTATGGGTGTCGATCATAAAGTAATTCAATGTTGAAAAATAGCACACAACGGCTTAGCTGTTGTGTATGAAGAGAACATTCAGGCATTACTCTAAACTTGGAAAAAATGCCTGAAAACACACGCTATACTTAGTTAACGGGCCCCTTCGGGGAAAAGTTTCGGCTGGAAAACAGCTCAGAAAGGCTAGTTTTGCCTATACCTGAACGGTTTTCCAACGTCCTCTTCGGAACACCCAGATCGCAATTACGGCCAACAGGGTTTCGCTGATGGCCACCGACCAGAACACGCCAGGCGGACCCCAATCGAAGAACATAGCCAGCGCATAGGCCAGCGGAATTTCGACCAGCCAGAAGCACACAATGTTGATCAGCGTGGGCGTTCGGGTATCGCCTGCGCCGTTCAGCGCCTGACTCAGCACCATGCCATACGCCATGAACACGTAGCCAATGCAAAATACCCGTAAACACTCGACGGCCACCGTAACAATAGCTGTTTCCTTGTTAAACAGGCCTACAACCTCAACCGCCCCGATGAAGAAGCCGATGCCTACTGCCACCAGGAAGAGCATATTGCAGAAAGCCGCTCGCCAGGCCGAAGTGGCTGCCCGTTCGGGTTGCCCAGCGCCCAGGTTCTGTCCCACCAGGGTAGCCGCGGCATTGGCCATGCCCCAGGATGGCAAAATCGTGAACACAATGATTCGGATGGCAATCGTGTACCCCGCCACTACGTCGCTACCGAAGGTTGACAATACCCGCGTCAGGAATACCCAGCTGGCGGACCCCACCAGAAACTGACTCGTACCGCCAATACCGAGCTTAATCAGGTTGCGGATGATGTCGGCATTGGGTGTCAAGTCGGTGCTGCGCACCTGCACCGTATTACCGGCCCGTGTCAGCGCGTAAAGCTGATACAGCACCCCGACTGTACGACCGGTTGTCGTGGCTACCGCCGATCCTAATACACCCATTTCCGGAATTGGTCCATAACCGAAAATGAACACCGGACACAGTACAATGTTGATGCCATTGGCCAGCCATAACGAGCGCATGGCAATAGACGCTTCGCCTGCACCCCGCAAACAGCCACTTAGTGTGTGCAGTAAGACAATAGCCGGGGCACTCGCAAAAATCATTTGAGTGAAGCCAACGCCATTGGCAATTAGCCGCTCGTCGCCACCCATCAGGCGCAAGATGGTATCGGCGAACAGGTAGCCGGGCAGGCCCATGAGTACCGCCAGCGTCACCGATACCAAGATAACCTGGCCAACGGCCGTGCTGGCCCCGCGTGGATTATCTTCGCCAATACGCCGGGAGACCAGTGCCGTGGCGGCTGTGCTCAGGCCAATGGCGATTGAATACACGAGTGTCAGCACTGACTCGGTCAGGC
Organism: Spirosoma soli; assembly: GCF_042684525.1. Taxonomy (NCBI): domain Bacteria; kingdom Pseudomonadati; phylum Bacteroidota; class Cytophagia; order Cytophagales; family Cytophagaceae; genus Spirosoma; species Spirosoma soli. Next base: position 556,264 of record NZ_JBHULN010000002.1, on the reverse strand, counting down.
CGACCGTGGCAATGGCTTCCGTACCGATTTTGGCAACGAAAAAAACGTCCACTACCGCAAAGAGCGACTCCATGACCATCTCCAGAATCATCGGGACGGACAGCAGGAAAATAGCTCGGTTGATGCTACCGGATGTGAAATTGGTCTCCGAACCGCGCAATGCGGCCAGGAATAACCGTAAGAATTTGGTCATTGATGCAAAACGACTATGCCGCAGCCCGACAGCTACTGACACGCACGTATAAAAATGATGGTAAAGATGAAAATGAGCCACCCAGGCGGGTAGCAGAAACTTGGGAGAGAAAGAAAAACCTACGTAAGGTTTTTAAGCGAGGAACTTCATGGGCGTTGTAGGACCGCCAGTGCGGACGCGTTTAGCGATGCAAACTTATGAATTTATTTTTGAGAAAGTCAAAAACTCTTGAGTAAACGGTCATTATGTGCCAGATTAGTCGGCCTGTTGGCAAACCATCGGGCCGGGAGGGGGTTATTGAATTATGCCACATCAACCTAGTACGCTCGATGAGATCGCAGCGTTTTTGCAGAAAGAGTTCGCCACCGAACGTTATCCCAACAATGAACAGGGCGGTATTTATAAAGCCACGAATCGGTCCATTCAACGGCTTGGTCTGGCACTTGAGCCATTTCCTGGCATAGAAGAGTGGGTTGAGCAATCGGCCATAGATGCCCTGTGGTTGCATCGCCCCTGGCAGCTCGATCTCGACACATGGCCGTCGGACGTTGGTGTTCTCTATCATCATCTTCCATTCGATGAGACTCTGGCCATGGGATTTAGTCCTAGAATGGCTACGGCCTTGGGCGCACTGGACCAACTTCAACCATTGGAAGGCAAGCAAGCCACGAACGAATCGGGTGAATTGCTTCCACAGCGCCCAATCGGCATGCTCTTCAACGGTGATGAACAAGAATTTGACGGGTGGCTACACCTGGTAAAAACGATGTTTGGCGGCTATGACCGGGCTGAAGCCGGCCGTAGTTTAGTAAATAGCCGAACGGGAATTAGCCGACTAGCCGTGGTGGGGGCCATGAATGACAGCCTGATTCGGGAGGCCGCCGATCGGGGAGCCGAGCTGTATATTACTGGCCAATACCGAAAACAAGCGCAGGAAGCCGTTGACGAAACCGGAATTGCCGTTATTGCCGTTGGGCATCGCCGTAGCGAAGAGTGGGGGTTAGGCGCACTAGCCGAGCTACTACGTGAACGCTGGCCAGCCTTGACGGTTGCCGATACTGCTGATTTCAGAATAACGACCTAATGTCAATTTGTAGCGCTGGTAACACCTTTGACTTTACGGTAAAGCCCTCCCCACGTACTAAATCTTGTACCGACGCAATGCAGTACAATTCATATTTGCCGGTTTCGGCCAGGCTGTATACCTCAATTTCCTGATTTTGCGGATCGGCAATCCAGTACTCAGGAATGGCGAATCGCTCGTAAATATCTCGCTTGTCAAAACGGTCCCGCCGTATGGATGAGGGCGAAATTATTTCAACGACCAGATCGGGCACGTACATAATGCCGTCATTGGTAATCAACGCCTTGTTCACTTCTGATACAAAAATCAGGTCGGGTTGGGGCGCATTGTAATCATTGAGAAAAACGTCAATTGGGGCATAAAATACCTCACCTAATTTTTTCTCGGTAACATGGTTATCAAGTTGACGTAATAACAAACGCGATAAACGTTGATGCCAAGGGGTAGGTGCGTTTTTCTTCATGATTTCACCATCGAGAAGCTCGTATTGGAAGGGGTCGTTGTCGTCGAACTCCATCTCCCGAAACTCCCGATACGTCAACTGGCGGAGGGCAACTGCTTCCATGCGTTTTTAGAATTTTATCAAATCTACCAATTTCACGCTAAATCCGCTACGGAATATCGCGTGGGTCAGGCGCTACCCGCGTGTTGTCGTAAAAGGTGTTCATGGTTGCCATGTCTTCTTCAGAAATCTCAAAATCCAGCACGTCGAAGTTAGCCTGGATACGCTCTTTTTTTACCGATTTAGGGATTGTAATGACGTCGTGCTGCAAGGACCACCGGACCAGAAGCTGGTACGTTGATTTGCCATACTTCTCAGCGATTGCCACGAGCCGGGGATCGTTCTGTTTTTCACCACGCACTAAAGGCGCATACCCTTCGGGCTTGATATTTTTCTGGCGGCAGTAGTCCAGCACGTCGGGCAGATAACAATAGGGGCTAAATTCGAATTGGTTAACGGCGGGCGTTACGTTTGCCTGTTCAAAGAGCTCGTCCAGATGCGCTTGGTAATAGTTCGAGACACCAATGGCCCTTGCGCGCCCATCGGCATAAATTTTCTCCAGGGCTTTCCAGGTATCACGTCGGTGTTCTTGAACCGGCCAGTGAATAAGGTATAGGTCCACGACGTCGATCCGAAGGCGCTCCAGACTTCGTTCAAAAGCCCGTAAGGTACGATCGTATCCCTGGTCGTCGTTCCAGACTTTTGTTGTGATAAACACTTCGTTGCGGGGCAGGTTTGTAGCCTGAAGGGCATCGGCCACCTGACGCTCATTGCCGTAGGCAGAAGCCGTATCGATCAGACGACAACCCGCTTCGAGTGCCCATTCGACGGCTTGTTGTACTTCGCTGTTGTGGCTAGGCGCGTAGACGCCGAGGCCTAGCATGGGCATCTCGACGCCGTTATTTAACGTAGTAACTGGTATATTCATGGGCAGGGGGTGATTCTTTTATTGTAATGATAAAACAGGGTAAGATGTTTTATAACGTGCTTGTCACCAAATTTGTCGTAGTAAGGCGGATCAACATCAGATTCGTCTTTTAATAGTGTCGGCTACCTCCTTATGCGTATACTTTACCTGGTTGGGTTTATTGGTTGGTTCAGCACATTGCCCGCGTTAGCGCAGCCGGTCGATACGGCCAAACGAATGCACTATTCGGTAGAAATAGGTGGTCTGGCGGCATCGAGCGAGCAAACGCCGTTTTGGTTACGGACGAATCAATACGGAACCGTACCGTTGCGGGGTTCTTTTGGTACGTTACGCCTGGGGGTGTCGCGAGACTATGCTCCTGGACCCGACTCAATAACTAAACGTAAAAAACGCTTTGATTGGGGGGGAGGGCTTTTCGCCGTGACTAATATTGGACCTGCTTCCACCTCAGTTAACCCGGCGTTTCTGTTGCCTGATGCCTTTGTAAAGGTTCGTTTTGGTAAGCTCGAATTGTACGGCGGTAACCGACGAGAAGTCATTGGGTTAGGCGACACCGTATTGACGTCGGGCTTCGTGGCCTGGTCTGGCAATGCGTTGCCCTTTCCTAAAATTCAGCTGCACTTACCGGAATTTATTCCGGTGCCGTTCACCAAAAAACTGATTGCGATTCGGGCGGGTTACGCGCACGGCTGGTTTGCCAACACATACATACAAGGGAGTTACCTGCATCAAAAATATTTGTACGGACGTATCGGTAAGCCAAACTGGTCTGTCAAGATCTACGCCGGCATTAATCACCAGGTACAATGGGGAGGGCACGCCGATTATTTAATCAATCCAACGTTGTCTGTTAATGGTAATCTGCCCACTTCGTTCCAGGATTACGTGTCGCTTGTGACAGGCCGTTATCCCAAGGATATCCAGAACGACCGATTCACCGGTTTCGACGGTGAGAACCGCATTGGCAACCATATAGGTAGTTATGATCTGGCCGTCGAGTGGACCCGCCCCAAAAGTAAGTGGTTACTGTATCATCAGCATATTTACGAAGATGCATCGGGCCTGGCTTTGCAAAACGTACCCGATGGCCTGACGGGACTACGTTACGCAAATCGTTCTGCTCACAAAACACGGTTTCAAATACAACGGGTTGTGCTGGAGTGGCTTAGTACGACCAATCAAAGTGGGTCTATCTTCGATCAGACGGCTCGCTACCAGGGAGGTGATAACTACTTCAATCATAGCCAGTATCGGGAAGGGTGGTCGTATAAAGGGCGCACGCTCGGCACACCATTCATTGCCCCTCGGACTACGTTGTCGTCAGCCGTTAATAATGCCTATACTGGGGGAGGCTTCTTCCCCGATAATCGTGTAATAGCCTGGTACACGGGCATTCGTGGTGCGTTTCGTCAAGGCCCGTTGCTAACCCTGCGGGCGTCGTACAGCCGTAACTTCGGTACGTTTAGTCAACCATACACAAGCCCTTTTCATCAATTTTCGAGTCTTATCATGGCTCAGTGGCCTCTACACCAGGCAAAGGGAATGGAGTTAACAACTTCGTTTTCGGTCGATCGAGGGGATCTGCTCCCCAAATCTACTGGTGGTTATCTTGGTCTTAAAAAATTATTTTAATTAATTGATTATTAATACGTTAAATTAAGGCTGGGAGTTGGTTTAAGACCGCATAATATATTTTAATTAATTTTTAATTATAAGCAATCCAGGGGCGCTAAGTTGCCGTATAGAGTGGTGCATTGTTCATATTCAATTCGTGCAGAACAACTTTTCAATTAATGACGACCATGCTTTACAAGAAAAGATTGCGCATCGTTGCTGGTTTACTAGCGGTTGGTTCGTTACTAACCCTAAATGCCTGTCGGGATTTACAGGAGCAGCTTACGCCACAGGACGGAATTTCGAGAGGTAGCGGCCGCCTATCCGCCGACCTCATGTTCTACGTGTTGACGGACAATAATCAATTATTGCAACTCAACTCACAAAACCCATCCGCCGTGATGAGAACCATCACGCTCACTGGCGTACAGGGCAGTGAACGTCTGGTGGCGATTGACTACCGCCCAGCAACGGGGCAGTTGTACGGCGTGAGTAACAACAGCCGTTTATACATGATTAACGTGGTAAACGGTGTGGCAACGGCACTAGGTACTGGCCCGTTCTCGCCGTCGGTGAACGGCGATGTGGTGGCGTTTGATTTTAACCCTACAGTTGACCGCATCCGTCTGGTTACCAACCGTGGTCAAAACCTGCGGCTGAATCCTGAAACAGGAACTGTTGCTGCAACTGACGGCCCGATTAATGGCGTAGCGGGTGTATCAATCAACGGCGTAGCTTACACCAACAACCGCTCGGGGGTTACCACGACAACCTTATATGACATTGATCCTATTACGGACAAGCTGTATCGTCAGGACCCACCAAACAACGGTACGCTGGTTGAGGTTGGCGGATTGGGTGTAGACATTGCAGGTACGGGTAGCTTCGACATTGCTCCGAATGGCGACGCAGTTGCCGTTTTGATCAGTGGTGTCACCCAGGGCTTTTATCAGATAAACTTAAGTAATGGACGGGCTGAGCGGCTTGGCGATTTGCCTAATGTGAGCATCGTTGGACTGGCTATTCCGACCGAGCCCGTAGCGTATGCCGTTGACGGTAGTAACAACCTGATCATCTTCAATCCGATGAATCCTAACCCGATTACTAAAGCAATAACGGGTTTACAAAGTGGTGAGATGATTTATGGAATTGATTTCCGCCCGGCCAATGGTCAGCTGTATGCCGTAGGTAGCACCTATCGCCTTTACACGATTAATACGTCGAATGGTGCAGCAACTGTGGTTGGCTCAGGTCCATTTGGTACCTTGTCGGGTAACGACATCGCGTTTGACTTCAATCCGACAGTTGACCGGATTCGTCTTATTAGCAATTCTGGACAAAATCTGCGCTTGAATCCGAACGATGGAACGATCGCTGCTACAGATGGCAGCCTGAACCCTGGTTCGCCTAACGTAACGGCTGCCGCCTACACGAACAACTTCGCTGGCGCAACAACGACGACGTTATACGACATTGATACCCGGACAGGAACGGCTATGTTAGCTCGCCAGAACCCACCGAACAATGGTACGCTGGAAATGATCGGTTCGCTCGGTATTGGTGCCGAAGGTGGTAATGGCTTCGACATTGGTGGAGCAAGCAATGTTGGGTATGCCTTGCTACGTACAGGGGGGGTAGCTCGGATCTATACAATTAATCTGACGAGCGGTGCCGCTACGAACGCTATCAATTTCCCCGGCAACATCACATCTATCCGTGGTTTTGCTATCGGTCTAGGTTTCTAACAACAGATGCCTAATAAAAACAGCCCTCCTTACGCTCAGGTAAGGAGGGCTGTTTGCGTTTGAATGCCATAAAGTTTGAGCAGAATCATTGAGCTATATATCGCTCGAAGAAGTTCTCGGGGCAATAATTTCAGTGGTTTGGACTTGTTTTAAGAGCAGAAGATGTTTTTCATCGCCAGTAATAAGAAAGTTTGCCTGAACTGAAAGCGCAGTTTGCAAAACATAATTGTCGTCTGGATCAGGAGAATTGGTAGGAAGTTGATTGACTGGTATGACTACCTGACTATCTGCCTTTATTTGAGCTATAATCTCTTCCTGAAGTGTAGGAGGAAGCCGAAATTTCTCTCGACTTAAGACATCTTTGAGTTTATCAAGCATCCACTCTGAGGTGTAAAGGATATAGCGCTCAGCACAATATCTGTACACTTGATCGGCGTAACCTTTGAAAATAAAAGCTGAAATTAAAACCTTGGTGTCGAAGACAATCGATGTAGAGGCTGGTAAACGCAGGGCCGTTTCCGATACATAACTAGCAAAATAATTACGAAACAAACAGCCCCTTTGTCGTTTCAGTGTTGGGTAATAGTAAGCCTTTGTTTCGAAGTTATGAAATTTCTCTATAAATATCGTCTTCGGTAAGGAAGCCTGCGGCCTCTACATAGGGCTGAGTTCTCGACCGAATTTGATCCATGCGGTATTGACGCAAATAGTTATTGATTGCTTTTCGAATCAAGTCCGTTTCGGGCGTCTGCATTGATTCAGATACTTGTTTAAGCTCGACAGCTTGTTTGTCATCTAGTTCAACTGATACAACAGTCATAGCTTTATAAGTAAAACAGAGCAATGTAAATATCTACCTACTAAACGAAAATCGCAATAAAACACTTGTGCCACGCTCCTTTAAGCGTGGCACAATGATAAGTAATCAATAACTAATTACCGGCTCAGGTACAGATTTCGTTCGCCGTAGACCTTCTGGAAGAAGTCGTCCGTCAAGTCGTCGATGAAATAGATACCTTCTCCCGTAGATTTCATCTCCGGCCCCAGCTCCTTATTAACGTTTGGAAACTTGTTGAAGGAGAAAACCGGGATCTTGATCGCATAGCCTTTCTTCACCGGTTTGAAGTCGAAATCCTTCACTTTTTTGTCGCCCAGCATCACCTTTGTTGCGTAATTAACGTAAGGCTCCTGATAGGCTTTGCAAATGAACGGAACCGTCCGGCTCGCCCGTGGATTGGCTTCAATGATATAGACAACCTCGTTCTTCACGGCGAACTGGATATTAATCAGGCCAACCGTTTTCAGCGCAACCGCAATCTTCCGGGTGTGCTCTTCAATCTGTCGAATGACGTTATCGCTTAGGTCGAAAGCTGGCAATACGGCGTAGGAGTCGCCCGAGTGGATACCGGCTGGTTCGATGTGTTCCATGATGCCAATGATATACACGTCTTCACCATCGCAGATAGCATCAGCTTCGGCCTCAATGGCGTTTTCGAGGAAGTGGTCGAGCAGAATGTTATTATCTGGAATATCCTGCAGGATTTTCATCACGTGCTGTTCCAGCTCACTCTCGTTGATAACGATTTTCATATTCTGCCCACCCAAGACGTAGCTTGGCCGTACCAGCAATGGGAAACCCAATTCGCGCGACAACTCCAGTGCCCCTTCGGCTTCCCGTACCGTGCCAAACTTCGGATACGGAATGTTCAGATCACGTAATAAGGCCGAGAAATGCCCCCGATCTTCGGCCAGGTCAAGGGCTTCCCAACTCGTACCGATGATTTTGATACCATACCGAGTCAACTTTTCGGCCATTTTTAGGGCCGTTTGACCACCCAATTGCACGATAACGCCTTCGGGCTGTTCGTGCATGATGATCGCATGAACATGCTCCCAGAACACCGGCTCAAAATACAACTTATCGGCAATGTCAGGATCGGTCGAAACCGTTTCTGGATTGCAGTTAATCATGATGGTTTCATAACCTGCTTCCTTAGCCGCCAGCACACCATGAACGCATGAGTAATCAAACTCAATACCTTGCCCAATCCGGTTAGGACCCGAGCCAAGCACAACGACCTTTTTCCGGTTACTGCGGACCGATTCGTTGCCCGGCAATTCAGAAACCGGTTCGGGCCGATCAGTTGTGATCGGAACCTGGTTATTGAATGTTGAGTAATAATAAGGTGTTTTGGCCTCAAACTCAGCCGCGCAGGTATCCACGCATTTATAGACTCGACGGATGTTGTGCCGCTGCCGATAGTCGTATATCTTACTTTCTTTTACGCTGAGGATATGCGCCAACTGGCGGTCGGCGTATCCTTTTTGTTTTGCCGTGCGCAGTAGCTCAGGGGGCAGATCGTCCAGGTCGTATTTCTCAATTTCGCGCTCCAGTTCAATCAGTTCTTCAATCTGATGCAGGAACCAGGGGTCAATCTTGGTTAATTGCTGGATGGTACGGAACGACATACCCGCTTTGAAGGCGTCGTAAATATGAAACAGCCGATTCCAGCTCGGGTGCTGAAGGCTTTGGGTTAAGGCATCGCGATCGGCTAATTCACGACCGTCGGCACCAAGCCCGTTCCGCCGGATTTCGAGCGACTGGCAAGCCTTTTGGAGGGCCTCCTGGAAGTTACGACCAATACCCATCGCTTCGCCAACCGATTTCATCTGGAGTCCCAGACTGCGATCTGCACCCGGAAATTTATCGAAGTTCCAGCGGGGTACTTTTACAATCACATAGTCGATGGCGGGTTCGAAGAAGGCCGAGGTGGTACCCGTAATGGGGTTTATCAACTCATCCAGGTTATACCCGACCGCCATTTTAGCGGCAATCTTCGCAATGGGGTAACCCGTTGCTTTTGAGGCCAGTGCCGATGATCGGCTCACCCGTGGATTAACTTCAATGACAATAATATCGTCGGTTTGCGGATTGACCGAAAACTGGATGTTACATCCACCGGCAAACTGGCCAATGCCGCTCATGACCCGAATGGCCAGGTCGCGCATTTGCTGGTACAGCGTATCGGGTAGGGTCATGGCCGGAGCAACCGTGATGCTGTCGCCGGTGTGGATACCCATGGGGTCAAAGTTCTCGATGGAGCAGATAATGACAAAATTACCGTTGTTATCGCGCAGCAACTCTAGTTCATACTCTTTCCAGCCCATCACACTTTGTTCGACAAGCACCTCATGAACGGGCGACGCGTGCAAACCATTGGTGAGTGCCTTATCAAAATCTTCGGGACGATTAACGAAGCCACCGCCGGTACCACCCAGCGTAAACGACGGCCGGATAACGAGCGGGAAGCCAATTTCCTGCGCAATTTCTTTACCTTCCAGAAACGAGCGGGCTGTACGGCCTTTACAAACGCCCGCGCCAAGTTCCAGCATTAGCAACCGAAATTTCTCCCGGTCTTCGGTGGTTTCAATGGCCTTAATGTCTACACCAATAATCTGGACACCGTATTTCGTCCAGATACCGGCCTTGTCGCAGTCAATGGCCAGGTTCAGGGCCGTTTGACCACCCATCGTTGGCAATACAGCGTCGATGGGTCTGCCCATCTCCTGGTGTTTTTTCAGGATGTCGACGATGGATTTTTTCTCCAGAGGCAGCAGGTACACATAATCGGCGTTGATCGGGTCGGTCATGATCGTGGCCGGGTTAGAATTGATCAACGATACTTCTATACCTTCATCGCGAATGGAGCGGGCGGCTTGTGAGCCAGCGTAGTCGAACTCGCACGCCTGACCAATAACGATGGGGCCAGAGCCAATAATAAGAACCGAGCGTATGTTAGTGTTTTTAGGCATTTTTTAGCGAAGCATTGACAAACGAATGATGGCTACTAAATACTGACAGATAAGATGTGGCTGTTAGATCGTTGACGGGTGGCCAAAAATCCTGCAAAATTAGTATATGCTGACCAAAGGAGTACCAACCGATAAAAAAAAGATAGGATTCTTCTTTAACCTGGTAAAGACTCTCTATCAACCTGTCGTAAAATAACTCTTAGTTGGAAAACGGGCTTCGGTAGCCTATTTTTGATTTAATTCTTTTTTAATCTGCGACTATGCCTCGCTTTTATGTACCGCTTGTTTGCACGCTTGTTGGCTTCATGGCCTTCACCTGTGTGCGAGACTTTCCAGCTACAGCGCCTTATAGCCCTGCTGTAAAACCTACCCCTCCAACGGGCGGGTTACCTCCACAGGAGCAACCTGCTGCCCCCAAACGCTTGTTTATTGCCAACGAGAAAGTGCGGCTTGCCATTGATCTCAACATGGGAGGGGCTATCAATTACCTCGCTGAAGCTGGCACTAGTGAAAACATGGTCAATAACTTTGATCTGGGTAGGCAAATACAGACCGCCTTCTACGGTGGACCTTATCCGTACTCGGTCAATGGAAAGCAGCCTGTTGCTGCATGGCTTAATCTCGGATGGAATCCGGTTCAAACAGGAGATTATTACAACCATCCAGCTCGCGTATTGAGCTATCAACAAACGGGGAATCAGTTATACGTCAAGACGATTCCGCTGATATGGCCTCTGTTTGATGAACCCGCCGATTGCGTGATGGAACACTGGATCGAGCTTCAGGGCAATAGTGTTCATGTTCGTTGCCGGGTTAACGTGAACCGACTCGATACTACGCAGTATAGTGCCCGTGGTCAGGAAACGCCTTGCGTGTACCTCAACGGACCATACTACCGCTATGTGCTCTACGATGGTTCACAGCCTTTCACGAATGCGCCGGTTACCGAAACGACTGATCGAGAGAATACTAACCGCTACGGTACCGAAAATTGGGTGGCTATCCTGAACGAGCAGGGGCGGGGCGTGGGCTTATACCGGCCGAATGTGTACCGGTATAAAACTATTGGTTTCGGAACACCTAAAGTAGGTACTGAAGCGGATGGATCGAGTGGCTACATGAGTAATGACGACTACCTGGTCATTGATCATAACGGTCAATATGAATATGACTATTATTTGATAGTGGGCTCATTGAGTGACATTCGACAGTTTGCCTACAGCCAACCCAGACCAACGCCAGGCCCTAACTTTATTTTTGCGAAAGATCGGCAGGGATGGTATTATAATAATGTTCGGGATCGGGGCTGGCCAATTCAGAATGGACTGGATGTTCGCTGGGAACGAATCGATACTACAAAAGCTGACTTTCGGCTTATGAGCCCGACTGTGTTCTGGAAAGCCACTGACGTACCTAAACTATACGTTCAGGCTGCGTTTAAAACAAAAGGTACTTCAGCACGCCTAAGCTGGAGAAAGCCGGGCGACTTTGACTTTCTGCCGGTTAGTGACCGCTATACAACCTTTCCAATCATTGGGGATGGTCAGCTACGGACCTACGAAATTGATCTGAGCCGAGTCGGAGGCTGGGATGGCGTTATATCGCAGATTAGCCTGGACCCTACCGCGGCAAAAGACTACGAAAAAGGGTCTACCCTACGATTGCAAAGTGTAACGTTTAGTCGGCCGAATGGCTGATAAATAAATAGATTTATTGGTAATTGTGTATTGAAGCCTACGATTTAGCAACAAATGATTACCAATCGACAAGCATGGTACGAAACAAGAATTGGGTAGTTTGTTGATGAGTCATCAACAAACTACCCAATTCTTGTTTTACGCTATTAGAACCTAAGCGATGAACGGTCCAGCAATGGCCAGTACCTGCTCTTTGGTAAGGATCTCATCGAACGCTTCCGACGAACGATCAGCGTTGATGTTACCTGGTAGTGTTGTCAGGTTAACGCCAGCCTGAGTGATGCTACCTTCGCCCGCATAGATAGCGGCCGGTAGTCCACTCGCATCAGAGTTGGTGATCCAGCCTTTCTGGCCACGCAGGAAACGGATACGAGCCGCGTGACGCGCTTCTACCGAGTGGATCTGAAGAGCTACCGTCAGAACAGCCGGAGCCGAAATCAGATTGGCAGCCTGACCTTTGTAAGCACGAACACCGGTATCTTCGAATGCCTGAGCAAGTGCGTAGTTCGTCTGTACATCAGAGAATACAGTTGGGAAAGCGCCTTTCGCCGTGAAATCGAAATTAGGCTTCCTGATGGCTGCTGAACCCAACGCCCCCTGAAGTAAGCTTACGTGTGCATTCTCGTGCTTGGCGATTTGCTCGTAATAAGCACGCGCTGCAGCCGGAATGATGCCTGACGACAAACTTCTGTTATAGAATTCAGCCTCCAGAAACTCTAGTGTCAGCGCATAGTTCAATACGTCAACAACAACGTTGTTTTGAGCATATGCTTTGTTAAGCACGGCCGAAAAAGCCAGCGGAGTTACTCCGGCCAAAGCCTTCTTCATCCAGCTCTGAAATACGTGGCGACGCGAGACATGGTCTAAACGCTCATAGACATCAGCGTCCACCTTTTCAATATCATTCAGTATGTTTTGCAGATTCATGGCTATGGGGGGAATTAAGCACGACGAGGCAGTTGCATGCCATTAATGGTTTCGTAGATGTACGGAGACACTATAGCTAATACCTCTGTCGGTACACGGATTTCTTCCAGACCAGAGTTCGGGTAGATGACCTCGTCACCAGCAAATGACCGTCCCTGTGGGTCCAGCAACGTAGCGATGATTGCTGCGTGACGGGCTTCAACCGACACAATCTGGCCAGCAATTGTTAGGTAAGCTGCGCTCTGGATATATTGGCCAGCTCCATTATAAGCCGATACGCCAATGTTCTCAAATACCCGGGCAGTTCCTAGTACCGATGCACGGCTGCTGAAGTTGATGCTGGTGAAGTCAGGTGTTAGGCCAGGAATAGCTGCACTGCCCAAAGCTGCTTTCAGGAATTCGCGGTGAACAATTTCATGATCGCGAATATCAGATAAGATCTGACGCTCAGCGTCTGTAATACCTGAGTAAGGCGTCATGACAGCTTGCGTGTAGAACGCAGCTTCTAATTGTTCCAGCGCATAAGCGTAATTCAAAACACCTACGTCGTTGGTACCAAGGTCGCCAAGGTCAATCGTTCTGTAACCAGCGCGGGCCGAGCCTCTGGCGCTCGTGGTTGGGTCCATAACCTGATCGTGGCAGGCACTGAGCGCAACACCAGCGGCAGCCGTAGCCCCGAGGTAGCGCATAAACATCCGGCGACCAAGCGCTGCAGACTCTTTGCCTGTCAGCAACTGACGAACGTCAGTGTGGTCTTGGGGTAGTTTCTCCATTGAGTTGCAAAAAGTTTAGTGGTATCATTCTCCGTCCCTCGGAGAATCGCAATAACTACGTGCAATTGAGCTCGCCGGTTTTTTACTTTTTGATAAACTTTTGGAGAAATCTCAGGTAATTGAGCCAACGGCCCAAATTCAGCCGTTTACTCAATGAAAACTAGAAGTTTTGAATCAAATAATTGTAAAATAATACGGTATATGTATTTAGTAGAGAATAATTTTTACATAAAATGTTTGAAATTATATAATGTAAATGTTTTCATATATTAGCGCTGTTTAGTATTTTGTTTTTGGCATTTCAATTCCTACGGATTGGAACGTGTTTTTGTCATCCCTCCTGCCGCACTGGCGGACCGGTCGGGATGACAAAAACACCCAGATTTTATAAATCCTAAACAGCTTCATTTCCTGTGTTACGATTGATAATGACTCATTGGTTTTGTTATATCGGAGTGGTTCTAAAGTTGTCGGAAAAGTCGCGCGCTCACAAACATTTGAATGCAACCAGAGTTCTATTGATTAATTCACAACTATCGCAATCAATTGTTATGATTAAGAACGAAGAAATTGTTGATGACCTCAATGACCTTGTCAAGATCAACAACGACCGTATTCAAGGCTATGAAAAAGCGGTTGAAGACAATGAAGACCCGCAATTAGACGATCTGTTTCGGCACTACGTAATTCAGAGCCAGAATTTCCGCAGCCAACTTGCTGATCACATCGTACGTATCGATGGATCGGGTGTTACCGACGCAACGTCGACTGACGTGTCGAGCAAAATTCACCGGGCGTGGATCGACATTAAAGCGGCTATCACAGGTAAAGATCGTGACACCGTATTGAGTTCAGTCGAATTTGGCGAAAACGTAGCGGTTGAAGCGTATCAGAATGCAATCGAAAAAGATCACATTCCGGCATATATCAAAGAAGATTTGCAAAAGCAGCTTGTTGAATTGAAAGCGGCTTACGAAAAAGTAAAAGCCTTGCATAAAGCAGCTTAACCGAGTCATCAGTAAACGTAAAAAGGGAAGACTTCAACAACTGAGGTCTTCCCTTTTTACGTTTACTGACTTCTTACCGTGACTGCGCAATCCGGGCTGATACGTCGTCCAGAACTTCGGCTAGTTGGTTTAGTTGGCCAACCAGGCCAACGTCGTTTGATTCGTGGGCAGCCTGCTTCGTCAGTTTACTGAGTGTATGCAATGATCCAGCAATTTGTGGAGCTTTACCTTCCGTTAGCGAACGCTTTAAAGCATACAACTCATCGGCAATGTTTTCCAGCGTTTGATTGCCTTCGCCGAGAGCCTGGCTCCACTGATCAATGAGATCGCCGACCGGAGCAATACGCTCGGCGCCCTGCTGGAGCCGTTGCAAGGTATTGACAAGCAATTGTTGCGGGTCTTGATTCAACTGAGTTGCCATAACAAACGTGGGTTTAGTGAAGCTTATTTCGGTATCGGCATGTCCTGAAAATCTTCTTCGGTCAGCTTGATCGTTGCGCCCTGCACGTTTTCCTCAAGGTGCTTAACTGACGATGTACCCGCAATGGGCAGCATCACTGGCGAGGCAGCCAGCAGCCAGGCTAAGGCAATCTGGTAATCCGTTGCATTATGGCGTTGCGCTACCCGACTGATCGCTTTTTCTGCCTGTAAATTACCCGCGCTAAGCGGATACCACGGAATGAACGCAATGTTCTGCGCTTCACAATACTTCAATACGTCGTTCCACTTCTGTTCGCCAAAGTTATACATGTTCTGTACCGACACGACGTCAAAATAGTCCTGAGCCTGTTCAATTTGCTCAACGCTCACTTCCGAAAGGCCAATGTGCCGGATCTTACCCGCCTGTTGTGCTTCCTGTAAAAAACCGAGGTACTCTTCTGCCGGAACTTTGTCGTCGAAGCGGTGAAGCTGATACAGATCAATACGCTCTAGTTTCAGTCGTTTTAAACTACCATTCAAGGCTTCTTCCAGGTGCTTACGGCTGCCGTCAACGGGCCACTGATTCGGACCAGTCCGTAGCAGACCGCCTTTTGTGCCAATTACCAGACCGTCGGGGTAGGGGTAAAGCGCTTCGGCGATGAGTTCTTCTGAAACATAGGGGCCGTAGCTATCGGCGGTATCGATAAAGTTGATGCCCAAGTCAAGACATCGTTTCAGCACCCGAATCGCTTCGTCGTGATCTTTGGGCGGTCCCCAAATGCCGTCACCGGTAATACGCATCGCGCCGTAAGCCATTCGGTTGACCGTCAGGTCTCCGCCGATCGTGATAGTGCCCGCCTGCAGGGCCGGTTGTTGTGTGCTTGCTTGCATAATGGGTAAGATTATTGTTAATAAATGTTAAGCTGCTCTTACAGATGCCGCTGTACTATACATCTACTGCGTAACTTAGAAAACTGTTTTATGAAACGACAAATCTCACTTCTGTTCGCCTTGCTACCATTAGTGTCTCTGGCTCAGACGCAACCGAAGAGCAAGCAAAATGACCTGTTAGGTCAGGGTAAGTTTAGCATTGGGTTAGGCCTTGGCGGAGGCACAGGCGGATCTACCGGAACTTATGGACGGGTAGCTCCGCGGGCGCAGTATTTCGTGAAGAATGGCTGGTCTGTGAACGTCGAGGGACGCCATGAGACCAACGGAAAGCAGTACAGTTACTCAGGCGCAGGCTTAACGACGCGGTATTACGTATTGCGCACCAATAAGGTGACCATATTTGGTCAAGCTGGTTATTTCTACGGGAGGAGCCGTAACCGTACGTACACGTTTGAGCTAACAGCAGCCGGAGGAACGTTGCGGGTTGAAGAAACGAACCAGTTTGGAATGGCTAATGCGGGTATCGGGGCCCAATACAAAGTGGGTAAGCGGTGGTCGCTCGAAGCCTTACATGAATATAATTATGGCCGTTGTATGTCCGATAACTCTATGCAACAAACCCGAACGACGATAGGGATGAATTTTTTACTTAAGAAGCCATAATTAACGAGTCATTCATCGTCATTATCTGTTATTCGTTGTAAAGGCGATAAATGACAAATAATGACTACGTTTCTACCGCTTCTCGATCCCATCCAGCACCCGCCGGATAACGTTGGCGCGCTGCATGAAGTCAAGCGAGGTTTTTATGTCCTGGTTGTCGATTACCTGTTTGAACTGTTGCAGAAATTCAATGTAAGCGGCCAGTGCATCGGAGACATTGACGCGGTTCTGGTCGAAGATAGGCGCCCACATCTGGGGAGAACTTTTGGCCAGTCGTACGGTCGAGCCAAAGCCTGTACTCGCCATATCAAAAATGGCCTGTTCATCTTTTTCCTTCTCTAAAACGGTCAGGCCAAGGGCAAATGCACTGATGTGACTTAAGTGCGACACGTAGGCCAGGTGTAGGTCATGCTCCTGGGGCGTCATGTAAAATAGCTTCATGCCAATGTCGCGGAATAGGCTTTCGGCCAGCGTTACGCTTTCGGGGTTGCTTTTCTCCCGGTCGCAGATGATGAGGTTCTTTCCCGGAAGCAACTCCCGAAACGCTGCCCCCGGACCGGAGTTTTCGGTACCGGCCATTGGGTGTGCTGCCACGAACTGCGCTCGCTTGGTGTGTTGGTCGGCCACTGCGCAGATTAGTTCTTTGGTGGAGCCCAGATCAAGTACGGTAGCTCCCTGAGGCACCAGATCAAGCACTAGGGGCAACAAATCGATAATGACGTTAACGGGCGTAGCCAGCACAACCAGGTTGCTTTGTGCCACGGCATCGTTCAGCGGAAGAATTTCATCGACAATACCTTTCGCCAGGGCTAGTTGCCCATTGACGGGCGAGGCATCGACGCCGATGAAGCGCATTTTCGGGTATTTTTCACGAACGGCGAGGGCGAACGAACCGCCGAGGAGGCCGATGCCTATGATGGAAACAGTCATCTGAACCGGGATTTAACAGATTTTTGGATAAAACAGATTTTGTATGCTGCGCTCACTTTACTATCTATCTTTATTGACGCGTCGGACGTGGGGATTTAGCACTCGCTTGAATTCTAAGCTTGACGCCCCAAAATTGATGAGGAGCCCTATTTTGAGGTTATATGTCTCCAAATAATTGATAGCTTGAGCCAGATGAACTTCTTCCAATCTAATAATAGCTTTGAGTTCAACCATTACTTTTTCTTCAATTAGAAAATCGGCCTGACGCGTTCTCATTAGCATGCCTTTGTAAAAGATTGGCATGTCACCTCTCTTGCAAAGCCAACAGCCAATTGCTCAAGCTCGTGAGCCAATGCTCGTTAATAAATTACCTCTTGAAATCCGTTACCCAATACTCTGTGTACTTCCATTGAGCACCCAATAATCCGGTGCGTTAAGTCTTTATGTCTAAAGTCCTGCTGCATTTTTGATACGGTGTGGTTAATGATATTATAAATCAAGATTAGTAAGTACAAAAAACTATATGCTCTTGCAGAGCAAACAAAATCTGTTTTATCCTAAAATCCGTTGAATCGCGGTTCGGATACGCTCCTCCGGCAGGCACAACGACACCCGTATATACCGATTGCCCTTAGGACCAAAAATGAAGCCGGGGGCGATGAAAACATGCTTATTGTACAGCAGATCGTCCACCAGCGTTTCAGCAGACTCGACCGTGTCGGGGAGTTTGGCCCAGATAAATAAGCCTTCCTGATCAGTGGTATAGGTGCAGCCAAGGGCATCCAGCAACGCATGAACGGCGTCCAGACGGCCTTGATACACCGCATTCCGTTCGCGGTGCCAGTCGTCGGAGTTATCAAGCGCTTCGGCAGCAGCGTCCATGAGTGGTTTGAACTGACCCGAATCGACATTGCTTTTGATGGTAAGTACAGCGTCGACATACGCTTTCGCACCCGCCATCCAGCCGATACGCCAGCCCGCCATGTTATGCGATTTGCTCAGCGAGTTTAATTCAACCGCTACGTCTTTAGCGCCGTCTACCGACAGCAAACTGACCGGTGACTTTTTATTCAGAATTAGGCTATAGGGGTTATCGTGACAAAGCAGAACCTTGTGCTCATGCGCGAACCGAACGGCCCGCTCGAACAAGGCGTGGGTGGCTGGTGCGCCCGTTGGCATATGCGGATAGTTCAGCCAGATAATTTTAGTAGAGGTAGGCGAACCAGCCACCAGATCAGCCATGGCTTCCCAATCGGGTTGCCAGCCGTTATGCTCCTGTAACGGATACTCACTCACCTTGGCGCCAACCATCTGGCTAACGGCCCGATAGGCAGGATAGCCCAGTTCAGGCACCAAAACGCCATCGCCTTCATTCAGGAAAGTCAGCGATATATGGGTAATGCCTTCTTTCGAGCCGATGAGGGGTAAAACCTCCGTGTCGGCATCGAGCGTAACGCCATAGGTGTGCGCGTAAAAACGAGTAATGGCCTGACGTAATGCTGGAGTGCCTTTATAGGATTGGTAACCATGTGAACCGGGCTGCCGGGCCGACGCAATGAGCGCATCAATCGTGTTCTCCGAAGGCATCAGATCGGGGTTCCCGATCCCAATATTAATAACGTCGTGACCAGCCGCCTGAAGGCGACGTACTTCGGCTAATTTGACGGAAAAGTAGTACTCCTGCGTTTGGTCGGCGCGGTGAGCGAGGGGAATAATCACTTGTCTGAACCGGAATGTTACAAGATTAGAAACGATTTACAGGATTAGCTTGCTGAGCTGAAAGTGGGCTGCAAAGATACGTGGTTTTCGCTGGAGTGAGATAGATAACCGTTCCCTGATGCACGTACCTGGCCCATCAAAGGGCCTTTGCCGCTGCTGAGCCAGTTGATGCCCATAAGTACTTTAACAACGGAGCCGCGCAGAGTGCCTGAATCATGCCGCCGTTTTCAACGATCTCCCGCGCTTGTTTGGGCGATACCAAGTGAACCGTAATTTCTTCGGTAGCTTCAAGGGCTGGGGCTTGTTTCAATTCTACGCCCGTGGCTAAAAACGAGTGGTTGACATTTGTATGCGTCCCCGGATTGGCCGATAGGGTCATCAGGGGTTCCCAATGACCACCACCGAAGCCCGTTTCTTCCAAAAGTTCGCGTTGGGCAGCGGCCAGTGGCTCTTCGCCAGCGTCGACAACGCCCGCACAGAGTTCATAGTGAACGTCGGCAATGCCGTGGCGGTATTGCCGGATGAGCACCAGTTGCCCATCAGTCGTGACGGCCACAACGTTGATCCAGTCAGGATACTCAAGGATGAAGTAATCGGGAATATAACCGCCATTGGCCATCCGAACGGCGTCTTTACGAACGTTTAGCCAGGGTACCTGAAAAATGTATTCGGCGTTTTCAACCTGCCACGGTCTGGGATCATTTTCATGTGTCATAACCCCAAAGGTAGGCACGGCTACCGGACTAATTCATCCGCAAACCGTAGGTATTGCTCCCAGTCATAGTTTGTTACGTCGTGTTTGCCTGTTCGGTCATGGTAGCGGACCGTCTGCCCAACCGGCTGATCTATAGCTGGAAAAGTCGTAGTGCCTAGGCCCGTTTTTCCATATAATCGATAAATAGGTTCTGCGCCAACAGCCCCTAAAAATTCGCCTTTCGGGTCTGACCATTGATCGCCATCGGCACTGGCTACGTAGAGTGGGCGAGGGGCAATGAGGGCGAGTAATTCGTGCTGATCAATGGGGAGTTCGGCCACCCGTTTGTTGTAGGACTTGTATTGTTTACAAAACCAATGAGGAAAGCTGGTATTGATCCGCTCGACCGTTTCGCCGTACCAACGACGAGCCAGGGCCGCTCCCCCTTCGCCAGATTCGTTCAGCACAACAGCTGCGAAACGTTCGTCTTGTGCGCCCGCCCACGCAGCTGCTTTACCAATCCGCGAATGGCCAAAGGCAATAACGCGCTTACTGTCTATACCAGGTTCTGTTTGCAGGTAGTCCAGCATGCGGCTCATGCCCCAGGCCCACGCCCCAATGGCTCCCCAATTGGTAGCCTTCGTCGTGTCGCCCAGCACCGATCGAATGCCCGTCTGCCAGCCTTGCGGATAATCAGGTTCAATGTCACCGTAGTAGGCTGTCGCGACGGCATAGCCACGCGCCAGAATGGTGTCTAGCGGCCAGCGCCGGGCCTGCATACCGCGCGACTTCTCAGTAGCCCGACTGTTAACTGAAACTTCGCCAATGGCATTAGTCATCCAACGCGTTGACAGCGGAACGTCGGACTCATTGGTGATGCAGTGATTACCGCAGAAGTTTAATCCTAAAAATACGGGCGATGGCTTTTTAGCGGCTTTGGGCACGTAGAGCACAACGTCAATGGGTTGCAGTTTCGGGTAGTCAGCGAAGAAGATAGACACCTGCTTTCGAATGGCCTTGCCGCCGAGTGCATTTGGCTCGGTATGCGTCGTTTGAAAACGCAAACGGACCGACTGGTTTGGGGTCTGGCCATATACATTATCTGCAAACAATTGCAGCAGTTCAGTTCGTCGTTTCGCCCATTCACCTTTGGTCGTCACCTTTTTTCCGTTGGTCATGCGCAACGGATCGGGCAATGTGTAAGTGCCAACTTTGGCTTCGTCGTAGTTGTACGTTGGCTCCGACGCCTGACCTGCAGCGAACCGGATTGTGAAAAAGCTGATGGATACTCCGAGTAAGATTCGATTCATGAAAATGCAGGGCGTACTAGTTGTTTAGAAAAGCTGAACAAGCCGTTTTTCATACTGATACAGGCCTCAATGAATGTGAAATTACACAGTCGTCGACCGTTACTTTTATCGCTTTTTTACCTGATTCATATTAACCGGCTTGTCTGATTCGTTCTCTAAGCGGTTTTTGCATCCGCAATTTGCTCGTACAACACAACCTGATGAAAAACGCCTTTTCTTTCTTCGTTGCTCTGTTATGCCTTTTTCTTTCATCCTGTCACCGGCCTACCGCCTATTTTCAGCGGACACCCCATGCCGCTGCTTCCCGCCTGCCAACTAACTCGTTCGCAACTCCAGCTAATGAGATAAGACAAGACTCGCTGGTCAACACTACTCCAGTCGATTCAGCGATTAGAGCCTCAGCTGATGTGGCTCTGGTAAGTGTACGCACGCAACCTTCTGCTGCTTTGCAGACAAAGGCACGTATTGAGCGCCGGGTGCATCGGATGCAGTCGTTGCTGAAACGCAATGCCGAATCTGTTGAAAAACAGCCACGGCCAAAACCTAAGCCGAAAAATCAGTTGCGGCTCGGTAACCGGATTCGTCAGGGCTTAGGTATTCCACTACGCGAAGAACTCAACTGGTGGCAACGCATCAGCTGGAAGCTAAAAGCATCGGTCATTATTATTCTCGTTGCCGTATTATTCGCTATTCTGCACGTTACGCTGTTAGCCATTATCTTCGGTATCATTGGCGCTTTCCTGCTCATTAGTGGCTTAAAGAAGTCGTTTAAAGTGCGAAGGCCGTGGTTCTGATAAGGTAATGCACAAGCTTCACTAAGTATATTTAACAACCTTTTAATTAATATTCTGCCGTAATTCGAGCGGGGAGATTGTTATTTTGTCCAGTCTCGACCATACGAATGAACGCAAAAACATCGCTATACCTCCTGTTGTTTATCAGTGGTTTAAGCCTGACTGCTTCCGGACAGGCTTCCCTGACGTTACGTCAGACGTTGCAATTAGTGCGGACGAACAGTCCCGTTTTGCGCGTTGAACAATTGAATATTAATGCCGCGCAGGCCGACCAGGTCACGGCTAATTTGCGGCCAAATCCGGTTCTCAACAACCAGACACTCTTTCAATTAAACCAAGTACCCGCCACCCCAGTATCCGATGCTGTTGGGCCGTTCAGTCGGCAGCGTCGGCAATTCTGGTTGCAAGCCACCAAAGAGTTTGATGTCTTTAATAAACGGCAGTATCGAAATCGGTTTGCTGAGGCCAGTACAAACGTGGCTGTACGGAGCGTAGCCGAAACCGAACGGGGCCTACTATTCGATGCCGCCAACCGTTTTCTGGATGCCTGGTACGCTCGCATTCAACTGGCCCTGTTGCAACGGGCTAAAGCGAATGTTGATACACTCGTTCAATTAAATAAGGTTCGGCTGAAAGATCTGGTGATTAGTAGTACTGATCTGACGAGAACCCAGCTGATTTCGGATCAATACGACCTTCAGACTCGTACGGCCCAGCAAGACCTCCGTAATCGCCTGAACGAGTTGCGGCTAGCGTTAGGAGCAACTGATAGCGTTAATGTGGCGATGAATGATTCCATCGTGAACCCCGCCGTTCTCAATCCACTTGGCTTATTTCCATCTGTGAATGCTAGTTCGGATAGTCTCCTGCGTTTAGCCGCGACGACTCGCACCGACGTTCAGGTGGCCGAAGCCAATATAGAAGCGGCACGACGTAATGTGGATTTGCAGCGCGTTCTGGCTAAGCCCAGCAACGAGGCTGGTTTTATCTGGAACCCCCAAAACGCCGTTCCATACGCGGGCGTGTTTTTAACCCTTGAGTTGCCGGTTTACGCCCGTAACCAGGGCGAGATACAAAAGTCGCAGGTGTTGCAGGAGCAGGCCGGCCGAGCAGCCGCGTTAGTGCAGGCGCAGATTCGATCGGAGGTGCAGAGTGCCTACCAATCATTTATGACCAGCCGTCAGAATATTGAACGTTACACAACCATCCGGCGCGATGCCGACCGAGTGCTGGCATCGGTGCGGTACGCTTACCTCCGGGGAGCCACTACCCTGATTGACTTTCTACAGGCGCAAAGCTCGTGGTTCGATACCCAGACGGCCTATTACCAAACTTTATATACCTACCGTCAAAATTATGTTCGGCTGCTATACGTGACCGGACAGATCAACTCCTATTAAGAAATGACTATTCGCTACTCCATTTTTCTGTTGGCTTTTCTTATCCTGTCCTGTAAAGACAAGCCGAAGCCCGCAGTGGTGTCGGTGCCACGCCCAACGGTTAGTACGGACGGCGTACGCATTACATTTCCGGATGCCGCTATGATTCGTGCTTTTGCTACGCAGCCTGCCAAACCTGAAGCCATTCGGACCGACTTTGCAGCTCCTGGCCACGTGGCAGCAATGGTCCTTCGTTCCAGCGAAAGTCCGGCCGAGCGGCTTGTGCTTTTCGACGATCCCGATTTGTCGGACAACTATACGGCCATCTTGCAGCACCGGATCAACATCCAGACCCAGCGTGGTAACCTCGACCGGGTGAAGGATTTACAGGCTCATGGGGCGGCTTCGGGTAAAGAAGTCATTGAAGCACAGACGCAACTGGCCAACGAGCAGGCGGCCATCATTTCGGATGAAGCGACGCTTAAATTGGCGGGTTTTGATCCCGAAGCTCTTCGTCGGGCGCAGCCGAATACAATCCTGGTGGTCTGCGAAATACCCGAAAATCAATTAGGTAGTATCAAAAAAGGATTACCCTGTACGCTAAGCTTTGCTTCGTTCCCGAACGAAAAATTTACCGGACGGATCGACGATGTAAACGATTTTGTCGACAACACAACGCGGCAAATTAAACTGCGCATTGCTGTCAGCAACCCGGACGGACGGTTGAAAGCAGGAATGTTCGCAACCGTGCAGTTCGGCGTTACCGAGGGTAAGTTTTTGACCATCTCTCGGGATGCCGTCGTGACGGTTCAGGGACAAGATTACGTGTTTGTGAAAACCGGGCCACAAGCCGTTGAGCGCCGATCTGTGCAACTGGGCCAGCAACGCGATGATCGCATTGTGGTGTTAAACGGCCTTCGCGAAAACGAGTCTGTCGTTGTCAGCAATGTGCTGCAATTAAAGGGCTTAAGCTTTGGGTATTAGATGTATGGTCTAACCATAGGATTAGCTGTGGTGGAACTGGCTTACGAGGCTAACCCGCGGGTTGGCCCAAACGAAAATAGATGATCCAGAAACTAATAACATTTTCCCTCCGCAACCGCTGGGTCGTCGTGGGGCTGGCTGCAGCGATGATGGGGCTGGGGCTCTGGTGTTTCAAGATGTTGAAGATTGAAGCCTACCCCGATATAGCGGACACGAACGTTATCATCATTGCCAAGTATGATGGACGTGCGGCCGAGGAGGTTGAACAACAGGTGACCATCCCCATCGAGCGGGTGCTAAACAACGTACCGCACGTAACGGATCGCCGGTCGCGCACGATTTTTGGGCTATCGGTGGTGCAATTGAATTTCGACGAAACGGTAACGGATTACTTCGCCCGTCAGCAAGTTATTGAGCGATTGAGCGGGGCCGAACTGCCCGATGGTGTCGAGCCTGAGCTGGCTCCGCTCACTACGGCCGTCGGTGAAATTTACCGCTATGTAATTGAAGCGCCGGAAAGCATGACGCCCATGCAACTGCGCGATTTGCAGGACTGGACAATTATTCCGCAACTATTACAGGTACCCGGCATTGCCGACGTGACCAATTTTGGCGGACCCGTCAAGCAGTTTCAGGTAATTCCCGACCCGGCGAAGCTGCGTAAGTTTTCGCTCTCATTGCAGGATGTAATTGACGCCATCCAGAAAAACAATCAGAACACGGGTGGTAACATCGTAGCGCGTGGCGGACAAGGGTTTGCCGTGCGCGGCTTAGGTGCGCTCAAAACGCCCGATGATATTGGTAATATTGTACTCAAAACGAACGAAGGCGTACCGGTATTCGTCCGCGACGTAGCCAGTGTAGAGATCAACCCGCCCTCTCCATCAGGTATTTTAGGGTACCGAATTCCCGACGAGAAACTAGACGTCGTTGGTGCAACTGAAGGGATTGTATTGTTACGTCGGGGCGAAAATCCGAGTGAGGTTCTGGGCTTGCTAAAGAACAAGATCACCGACCTGGAAGCGAACGAACTGCCCAAAGGTGTTCACCTGCGCGTGCTTTACGACCGCGGCTTTTTGATTGACCACTCATTGGAAACCGTGGCTCACACGCTGTTCGAAGGGGTTTCGGTGGTCATTATCGTATTGGTTTTCTTCCTCGGGAGCCTGCGCACGGCTTTGGTGGTAACAGCGACGATTCCGTTTGCCTTACTATTTGCGTTTATCCTGATGAAGTTCGTTGGTATCCCGGCTAACCTGCTGTCGTTAGGGGCTATTGACTTCGGCATCATTGTGGACGGAGCCTGCGTTATGGCCGAACATTTAGTCCGGAAATACCGGGGCGCGACCGAGGAGGACAAGCGCAGGGGTGTCTTCCGGGCGACGGTGGAAGCGGCCGGTGAAGTAGCCAACGAAATCTTTTTCTCGGTGCTCATCATCATTCTGGCGTACCTCCCCATCCTGACCATGCAGCGGGTTGAAGGTAAACTGTTTTCGCCTATGGCCCTCACGCTGGCCTTTGCCGTCGTTGGCTCGATGGTGTTTGCGCTGACGGCTATTCCGGTGCTGATTTCGATGGCCTTCCGCAAACAAATGGCGATAGGGCAGCCGGCCAAAAAGCCCTACGAGAATATCCTGTTGCACTTCCTCGAACGGGGGTATCGCTGGCTACTGGGCCGCATACTGAAACGGCCAGCCTTTGTGGTAGGCCTGCTGGCAACGGTGGTCCTGGCGCTGACCGCGCTGGGCATCCGGCTAGGTACCGAATTTTTGCCGGAACTGGACGAAGGGTCAATTTTTATGCGGGCGTTCATGCCGTCAGGAATTACGGTGCAGGAGAACGCCAAGATTGCTCCCAAAATCCGCGATGTTATCGGCAAATACAAGCCCGTCAGCTTCGTTATCACGCAGTCGGGCCGTAACGATGACGGCACTGACCCTTTCCCCAGTGATCGAACTGAAATACTGATCGGGCTGAAAGATTACAGTACGTGGGCCGACAGCATTTCCAAGAAAGAACTCGTACGCACGATGCAGACGGAGCTGACAAACGCGTTTCCGGGCGCATTTTTCTCGTCGGGACAACCGATTATCGACCAGGTAATGGAAATCGTGACGGGCAGCGCGGCCGACCTGGCTATCTCGGTTGTGGGCAACGACTTAAACCTGATGCGGTCCAAAGCCGACAGCATTGCCCAGATTGTTCGCCAGACGCCAGGGGCTGTTGCTGTTAATCTGGAGCAGGAAGGGCCGCAGGACCAGCTAGCCATCCGCATCAACCGGCCAGCGGCAGCCCGTTACGGTATCAACGTGTCCGAAATTGAGGGCATGATTGAAGCGGCTATTGGTGGTAAAGCCATCGGTTCCATTTACGACGAAGCCAAGCGGTACGACATTTTGGTGCGGTTCACGCCCGAGAGCCGGGGCAGCATCGACGCTATCCGGCAGTTGCAGGTCACCTCAGCGACGGGTGCGTTAATCCCAATGGACGAACTGGCTGATATCCGGTACGTACAGGGGCAAACCAACATCTACCGCATCAATGGCAAGCGCATGGTGACCGTCCGGACCAACATCCGCGACCGTGACCAAGGCGGCTTTGTGGCTGACGTACGCCAACAGATTGAACGGAATGTACACATCCCGCAGGGCTACCAGGTCATTTATGGAGGACAATTCGAGAACTTAGAGCGGGCCAGCAGGCAGTTGGGCGTTGTTATTCCGCTCACGCTGGTAATTATCTTCGGCATCCTGCTGGCTTTCTACCGGAACGTTCGCGAGGCCGCCATTGCTATGTCCTGTGTGTTGCTGGCGTTGCCGGGCGGTATCGTGGCGCTGTTGCTGCGGGGGTATCACTTTAACATTTCGGCGGGCGTTGGCTTTGTGTCGCTCTTCGGGATCTGTGTGATGACGGGTATTTTGTTTGTATCAAGCATCAACCTCAAGCTTACGCAAAACCTGAGCTTAATGGAGGCCATCCGAGAGTCGGCCATTGAGCAGTTCCGGCTGCGGGTGATGGTGATTCTGCTGGCGATGATTGGCTTATTCCCAGCCGCCCTGTCGGGGGGCATCGGCTCTGACATTCAGCGCCCGCTGGCAACGGTCATCATCGGTGGTTTGGCTACCACTTTATTGTTTGCGCCCCTGATTATTCCGCCCTTGTTTTACGTAGTCAATCGGCATGTGAAGCGTTCTGATTTTACGAATGACAAAGGCAAACACCTATCCGAACCAATTGAGGAAGGAACCGAAATTTAAGCTCTTTGTCAATCGCTGTCAGGTATGGTCAAGTGCTGTTAATGGCTAATCTATTGCACAACTAACTTTACCTGACCACACTTGTCTAGTCCTGACAACGATTGACCAGTCTTGGCTTTTTTATTTAATAAACCGAATCGTTACGGGGTAGCGGTAGTATTCACCGTTGTTGGCTTTAATGGCTGCAATGATGGTGAAGATGAGCCAAATCACTCCAACCAGCCACATCAGTACCAAGCCGATTAGTAATAGAAACAACACAAATGAGATTGCAGCTGCAATGGCCATCGTAATGTTGAAGTTGACCGCTTCTTTGCCGTGGAAGTCCACAAACGCTGACTTCTCTTTCTGAATCTGCCAAATGATCAACGGACCTACTAAGCTGCCAACAAGGGTGAATAAGCCTGTCAATGCGCTTAAATGTGTCAGCATAGCCCACATCCGTTCGTCGGACTGACTCATAGGGACGGGGGTAGGAGATAAGGGCGGGGTAGGGGGAGGAGTTTCCACAGTGAAAAGCAGTTTGATTTTATAAGTAAGTTGGTGCAAAAAATTGGTTATCACAACGTTTCGGTGAGAAACTAAGTCGACGTATATACCAACCGTAACCATTTATTGTTGCTGGTAGTACCGCATTGGCACCGCTTCAGGAAGCATTCTTTAACGCGCCCATAATCCAGGCCTGGATAGCCGTCTGCAGGCTAAATAATACCAAGTTTTTTTGTAATAAATTATAGCTGTCTGAGGCTTGATAAATATGAAATTTTTCATGTAATTTTGGGAGTCAGTACTTATCTGTAAACTCAGTTATTCATCAAACATGAAGGCTGGGGTAAGCTACAGGTTGTTACATTGTAAAAGCCTTGTGTATAGCTTCTTTCATTGTGGCAATTTGCTGACTATTAGCTTGTTACATCTCCCTCTTTTTGTGGCCGGTTCGTTTGGTTTTTTGCAACTAAAAGCAGTGGCAAATGTGTTTTTAGTATGTACTGCACCTACGTTCCCTCAAGAAGTATTATCGTGGAAGTTTAGATCAGCGTGGCTGACTGGCTACGCTGTGTAAAGACAAGATCTGACAACTGTTTCGGTGGGCAGACTTTTGGTGGCTCTCGGTTCATCATTGAGTAATGAACAGGGCATTTAATTAATTGGGCTAATCCCCGTCGCAATGTTACTTAACTTAAAATATGGAGAAAACAGTTCGGATTGTCCCCGACCAGGATAGTCTGATGCATGACAACCTAATTGCCCACATGGGCTACCCAAAAGAACAGGCAGACAAGGCAAACGAAGCCTTTGATGAGTCTGTCAAGCAATTCCTTCGCGATTGGATCGAGAATGGCACCGTAGCAGCGGTCAGAAGCCTGGACGTTGAAATTGATACCGACGACTTTATTGAACATGGTGCCCTGCGGAGCTTCTTTAAACACACGGACGATGCCCTCGAACGGCTACTCGACAACGAGAGCATTGCCCGCCACCTGCTTCGACCTATTGATCAAGTTTACTTTCAGAATGATGCGTATGAGCCGTTGCTGGCCAAGTTTGAGCAGCGGATCTATAATTTAGCCGCGCACCGTGAACACCTTGAAGTGCCTTTTCGGTACAGCGGTACCAGCCGCCAGGGGGCGCATGGCGATACGGTTGGTGCTATAGACGAACACACGGGACAGCCTAAAGAAGATATTGGTACGTATTTCGGTACCCGACGTTCAGACACAACGGCTCTGAATATTTTGGCTCGCGAGCTACGTCTGGAAGCGTTGTTAACGGTCACCTTGCCTATCCATGTCATTGCAGAAGGCTACATGGAGGATTCACTCCGCGTGGTTAAAGCAACTGCTGAGCGATTGCATGAGGAAGGCGACAGGCAGCCACATTGCTTCCTGATCCAGCGCCGTCACGCTGCTGATGACCGTCATTTGGGAGCCGCTTTATTGATTATGAATTCAGCGCACCCTGACAAGCCGCAACGGGTTATCTTCTGCGATACGTTGAATCCTTCAGGCGTTCCGCCCTGGTGGCATAAGTTTAAGCATAAGCTGGATATAGTGTTTCCGCAGCCTGAGGAAAGTGCACCCGTATCAGCTTTCCTTGAAGACGGTGGCGTCAACTTGCAACGGCTGCACGACGGAGTGCCGGTTCGTCACCAGGATATTGACTGTGCGTTTTATACCTATGCGATGGTACGGGCGCTTATTCAGTTGGCGAAATTAGACCCGGCTTTGATTTTGACTGGGCACATCAAAGAGATTGTTAGCCACATGACCGCTCGCATGCCTGAATATTTTGAGCAGGCTAACCAACCCCGGCATCCTGACGTGGTGCGGGAAGCAAACGTAGTGCGTCGGTGGAATACAGGCCATGAAGCGTTGAAGAATAGAATGCCAATCAAAGGAACTGAGCAGATAGTTCAGGAGCCGTATATAGCTGAAGTTGCCTAGGCGAGTTTAGCAGGATATATTAGAAGCTGTTAAGGGTGCTGAGCTTGTCATGTGACTGGTTTGATACGCTTAACAGCTTTTTTTGTATCTCTGACACTGCTACGTCTCAATCATAATCATGTAAAGTCTTGTCGTGTTCTAACTGCAATACGTGAAACTGTATGGAGCCATTGATAGTCTTGATCGAGACACTTCAGCCTATTTCTAATGAACTCAAGGCCGCGCTTATGAAAACACTTAGGCGTGAGGTGCTTCCCGATAAGCATTGGCTACTGCAACCCGGCCAGGTATCGGACCGAATCTACTTCGTTGAACAGGGCGTGGTACGGGGCTATTACATTAAACAGGGGCTTCAGGGAGACGGCCGAGAGGTTACGTCGTGGTTCATGCGAGAGGGTGATTTTATTATATCCATTATCAGCTTCTACACCCGGCAACCTGCCCGAGAGTATATTGAGCTGCTTGAAGATAGCATTGTGTGGTCTATCTCGTATGATCAGTTGCAGCAACTTTACCGCGACTTCCCGGAGTTCAACGCTGTAGGACGGATGCTGACTGAAAAGTACTATGCCCTAAGTGAGCTTCGGACGCAAAACCTACGCATGCAAACCGCGCCTGAGCGATACAGTCAGTTAACGAACGATTTTCCCGATATCCTGCAACGGGTTCCGCTTAAACACATTGCTTCTCATCTGGGCATTTCACCCGAAACCTTAAGTCGACTACGCGGTCGGCGAAATTGATATTCGTCAATTTTTGGCTGCAAAGCAGATGGTTGATTTGGGTATTGTTTCACCCAAATTTAATCGCTATGTTACCTGTTATTTTTGCTGTATTTGCTGGCTGTTTCGTGCTCGAACGGCTTATTCCTGGCTGGAAATTGCCGACTGTTCCGACCTGGACAATTCGTGTTTTGGCCATCAACTTTGTGCAGTTGATTGTTGTCGTTGTTGCTGGATTCACCTGGGAGAAGTGGCTATCAGCTTTTTCTGTATTTCACCTGTCTGATCAGGTTGGTAACGTTGCTGGGGGCGTTATTGCGTATATCATCGCAACCTTTATCTTTTATTGGTGGCACCGGTGGCGCCACACGGTTGATTTTCTGTGGACACACTTTCATCAGATTCACCACAGTCCACAACGGCTGGAAGTTATTACGTCTTTCTACAAGCATCCACTCGAAATGACGGTCAATTCGGTTATTGGGAGTCTGCTTGTTTACACGTTACTGAGGTTAAATGCCGAGGCTGGCGCAATATATACGTTGTGTACGGCGCTGGGCGAGTTTTTCTATCACACCAACGTCAAAACACCACAATGGATCGGGTATGTTTTTCAACGTCCGGAGATGCATCGCATCCATCATGAGTACGAGAAGCACACCAGTAATTACGGAGATATTGTCTGGTGGGACATGTTGTTTGGCACTTACCAGAATCCGAAAGAGTTTCGTTCAACCTGCGGCTTTGATGAAGAAAAAGAATTGCGATTAGGCGATATGCTCCGGTTTAAAGATGTGCATCAGGAGTAAACAGATAAGCCTCCGCACATTGCGGAGGCTTATCTGTTTATGCAACTTGCCGAAATTGGTCATTGATAGGTATTAATCTAAGCTCGTCAATGTCGCGGTTTACTTCGTACAGAGTATCTGGATCAAACGCCAATGGACTTTGTTGTTTGATCTCAGCACCGCCCTCAAAAGTTAAATGTTGAATTGGAATGTTAACCCAATGCTTCAGCAACGGATACGTACTTGAACGACACTTACCATGTTCATGAGGGGTTTCACTTTGCTTCCAGCATCAGTTTGAAAGTAACTAGATTGATAACGGTTATTTTGGGAAACTCAACCGTGGCCAGTACCTGATAATGGCGGTCTTCGGTTACGATGAAGTCAGCGTTAGCGGCAAAAGCACAATTGACAAATTTATCGTCATCAGGATCATGAGTGATCATATCCATCAGGTGAAAATAAATTTCCACCTGATGGATATGATCAGATTGGGTCAGCAACTGATAAACGGCTTCAGAAACATCCGGATTAAAATAATGGCTAACCAGCTCAACGTATTCAGTCAGAATTTCATTAGAGATGTATAAATCGAACTGTTTTTGCCGGATGGCCTGAAACAACCAATAATATTGAGATCGCTCTGATATCGACACCAGTAGGCAGTTTGTATCTAATACAACTCTCATCCTGCCTTGTTTTTGCGCAGGTCAGCCTTTAGCCATTCATTCATCATATCGTTTGAATAACCTTTTTCATCCCATACCTGATTAGCTGCTTTTGCCGCTTTCTCAGCGAAATAATCAACAATGCGCTGATTGATAGCTAGCAAATCTTCTTCCGAAACCTGGTTGGCATAGAGTTTTAGTAAGCGCATCTGCAGGTTTGATAATGGCGGATTCGTAGACATAATCGTGTCTGTTTTAACGAAGTTACGACAATTCCACCACGCAGTCGTCCTGCTCCACCACGGTTCCTTCCTGCAAGACGATTTTAGCTACTTTACCCTCTTTTTGGGCCGCCACAATACTTTCCATTTTCATGGCTTCAATCACAAATAGCGGCTGATTCTTCTTCACAGCATCGCCTTCTTTTACCAGGATACGCGTTAGTCGACCCTGAAGTGGGGCACCTACATCACCGTCTTTGCTAACTTTTGGATTGATTGCCTTCTCAACCTTCGACGCTTTGTCGCGCACCTGTACTTGGCGACTCTGACCGTTCAGCTCAAACGTAATCGTTCGCATGCCATACTCATCCGGCTCCGACATGAACAGCAGTCGAACCAGAATATTTTTACCTTCCTCAATGTTGATCAGGATCTCCTCGTTCTCTTTTAAACCATAGAAGAAGGCAGGAGTTGGAATCACGCTTACGTCGCCGTATTGGTCATTAGCTTTGTAATATTCCTCGTACACTTTGGGGTACATCTGGTACGAGAGGTAGTCTACGAAGCCATCGTTGTTTGGATATTTTTCCTTGAAGGAAGTAAAGTCCTGATCAAAGTCAATCGGCTTTAGGTGCTCGTTCGGGCGACCGGTGATGGGTTCTTCTCCCTTCAGAACTGCCTGCTGGATATCTTGCGGGAAACCACCGACAGGTTGTCCTAACTCGCCTTTGAAAAAGCCTTTGACCGATTCAGGGAAGGCTAGCGAATCACCTTTCTCCCGAACATCATCGGCCGTCAGATTATTGGCCGTCATGAAGATGGCCATATCACCCACCACTTTTGACGATGGCGTCACTTTTACGATGTCGCCGAATAGTTGATTGGCAATAACGTAGTTCTTCTTCAGCGTCTCGAACTTATCACCCAGACCGGTGGCAATGGCTTGCGGCTTTAAGTTTGAATACTGACCGCCGGGTATTTCGTTTTCGTACACCTCGGCGCTCCCTGCTTTCATGCCTGACTCAAACGGATAGTAGTATTCCCGAACGTCTTCCCAATAGTTGGAGTAGGCGTTGAGGGACGGCAGGTTTATAGGGCATTCGCGTTCGTGGCCCTGCATCATGGCTACCACGGAGTTAAAGTTAGGCTGTGAGGTTAGACCCGATAAGGCGCCCAGGGCACAATCGACAATATCGACGTTGGCATCAATCGCCTTCAGATAGGTTGCAGCCTGGATACCCGCCGTATCGTGCGTATGCAGGTGAATGGGAATACTTACGGCTTGCTTTAGCTCACGTACCAGTACCTCGGCGGCTAGCGGCTTCAATAGTCCGGCCATGTCTTTAATGGCTAGCAAATGCGCTCCTTCATCTTCAAGCTGGCGGGCTAGGTCGAGGTAATATTGTAATGTGTATTTTGGGTGGGCGGGACTTAGCATATCACCTGTATAGCAAATAGCAGCCTCGCAAAGGGCGTCGGTACGCTCACGAACAGCCCGAATGCTTACTTTCATGGCTTCGATCCAGTTCAGCGAATCAAAAATCCGGAAAACGTCAATACCGGTTTCCCAGGATTGCTCCACAAACTTCTCGATCAGGTTGTCGGGGTAGGCTGAGTAACCCACGGCGTTTGAGCCACGGAACAGCATTTGCAGCAGCATGTTTGGCATGGCTTCGCGCAGGGCTGCCAATCGCTTCCAGGGACTTTCGTAGAGGAAGCGCATCGATACATCGAACGTAGCGCCACCCCAAACTTCCATTGAAAACAGTTCAGGATGATTTTTAGCAAAACCTTCGGCAACCTTCTGCAAATCCTGCGTTCGGACGCGCGTCGCCAGCAAAGATTGATGTCCGTCGCGGAACGTAGTATCTGTATACAGAACGCACTTCTGGTCTTGCACCCATTGCACAAACTTCTCGCGACCGAGTTCTTTGAGCCGATTACGGTTGCCATCGGGATAAGTCCCGTAAATATCGTAAGGCGGCACAATGGGCGTGCGGAATACCTTACTATCATCTTTCTTCTTCACCTCCGGATTGCCATTAACAATCACATCGGCCAGGTAGTTGAGGACTCGGGTCGAGCGATCCTGAGGAGCGCGGAGGTTAAATAACTCAGGGTGATTTTCAATGAACGAAACTCGTGCTTCACCCCGCTGAAAAATTGGGTGGCTAATAACATTCAGCAGGAAGCCAATATTTGTTTTAACCCCCCGTATCCGGAACTCGACTAAGGCCCGTGTCAGTCGCTGCGTGGCCCCTTTCAACGTACGGCCCCGTGCCGACACCTTCACAATCATGGAGTCGAAGTAGGGCGAGATTTTCATGCCCGCATAGCTGCTGCCTTCGTCTAAGCGAATGCCAAAACCGGCTGCGTTGCGGTAAGCGATGATGGTACCGAAGTCGGGCTTGAAACCATTGGCAGGATCTTCAGTGGTAATCCGGCACTGAATAGCGTAACCATTAAGCGGTACTTCATCCTGATGATTGATATAAATACCATTGTCGGACAGTTTGTAGCCCATCGCGATCAGGATCTGGGTCCGCACGATGTCAATGCCCGTTACTTCCTCCGTAATGGTGTGTTCAACCTGGATACGCGGGTTAACCTCAATGAAGTAGATCGTTTCATTCTTATCAACCAGGAATTCGACCGTACCCGCATTGGAATAGTTCACCGCGCGTCCGAGTTGCAACGCGTATTCATACAGCTTGGTCTTCGTTTCCTGTCGTAAGCCGAATGATGGCGCGACTTCAACTACTTTCTGGAAACGCCGTTGTACCGAGCAATCACGTTCGTAGAGGTGAACGATGTTGCCATGCTGATCGCCCAACAACTGCACCTCAATATGCTTGGGGTCTTCAATGAATTTTTCGAGAAAGATCGTGTCGTCTCCGAAGGCGTTGCGGGCTTCGTTTTTAGCTTCTGTGAATGCTTTCTCAAATTGTTCGGCTTCGCGCACAACCCGCATTCCGCGACCGCCACCACCGGCAGCTGCTTTCACCATTACCGGAAAGCCAATCCGCTCGGCTTCGCTAAGGGCGAATTGCGGAGTCATGTTTTCCTCCCGCGAATCCGGAATCATCGGAACGCCCGCTTTCGTGGCTAAGTTTTTCGCCCGCACTTTATCGCCTAGTGCGTCCATCGCTTCGGGCGACGGACCGACGAAAATGATACCCTCTTCACGGCACCGACGAGCCAGTTTGACGTTTTCAGACAGAAAGCCGTAACCGGGATGAATGGCGTCGATTTGGTGTCGTTTGGCCAATAGAACGATGCCTTCTACGTCCAGGTACGGTTTTAACGGTTCATCGTCGCGGCCAATCTGGTAGGCTTCGTCAGCTTTGTAGCGGTGGAGTGAATAGCGGTCTTCATAGGTATAGACAGCGACGGTTGTAATGCCTAATTCGGTGGCGGCCCGCATGATGCGGATGGCGATTTCGCCCCGGTTGGCGACCAATAAGCGTTTAATCGGGCGGATGTAGTCCTTCATAATTATCAACAAAAACGGCTTCAGGCTATACTGGTGTCAAATGACAAGGCAAGATTGTTGAAAATTTTGAAAAATGGAGGACCGGCGGTATAAACGTTGGATAAGATAGTTTTTTCCGGGAATATTACAGGAGATGTTAAGCGCATAGGCCTTATTTGCTCCCTGATAGTCGCCTGTGCTTATAACACCCCTCGCTTTTTCAACTCGAAAAAGCACTGGGCAGTGGCCAGCCGGTCGGCCTGGGCGTTGTGCAGGCCACGCATAGGTTTGTTAAACAGCAAGGCATACAGCTCGTCTAATTTAAGCCAGTCACCGGTTTTCGATATGAGCCGACTTGCCTCCATGGTGCACACTGTTGGTTTGGCTAAAAATTCTGCCTGGCGTCCTGCCCGGACAAATTCAGCTCCAATTACATTATAATCCAGTTCGATAAAATGCCCAGCCCAACTGTTAGCGTGTTCAATGACAGCGCTTAATTGGGTCAGAACACGGGTAAGTGGCAGTCCATATGCCTGCGCTTCTTCGGGCCGAATACCATGAACGCGTTGTGCTTCCCGGTTCCAGCGGTAGCCGTCGGGTTGTACTATACACGAATCACTGCTAAGTTCGTGACCTGTTTCGTCGTACAATCCCCACGAAACTGAAATTAAACGGGGCCAGTTAGACGTGTCAGTGTAAGACAGTTCATACAACTGGGGTAGACCATTGGTTTCAGTATCAACAATCAAATAGGTCATATGGATGAGGGGTTGGTAATGTGGTCAGTTACACAACTATTTTAAATACCCGCTTCTGCGTGAACGCTTGGTTTATACAGGCTGGACGTATTGCTTCGCAGTCTATAGTTTTTAACGAACGATATGATATCGGCCTTACTTCGCTACGTTAGCTGTCTGGATACGCACCACCGCCTGATGATTGCCTTACCCGTGTCAATCATTGCTTATTTTATAATACCAGCGGATTTTGATACGCCAGCACGTATTACCATTGTGTGGGTGTCGTATGCCATGACCGTATTGTCTCTGGTCTGGACCTCAATTATCTTGCTCCATCCACGAGATCTACCCCGCATCTCGAAGATTCAGGATTCGAGTCGTACGGTGATTCTAATATTTGTGGTCGGAGCGGCCGTAGCAAGTTTGTTTGCCGTTATTGCTTTGCTCGACGGTATGGGGAAAACCGACCGCCTGGCTCACATACTATTAGCGGTTCTGGCCGTAGCCTGTGCCTGGGGCCTGGTACACACGGTGTTTACTATTCGCTATGCTCACTTGTATTATGGTAATCAGTCAGACCCCGCAAAACGGCCCGGCGGCCTTGACTTTCCGCACGAACCAGAACCAGATTACCTTGATTTCGCGTACTTCTCCTTCGTTATTGGTATGACCAGTCAGGTGTCTGATGTGGCCATTGGTTCGCGACCCATACGACGGACGGCTCTGGCTCATGGTGTTGTGTCGTTTGTATTCAATACCATCATCATTGCCCTAACCATTAGTAGCCTTTCGGGTGCGCTTTAACTGGATCGTTTAGTTTGTCTTTTGGCTTTCTCCTGTTGCTCTTTTTCATAGGCTTCACGCTGCCGTTTATCAGAGATCAAATTGCGGTACAGGCCGTTGAGGACGTAAATGTCATCCACCTCATCAATGAGTCGGTGGAGGTGTTCGCGGACTTGAGTAATGTTCATTACTGGTTAGCTTGTTGATTCAAATTCGTCGTTCTGACTGAACAACTCGTCTAAGGTGACGATGTTTGTAAAACCCCGTAGTCGCAGACCATGAGCAAAAGGCTTATCGCGAGTAAGTAAAGGTATATTCAACTGCAAAGCCAGAGCTACGTAAGCAGTATCTTTTTGGTC
Source organism: Spirosoma soli (assembly GCF_042684525.1). NCBI lineage: Bacteria > Pseudomonadati > Bacteroidota > Cytophagia > Cytophagales > Cytophagaceae > Spirosoma > Spirosoma soli. The sequence goes on along the minus strand of NZ_JBHULN010000002.1, from coordinate 518,743 downwards.
AATGTCCTTACAAAGCAGAAACGCCTGATAATAGTTTTGAGTCGTTATCAACAGATTTGGAACGACTGTCAGCCTGCAAACACAGAAAGTGTGAATTTCCTGAATTGCTCCGCCGACAACTTCGTGCGTTGAAGGATAACTTCCTGATAGATCTGCATTTCTTCCAACGCAAAATCAGCCGTAAAAAATCGATTGTCGGCCAGAAGCTTCAGGTAAAAATCGTGTCCACTGATGAGACAGCCAAATAGAACGTTTGCGTCAATAACGAACTCGCGAGGATGCTATGGTGACACCATGTGTCGGAAGAAGTAATGCGACAAGTACAAGTCGCCACCCAACTGCCTCTTAGTTGGAGTAATTTTGATGGATAGATATCCCTGGATTTATAGTCGGAAGCAATTTTACTTAAAAGCTTCTGGTGGAAGCTTATCTTTTATCGTATGCTTATAAGTCTCCCAAACCTTTTGGCGCGACTCTTCCATCATACTTTCCCAGTCAATATCCGATTCATCCAGATTTTTCTTTATTTCTTGTGCTTCCCGACTAAGTTCTTCCCAAGCCAGTAGCCGCTCAAATCGTTCGGCCAGGGCTTGTGCTCCATAACGGGCCAATACATCATCACTGACTTTTATCTGAATTGTTGTCATCGTAGGAAAGCTCATCTATCAAATATAACAAATTAGCTGTTGTTTTGGCTCAATGGAAAAAGAAATAGCCCAGCGCAATGCCGGCAATGACACCCATTAAGTCCGCAAACAAACCAAACGGAATGGCGTAACGTGAGTTGCGAATGCCCACCGAGCCGAAGTACAACGCTACGATGTAAAACGTTGTGTCGGCCGCGCCCTGGAACATGCAGGCCAGGCGTCCTACGAACGAGTCAGGACCGAACTGTTTCATCGCATCAATCATTAGCGCCCGCGACCCCGAACCGCTAAGTGGCCGCATGAGGGCTACAGGTAGAGCATCGGTAAACTCGGTGTTCAGTCCCGTGAAGCTGAAACCGTATTTCAAGCCGTCGATAACGTAGTCCATTGCACCCGAACTGCGAAAGGCGCTGATCGCAACCAGCATACCAACCAGGTATGGAATGATCCGTACGGAGGTTTCAAAACCACCTTTGGCCCCCTCGATGAATGCGTCGAAGATATCTACCTTTTTACGCATGGCTCCCAGCAGGAACGATACAATGATGAGCATCAGAATAAGGTTGCCCGTTACCTTCGATATAACCTCAATCTCTTCTTTAGTCTTCGTGGAGAGATACCACAAGGCCAGCCCAATTAAAGCGGTGATACCTCCAAGCCAGCCAAGCACGGTGCTGTTGATCAGGTTGATCCGTTGCTTGACGGCTACCGCCACCATGCTTACAACAGTGGCAACGTAAGTAGCAATCAGACACGGAATAAAAATGTCCGATGGGTCTTTTGCTCCTAGAACGGCCCGTTGAGCCATGATGCTGAGCGGAATGATCGTCAGGCCCGACGTATGCAGCACCAAAAACATGATTTGCGCATTAGAGGCCGTCTCTTTGGTTGGGTTCAACTCCTGTAAGCTAGCCATTGCTTTTAGGCCAAAGGGCGTAGCGGCATTATCCAGACCAAGCATGTTGGCCGAGAAGTTCATAATCATCTGGCCGTTGGCGGGGTGATCTCTGGGTACTTCAGGAAACAGTTTGTGGAAGAATGGGCCAATGATACGGGCTAAGAAGTTGATAGCCCCAGCCTTTTCGCCTATGTTCAGCAAACCTAGGAAAAACGTCATTACGCCCGCCAGTGGCAGCGCAATGTCCATCACCGCAACTTTTGAAGAATCGAATAAACCTTCGACAATGACTTTAAAGATTTCGGTGTCGCCGAGAAAGATTAATTTGACTAAGGCGACCAGAAAAGCAATGACAAAGAAAGCAACCCAAATGTAGTTAAGTGCCATGTACGGTTAGGTTTGGTGAGCAAAGTAGCGGGTTTTGGCTTTATTTGTGGTATGAAATCACATAAAAAAGTTGTAACGCAGCTATGCATACAGATACACAGAATCTCCGTGTACCTCTGTGTTTTCTTTGTGTATCTCTGTGTCACAACTGTTTTTGCACAGAGTAAATTAGAAACAGCTATGCAAAAGCAAGGCTTAGTCGATGTGCAGAAAGTAGACCCAACTATCCTGGTAGAGCTAAAATATTCAACTACCGATAATTTTGTCGGTAAGGACGTATATGGCGACTTAACCCGTGCCTATATGCAACCTATGGCCGCTCGTAAACTAGCTGAGGCCAGCAAATATTTGCAGGAAAAACACCCGGATTTACGTCTGTTAGTGTATGATGCCGCCCGACCCCGCTCGGCCCAGTGGAATCTCTGGAATGCGTTGCCGAATATGCCCGAGGGGGAGCGTCAGAAATACGTAGCGGACCCAAGAAAAGGCTCCATTCATAACTATGGCTGCGCCGTTGACCTAACCGTGGCGACGAAGGACGGTAAACCGCTTGACATGGGTACCAAGTACGACTACTTCGGTGAGCTGGCTTATCCGTCCAAAGAAGCTGAGTTGCTCAAAGCAGGTAAATTAACCAAACAACAGATTGAGAACCGGCAAATTCTGCGTACGGCCATGCTACAGGGCGGCTTCAGCCGAATCGAATTTGAATGGTGGCATTTCAATTCACTCTCCCGGGAAAAGGCTAAGATGGCGTTTCGAATTGTGGAGTGATTCGGACGATTAGGCACACAGAACACAAAGATTTTTCTATTCTGTGTGCCTATGTGTTTACAATCAACTCTGATTTTACTTGTCCTCGTTGTAATTCCTGGCCAGCCGTTCAAACTCGTCAATGATCGTGTGGCGGTGCGGATGGCCCATTCTAAAGATCAGTGATAAGTAATACGTAATACCATTTGTATCGGGGAAACTGGTGTCAATTTTGAGAAATCCCGAGTCGTTAAATTCATAAAACCAGGCGCCAAACTTACGAACACGAGCCATGTGCCGGGCATCGGCGGTTTCGCAGATGTAAAGCAGAATCCTCTCTTTATCGACAAAGAAATCATGGCAGATAGCGGCAATGGTTACTGCGATGGCTGGGTCTAGACGAGGCTTGCTAGAAGTTGGGCGTGTCAGATCAATGACTAATTCATAAACCTGTTCCCTAATTTCAGAATAAGCTTCAAATAAATATGGCGTAGGTTTGAATTTAACAGTATAGGCAGCGCCTTGAACTGTTGTAAACAAGTAAGAATTAAACTCGTCCCCAGCAAATCTAAATTTATACGGATTGATATTTTCGCTGAGCATTCTGATCGTCCAATTCTCTTACAATTCGCTGTATCTCTGGATCATTTTTAAATGCTTCCCGCATCTGCCGTTTCGTCTCGCGCTTTTCGGCCGCAAGTCGACGCAGCAACGCAATTGTTTCATTCGGAGCCTCCTGATCGTTTGTCGGTTTCATAGTATTTGTCTCTTTCTGACGAAGATAACACTTCTCCATTCAAAACACCAGATTATCAATCAATCGCACGTTACCCAGGTGAGCCGCCAGACAGATGGCCGTTTGACCCGGCGCCAGCACTTCACCGACGGATTGAAGCGTATCGGCATTGACAATGTCGACGTATTCCAGCCGAAAATTAGGGTTTGTCGTGAAGAAACCCGTTACAGCAGCTTTCGCCTGACTAGTGCTCTGACCTTCCATCAGTAAATCATGAGCAAGCGTTAATGCTTTGTACAGCAGGGGAGCCTGTTCGCGCTCTCCGGGGGCGAGGTTCCGGTTCCGTGACGACATCGCCAACCCATCGTTCTCGCGAACAGTTGGGCAACGAATTAAATCAACCGGAAAGCTCAGATCACGGATCAGTCGACGTACTACGGCAACCTGCTGTAAGTCTTTCTGACCGAAATAAGCCCGATTAGGCTGCACAATGTTAAACAGTTTAGCCACTACAATGCCTACACCGTTGAAATGCCCCGGCCGAAAAGCTCCCTCCATCACAGTCTCCAACTCGCCAAAATTCAGTTTCAACACCGGAGATTCGACATACATTTCATTTACAGACGGAGTAAAGACAATATCACAACCTGCTGCTTCCAGCTTTTGGCAGTCTTCTTCGAGCGTACGTGGGTAGCGAGCCAGATCGTCGGGGTTGTTGAATTGAACAGGGTTAACAAAGATGCTACTGACAATAACATCGTTGTCTCGTTTAGCTGTGTCAATCAGAGTAATATGGCCGTCGTGTAGGGCACCCATGGTTGGCACGAGGGCAATGCTATGAGCGGCATGGAGTGAATTAAGGTGTTGACGGAGAGTTGCAATAGTTTCGAAACGAAGCATAGAGCGTGGGGCGAAGGGCCAGGGGCGAAGGGTTTAGGGAGCCATGAAACGTACGAACGTGTCGTTCACTTACCTCTTGCCCCAGGCCCCGAGCCCTCAGCTTTTTTTGCACAAATCTTATTGAAATACGGGAAAAAATTGTATAATTTTGCAAGTTTTTTAGTTCTCTCAGACAACACACGCTTCCCTTATTATGAGCAAACTACGTATCCTCTACGTTGCCAGCGAAATCAATCCTTTCCTGAAAACGTCTGATGTCGCTGACTTCGTCCGCAAACTGCCACAGGCAATGCAGGAGCGGGGGATGGAGATCCGAATTCTGGTGCCGCGCTTCGGGCTGATTAACGAACGCAAGAACCGGTTACATGAAGTGGTGCGGTTGTCAGGTATCAATATTGCGGTGGGCGACGAAGAGAAACCATTGATTATCAAGGTAGCCTCTATCCCCACGGCCAAGTTACAAGTCTATTTTATTGACAACGAAGACTATTTCCAGCGGAAGTACGTTTTCCATGACAAAGAAAACCGGTTCTACGATGACAATGACGAGCGGGCTATTTTCTTTTGCAAAGGCGTTTTAGAAACCGTTAAGAAGCTTGGCTGGGCTCCCGACATCGTTCATTGCAATGACTGGATGACGGCGCTGATTCCGCTCTATCTTAAAACAACCTACCGCAACGACCCGATGTTTAAGGACACCAAATCGGTCTTTACGGTCTATAATAACGCGTTTGAGCACCGCTTTGAAGGCGACATCATTGAGAAAGCCCGCATGATGGACATTGATGATGAAATGCTGGCAGAATTGAAAACGGCCGATTTTCAGGGATTCATTCGTATCGGTAGTGCTTATGCCGACGCCGTTGTGCGAGCGGAAGAAGAGTCGAGCGAAAGCCTGAATGCCATTTTAACTGATTTACCCGAACATAAATTTGATGCTGCCGAAGATGAAGATGTCGCAGAACGCTATTATAACCTCTACACGCAACTGGCTGGCTAGTTGGAGCACCCGTCTTTTCTTACTGGCGGGGGCGGTAGCGGGGGTTATAGCCTGCGAAGAACCTAAAGAGATTGGATTGCCACCCACCACACCGGTGGATGTTTCATATACTGACACGATCACAGTCACGCGAGAGACGATTCGGTTCGACTCGGTACGTAGCAACGATCAAGGTAACCTGATGGTGGGCCGATACGTCGACCCTGTGTTCGGGAAAGTTCAGGCCAGAGCCTTCTTCGAGCTTAGTCAATATAGCACCGCAGGCGATTTCGTTGTTAATGACTCAGCAACGACTAATCCGACGCCTGCTAACCGTATTATCTATGACTCAACGCGGTTGTTCCTGGACTACGACCGATTTAACTCCTTCTATGGTGATACGACGCAAGCGCAGGAGTTACAGCTTTATCGCTTAACCGATAGTCTGATCACAAAAGCTAATTATGACATCAGTAGTAGCGTACCAGCCGAAAGCCAACCGCTGATTCGGCAGGTAATTCGACCGCGTCCTACAACTACCGACTCGTTATCGTTCCGTCTAGCGTTACCCGACGCGATTGGTCGTGAACTGATGACGCTGGCGAACACCGACGCAGGTAAACTAGCTAATCCTGCTTTGTTTAAAGCAAAAATTCAGCGTGGATTTTTGCTGACATCGACCAGTAATGATCGAGCAGCTGTTTTAAGTTTTTCGCGGTTATCAGCGGTGTATGTTTACTTCCACGTTGAAGGCGAGAAAACCACGAAGATCCAGGCATTTTTGTTGAATGGTAAACGCTTTAACCAGATAACAGCTGACCGAAACGGTACGCCTTTAGCGTCGTTGCAGCGTGGTCAGACATTGTCTTCTACTGCCGCCAACGGCCGCACCTTTGTGCAGCCGGCTACGGGGGTGACAACGAAATTGACATTTCCAACGCTGGTGAATCTGGTGAGGTCAGGTCGGGTTGCCATTAACCGGGCTGATCTGGTCATTACGCCCGCAAATTCAAACGGCGCTACAGTATATTTTCCGCCATATTTGGCACTGGCTGAGGCCGATGAGCAGAATCGTCTGCGTCGGCTACCAATAGGAGGTTTTCCGTTCATGGTACCCTCCATCGGGCCTGAAACTCGTTTAGCAAGTAGCTTTTTTGGGGCACAACTAGTAGCACGGGCTTCTCGAACTAATGAATACACGTTCGATATGAGTGGCTATCTGCAATCAATCGTTACGAACCTCAGCCCGAACACAGGATTGGCGTTAATGACTCCAAGTAGCTCGCTGTTTTCAGTGTCACAATCTACCGGACAAGGTGTTGATAACAGTCAACTGTATCTCACTGACCGTGTCTGGCGGATGGAGCTGAATGGCAACACCAGCGTGAAACTGATTGTGTTCTATACGACATCACAATAAGCTGGCGATTGCCAATCCAATTTACATTTTCGCGAAAAGAGCCGGACATTCCGGCTTTTTTCCGTTTATTTTACTTTTAAAGGCATTCTGGCACTGGTAGCCTTGCCGGTGAATTCGGGAGATAACACCTAAACAGATTAATCTATGTGTGGCATTGTAGCCTATGTTGGACATCGGGAAGCGTGTCCGTTGGTGATAAAAGGGTTGAAACGGCTTGAATACCGCGGTTATGACAGTGCGGGCGTAGCGCTGATGAACGGCCAGGGACTAAAAGTCTACAAAAAGAAAGGCAAAGTGGCTGCGCTGGAGCAGGAGCTAGCCGGCAAAGATACGCACGCCACAGTGGGCATGGGGCACACACGCTGGGCAACCCACGGAGAGCCAAACGACGTCAATGCCCACCCACATTATTCGTTTCATCGCAAGCTGGCCATCATACACAATGGCATTATCGAGAACTACGCGGCTATCAAGCAGGCGTTGCTGAAGAAAGGGCATACTTTCACGAGCGAAACCGACACCGAAGTACTAGGGCAATTCATTGAAGACATTTGGGAGAACAATGGGGGCACTCTCGAAGACGCCGTGCGGCTGGCGTTGCAGGAGGTAGTTGGAGCCTATGCCATCGTGATCATGAACGAAGCCGACCCTACGCAACTTATTGCAGCCCGAAAAGGCTCGCCATTGGTGATTGGTGTAGGCGAGAATGAGTTTTTTCTTGCTTCCGACGCTACCCCAATTGTTGAATACACCAAGGACGTTATTTATCTGAACGATTATGAGATTGCCGTTATTAAAGACGGTGAACTCAGAGTGGTAACGCTGGATAACACAACGACAACGCCTTACGTGCACAAGATAGAGCTGGAGTTGGAAGCCATCGAAAAAGGTGGTTTCGATCACTTCATGCTCAAGGAAATCTTTGAACAGCCCCGCTCCATTGCCGACTCGATGCGGGGGCGTGTCCAGGCTGACGCGGGTCATTTACAGCTGGGTGGACTACGCGATTACCTGGATAAACTAGCCAAGTCAAAGCGGATTGTCATTATTGGCTGCGGAACGTCGTGGCATGCTGGTCTGGTTGCTGAATACATCTTTGAAGAGCTCGCCCGGATTCCCGTCGAAGTAGAATATGCCTCGGAGTTTCGTTACCGAAATCCAATCATAAAAGAAGGCGATATCGTCATTGCTATTTCGCAGTCGGGTGAAACCGCCGATACGTTGGCCGCCATCGAATTAGCTAAGTCAAAAGGAGCAACGATTTTCGGCGTTTGTAACGTAGTGGGCTCGTCTATCGCGCGCGCAACTGATGCAGGTGCCTACACCCACGCTGGTCCAGAAATTGGTGTCGCCAGCACCAAAGCGTTTACGGCTCAGGTAACGGTGCTCACATTGATGGCCTTAGCCGCAGCGAAGCGCAAAGGCACTATTTCTGACTCCTTGTTCCGGCAGTTGCTGGCTGAATTGGAGAGTGTGCCGGCAAAGGTTGAAAGGGTATTACAGGCGGCCGACAAGATTAAGGAGATCGCCTACATCTTTACCTATGCCCGCAACTTTATCTATTTAGGCCGCGGACTGAACTTCCCGGTTGCGCTGGAAGGGGCATTGAAGCTAAAAGAAATCAGCTACATTCATGCCGAGGGGTATCCAGCAGCTGAAATGAAGCACGGACCAATTGCACTTATCGACGAAGATATGCCCGTGGTTGTGATCGCTACAAAAGACTCTTCCTACGAAAAAGTTGTTTCCAATATTCAGGAAGTGAAGGCCCGCAAAGGCCGCGTTATTGCGATTACCACGGAAGGCGACACGCACCTCCCTGGCATGGTTGACTTTACGATTGAAATCCCTAAAGTTCATGACGTTCTGATGCCGCTGATTTCAGTAGTGCCTTTGCAACTGCTGGCCTACGACATTGCCGTGATGCGGGGCCGCAACGTTGACCAGCCCCGGAACCTGGCCAAGTCGGTGACGGTAGAATAATGAAACCTTTTCATGAAAAGGCCATTGCTTTGTCAGAGCAATGGCTTTTTTATTTTCTCCGGGCAACCCTTTTGCAAGAACTGGCATTTCTGTCCTTAGAATCGATTTTGGTAATCAGTTCCGCTCATGTCGCAGCAGCTTGTCGAACAGTGTCAACGAGGTAATGCCTTCGCCCAAAAGCGGCTGTTCGACCAGTATGCTAACCGGTTGTTTCGCGTGAGTCTGCGCTACGTTCGCAATGAGCTCGAAGCTGAAGAGGTGTTGATGAACGGGTTCTTAAAGGCCTTTCGAGGCATTGTTGACTTTACGTACCGCGACGATAACGGTTTGGAAGCCTGGCTACGACGTATTGTGGTGAACGAAGCGCTGCAACATCTGCGAGCCAACCGGAGCTTACCGTTGTTCCAGGCCGAAGAAACGGCGGATGTCCAGCCCGACCCAGCGCCGTTACCCGATGCCGGGCTAGACGTTGAACGTATCTACGGGCTTATCCGCGAGTTGCCGACGGGCTATCGAACGGTATTTAACTTATACGTAATCGAGGGCTACACCCATCGTGAAATTGCCGAGCAACTGCATATTTCAGAAAACACATCAAAATCACAATTAAGCAAAGCAAGAGCCTTGCTTCAGGAACGATTAATTCAGTACGGTTATGAAGCAGAAATCCGACGAATCTCTTGATCAGTGGGTTCGGCAGTCGCTTGACCGCCTGCCCGACGCTCCTCCGCCCGGCTCAGCTTTTGATACTGAACGCTTGTGGGGCCAGATGTGGCCGCAAGTTGCGGCAACGCCCATCGGTTGGCAACGGCTGGCAGGATGGTGGATAGCAGCGTGCGTAACTGGTCTGATACTGGGAGTAGTCTGGATAGGGCAGTTGGCCGAAAACAAGCCTCTAGCGACGCAAAAACCGCAATTACTACCCGCTACACCCAAGGAAAAACCAGCCATGAACCTTACCGATCGACAGTTGGCTCAGGAGTTGGTTAGTCATCGGCAGGTAAAACCGGTAACGATGCACCGAGTAGCGGCTAAACAACTGATCAGGACTAAGCCTCAACCTACGGTGCACGTTACGGAGCCCATAGCAGCTGTTGCCCAATTAGTAGAAGCTTTGATAACGCCAGATACGGCGGCTACCTCAGTGGTAGCTAAACCAGTTGAGCCGGTGAGAACGATTGCTGCTAAACCGGCTAGCCGACGCTTCCGGGTAGTGCATGAAAACGAACTGCGGGCAGAAGAAGAAGCTCGACCTAAACTGTATCGTTCCGAACACTTTGTCAGATTGGGCACTGGAAGTCAACGAGCCATAGACGATGTTCGGCCATCATCCCCCATTATATTGCCTCTGACAACAAAAACAAATCAATAAATATGCGAACAATCAACTGGGTTGCCTTGCTCCTGATGAGCATGGCCGGGAATGTTATGGCTCAACCAAGCGGCCCACGCTTAGCAGAACCAGGCGCCAAACGTAAATACAACGGCCTGAGCCATATTGAGGTTGATTTAGGGCAGCGTAACACCTTGCTGGTCGGCTTTGATCGGTACGCTCAGGTTCAGGCGCGGCAAAACGTCGACTCGGTGCTTCGGTTGTTTGTGGCTGATTACCGAAAAGTACAGGATACAACGCAGAGTCCGACACGTGCTGTTCATGCGCTGTTTCGGCTTGGCGAGGCTGATCGAGGGGTGGACCTACGTTATACACCTCAGACCACTGAATCGTTTCGGTTCAGTGATGGCGAAGAACCGGCGGCTGTTAAAAAGCAACAAGATACGCTGCAAGTCGTGTGGTCAATTACAGGAAACCAGGCAACCTACTATGATTTCAGTATCTACCTGCTCGTTAACGATCTGAGCGATATTGAGCGATTCCTGAAAGCGGGCGGAGTTAATGCTAACCTACGAAAGGCACTTGAGTCAGTACAACAATACAAGGGGCATGATCTAACGAGTCCTCGCATGTCATTTGATATGATTCAGCAGGACAATAAAGAAGCTCGTTTTTTAAGCCCTGGTTTAGCGAAAAGTCCCTTCATTAGCTTTCAGCCAGGCGTGGGTGTTGGTTTAATTCGCAATCAGTGGGTGCCGTCGCTGAATTTTGAGGTGCAGTTTGTTCCGACTCAGCTCCACAATGTAGGGTATTCGGTCAGTTACCTATCTAACTTTTTCTTCTCGCAATCTAATTTGAATGACCGCCTTCAGACATTTCGCAATGATTTTCTGAATGTAGGAGTAGCATTTTACTATTTCAACAAAGATGGTCAGACATCTGCTTTTAGTCGACAGATATTTTCGTTTTACGTAGGAATCCCGGTACATAGAAGCGGATTCTATTTTGATCGGGATGCCGTACGATTGAGTGGTACTGCGTATCAGAAGGGTCTCTTTAAAGTCCAGCCAGAATTGTACATGAACGGCTTCTTTAGGCATGTCAATCCTGGCTTGAAACTAGTTGTTGGACTCTAAATTTAACCAGCATAGAGGAAGGTTTTAGAGAGTCTGTTTGGTGCTGGTTATCCACTCGTTTAATGCCGATAAATTTACCCTGTTATCTTTATGTTATCGCTTTGTTATCAGTGGTTTGTTGCTTATATTTACCTCCCCGATTACAATCAACAACCATACTAATGATGCCGGGTTTTGGCTTACAAACCAACGCTCGGTTTCCTCAACCGCATGAAGCGAGGACGCACAAATCCGAACCAACTCCAGATTGATTTTCTGGCGGCTTTCCGCCGGATGCTCATTAGCCTCGGTAGTCCCGAGAATCTACCCGTTAACGAAAGCTTGTTCATGCGCATGACCGATCAGTGGGAAAGCACCCACGTCATGCCAGCCGACCTATTATTTCACAAAAGCCCGGTTGAAGCTGTCGTTTTTCGGCTGCAGAAAGCCGACCGCGATAGTGGTACTGATCGCCTACGCTTTCCCGACGAAATGATTGCCGGTGAGATTCGCGGAGAACAGGGCTTAACCGGCTTTTCGGCTAAGTTTCGTGAGCAAGGCTGGATCATTCTTCCTGCCGAGCTATCGGCTATGTACAAAAACTTATTCCTTACTATTCTGACGGCTTCTATCGGACTGGAGCATTTGTATCCCTCCCGTACCGAGTTGCTGTCCGAGGCCGAACGTGTAGCGCTGGCTGCGATGCTTTCGGAAGATGAAGTGCGTAAGTTTTTTGGCCTGCGGCTTTCGAAATTTCCGGATAGCTTCCGCAGCGAAGTAGCCAACTACTTCAATTTGCCATTCGATTACGTCCTGAAACGGGCCAACCATTTAGGATTAGTTTCGGAGCAGGTGATTGAAGAGTCTCGCAGTAATACCCAACCGCTACGTTCGGCAACGCTACGGCGTCCGCAGAGCAGTCGGGCCGCGTAGGTGGGGCACCGTAGAGCTGAATTAAGCGTTAAGTATTTATTACTACCTTTCTAGATAGTAGATAAAGACCCTAGTAAAGCCATAACTTAACAAAGTTTAGCTTTAAATTGCCGGTTAAAGACGTGAACGTGTTTAACCGGTTTTTTTATGCGCTTATTTCTAAAAATTCTTTTAGGTAGTATCATGGCCTTGGGAGTATTGGCAGTCATCATGCATTTCCGAGCCAAAAGCCAACGAGAAGAAGAAAAAGCCTATCACACCGGACTACCCAAAAATCTTACCCTCTCCAGCCGCTCGTTTCCTCCCAATGGCGATATGCCCGTGAATTGTACTTGCAAAGGACAGGAGCTGTCGCCCGCACTGGCGTGGGAAGGTAATCAGCCCGACGCTGAATCCTATGTGGTGCTGGCAACGGATTACGACGTGCCAACGCCTGCCTTTCCTGTATTCAACTTATCGCACTGGGTCGTGTTTAATCTACCTGCATCGGCTCGTAGTTTGCCCGAGGGAGCCTCGGCCGAGCAGATGCGAATGCTGGGTGGTAAAGTTGGTAAGAACTCAACTGGTGATTCGAAATACATCGGCCCTTGCCCGCCCCTTGGTCGCCATGGCTATGTGTTCCGCGTTTATGCGCTCGATGAGCCTTTATCCTTTACTGTCATACCCGACAAGCAAACCATTCTGAACGCAATGAAAGGGCACATTTTAGGGTATGGCGAATTGACTGGCTATTTTGGAAAGTAAGCCTGTGCATACCCTCTCTCCGACAAACTAATCCCTGGCCTTCAGGCGCGTGACTACCCGACCAAGCACTATGGCTGCTGACGAAAGTCTAAAGTGTGAAAGACAAAAAAACGTAGTGTGCGGTTGCTGACAAATGAACTGCCAGCAGGTTGCTGAACAAACTGATTCATGTAACCAAGCTGCGCCGTCAGGCTCTTGCTGAACGGGTATGAGACCCCAACAAAGAAGCGATTCTGGTCAAAATAATTATAGGTGATCTGTTTGCCTGCATTAACAAACACTTCATCCTGCAGAACAAAGTTGGGGACTCCTGGCTGGATGGTTTCGCCCTTGAACGGTATTTGAAGCATGAAGTTGTACCGGAACCGCCAATTGAAGCCATAACCGTCGGCCAGCTGATCGCCCTGAACGCGGTGGTTGAACCGTTGCTCAGCCCTGACCCATTGTAGTAAGTTAAAACGCCCGGCCCGGCCCGTCCACCAGACTTGTTGCCAGGGCCGATGCTCAGGACGAATCGTGCCGCTGGGCGATAAGGCAGATCCAGCGTACGCGTAGCCCGCCGTGAGCCGCAGATTATCGTTTACGTAATAAGTTAGCCCGGCCCGAACCAGATTCAGGTTTAAACGGTCCAGAAAGTCGGTACGTCGGTGATGAAGGTCTACCCAGATACCCCAATGGTTACTGAATCGGGTCTGGTTGAAATATCCTAGCCAGGCTTGCTCTTGTTGCTGAACGAACTTAACCGGCGGTTGCGTCGGCTGCTGCGCCTGAACTAGACTCGAAGCAAGTAGTAAGAAGATAAGCAGTACTATTTTTTTCATAAAAGTGAACAAGAAGCTGAAATTGACTTTTTCCGCGAATAGCTAGATTCAAAACAAGAAAAAGAGTAAGACATTAAAATAATTAGGTCTTCTGTTTGGAAGTGGCAGCAATATACTACTTCCTTTGTAATCCCTATTAAATCAATAGGTTATAAGTACTAATAGTCTATCTACAACCGGGAGTATAGGGAGAATTAGTGCAAATATCTCATAGAGTATTATTAAAAGCCAACACAAATAACCAGAATGCGACACAAACCTGTCTGTTGAGGACATAAATCTACCATCTGTTAAATGAATGTGCCTGCTTAGAAAAGCGCACAATTGTGAGTTAACAAAGCCATTAAAGCGCCAGGGCGGCTCCCCTAGTTTTTTAACTTTTCGCATATGCAGGGCTGTTTTTGCGGGCCACTGCTCAACGAAGACTCTACACTAAATGCAATTGAGAATGAAACAAGTTTTAACATTAATGCTTTTTATAGGGGCCATTCTTGTTCCTCTGTTCTTGTCCGCTCAGGATGCCCCCATTATCAACGCGACTGTATCCGGAAAAGTCATTGACGCCCGCACCAAAGAATCATTGATCGGGGCCACCGTAACCATCAAAGGAACAACGAACGGCAGTACTACAGACCTGAACGGGCAATTTAATCTGATCACGGGTCAGAAGCTTCCCTTCACCGTTGTTGTTTCCTTCGTCGGTTATCAGCCTAAAGAATCCGTTATAAACGATAGTAACGTAGAAATTGAGCTTGAAGAAGGGGCCAATCAGTTAGCCGACGTGACGATTACTTCCCGTCGTCGTCAGGAGTCAGCACAGGATGTACCCATTCCAATCTCCATTGTGAGTGGTACCCGCGCTGAGGATGCCGGTGCTTTCAACGTAAACCGGCTGAAAGAGCTAGTACCAACTGTTCAGTTATATGCCTCAAATGCCCGAAACACAACGCTTAACATTCGCGGTTTAGGCTCTACGTATGGGTTGACAAACGATGGAATTGATCCGGGCGTTGGTTTTTACGTGGATGGTGTTTACTACGCTCGCCCGGCGGCAACGGCACTCGATTTTATCGATATTGAACAGGTAGAAGTGTTGAGAGGTCCTCAGGGGACGCTATTCGGTAAAAATACGACCGCCGGAGCCTTTAACATTACGACGCGCCCGGCCGGTTTTGTTCCGAGCGGAACGTTTGAATTGAGTTATGGCAATTATGGGTTCATTCAGGCCAAGGGATCACTCACGGGGCCATTGAGCAAGAAGCTGGCCGCGCGGATATCGTTTACCGGTACACAACGAAACGGGACGTTTTTCAATGTCCATACCCAACTGCCAATCAATGACATTAACAACATCGGCGTGCGCGGGCAACTTTTATACACCCCAACCGATAACGTAAAGATTACCTTGATTGGGGATGTCTCTGACCAGAAACCCAATGGGTATGGCTGGCCGGTAGCCGGGGTTGTTCCTACCAAACGAGCTGCGTATCGGCAGTTCAACGCCATCATTGCTGATTTAAATTACAAACTTCCCTATTCAAGCGCTTTTGAACGAATTGTTGATCTGGATACACCCTCAAAAGCGGATAACCAGCTTGGTGGGGTGTCGCTGAATGCCGATATTAAACTCGGCGGTGGCACATTAACGTCTACAACGGCCTGGCGGTATTGGAAGTGGAACCCATTGAACGACCGTGACTATATCGGCTTGCCAGTCTTTACAATTTCTGCCGGCAACTCGGTACACGATCAGTGGTCGCAGGAAATACGGTACTCTGGCAAGGTCTCGTCTCGATTGAGTGGTGTTGTTGGGGTATTTGGTCTTTGGCAGGATCTGCGATCTGATCCTGTTCAGACCGAAGAAGCTGGTTCTGCCCAATGGCGTTTTGCCCAAAGCTCGACCAGTGCCCTTTGGAAAACCCCGGGTCTGTTCGATAACTTCGGGATTCGCACCACTAACCGCATCCAGAGCACAGGTTTAGCGGCTTTTGGTCAGCTTGACTGGGCTGTAACAGATCGAATCCATGTTTTACCGGGCATCCGTTATAACTACGATAAGAAGGTAGCCAACTACAAACGGGAGACCTACGGTGGTCTGCAAACGACTGATCCGGCTTTATTAGCTTTAAAGAACGGCGTATATACGAATCAGGCGTTCGACATTGACGTGTCAGAGGGTAATTTCTCTGGCCAGCTGACCCTTCAATACAGAGCAAGTAATGCTTTTAATGCGTTCGGCACCTACTCGATAAGCTACAAACCCGTTGGGGTTAATATTGGTGGCTTGCCAACGGCCAATGGACAGGTGTTACTCGATCTGGCCCGAGTGAAGCCTGAGTTCGTAACTCACTACGAATTCGGTGTAAAAACGAAGCCTTCTCCGAGTTCTGTTCTGAACATTGTGTTCCATAATACCGAGATTAAAGACTTTCAGACGCAGGTACAAACGCCTGAGCCGGGGGTAAACCGAGGCTATCTGGCCAATGCCGAGAAAGTTCGGGTCATGGGGGTTGAAGTAGACGGAAATATTCGGGTAGCTAATTTTTTAACCTTGAACACAGCCATCGCTTACACCGATGGCAAGTACGTAACATTCCGTAATGCGCCAGTGCCACTTGAAGAAACGGGCGGAGAACAAGCTTTTAAAGACATTTCGGGGGGTGTGTTGCCCGGTATTTCAAAATGGTCAGGTTCTGTAGGGGGAGAAGCAACCGCCCGCGGAAAGCTCATCAGCCTGAAAGGAAATTACTTTTTTGGGGTAGATGCCTTCTATCGCTCGTCGTTTTCGTCGAGCCCATCTCCATCTCAGTATTTAAATATCGAGGGATATTCACTGATAAACGGCCGAATTGGCTTTAGAGCGTCCACCGGAATTACGATTTTCCTCTGGGGTAGAAATCTGTTCAATACCAATTACTACGAGCAGTTGCTGGCGGCTCCCGGAAGTGCCGGGCATTATGCCGGTATTTTGGGCGATCCCAGAACGTACGGCGTTACGTTGCGATATTCGTTCTAAACACCTGGCCAGACTCAATACGTTGCGCGGTTTTAGTCTGGCTCAAGCTAAAATGACATAACATAACTAGCTCCGGCTGTTTCCTCCACGAGTTTACTTGGACGAAACGCCCGGAGCTAGTTTTTAAATCGGCTGTTAACCGATTCGCGTATCTTTGCCAACCTTTGTATGGATCGAATACAACGTGTGGCTTTTCTAACTTAAATCTATGAGACAATTACTTCTATTTCTGTACTTTGCGTTATTGGTAAGTGCCAGTGCCTGGGCGCAGACCACTATTTCGGGACGAGTGACCGATTCAAAAAGTCAGCCTCTCCCCGGCGTCAATGTCCTTGTCAAAGGAACAACAACCGGAACTGTTACCAAACCGGACGGACAGTTTTCCCTTCAAACAAGCGAGTCGCTTCCCTTGACATTACAAGTGTCTTTTATCGGTTACGGTCGGCAAAACGTGGTCGTGCGGGGTAATAACTTTCGTAGCGTCGATATCAAACTTGTAGAAGAGGCTATTCTGACCGATGAAGTGGTGGTGTCGGCAAGCCGTGTACCCGAAGATATTCAGAAAGCGCCCGTGACGGTTGAAAAGCTGGGTGCCCGCCAGTTTGCCAACTCACCGGCCGCTACGCCCTTCGATGCGCTGCAGAATGTAAAAGGCGTTGATCTGCTGACGCAGAGCCTGACGTTTAAATCAGTAAACGTGCGGGGCTTTGGGGCGAACAATAACAACCGTTTCCTGCAACTTACGGATGGCATGGACAACCGCTCACCGGGCCTGGGCTTTGGCTTTGGTACGGTAGCCGGCGTGTCGGACCTCGACGTGGAGAGTATTGAACTGATTCCCGGCGCATCATCAGCTTTGTATGGCCCCGATGCCTTGCAGGGGTTGATGCTCACAACCAGCAAGAACCCATTTACGTATCAGGGCCTGAGCGCTCAGGTGAAAGTCGGGGCCAACAACTTTGGTAAAACCGGCTTCGGGCCGAAGCCTTACCTGGATTACGCCATTCGGTACGCCAAACAGCTCGGTACGCGTTTTGCCTTCAAGGTGAACTTTCAGCGGTTGACCGGCACTGATTTCATTGCTGACGATTATAGTGATCGCTCTACCAGCGCCCGAACCGGATTTTTTAGTACCGATCCTGACCGGGGGGGCATTGCTACGGGTATCGGTTACGTGCCCAATAACGATCCCAACACGAACTTTCAATACGATGGCGTCAACAACTACGGCGATGACATCAATAACGGCGGAGCATTTCGTTTTCCTAGTAACTACGCTAACACACTGCTGCGAAATCAGCTGGTTACCCGCACAGGCTATACTGAATTGGAGGTGCTGGGTAACAACGGTAAAGTGTTTAACAACCGGGCTAACGTATCCCTGCATTACAAATTAACTGACAAGATTGAAGCATCGCTGGGTTGGTATTACGGCAACGGCAACTTCATCCGTACGGCTAGCTTTCGGGAGTATTTCCCCGATTATCGACGGAATCAGTTCAAAGCTGAGGTGCGCGGAGAGAACTTCTTCCTGCGGGCGTATACGACCCAACAAAAGGCCGAAGGCTGGAACATTGGCCAGACGGCGCGGGCCATTAATGAAACCTGGAAGCCGCTGGCCATAACCGTGCCTGGCGCACCGGGGCAGCCGTCGGTGCTGACCGGCGGCTGGGCGTCTGAATTTGGCCTGGCATATTTCGACGGGGGAAAAAATGGGGGTATTGAGCAAGCGCGGTCGGTGGCTGATCGGGGGCGGTATCTGCCCGGGTCACCCGAATTTAACCGCCTGCGGGACGCTTACGCCAATACGTTCAATACAGACTTTATTCCGGGATCGACGACGGCTCGGGGCTTACGCTTCCGCGACAATTCGCAGCTGTGGCACTATGAAGGCATGTATAACTTCACAAAGCTGCTGAATGATGCCGTCGACGTTATTGCTGGGGCCAGCCTGCGCCATTACGCACTCGAGTCGGGTGGAACGGCTTTCCCACGTCGTCCTGACGGCTCCGAGTACACGATCAACGAAGTAGGTGCTTACGTACAGGCGTCCAAAAACCTTGCCTTCGGTGACCTGACAGTGAAGCCAACCGTGGCCGTTCGGTACGACAAAAATCAATATTTAAAAGGAGGATTGACGCCCCGAGCGTCGGCTGTGGTGAGCTATGGCGTGCATAACCTTCGGGCGTCGTGGCAATCGGCCTTCCGCAATCCGTCGCCGGGCCAGTTGTTTGCCATTCCGGCGGCTGGCCTGGCTGGTGAAATAGGCGGGTTACCGCAGGCCTATAACGGAGCCGGGCTGAACACGAATCCGGGTTATTTGCAGGTAGAAGTAACGCCGTACCAAAACAACACGGCAACCGCTGCTACGCCCCAGCCCTTTGTGGTTGACCCGAGCCGGTTCACGACCGAGAAAATCAAGACCTGGGAGATCGGGTATAAAACATTGGTCAGCAATAAATTTTACGTAGACATGTTCTATTTCGCGAGCCGATATACCGATTTCATCGCGGCCCAAACCGTTTACCAGTTGCTGACGCCAGGTGGTGGACCAACAGCGTTACTGACGTCTTCCAACTACCGAACGCTGCAGGTGAACTTCAATAATACCAACGAAATCTTCGTCCGCGGGGCTGGCATTGGTGCGGAGTACGGTTTCGGAAAAGGGTATACGTTGAGCGGCAACTACACTTATCAGAATGGCTTAGTCACGGCACGCGATGCCCGTGGTAACATTCGCAATGATTTGTCGGGTGTGCCGGTTGTGAAACGAAAAATGAGTAATCCTGAAGTGGCGCAACTAGGCCGTAACTTCTTTATCTCACCCGAAAATCGGTATAATATCAGCCTTAGCAACACCCGCCTGACCGACCGGCTTGGTGCCACCATCACCTACCGCTGGACCGACCGAACCTGGGTGGAGCAGGGCATAACCCAAGGCGACATCTGGCTGCCTTCGTGGAGCAGTGTTGACGCACAGGTATCGTACAAAGTTCCGTCGTTCAAATCGGTGGTGAAGTTGGGTGGCACGAATATTCTAAACAAATACTACGCGCAGGGTTACGGGTTAGCCCGTATCGGTGGCTTGTACTACGTAAGCATTACGTTTGACGAGTTGATGCGGTAGCTAAAAAGGGTGGGGATGAATCCCTACCCTTTTTGTTATATTTGGTAAAAACAGAAGTCTATGTTAACTACAATAGAGGCAACTTACGAAAATGGCCAGATTATTTGGAACGAACAGCCGCCAGTTTAGGACAAGCGTAAGGTATTAGTTACGTTTCTAGAAGATGGCGATGAATTGCCTAAAAGACGTCAGGCAGGTTCATTGAAAGGTAAAATCCATGTTCCAGATGATTTCAACGAACCGTTGGGTGATTTGAAAGATTACACGTAAACTACATGACTCTACTTATAGATACACAAGTGCTACTATGGTTTCAGGAAGATAACACGCAACTATCTCTTGCCAATAAATTAATCCTTGAAGATTCACTTAATACAATTTGGGTTAGCCAAGTTTCCCTCATTGAAATAGCGATTAAACTAAAGATTGGCAAACTGCCCGAATTTGTTATTAACCTGTCTGCTTTGATAGACCACATACAAGCAGACGGATTTAAGATTTTACCTTTGCAAAATGAGCAATCAGTAACTATAACGATATCCCCCTTTTTGAGGAGCACCGTGACCCCTTTGATTGGCTTATCCTAGCAACAGCCCTGCATGAAGGTTGGCCTGTAATGTCAGCCGACTCAAAATTTCAGTTATACAAAAACCAGGTCGACGTTATCTGGTAACCCTATGCCTGACTTTCGTTCGTCTATTATCTATCAAATTTATCCCCGCAGCTTCAACGACTCCGATGGCGATGGAGAAGGTGACCTGATGGGTATTATCCAAAAGCTGGATTACCTGCACGATTTGGGGGTGGATATTCTTTGGCTGAGCCCCATTTTTCAATCGCCGAATGCCGACAACGGCTACGATGTCAGCGACTACGAAGCCATTCAACCTGCGTTCGGCACTATGGATGACTTCGATGAGTTACTGGCTGGTGTGCACAAGCGGGGCATGAAACTGGTGCTCGACTTGGTGGTCAATCACAGTTCCGATGAGCACCCCTGGTTTGTGGAAAGCCGGAAAGGCAAAGACAATCCATACCGGGATTATTACATCTGGCGTGCCCCCAAAGACGGAGGCTTTCCTAACGACTGGGTTTCTATCTTCTCCGGTCCGGCCTGGACATTTGACGAAGCTACCGGGGAGTATTACCTACATTTATTCCTTGACAAACAACCTGATCTGAACTGGGAGAATCCAAAACTGCGCCAGGATGTGTACAAGATGATGCGTTTCTGGTTCGACAAGGGCGTAGACGGTTTCCGGATGGACGTTATTCCGTTTCTGTCCAAAGATCAGTCGTTTCCTAATTATCCACCCGGCCGGTTTGCCGATGCGTCGGTCTACGCGAATGGACCACGCATCCACGAGTTTTTGCAGGAGATGAACCGCGAAGTACTTAGCCGTTACGACCGTGGCGATGGACCGCCCATAAGTATTGGTGAAGGCATTGGCGTAACGGCGGAGCTGGCGAACCTATACGTGGGTAAAGACCGGCATGAGCTAGACATGATCTATCACTTCGACCATGCCGTGCCCCGCGACGAACACCACTTCCTGAAACGAGCGCCCGAGTTTACGTTGCTGGAGCTAAAGCGCGTCTTCGATACATGGAACGTAGCGCTTGAACAGGAAGGAGGCACCGGAAAAGGCTGGCAGAACATCTATTTTGGTAATCATGACAATCCGCGGGTTGTTTCTCGCTTTGGCGATGTTGAGCACTATCATTATGAGTCGGCGACGATGCTTGCTACCGTTCTGTTAACCCAGCGCGGCACGCCCACTATTTACCAGGGCGACGAAATCGGGATGACCAATTGCCAGTTCAACAGTATCCACGAGTTCAACGATGTGCAGGTATTGAACGCCTACAAAGCCTTGTCTGGATCGGCCGAATTCTCTGACGAAGCCTTTCTGAAATCAGTGAATTACATTGCCCGCGATCACGCCCGTACGCCCATGCAATGGTTCAACGAACGCAATGCGGGTTTCACCACGGGACGGCCCTGGCTCAACGTAAATCTGAACTACACGAAAATCAACGTAGCGGACCAGCAGGTGCGCGATGATTCAATTCTGAGCTTTTATAAACGGTTGACTCGCTGGCGGAGAAAGACGCCTGCCATCTGGGACGGTACCTACAACGATTTGCTACCCAATCACCCAACCGTGTGGGCCTATGAGCGGGTGCTAGACGAGGAGCGAATCGTTGTTTTAGCCAATTTCTCCGACGATGAAGTGTATGTGCCACAGGTAGAAGCGGGTGAGGTGATTTTGTCGAATTATGCTAGTCAATCGTTCACGTTGCAACCTTTTGAAGCGAGAATACTAGTGGGTTATTAAAATAAATAAACGCAGAGTCAACAGAGAAAGACGCGGAGGACGCGGAGAATAACTCTGTGCTTTCTGCGAAAACTCAGTGCTCTCTGCGTTTAGCTCATGCTCTCCCAACTCCAAACCATTGATATTATCGTCCTGATCCTGATGCTGGCCATTATGCCAACGGCCGGGATCATCATCGCGCTCCGGAAGAAGACCGCCGAAGACTACTTTCTGGCTGGGCGGAACATCAAGTGGTGGGCGGTGGCCGGGTCGGTGTTCGGGACGAATATCAGCTCGTTTCACCTGATCGGGATGCTGGGCATTGGCTACTCGATTGGGTTCGTGCAGGCGCATTACGAAATCGTTTTCCCGGCTATTTTGCTGCTGTGCTTCGTCTTCCTGACATCCTACCGACGGCTGGACGTATTTACCCTCTCGCAATACCTCGAAGTCCGCTATAACGACAAGGCGCGGCTGCTCTATACCATTCTGTTAATATTGATTATTCTGGTGCAGTTGGTCGGGTCGTTTTACGTTGGTAGCCTAACCTTGCAGTGGCTGTTTGGTGGCACGAGCTTTGAGATGTCATATGCAACGGGACTGCTGCTGATAGGTCTGATTACGTGTTCCTATACCATCTGGGGCGGTATGGAGTCCATCGTCATCACTGATACGATCCAGACCGTAATGATGTTGGCGGCCGGAACCGCCGTGGCTTACTTTACACTAAGCCAACCCGAAATTGGGGGCTTTACGGGTTTGTTAAATCTCGATGCGGCCCAGCCACGCGAGTTGCAGAAGATGCACCTCTACCTACCCAGCAACCACCCGAATCTGCCGTGGACGGGTATCTTCACGGGCTTGCTGCTGCAACACTGCTTTAACTTCTCGACCAACCAGTTTTTAGTGCAGCGCGTCCTAGCCGCTAACTCCGATACCGACGCTCGCCGTGGAGTTATCGCCAGTGGCTTTCTAAAACTAACGATTCCCTTTTTCAGCATCTCAGCGGGTGTAGCTGCGTATTACCTTTTTCGTTCGCGCTTCGGAGCCGTAGATTTTAACTCTGATAACGCGTTTCTAAAACTGGTTGAAACGGTCATTCCACACGGAACCGGCTTGGTGGGCATGATCCTGGCGGGGCTGACAGCTGCTACGTTCTCGTCGGTGGATTCGATGATGAACGCGGCTACGACGCTGCTAACGGTCGATGTGTACCAGAAATACGTAAACCCGAAAGCCACTGACAAGCAAATTGTGCGTTTCGGGCGGCTTATGATTTTGGTTATGGTCGTGGCCAGCATTGCCCTGGCGTTGTGGACCTACACGCCCGACCGTACCAACAACTTCATGCTGAAAGTATCGTCGCAACTGTCTTACTTCACGCCGGGCATTATGGTCGCGTTCTTTGTGGGTATCCTCTGGCGGGGCGCGTCGGCGCGGGCGGCCGTCATTGCGATGGCTGCGGCTCCTTTCTACGGTTTGCTGGCCGAGTTCATTTACAACAATTTCCTCGGTACCAATCCTGCTGTTGCGGCTGTCTTTGGTGCAAAACTCAACTTCATGCACCGGGTGTTTCTCACCTTCGTGCTGACTCTATCGACGCTCGTTTTACTAAGCCGGATTGCCTTTCCAAATCTTCGGCCAGAAGGGTTCGAGCGGTTGCGTGTCGACATTGACGCGGGGCAGTTGGCGCGAGCAGTTGGCCTGTTTCTGCTGGTGCAGGCCGTGTTTGTTGGGTTGATTTTCATCGGTGGCTTCTCGCCCAAAAGCGTTGCTGTCTGGGCGGCTTTCGCTACGTTCGGGTTGTTTCTTCTGCAAAAGAGCGAAAGAGTGAATGAGCGAAAGGGTGAAGTCGTGGCTCGCGCTGGTTTTAGCTTCAATAGCGACCTGCTTTGGGCTGGGTTGCTAACAGCCATTAGTGTGGGCGTGTTGTATTATTTTGCGTAGATGATTATGTTAGTTAAAATAAAACGAAAATGGTAGCGGGACATAAACTTTCAAACTTGCAACAGGAGCTGTTAAAGTTATACGCCCAAGATGTAAGTGAGACGGATCTGCAAAATATCCGTGAACTGATTGGTCAGTATTTTGCTCAGCGACTTACAGACATAGCTGATAAGGCTTGGAACGAACAGGGCTGGAGTGAGCAAACCATGCAAGATTGGCTAAATGATGATAAACAGTAGTCAATGAATGTTGTTCTAGACACAAATATATTATTGGTATCGCTACCAAGCCACTCTCCTTTCCATCCCATATATCAAGCTCTGCGTCAGCATCGTTACACAGCATTTGTTACAAATGAGATATTGACGGAGTATGAAGAGCAGATAGGTTTTAGGTTGGGTATTGTACGTACTGATGTACAAATCAGAGAACTGCTTAATCTGCCAGGTATGCATTTGATCGATGCGTATTACCGTTGGCAACTAATTACGGCTGATATTGATGATAACAAGTTTGCCGATTGTGCTATCGCTTGTGGGGCTGATTATCTAGTTACTAACGACCGGCATTTCGACGTTCTCAAGACAGTAACGTTTCCTGTTGTACAGGTCATTCGTGCAGAGGAGTTCTTAAACGTGCTGGCTACACTAACTTAACAATCTCTGGTTAAGCGTCACCCCTTCGATAACCTTATCAATTAACATACAGATAAAACTGGCGTAATATGGAGGACAGGCGCCGGGCGTAGCTTTGCGGTTTGGTTAGACACTTACCTTAACCAGCCCTGTAATGTCACGCAAACACACAATCAAGCGAAGAGCGTTTATCGAAAAATCCGCCTTGGGCGTAGGTGGACTAATCTTTTCAACCGTACTGGTGGGCAGTTGTACCGACCACCAGGGCCCGAATCCTAACGACCCCAACCAACAGGGCCGTTTCGATTACAACGTCGCCAGCTTTGACCCCACCGATAACCAGATCATCCTCTGGACACGCATAACACCAGCCAATGATGCTAGTCCTAAAGTTACTCTAACCTACCAGCTTGCCACCGACAATGCGTTCAACTCGGTAGTCAAAACCGAGATGGTTGATGCCGCTGCGGCCGACGATTTCACGGTTAGCATCGACATCAGCGGCCTGGCGTCGAACACGAAGTACTTTTACCGGTTCACGATTACCAACACGGCCGTAACGTCGCCGGTTGGTGAAACCAAAACGCTGCCCAAAGGCGCTGAATTGGGAGAAGTTAAACTTGCCGTGTGCTCCTGCTCAAACTATCCGTATGGCTTGTTCAACGTGTATGGCGCGATGGCTAATTCGGAAGCCGACGTAGTGCTGCATCTTGGCGATTACATCTACGAATACGGACAGGGGCAATACGGTACGAGTGCTAATACAAATGCGTTGGGTCGTGCACATCAGCCCGCCAACGAAATCCTTAGTCTGTCGGACTACCGAACTCGCTACAAGCAATACCGTAGCGATCCGCAGCTGCAACTGGCGCACCAGAAAAAGCCGTTTATCTGCGTTTGGGACGACCATGAGCTGACTAACGACGCTTACAAGGACGGTGCCCAAAACCACCAGCCCAACGAAGGTGATTTTAACGTTCGGAAAGCAAACGCGCTGAAGGCGTACCACGAATACATCGGCGTCCGGACGCAGATAGATGCTCAGATTTACCGCTCCTTCACGTTCGGCAATATCCTGGATCTGCATATGCTCGATACGCGCATCATCGGCCGGGACAAGCAGCTTGACTATTCGTCGTACTTCACCAGCAACGGTCAGTTGAACGCAGCTGCCTTCCAACAGGCCTGGTTAGACCCGAACCGGACGATACTGGGCAAAGAGCAATTGGCCTGGTTGGGTGGGGCCCTTGCCGCCGGACGAGCAACCTGGCAGGTGTTGGGCCAGCAAGTGCTGATGGCGAAGATGTTCGTTCCGGCCGAACTCTTAGTGGTCATTGCTCGGGTTGCCGCCGAAGTGGGTGCGCAAGGCTCCGTCAGTCCTGCTACGAACCAGCAGTTCCAAACCTTGCTGACGACCCTGACCCAGATTAAAGCCCGAGTGGTGGCAAACGACCCTACGCTCACTCCGCAGGAAATTGCCCGGGTGAAAACGGTTTTGCCCTACAACTTAGATGCCTGGGATGGCTACCCGGTTGAGCGGGAAATTGTATTCGGTCTGGCTAAGGGCAAGAAGTTAGTGGCACTGGCCGGCGACACCCACAACGCCTGGTATTCGGACCTGACCGCCAACGACGGCACTAAAGTTGGCCGCGAGGTGGCTACACCATCCGTAACGTCGCCGGGCTTTGAATCGATTCTCGGCAGCAATCCCGCGGCAATCGCCGGTTTTGAACAAGCGTTGGCGCTTCTGATTGACGATCTACAGTATTTGGACGCTACCCGGAGAGGCTACACCATCGTGAGCTTCAGCACCAGCCGCGTCGCAGCCGAGTGGCGCTACGTGCCGACCATCACGACGCCAACGGTAGCGACAGCGGTAGGGCGGACGGAGACCTTTACGGCTTAATAATACCGCAGAAATAGAGACAGCCAGGGCTTTGGAAGAGGCTCTGGCTGTCTTCATTTACGTCATTGCGTTTGTGTTTAGAAGCTTATGCGTAAGCCACTGCAATCAATAGTACTGGTACTACGGACGAAAGATTTTGCTGTTATGGTAGTCAAGAAAAATCTTTGAAGGCTTATTAAGGTTTAGTTCAGGCAAGATGATAAGCTGTTTACCGTGGTATTGATAGTACTCTCGACCGTTATTAAATTCCTCTCTAATACGTTTGCTTACTTCAACTCGGTAATCAGGCGTAACAGTTATATAACCGTCGTCAAATAACTTGTGCATATCAGAACGCAGAAGTAAACCGTTGGCTATCTGGTTTGGGCCTGATTCTGAAAAAGGTTTAATATGAGCCGCTTCAAGTACAGGTAGTGTTTTCTCCCCCGTAATTGCGCATCTTTTTTGGTAAGCATCGATAACCGAAATTCGAAAAGCACCCTGCCCAATTCGTACTTTGCGTAACACGGGATTGCCATACTGTGGGAATTCTTCGGCTGCCAGAAAAGAATCTTGCTTACTAGGAGCAGCTATAAGATAACTAGCCAACGTTGTCTCCACCTGTTTCCATAAATCCGCGCCGATATCATTGCTAGTATTGTACTTTTTACCCTGTACAATACTATTAGCCCAATCTGCTGGCACAGGTATCCAGTCTTCCTTTTGAAAAAATACAGGATTAGTTAAAGCAATGCAGCCAATAGTTGGATTACGTTCTGAAGTTCTACGGTACGTTTGAATTACGGTTCGGAATTGTTCTATTGAGTCAAATCCATTGCGCGATTCGAACGCATCCCAGGCTAACGATAGTGGGAGTTGACTCTGAGCAGTAAAAAAGCCAATTCCTCCGATAGCGTTATAGGGATGCTTTAGTTTAAATAAAAACGCACCACCTGGTCGAAGTGCTCGAAATACGGTTTTACCGCCAGGTTGCCAAAAATTAACATCCTCAGGAGCACGGTTGCGTAAATAATTATACCAGCGCCAGTCTGTTACGCCTACATAATAGTCCATAATTCTAAAATAATAGCATTAATGTGTACAAACTAACTGCCATTTCTGAATTTGGATTGCTATATCGATAGACAGTTTCATATTTGTCTCTTTGTTTACATAAGAAGGCACTTTTTAGTAATTGCCGTAACTATATTTTATTTAATCAATTTTCATGCTTTCCCTAGGTCTTTACGAACAGCTCATCAGTAAAGTTATACATGCGAAACTCAATGAACTTGACCGGACGCAATTCTATGTAAAAAACGAACCACTCGACCGGGCGGAAGCCGCGCAGTATCTAACTAACTACCTTAGCCGAGTCATTCGGACGGCGCTTTCCTTGTTCAATAGTGAGGATAGTATTGAACGGCAGATTGACCTAGCGAATCGTATCATTCGGTTGTTACGCGATGAACTGGCCGATGAAGCGTTTGAAGATGACTTGGTGCACGTAGAAGGGCGGGTCTTGGCGGCTATTTTCGCCAAAACTAATGCGTCGTTTACCGACCTCGACCACTACTTGCAAGAGATAACACCAGCTACCCGGCTGTCGCAGAGCGAACTTTTCACGGGCAACAACAGAGGTATTTCGCTCGATACAGAATTGCGTAAAGAGATTCGGTCAGCGGATGAAATATGCTTTCTGGTGTCGTTTATCAAGTGGACTGGAATTCGCATTTTCGAACGGGAGTTGCGCGACTTCACGGATAGCGGCAGGCGACTGAACATTATCACAACTTCGTACATGGGTGCTACGGACCTGAAAGCCGTTGAGTTCTTGGCCAGCCTGAAGAACACAGAGGTTCGTATTTCCTACAATACTGACAACGAGCGTTTGCACGCCAAAGCTTATTTGTTCCTGCGCAATACAGGCTTTCACACGGGCTATATCGGCTCGTCAAACATCTCGCATTCGGCGTTAACGAGTGGACTGGAATGGAACTTGAAGATTACCACACTTGAGGTTAGTCACATCATCGACAAGTTTCGTAAGACATTTGATACATACTGGCATAATGCCGATTTTGAGCCGTTCGACCCAGTGCACGATGTGCCTAAATTAAATATCGCTCTGCGTCGGCAACGGGAACCGTCCCAGACAGATGTGTCCGTATATTTTGACCTGCGGCCGTTTCCTTACCAGCAGGAGATTTTGGAACATTTGCAAGCCGAACGAAGTCTGCATGGGCGTTTTCGAAATCTGGTGGTAGCAGCAACTGGTACCGGCAAAACGGTGCTGTCGGCGTTTGATTACAAACGATTTCGGCAAACTAGCGCGTCGGCCCGGTTGCTGTTTGTTGCGCACCGAAAGGAAATTCTCGAACAGGCCCTGACAACGTTTCGGGGTGTGTTGCGCGATGCCAACTTCGGCGAACTGTGGGTGGATGGCTTGGTACCCGACCGCTATGATCATGTTTTTGCGTCGGTGCAGACGCTCAATAACGTGGTGAGTAACCTGCCGATGACGGCCAACTATTATGACTACGTGGTCATTGATGAGGTGCACCACATCGCTGCCAACAGTTACCGGCCAATCCTGCGCAAGTTTGAGCCAATGATTTTGCTCGGCTTGACTGCTACGCCGGAGCGAGCCGACGGCGCTGATATTCTGGCTGACTTCTGTAACACTATTGCGGCAGAGATTCGCCTGCCCGAAGCACTTAACCGCAAACTCTTATGTCCGTTTCAATATTTCGGATTAACCGACACCGTGGACTTGTCGGGTGTTCAATGGCGGAACGGACGGTACGTTCCCGGTGAACTAACTCGACTTTACACAGCTAATGATACTCGCATAGGACAGATTATCAGCCAATTGAAGAAGTGCCTCAACGACCTGCACGATGTCCGAGCATTAGGGTTCTGCGTAAGCCAAGAACACGCGCAGTACATGGCCGAAAAGTTTACGCTGGCCGGTATTGAAGCCGATTATCTGGTCAGTGGCCGGACTGAAGACCGAGCTGAATTGCGTAATCGTCTCCGGGCAAAGGACATTAATTATCTGTTCGTGGTGGATATCTTCAACGAAGGCGTTGATATTCCTGAAGTTGATACGTTACTTTTTCTACGTCCGACCGAGAGCCTAACTGTCTTTCTACAACAACTTGGTCGAGGGCTGCGCTTGGCTGATGGAAAAGACTGCCTAACAGTGTTGGACTTTGTCGGTAACGCCCGGCCTGAATATCGGTTTGACGACAAGTTTCGAGCGCTGGTCGGCCGGACTAAAACGTCTATGCTGACAGAAGTTGAGCGTGATTTCCCACACTTGCCGCTGGGCTGCTCAATTGTACTTGAAAAGAAAGCCAAGGAGTACATCCTGCATAATATTCGCTCAGCCACGCAACTTACCCGTGGTCAATTAATCGCTAAAATCAGCAACTTTCGTCATCAAACGACGCTGCCTCTTACTCTTAAGAACTTTTGCGAATTAAACCACTTACCTCTGCCGCTAATATACAAACGTGGTAGCTGGTTGCGTCTTTGTGCCGAAGCTGGTGTTCGCGCCGACTTTGATACAGTTAACGAAGCCGAAATTGTGCGAGCAATCCGGCTTAAGTGGTTGTCGGGCGGATCGGTATCATACCTGTCGTTTGTTCGGCGGTTGGCTCACCAGCAGTTTGTCGTGGAAGTGAGTTCGTTATCGCCCCTCGAGCAGCAGTTTTGCCTAATGTTACATTACGACGTCTGGCAACAGGCAGGTGGCTTTGCCAGCCTGACCGAAAGCATCCGGGCTATCGGCCGTAACTCAGCGCTGGCGGAGGAAATTGTAGAGCTACTGAACATTCTCATTGACCGTATCGAAGTCGTTGAAAAATTTATAGACTTGCCGTACAACCAGCCGCTACGCGTTCACGGGCGCTACACTCGGGATCAGGTTCTGGCGGCTTTTGGCATTCATACATTTAGCAAACGCTCATCGTCACGGGAAGGCGTTGTGTATTCTGCAGAATTGAATACAGAATTGTTGTTTGTGACGCTTCAGAAAAGCGAGAAGGACTACTCGCCGACTACATTGTACAACGATTATGCCGTCAGTGAAGATCAGTTTCACTGGCAATCACAAAACCGCGTGTCACCCAACACGCCAACCGGACAGAGTTATATTCATCACCGTGAGCAGAGAAGGCATATTCTTCTGTTTGTTCGTGAAGCTAACACCGATGAGTACAACACGACGCTGAGTTATGTATTCCTGGGTAGGGTTAACTACCTCAATCATGAGGGCGCTCGACCAATGAACATTAATTGGCGGTTAGATGAGAGGCTCCCTGCTTACCTGTGGCGCGATACGCTTAAAATGGCGGTAGGATGAGTTTGCCAAGCCGCGCCTAAGCCTCTGCGTCATAGTCAATAATAAACCACTCGTGGTAAAGGGTAGTGAGGTAGAAGCCTTCGGGTTGGCGGTCGCAGATGGTCATGTACCCGGCCCCAAAGAGGCTGTCGTCGTACGTAACGTCTTTGAGATAAATGACCAGTTTGGTGTGGTCTTCGCTTAGGAAGTGATGCAAGATGGTAATGTTCGGGTGATGGCTTCGGCTAACTGGCAATAGTACACAATGGTCGCCTATCTGCATGAATTGCGGACGGGCCGCTACCTGATCAAAGTTGGGCATCATCCGAAAGATCACATCGTCCGGCTGGTAGCCTTTGAACTTCCATTCCCACGTTTCGGGACCTTCGTGCTTTTCCATGATGCGATCCCAGCGGCTGCTTTTAATCCGGTCGAGTGTCTGAGGTGCTAGGTCTTCTACACGCATAATTGCAACTCTAAATGTAGTTGAGGTAAAGAATGTATTTGTGTGGTCGTTTATCTTGTCACCCTGGAATCAACGACTCTTTAAACTTCGGCCGTTCCCGTTTCTTAGAAGCTTGTTCATAGGCGTACCCCATGGCGAGTAAGGGGCCTTCCTGGTACGCACCGGCAATGAGGGAGAAGCCGACCGGTAGGCCGTGTACGTTGCCCATGGGGACGGTCAGGTGAGGATAACCGGCCATCGCGGCTGGTGGGCAGAAGTAGAAGCCCGTGTCATAGTCGCCGTTAATCAGGTCGATGCAGCCCGCGAAGCCGATGCTGGTTCCTCCGATGGCATCCAGCTTATTTTCTGCCAGCAATTGGTCGATGCGTTTGCCCCAGGTGCGGGTTTTCGCCAGAGCGTCAGTGTATTCTTTGCTGGTCAAGTCGCCTTTGGCCTCACTGCTTTCGAGGGTTTCCTGTTTAAAGAAAGGCATGGCTTTGGCCTCGTTTTGTTTGTTGAAGGCAATCACGTCGGCTAGGGATTTAACCTTTGCATTGGCTTTCGATAGGTAGCGGTTCAGGCCGTCTTTAAACTCATATTGCAGCACCGTAAACTCGGCTCCGCCCGTCTCGCTAAGCTCCTTCATCATTTCGATTTCAACGACCGTAGCGCCCTGTTTTTTCAGGACCTCAATCGCTTCTTTGTAGAGACCAACAACGCTCTCATGTCCTTTCAGGAACGATTTTTCGATGCCAATACGCTTGCCGCGTAAGGCATCGGTTTTCAAAAACTGCGTGTAGTCGGTCGCGCTTTTACCACGGCTTTCGAGCGTAACGGCATCGTCGGGGTCGACGCCCACCAGCGCACCCAGCAGAATGGCTGCATCGGTTACAGTTCGCGTCATCGGTCCGGCGGTGTCCTGCGTTTGCGAGATGGGAATGATGCCGCTGCGACTGACTAAGCCTACCGTTGGCTTCAGACCGACAAGGCCACAATGGGACGCGGGGGCAATGATAGAGCCGTCGGTTTCGGTGCCCACCGCCACGGCGCACAGATTGGCCGATGCCGCCGAGCCGGACCCTGAACTGGAGCCGCTTGGATTTCGGTCCAATACGTAGGGATTACGGGTTTGTCCACCGCGGCTACTCCAGCCGCTGCTGGAACGGCTTGATCGGAAGTTAGCCCACTCGCTGAGGTTCGTTTTGCCCAATATGACCGCGCCCGCTTTTCGTAGCTGAGCGACGATAAAGGCATCTTTAGCCGCTTTATGGCCCTCCAACGCCAGTGACCCCGCGGTGGTCATCATCTGGTCGCCGGTGTCGATGTTGTCTTTGACGAGCACCGGAATGCCATGCATGGGGCCACGAACCTTACCATTTTTACGCTCTTGATCCATGGCTTTGGCCATTGTCAGGGCGTCGGGGTTGATTTCAATCACCGCGTTTAAGCGAGGGCCTTTCTTATCAATAGCCTCAATGCGGTCAAGGTAAAGCTTGGTGATGGATTCGGACGTGTACTCACCCGCCTGCATCTTTTTCTGCAAATCGGGGACGGTTAATTCATTAAGTTCAAACTCATCGACAAATGGCTTGTCGTCCTCGTTCGATTCGGCGGCTTTGGGTGATGAGCAGGAGGCCGCGGCTAGTGATGTGGCCGATACAGAAACGACTGAACTGTGCTTGATAAAGCTCCGTCTGTTCATGAAGAGGTGGGTAAATGATAAATTGATTCTACAAACTGGCCATTAAGTTAAGCATGCTTTCACATAATGCCGTTTCAATGATGAGAAAAGCCTGTCTCGTCTCGGAAACAGGCTTAAAGCATTTGAAAGGTAATCGATTAGATGGAGGAGTTAGGTGGGCAGCACAGGCCACGGAATGGGTAGGTTATGTCAAGATGCGATTACCGACTCTGTGGTTTGTGAGGAAACAAACCACTCACGCAATATCAATGCTCAAATAATTCGTGAGAACACAGACGATGGGATAAGTTCACGACTTCCGAGTACCCTAATTCCACGATGGGAGACGGTACCCCTACTCCACAAAATGCCAGCAGACACCGGCCAGGTCGATTATGTTTACTTCGCGGCCGTAGGGTTGGTCAGTAGGTTGGCTGATTCGTATACCGAATTTCTCGGGGAGTTGTCTGGCCGTTACGTCCTGATAAAACTCGTCGACGTTGGTGATACGGACGCTGAGCATGAAGTTTTCGGCAAAGGTGACGTTATCGTGCTTCTGTAAAATGAATTTGTTACCGTCGCGCTCGAAACCGACGTAGTCGCCAGCGTTCCAATTGACCTGAAAGCCCAATGCCTGAAAGAACTGCGTCGAGCTTTCAAAATTGCTTCCAGACGGGACAAATGGCTCAATTGAGAGAAATTTCATAGGAAAAGGGGATAGGAATAGATTGTCTTATCATTAGGCCAGCGCCCCTTGAAACAGTTGCAGCCGTTCGCGGAGGGTGTAGCTGCTCACTTCGGGGTTCCAGCCGCCCCGTACGCTGATCGAAAACGCCCGAATCTCTGGCGAGAGGGTTGCGTATTTGTCGAGCGCTTTGTACCAAACGGTGCGGTCGCGGTAAGGAGCCAGCAGGGCACGTGCCTGGCTCAACGCCCGGTGTTGCCGGGGCGACCAGATCGGCCGTTGCTTATAAGCCGCGCCCTGGCCGTTGAGCAAGTCGGGGAGGGAATACGGTGGGCACAGTGGCAACAATTCTGCCATCAGGTATAATCCCAGTTCGACGTTCAGGAGTCGGTTGGCTACCATGCCCGGCAAGGCGTGGCGGTAGCGCAGGCGAGTCGCCATAGGCTCCTGCCAGCGCATGAGGCTGGACAGGGCCGGGCGGACGGTGGGATGAGCGGAAGTTATTGCAGTGTTCATTAGTCTTTGTCGTTTTTGTTCTTCGTATCAAAGATCACACCCTGAGAACGTAAAGTTTTTACGTTGTTCTCTTGCCGCGCCACTATTTTCAATTATTTTTTTGCTTACGCTTTACTGCGGCAAAGCGGGTAGGGTAGGGAAGTAGTACACTCGAAATAGACCGTTGTCGTTAACGGCCCAATCTTCTTCGAGGGCCACGATGAATAACCACTTCGACACCTCGGCCTGGTAGGCCTGATAGCCTCGATTACGCAGAAACTGCTTCACAATAAGGCTCGATGTACTGCCTTCGGCCAAGATTAAGGTAGTGGCGGCCATGCGTACAGCCAAAGGGGTAATTTGCTTGAGTGCTGCGTTCATCTTAAACTTTAATTTTAACCATATACCGGATAGTCGACTGAGCCGGGTTGTACACAATGAATTCGTTTTTGAGCAGGCTAACGCCCCGCTGTGCAAACACGGAATCATACTTGGCGTCGACCTGTTTCAGCCGTTCGGCGTCCAGTTGCATGTGCCAGTTTTCGTGCTGCTTCACCACTAGTTGTTTTCCCACATGCACCTCATAAATAGCCAGATAGCCTTCGTGTTGCGTGCCTCGCGCCCAGGCTGATCCGTGCAGCGACGTGTAGTTCAACGACTTGCTGAATTGATCGGCAAAATAGATGCCATACCCAAACATCTTGCCGTTGATCACGGCATTCGCCGGGCGCAGCACCAGGCCGGTTTTCAGAATAGACAGCCAGTTTTCGCTGCGGCTTCCGTGCCAGAGCAGCTGGGTTTTGCGGTTCTTCTGCCGACCAACATACCCGTCGAAAGCAGCCTGCGTGTTGGCCTGTCGTACGCTGAACGCTGCGTCGAACTTGTCGGCGTCGGGACCCATCATGCGCGTAATGAGGGTCAGCACGCGCTCATCCGTAACGGGTTCCATCGTCAGGTTCAGCGATTCTAACAGCGAAGGCGGAGCCTGAGCGGGCGTGTCGTTCGTTTGGGTTAATTCAACCTGCCCACGCATTACGTCGAGCGTATCCTGTTCACTGGCCAGGCGGTCATGCAGCACCTGTAGATCGTCGACCGACTGGAGCGGTTGCTTCACCAGATGCTCGTGGACCTTGCCCATCTTGCGGGGAATAGTCTTGAACAGGTCGAGCAACTTGCGGTTGTACGCGTCGATGTCTACGCCAACGGCTACCAGGGCGGCCAGTTCATCGAGCAGCCGTTGCGCCGTTTCTACCTGTTTACGAGTCACTTCCTCTGCTGTGACGACGTAGTTCTGGTAGATTGAGCGGTTCGCTAATTCCAGGAGTCGGTTCATCAGAACGCGAACGGCAGGATCATCAATGGTGCTGGCGTCGGTAGCGGTCGTTGTCCGGGCAAAGAGGTGCGTCTGATCTACATAGCCTTTCGCCATTTTTTCGCGAAACTTCTTATCCCACTGCGCCAGCGGATAAGTCGCCGTACTGTGCGCGCCACCCACCCGGCCATACCGCACAGTGAACGTACCATTATCGTTCTCGCGCATCTCATAAAATTTGTTGTTGTTCTCCGCCGTCACCATGATCAGCTTGGCTACCCGCCCCGGTGGAGTCGGTGAAGTTTCGGGCTGGGGAACTGGTTTAGAAATAAGTTTGGGTTGAGGAAGGTCAGATAAGGGCTGAATTTGTTTTAACGCAACCGCGGGATTCATTACGTTCGTAAGCTGCTGTAATAGACTGGTAAGCATGGTACGCTACGCTTAAATACTTGAAAAAGAAAGGAGTGGTTAGGCTACTGTCTGGCGTAGGGTGATAATTCGGTTGCGGAAAAAACCAACGGTTTTCTCGCTGAAGCGGCTCCGGTCGGCGCTGATGTCGTAGGCCTGCAACCGCTCGGGAATGGTCACGTAGGCTTCCAGCAACGCATTCCAGATGTTGCTTTGCTGGATGTGGGCCAGCATGACCCGCCCCCGGTTGAGCAGCCGAAGTTGCTTCGGTGTCCAGGTCGGGCGGTCGAGGAACGAACTGCCGTTATCCGAAAGTAAATTTGGTAAGGCGTCGGGGGGAGCCGTTGGCAAAAGTTGTGAAATCAGGAACAATCCTACTTCTACATCCATAAGCTGTTGAGCCGACAACGTAGCGCGTTTGGTCGGACGCTGAGCCGATACGGTTGACCGCTGAGCGGCCGGGTATAGGGTCAGAAACTGATTCTGTGGCTGGGCTTGACATAGAGTGTTCATTAGTATCGTTGTTTAAAATTCACAGAACAAAGTTCTACCGGGCAAAACGTAATCTTTTTCCGTTCTTCTTTTTTTGTGAAAAATATTTTCGTGATGTTTGTTATTCCGTGCTTGTCATTCCGAGGAACGAGGAATGACAAACACAGACGCTCAGCCAATGACCACTTAATGATTACCTCCTATGCCCATTACCCGATCTGCGTTCCAGCGTTACCGACTCATTGATGAAATCATCAGTCGTTACCCGCGCCAGTATTCCAAACAACGGCTGTTTGAACTATGCCAGGACAAGTGCGGAATACGTTCGATCTCGTCGCTCGAAAAAGATATTCAACGCCTGCGTGAAGACCACGACGCGCCGATTGCGTATTGCAAACGGCGCAACGGTTATTACTACACTAACCCACAGTTTCGGCTGCTCAAGCTGATGCTCACGCCCGACGACATGGAAGCGATGGAGCAGGCTAGCGAGGTGCTGGCGGCAACGCAGGGGAGATCCGTAGCAAATGAGCTGGACAATGCCTTGCAACGCGTGCGCCAGAGTCTGGATATTATCCGCGAGGTAAAGCGCGATGCCGGTGCCGATGCTGGGGCATCGCGTCGGGTTGTGTATGTCGAAGAAAAAATTCTGGGCGGTAATCGTCAGTACGTACCGGTGCTGATTCGGGCTGTTAATCAAAATCGGCAGGTGGCGTTTCGGTACAGTAAACACGAAAATCCGACGCCAAATGAAGAGCGCCCCAAACTGCGCATTCTGCACCCAATCCTCCTGC
This sequence comes from Spirosoma soli, assembly GCF_042684525.1. Taxonomy (NCBI): domain Bacteria; kingdom Pseudomonadati; phylum Bacteroidota; class Cytophagia; order Cytophagales; family Cytophagaceae; genus Spirosoma; species Spirosoma soli. The sequence continues at coordinate 481,506 of NZ_JBHULN010000002.1, read as the reverse complement.
GCGAAGTCTCCGAAAGTTGGTACGTGATCGGCTATGATGCCCCGAGCGGACGAGAGAAAACGTTTGCTCTCGACCGCATGAGCGACCTCGAAATACTGGATGATTCCTGCGATGTGCCGCCAAATATCTTAACCAATGTGAGTGAGTTGTTTGAGCATATTTATGGCATTACCGACAGCAGCGGCCCGGTTGAGGAGATCTTGTTGTCGTTCTCGCCCTTGTTCGGCCGATACGTAAAAGCAAAGCCTATTCACCAGTCTCAGGAAGTTATCAGCGATACCGACACCGAGTGTGTTGTTCGATTACGTTTGGCTCCTAACCGCGACTTATTAATGCACCTGCGGAGTTACGGTGATCACCTCAAAGTCTTGCAACCCCAAAGTCTGGTCGATGAACTTACAGAATCGTTACGAGCCGCTTTAGCCCGATACTGATGCGGAGTTAGCGATGTAACGTATATCTTGCTGGTTGAACCCTGTTTTATGGAAAACCAGTACCTACTGTATTTTTTTGGTCCACAGGCCGACTATTACCTTCAGGCTGCCGAAGACGTGCAGGAAGGGAAGATCAAGTTCAATCCGGCTGCGTTCTTGTGTGGTGTTTTGTGGATGGGTTATAGAAAGATGTACGTACAAGCCTTTATAACGCTTGTTATTATTCTTGCCGAAAGCTTTGCCGAGGATATCTTTTTTCCCGCTTTGAGTCAGAATAAAGGATTTGGCGTATTGAGTCCAATTATAGTAAACACAATCATCGGGTTCATTGCTAACCGACTGTATATAAACTTTGCCAAACGCCAGGTTGAAGCGGTTGTCAATCACTCAGCCGAAAAGCCTGACGAGGCCGTGCTGACATTGATACAGAAGAAGGGTGGCGTGGCCTGGTACGGTCCTATTCTGGTAGTGTTCATGATTCTCGTGATGGCTGTCGTACTGTTTCTTGTCGCTGATTTGTTCGGAATTGAGATTGCCTGAGTTATGCACACGTTTACTGCCCTTCTAAAACGCTTTGACAACAACGGCGAGAAAACCCGCTGGACATATATTGACATCCCTGATGATGTGAGCAAAGCACTAAAACCTGGTCAGAAGACATCGTTTCGCGTACGGGGTAAGCTAGATGAATATACAATCGAACGAGTTGCGTTGATTCCCATGGGCCGTTCGGAGTTTGCCGAAGGTGCGTTCATCATGGGAATTAATGCCGTAATGCGTAAGGCGCTTCGGAAAGAGAAAGGTGATACTGTGCAGGTAAGCATTGAACTGGATGATTCGCCTATGCCGCTATCAGATGATTTGATGGCCTGCCTGGGAGATGAGCCAAAAGCACTGGATTTTTTCAGTCAACTGACCAAAGGGCATCAGGTTTACTTCAGCAACTGGATTGAAAGCGCTAAAACCGTCGAGACCAAAACGAAACGTATTACACAAGCTGTGATGGGTTTGTCAATGGGGATGGGCTACCCGGAAATGATCCGGTATTTTAAGAGTAAGCGGTAGCTAATAGATTAAGAAAACTAACTTCCGTTCGATTAAATATATTTTACTCAGTGTATTGAGTAAAATAAGGTAACTCACATTCGTAATTACATTGATGCTGGCCGCATCGACTGTCCCCAGCTTTGCAGCTCGGTCGTTGACCATAACGTTGGGAAGAATACCCGTTGTTGCTGCACTGGAGGCAGGTAGGTTTGCCAGTTGGTGCCGCCTGTTGCTTTAACATCTCCCTGCTCTTTGTGCAAATGTTTCACCGCCGACCGCAGATGAGCCAGCTTCCAGCGGACGTTAACGCTCCAGTCATACTCGCGCAGACCCGCAATCAATTCATCGGTTGCCAATCCGGCTTGTTGTAACTCGCTGAAACGACGATACAGGTTTTTTGACCGATAGGTCTCCGCCAACCGAATCAGCCGCTGGCTATAATGCTGATCAAATTGCTGAAGAGCTAGTGTTTTTTGGTGAGTGACCAGATCAGTTGCTCCCTGTTTCCAATACATTGAATCGTACAACTCTGCAATGGTAGTTGTTTCGGTGGGGTGCTGCGTTGAAGCCAGTAGGTTGCTGAAATCCGTTGATGTAATCTCAATCTCCCGAAACTGTACCGACTGAAAGCCGCTGGTGGGAAGCAACGCCATCCTGAACTTTAAAAACTGCTCTCGATCCATGCCTGTGATCAGTACACCAAATGACTGCTCCAGCAAGGCGAAATATTGATTAACGCGTTTAATCCGGGCTGTGAAAAATGCACTTGTCAACGGTTCAGCGTCGGCAATCTGCGCAATTTCGTGCAGGATCAGTTTGAAGTACAACTCCGTAATCTGGTGGTACGTTACAAAGATTAGCTCGTCGGGATAAGGCGTTTTTGGTTTTTGCAGCGATAACAGCGTTTCCAGATGAATATAATCCCAATACGTCAGATAATCAGCTTGGAGTAAACCGTCGAGATAGGCTGCCAAATCCTGGCCAGTAGCGGCAAATTTCAGCTCTAACTGGTTAAGCTTGTCAATAAGTGATTCATGCATAGTTGTGTTACCTTTTCAGGGGCTAGAAGCAGGCAAAGGTCGTCACCAGATAAGTTGTTTGTGACCTTTGAGTTAAGCTTACGTTCTTTGCGCCTAAAATTTCAACCAATGACGTTAGAAAACAAAACTGTTATTATTTCCGGCGCATCGCGGGGCATCGGTCGGGCAACGGCTCTCCTGCTGGCTCAACATGGTGCAAACGTGGTCATTACCGCCCGGAATGTGATTGAACTCAAGCAAGTTGAGGCCGATGGACAAGGTAAAATCGTGGCCATTCCCGGCGACGTATCCAGCGAAGCTGATATGCAGCGCGTTGTGCAAACGGCGCTTGATCGTTTCGGGCGCCTTGACATTGTGATTAACAACGCGGGCTACGGCGTCTTCAAAAATGTTGATGAGATTTCCGTCGATGAGTGGGATGAACTCATGGCAACTAACGTCAAAGGGACGTTTCTGTTGACCAAAGCGGCTTTGCCAGCCCTCAAAGCACAAGGTTCAGGGCATGTTGTCGTGGTTGCATCAGACGTAGCGAAGCGCACCTTCGCGGGTGGATCGCTCTACACCGCCAGCAAATACGCCCAGGAAGCCTTTATGGGCGCGTTACGGAAAGAAGTTCGCCCGTTTGGTATTAAAGTAACGGGCGTTTATTCAGGGTTGGTCGACTCGCATTTCCATGAGAAAGGCCATGGTCACGAAACATCGCAAAACTGGCTCAAGGAGCAAGATATGGCTGAGTCGATGCTATTTATTGTCAGCCGCCCGGCCCACGTCGTGATTGATGAATTCATGATTCATCCGCTGGAGCAGGAGTATTAAGAGGTGGTTTAAACACAGAGCGGGTAGAGGTATCACAGAGTACACAGAGATTTTGTGATACTTCTGCTCGCTTTTCTGCTAGTCAACTGAACGTTTCAGGATTTCCCGTTCAAAAAACTCTCGTTGTTCTTTCGGTAGTTCGTAAAGAGCTTTTTCTTCTTTATTGAATACAAGTCGGCGGTACACATTAACATAAGAGGTGATAATCTCTAATCCGGCTCGATTTTGTAGCCATAGTTCCAAATTAGTTAGCTCTAATTCGGTAGCGGTTTGATTTTGTAAGAGCCGTCTTATCGTTTCTGCTAAATCTTCAATACCAGTATCATCTACTTCTAGATCAATAGCCTTCTGATAAGCCTCAATAGCCTGCCTATAATTGTCTTGCTGGCTGTAAGCTGAAGCAAGATTATACCAACCAATTATATAGTCTGGTTTTAATTGAGTTGATCTAAGAAAAGCCTTAAAGGCTAACTTACGCTCTCCTAACTCATCATAGGTCGCCCCTAAGTTGTTCCAGGCAAACGGATCATCTGGATTCAATTGTATGATTTTTAAGAATGCGTTAAGGGCTTGATCATAATCTTCTTGCATAACATAGATTATTCCTAGGTTGCGCCAAGCTGTTATATTAGATGGATTTAATTCTATGACTTTGGAAAAAGCGTAATGAACTTGTTGATATTCTTGCTGGTTGATATGAGCTAGCCCCATATTGTGCCAAGCAGACTCAAAGTCAGACTTTATTTGAGTTGCTTTCTTATAAGCACTTATAGCTTGCTCATAGTCGTTCAACCAATAAAAACTGCTACCCAAGCCATACCAAGCTATTTCAGACTTGGGATTTATTTCAACCGCTTGTTTATAAACGCTGATAGCTTCAGCATACTTATTCTGTTCGTGATAGATGTTACCTAACTCTATCAATTCTTTAATCTCTGGGTAACTTGTCTCCGCCCTAACTCCTAACTCCATTTGCAATCTCAATGCCTTTTCTCGAGCTTCCACTTCCCAGTAGAGCTTCTGCTTCTTTGATGGCTCAACTTCATTTTGGTATAAGTCTTCAAACCGAGCTTTCTGATTCTTAATTTCATCATGCGAATAATACAGCGCCAAGAAGTCAATAAACAATGACGTTATACCTTCGCGCTGTTCACCAATCTCAATAGCTATGCGTAGTAGCGGCTCTGATATATCGTACAGTTTATTGCGTTTGTCGCTGGGATCGGTTAGGGCGTCGATCAGGTGTTGACGTTGCAGTTCGCTGAGTTGCTTAGTCAGCGACGTGGTGCCGATAAAACAATTTTTGGCAATATCAGTGCCTTTCTGTGGCGTCTTTGCGAGGGCTAAATAGTGAAGAATCTTCTGTTGCTGAGCAGGTAAATAGCGAATGAACGTCTCGTAATAGGGCTTAAGGTCGTTCATCGTTTTCATGAAAATTACCGATAAGTCGGCTAACGTATCGGCTTTCAAAAACTCGTAGAACGTAACGAGTAATCGGTGGTTACCCTTTACTAATTCATGGATAGCCCGTACCTGTGCTCGGCCTTTACCAGCCAAATGCTCTAGCATGGTTGGATTCTTCTCCGTTTCGGCCAGCGTCGTTAGCAGCGCAAGCGAGTCTTCATACGAAAGCTTCTTGAGGTAGATAGGCGAAAAGAAACCATAAAAAGGTCGGTCCTCGCGGCCTAAGTCGGGGCTGATTGCCTGGGCCGTAGCAATAATACTGATGCGGTTGTGGCGGTAAAGCCAGGCGCGAAGTTTTGACTGTCCCTTTTCTCCTAACGCTTCTAAGATGTTGTCAAAGTTTTCGCTCAGAATCAATAGCGGTTTATCTCCTACGTAGTCGCTGATGAGCGTTTCAGCCACGGCCTCCTGACGTCGTTCGGGCGTCTCGCGGAGAATGTCTAACTGTTCTTCTAGTTGTATTTTGTCGGTGTCGTACCAGCGCATAAAGGCGTTGATAATCCGAATCAGAAAATCAAGGTAGCCAGAAATGCCGTATTCTTCTTCGGCACAATAAGCCACAACGACTTGCCGACTTTGCACCAAATCTGTGATCCGGTGGTACAATACTCGCAGCAGATGCGTTTTGCCCGCCCCACGCGGCCCCACCATAAACACTTGATGGTTAACGCCATTCGTAGCGATTTCCCGCACATACTTTGTCAGCAAGTCGGCTGTCTTTTCCCGGCCAATCAGCATTTTCTCTAAAATCTCGGGTTGAACGCTTTTAGCTCCGAAACTCAGGAAGGTGCTGAGTCCCGCCGTTGCGCTCGTCTGTTTTAGGCCTTGTTGAGTTTCCACCACCGTTTGATTAAGCTGTATTTGAAGGCAAAATGCCGAGTATCGTTCTCGTCGAATGTACGTGCCAACAATTCGTCTTGCCAGAGCGTGTTAAGCGCATTTTGTGTTTCGTGCTCATCGAACGAAAGCTGTGTTTTAAGGGCCTCTTCACTCATAGGCTCCTGAGCTTTGGCTAGTAGCTTCAAGCAGCCGTACATAGCTTTGGTCTGGTCAGAAGAATAGTACGTAGTTAACCGCTCGTCGAGCTGCTTAAAAATATCGTATGCGCTTCCCGTATCGGTTAGTATTGCCTTTACTGCTTCTTCAATAGTTTTGGCTGAAAGAAGACCATCGTGTTTTGTTCGACAAATCGAGAAGACGGCGTTGATAAAATAGGGTAGGTTGTTGCATGCTTCGGTAATCTGTTGAAAATAAGTTGTTCTGTTGTCAGCTATATCACATTCAAAATCGGATAAGTATAGGCATTCGCAAAGAAAGATGGCATCGTTACCACTCATAGGCGGCAAGTGGTACTCCACCGTATAATTAAGTGGCTCGCCGGTATATCGGTGATCTTTTTTCAGTTTGCCCAGTACCACCTTCATGCCGATAGAACCGCAAAACACGAATCGGATTCGGTCACTGTCTTTTAATGAGTAATGAATATTACGAAGCAGATCTAAAAAGGCCATCGCGTCTGCGGCTTTACCAGTACTAATCCATTCCCAAAGCATAATCGGCAGCTCGTCGAAGATGAGCGTTAGTCTTTCGCCCTTGTCAGCCTGACGGTCAGCTAAGTCTTCAATACAGGCTCGAAAAGCAGCTTCCCATTCTGTCTCAAACTGAGGTAGAGTAAAGCTGAACTCAACGTCGTTGTACTTAAGACTCGTTTTGGTACCAGTCAGCTTATTGTAGAGTTCGTGACACCGATGCATACCTACGCTTAACCAACCGTGTCTACCCTTGCTACGCAACTCATTAAGAATGACGTCGGTCAGCGATTGTACATTGGGCGTGCCTTGAAACATAAAATAAATCGCCTTATTGGGCTCATCGTTCATTATGCTCAGATAAGCAAACTTTTGCAGGAATAGGGTTTTTCCCATACGGCGAATGTCATTAAGTACGACACTTTGCCCCTCAAGCAGTTGTTTAAGATGATTTATCTCCTCTAAACGGCCTACTACTTTATCACTGCTAATAGTACCGGTTGTCGGTGAAAGTGGATAAGGATGGTGCATGTATTACGATCGATAGTCAGAGGTATAAATATAAGATGAATTTATCGTGAGATAAAAAAATCTTACAATATACTTTGACGCAAATAAAAGCAGTCAGCAATGTTATTGACTGTTTTATAATAATGGCGCTAGCTCACAACGTGTACTTCAATGCCAGATTCACAATGCGGCCTTCCAGAGGTGCCCAGACGGGGCGAAAAGTAGGTTGAACGATGGGGTTTGCTCCAGTCACGACGGTTTCGTAGTTGGCTTGTTTGATATTGAAGAGGTTTTCGCCATTTAAAACCAGGCGCCAGTGTTCATTGTAGTGGTACTCAGCTGCTCCGGCAAAGAACCAGTAATTGGGTACGCGCTGGTTGTTATAGAGATACTGTGTGCCGACAAAGGAGCTTTCAATTCCAAACCGGAAATGCTCATTTTCCCAGGCTATGGTAGTCGAGAATTTGTCTTGCGGGGCAAGGGGTAAATACGTGTTGTCGGACTGCCCGTCGCGACGGGCGAGTGTGTGGTTATAGCCCAGATACAATTCGTAGGCTTTGTACTCCAGTCGAACGTAGGTGTCTGTTCCCAGGCTAAACAGATTATAGGGAGCATTGATGAATTGTGTGTAAGCGCCCAGTGCGCTCGATGTGCTGGCGAACACCGAAACGACTGGTGTATTGACTCTCGTGTAGTAGAACGCCTGATCAACCTGTACCGAAAAGCCGCTTTCAAAAGTCTTTGTATAAGCAAGGTCTACGTTGGTACCTATGGACCGTTCTGCCTTTACGGTATTGACATCAATTGGCAGCAAACGCTGCGGAATCAGGCTGACGTTTAACTGGCCCGGTGTCTGATTCACAAACAAATTTGGCGCTTTATAGCCCGTACCAACACTCAGCCGTACCGTCCACGGGTCAGACGGCTTCAGTTTTACCGACAACCGGGGTAGGAAGAAGTTACCAAAGGTGTTATGATGATCGAAGCGCAGACCAGCCTGAACGGTAACCTTCTCGGACAGCTGCCAGTCGTCCTGGACAAAAGCCCCCAGCGTCTGATACGTGTAATCGACAAGTCGAGTGCTGTCACGGTCCCGCTCCGGCGTACCGGCCGTCGCGGGGTTCTTGCGGAATTGCTCCACAATCAGGTTTGCCCCGATGATCAGCTGCTGCTTGCCTACCCGCAACAGGTCGTTGCCTTCGAGATAAATGCACGACTGCTTGCCATCTGACAATCGTTGGTAGTCGACATTTTTCCGGTGGAATGTACTTACAGCTCCCTTGAGCGTGACGACGTTGTTCTCGGAGGTGTTCTGACTGGCGTTGAAGTCGACCGTATGCCGTTGAATGTCATTGATGTTTCGATAAGCATTCGCAGCCTCTCCCTGCAGAGCTGCCAGATAACCACCTTCGCGGTGCTCATTCGTAAATGTGTAGCCGACGTTCAGGCGCGTACGATCGGACGGGTTCCAGAAAAAGCGCGGGTGCAGATTGAACTGCCGGATCAGTGGACTATCGGTAAAGCCGTCGCCTGTTACGTCAACGGCCTGTTGGTCGGTGTAGCCTGTAAACAGCGTTAAGCCTATTTTGCCGTAGTTCTGCGAATAGTACGCGTTTGCATTGGTTTCTTTCAGATTAGATCGGTTAAGCAGAGCCGTAAACTCGGGCTTTGTTGAGGTTGGGGTTTTTGAGACGATATTGATCAGACCGCCGATTGCTCCACCCCCGTACAGTGTGGACACAGACCCTTTGATGACTTCAATTTGCTTGAGATCTAACGGCGGAATCTGCAAGACGCCGAGATTACCCGAAAAGCCTTCGTACAGCGGTAAACCATCGCGCAGAATTTGGGTGTATTTCGGGTCGAGGCCCTGCATCCGGATGGCCTGGTTGCCATTCACGGCCGATGTGCGCTGGACGTGAATAATGGAAATATCGCCCAGAATACTACTGACGTTACCAGGCACAACGGCACTTTCTTCATCCATATCTTCCTGTCCCAGCACTTCAACCTTAATGGGTAAGTCTTCAATGCGCGAGTTGGTGCGTGTAGCGGTCACCGTTACTTCGTCGAGCGATTCGTCCTGGCTATGTAGGCGAAAAACGAGGGTATCCGTGCCGGGTGTTAGAGAGAGTTGAGCTGCTTCGTAACCGAGGGCGGTGGCCGTTAATACGCTGACGCTGATCGGTAGATCGGTGAACTGCGCCAGTCCATCAACGTTAGTGACGGCCCCGGTAATGGGCTTGGTTACCGTGCGGACCGTAGCGCCAATGATGGGTTCGTGGGAAAGACTATCCTCAACGCGGACGGTAAGGCGCCTTTGAGCAAGTAGTGGAAAGGCTGCTAATGTAAAGAGTAAAAGCAACGATATGTGCCTCATAGGTAGCGATTTGGGAATCGAAAGATACGGTTCCCAAATCGCTAAAAATCAATTGTGAGCGCTTTTTTAACCGAATTTTAAGTATTTCTACTGACTCCACTCGGTTGGTGTGCGGTCCCAGCGGTGACCCTTCAACTCCTGCAACAGCTCCGCCGGTAAACCTCGTCCGTCGCTAACGGCGGTGTTGGCTTCTACGTTGCGCAACTGCCGCATGCCCGGAATGGTGGTGTGTACATCGGGGTTGCTCAAGATGAAGCGCAGGGCCATTTCTGGCATTGTCATGCCTTCTGGAATGATCGGCTTAAGGGCATCGGCGTGGTCGACACTGCTGTTCAGGTTTTCGGGTACAAAGTAAGTCGAACGCCAGTCGTTAGCCGGAAATGTTGTTTCCTTAGTGAAGGTGCCTGTGAGCGTTCCTTCGTCAAACGGCACCCGAGCAATAATGCCCAGGTTCATTTCTTTGCAGAGCGGAAACAGACGGTCTTCCGGATTCTGGTCGAATATGTTATAAATGACCTGCACGGCGTCGATGAGGCCGGTTCGTAAGGTGTTTAGGCTGTTGTCGGGCTCCCAGCGGTTGACCGAAATTCCCCAGGCTCGCACCTTACCCTGCTCCGTCAGTTTGGTGATGGCTTCTTTCCACTCATCGCGGGTGGCCCAGGCGTCTTCCCAAACGTGAAACTGCATCAGATCAATGGTGTCAACGCCGAGGTTTTGCAGACTTTTATTGGTGTATTCTACGATGTAGTCGGCAGGAAAGACGTCGTCTAACTGAAACTCTGGCTTGGATGGCCATTGCCGGTTTTTGGGCGGAATCTTCGTAGCTGCGTAAAGCTTCTTGCTTAGATTACGTTTTAATAAGTCGCCCAGAATCTGTTCGCTCAAACCAGACCCGTAGCCCCAGGCGGTATCGAAAAAGTTGCAACCACGTTCGACGGCGCGGTCGAGCGCCTGGTCGATTTGAGATCGTTCGTTGCCAGTCCAGTCGGCCAGACCCCACATGCCGTAGCCAATTTCAGAAACGTCCCAGCCTGTGCGGCCAAATGTACGGTATTGCATAAAAGTATTCTGGACGTCTACGTCCGGGTGTTGAGTGTTTGAGATATGCTGTTAACGGCGCAAACATCGTACATTTAACATGAACTTACATAGCTGGTCGCCAGGACACCAGGCTGGTCAGTATACACTTATGCTCATTCGCATCGTTCGCATGACGTTTCAGGCGGATAAACTCGCCGACTTTCACACCATCTTTGACAACTCCAAACACCACATACGGTCATTTCCGGGCAATCGGCATCTGGAACTTCTGCGTGACCCTGATCACCCCAACGTTCGCATGACGTATAGCTTATGGGAGTCAGCCGATGCGCTCGAAGCGTATCGGCAAAGTGAGTTGTTCCGTACAACCTGGGGAGCAACAAAGGCGCTCTTCGCCGAGAAGCCAGTGGCTTTTTCGGGGGAGCAGCTGGAAGTGGTTTAGTGTAGGAAAGCGTCGGTTCGTAGGTTATTAAAATTGATTGCCAACAATCCTTTGCCTTGTAGATAAGCGCAAAAGTTTAAATCATCCGTTAAAACCAAGTAATTCTCTTCGGCAACGCGATGAATAACTGCATCACTTAATCCAAACTTGAGATAGCTTTTGGGGTAAGCTCTCATTGTGGGCATGCTGTCATAAAAGATTTCGTCCATCGCTTCGGCAATACTCTCTAGCAATGCAAGCGCCTTCTGTTCTTTACACGTGTAACCCTCAAGGAGGTTGCTGGTTTCTGTAAGTATGTTCGGTGTAGTGACCACCCTTCTAAATCGCTCAACGAAAGAGTATAGTAACTTATAATCTTCGGCTGAATAAAGACTAGTGCGTTTGTAGCTATTAATTTGATCCAGGCCTAACTGACCTACTACCAGTAAAACTAACAGATTTGTGTCTACTAATAATCCCCTGCTATTTCGAAGCTCAGTTAGGGTCATTACCAGGCATTCTTATCTTCATAGATTCAACTTTTCCATTTTCCGCGTCTATCTTAAAGACTTTGTACTTTCTCTGGACTTTAGGTTGAAGTATGGCCGTTAAAGTTGAAGCAGGTTCATTCTCCACTGGAAAGCTCAACGTGATAAGCCAATAATGCTGAGTTTCGTCAAGTTCTACTTCTTCTATTAACTCACCATTTATATCAGGATAAATGTCTTTGTAAAAATTTAGGGCGTTTCTAGCCGCATCTCGAACGGAAACCATAGCAAATAGAAAGTTAGAACGAATTTGCAATATTATCACAAACAGTAAAATTAGGTATAGCTAAGTCATACTACAAAGTACTGTTTTCTGAAAATAAAGGAAGGCGCTCTTCGCCGAGAAGCCAGTGGCTTTTTCGGGGGAGCAGCTGGAAGTGGTTTAAGCTATCTCGTAGTCTTTACTGCGACGACTTTTATAAAATTTGGTTTAAACGATTTTGCCAAAACAATAATCGGCTCCTAGTTCTATTGACAATATACGCTCATACAAGGTGTTATTATTACATTAAAAAAGGTATATTAGTATTATATACTCAAAATGACGTTACAATTACCTCATTCTTAGTGGTTAAAGGTGAAAATGATAAAAAATAGGCCATTTAGGCAATAATTATCAGTAGAAGAAGGATAGAAAAATTTTGCTAAACTGGCAGTTGAGTTCTTAAAAATGATAAAATAGTACTATATTGCTGCATGATAAAGCGTATAACTTTGTCATTATAATATATACTCAAATCATGAAGTTTTATTTGCAGAAAGTTGCGTTGATACTCTGCTTGTTAGTGGGCAGTGTCAGTGTTCTTGTTGCCCAGGACCGATCGATAAGCGGTAAGGTCAATGATGAGAAAGGAGAAGGCTTACCAGGAGCAACGGTCCTTGTGAAAGGAACGACCATTGGCGTCAGCACCGACGTGAATGGTGCCTTTACGTTGAGCGTACCAGCAACTGGTAAGGTGTTGGTGATTTCATCCGTTGGTATGCAACCGACGGAGGTAGAGATTGGCAACCAAACAACGTTTACCGTTTCGCTTAAGGCGGACGTGAAAGCGCTGGACGAGGTTGTCGTGGTTGGTTATGGCACCGTTCGTAAAAGTGACGTAACGGGTTCGGTAGCCTCGATCAAATCGCAGGACTTAACCCAGATTGCTACGCCAAACGTTACGCAGGCAATTCAGGGTCGGGTAGCGGGTGTCGACGTTACGTCGAACAGTGGCGAACCAGGTGGAGCAGCGCGTATCCGGATTCGGGGCGTTGGTACCATCAACAACTCTGATCCGCTCTACGTGGTCGATGGTTTCCAGACGGGTGATATCAGCTTTTTAGCACCCGGCGACATTGAGTCGATGGAAATCCTGAAAGATGCGTCGGCAACGGCGATCTACGGTTCGCGTGGTGCCAATGGTGTGGTGCTGATTACAACCAAGCGCGGTAAAGCAGGTAAGCCCAAGTTTTCGGCGGATAGCTACGTGGGTGTGCAACAGGCCTGGCGGACACAAAACATGCTGAGCGCAGCTGATTACGCTACGTTACGGCTGGAAGCGTACAAAAACGATGGAGCTACGCTCGATCCAACTAGTAGTCAGTATCAGCGGTTGACAGCTGCTCAGCAGGGTAATTTACAAGGAACCGACTGGCAGAAAGAAGTACTGCAAACGGGTAAAATTCAGAATTACAGCCTGAACGTAATGGGTGGTACCGACGTATCGCGGTATAGCCTGACCGGTACGTACTTTAGCCAGGATGGTATCGTGAAGAATTCCGGCCTGAAGAAATACTTTATCCGGTTCAACAACGATTACAACCTGGCGTCCTGGTTAACGGCGGGGCTGTCGGCTGCGTATTCGTACACCGACCGTAACCCAACCGGTAATGACTTATACGCTGGGTTGCTAACAACGGCCCTCCGGGTTGATCCGATCGCGCCTGTTCGTGATCCGATGACGGGCAACTGGGGCCGGGCCGACATTTCGTACGAGAATAACCCCGCACGTATTGCGAGCGAACAGGCCGGTAACAAGAACTATTATAGTCTGTTCAACGCCAACGCCTATGCCGAAGCTAGTTTCCTGAAGAAGTTTAAATTCCGGTCGCAGTTTGGTATTAATTATGGCAATACGCACAATAAGAGCTACTTACCACAGTTCCGGGTCGACGTAGTTGAGCAGCGGGCAAACAGCTCGTTGACTGAGCTGCGCAGCCAGCAAACACAGTGGGTGGCCTCAAACTACCTGACTTACACGAACGATTTCGGAAAAGATCATCATTTGACCGTATTAGCAGGTACGGAATCGCAGCGGAACCGGTTTGATGGATTCCAGATCACAGCGTATGACGTACCCGCTGAAACCGACCTGCGGTATCTGTCGTCGAGCCGCAATGCTACGACGTATAACTTAGGTACGGTATTGCCATCTGATGAATCGCTGCTGTCATTCTACGGTCGGGCGAACTACAATTACAAAGACCGATATCTGCTGACGGCTACGTTGCGGTACGATGGTTCGTCGCGTTTCCTGAGTCAGTATCGTTGGGGCACGTTCCCATCGTTTGCCCTCGGCTGGAACATCGCTGAGGAGTCATTCATGCGGGATCTGCGGGCGATCAGTACGCTGAAGCTGCGCGCTGGCTGGGGACAGGTTGGTAACCAGAACTCGGCTGCTAACTACGGCTACGTAACTACCCTGGCAGGCGGTAACCGCTACATCATTGGTGGTCAGACGGTGGAAGGCTTTGCGCCGACGACGGCCAGCAACCCGCAGCTGAAGTGGGAAACCACCACCAGCACCAACGTAGGGATCGACGCTGGCTTCTTTAACAACACGTTGAACCTGACGGCCGATTATTTTATCAAGAACACGAGCGACATGATCGTTCGGGTGCCCATTCCCGTATTCGCCGGTATTGGTCCGCCGAACGTGAACGCCGGTAGCATGCAGAATAAAGGTATCGAGCTGGCGCTTAACTATCGGAATCAAACCGAAAGCGGTTTCCGCTACGACGTGGGAGTGAACTTCACACACATCAAAAACCAGGTAACCAGTTTAGGAGGTGGATCGCCAATTGAGTCGGCCGACGTAAGCCGGGTTGGTAACATTACCCGCACCGAAGTGGGCCGCGAAATCTCGTACTTCTATGGCTTGAAAACGGACGGGATCTTCCATAATGCTCAAGAGCTGGCGGCTTATAAGGAGCAGATTCCGGATACGAAAGCACAGGTGGGTGATGTGAAGTTTGTTGACCTGAACGGTGATCGGGTTATCGACGATAAAGACCGGACGTACCTGGGAAGTGCTACGCCAAGCTTTACGTATGGCTTCAACACGAACCTGGGTTACAAAAACTTCGACCTGCGCGTTTTCTTCCAGGGCGTACAGGGAGCTGAAATTGTGAATGCACTGGGTTATTTCACGCGTAACTCGAATGGTCAGGCCAATTCGGTGGCTTCTCGTCTGGACCGCTGGACGCCGGAGAATCCGACTACCAACGAGCCACGCATGACCATCGCCGACGTAAACCAGAACTACCGCTTCAGCGATCGGTACGTAGAAGACGGCAGCTACCTGCGCCTGAAGAACGTAACGCTGGGGTACACTCTGCCAACGGCGCTGACATCGAAGTGGAAAATCAACACCGTTCGGGCTTACGTTTCGGTGGATAACCTGCTGACCTTTACCAAATATACGGGCCTCGACCCCGAAATTGGTGATTATGGATACAACGGTAACTACAACCCGCTGGCGTATGGTGTCGACGTGGGTACGTACCCGCAGCCACGCACAACCCGCTTTGGTTTAACCGTCAATTTCTAATACTTAATCAACTGACACTGGAAGTCTGAGCCAGAACGCTTCGGGCTTTCAGTGTCAATTACAAAATCTCAACATAGCGAATGAACTTGAAATATGGATTTGTTGCCTTACTGGTTACGGCCGGTCTGGTAACGCAGAGTTGCAGTGATTTTCTGCAGAAAGATCCGCTGGGCCGGGATACGGACCAAAACTTCTTTAACGATGCCAACAACGCCGTACTGGCCATTAACGCTGCCTACGACGTAGCGTCCTGGGATGAAGGTAGCGATGCGGTGTATAACTACATCCCGCATAACTACGAATGGATGTTTGGCGATATGTTGTCGGACGATTCGGAGAAGGGGAGCAACCCCGGCGACTTTCCGCAGCTGACCGAGCTGAAAGAATGGCGGGCTAGTGCCGGTAATGACCAGGCACGGGCTGTTTGGGGCAACATGTATCAGGGTATCTACCGGGCTAACCTGGTACTCCAGAACATTCAGAATTCGCCCATTGACACCACGTTGAAAAACCGAATCATTGGCGAAGCACACTTCCTGCGTGGTTACTTCTATTCGTATCTGGTTCGTTTGTACGGTGGAGTTCCTTTGTTCAGCGCACCCGTGTTGCCAACAGAATACCGCAGTGCGAAACGGGCCTCGGTTAGTGAAACATACGCATTCATCGAAGCTGATTTGAACGCAGCCATCAAAGCGTTGCCGGAGAAAAGTGGGTATGGTGCTGGTGATGTTGGCCGGGCTACCAAAGGAGCGGCTCGCGGTTATCTGGCGCGTGCCATCATGTATCAGCTCGGTACGGATAACTCGCGCAACCACACCTGGCAGGAAGTTTATGATCTGACGGATGCCATCGTGAAATCGGGTCAGTATAGCCTGACGCCAAACTACGCCCAGATCTTCGAAGAAGAAGGCGAAAACAATATGGAGTCTGTTTTCGAAATTCAGTTTTCGGAGTCCAACATCACCTGGGGCCAGCAGAAGATCGGTACGCAGAACAACATCATTCAGAACAACCGGACTACCTGGGGCTGGGGCTTTAACAACCCGACTCAGGATTTAGTGAACGAGTTTGAGCCGAATGATCCCCGCAAACCAAATACCGTGTATGGTAACGGCGACGTTGTATTGGGCGTAAAACAAGTGGTACCGTATCCGGCCGAAAACGCAACGGGCTACCTGAACCGCAAGGCGGCTATTGTGAAGCCAAACACACCCAACTCGTCTCCGCAGAACATCCGCAAGCTGCGTTACGCTGACGTCCTGTTGATGAAAGCCGAAGCCGCAGCCCGGACGGGTAAAGAAGGTGAAACCCGCGACATCCTGAACCAGATTCGCGACCGTGCCCGTAAATCAACGCTGCCGAAAGGTTCGGTAGAAGGTACGCTGACCTACGAGCCCGCCAACACGCCAGCAACTGCATTGCCCGCAATTAGCGCATCCGTATCGGGGCAGGCGTTGATTGACGCAGTATTGCACGAGCGCCGGGTTGAATTAGGCATGGAAGCCTTGCGTTTCTGGGATTTGGTTCGCACGGGCCGTTACTTCAGCAAGCTACCGGCTACCGTTCGGGCTGCTGCACAGAGCAAAAGCATCACGACAAATACGGTGAATCCGATTCCGGTGCTGCCCATCCCAATTAACGAAGTGCAGTCATGGGGCTTACAACAGAACCCCGGCTATTAATTACTACTGATAGAGTTAGCTTAACTATCTTTCCCCGCTTCCATGATGGAAGCGGGGATTTTTTGTGTTTTAAAAGAAGTGATCTTCTCTTGCACGCTAATGATTTACCTGCATAGGTCGCGGTAAAACGCTTTATCACCGGGTCGCATCTGCCACACTAGTAGGCAGTTCATAAAGCAGCCATGTTTTATTATGGATGGAAGCGGCCCGCTGTCGGATCAGCTTTATGAAGTCGGTAATGCCCAACGGCTCGTTGCCATTCGCGTGAATAAGCACCAGGCTACCGTCTTTAGGTTGTTGATTTTTAGCCAGCCAGGCGTCGCTACCGATGGGAAGTAACCCAAATGCCAGCACCTTATCGAAGATGACCTTATCCGACACCAAACCCGGAAACCGGAAAAAAGCCGATGGCGTAAGCCCGTTGCGGAGCATTGCCTGCTCGTTGAGCAAAATCTCGTCGCTGAGGTTCGTGTTGGTTTCCAGAAGGAAGTTGTCGGCAAGAGGTAAACGAGGGTTGTAACGGTGATGGTAGGAATGGTTAACCCACGTAATGGCCAGCAAGCCCTGACTTTCCAGATTCTTCAGGTAAACCAGATCTTTCTGATGGCTTTCCATCCACAGTCCCGTGATCGTAATCGTAACAGGAACGGGTTTTTCTTCGGGTTCAAAGGCGGCTATCAGCTGTTCGAATACCGAGCGGGTAAGCGGCTTTGTTGATGGGCATAAATCAATCGTCAGGCTAAAGCCTCGTTCGGTAGTATCGGCCCGCTCAATCCCGGCATCGGTAAGGTTGGTAGCGCGGGCTTTCTCTCGTGCCAGGGCCCGACCATAAGGCGTAGCTTGTAGCTGTGTCTTTATGGCAGACCAGGGCAGAAACTGAATCGTTCGGGTGGGTAAGGTGGCAATGGAGGTTTCCAGGGTAACCGAGTTCAGGACCAGGTAGCGTGTCTGGCCATCTTGTTGCCACTGGCGCAAGACAACCCGGCGAGGTTGTTCGCGCGTTAACCCAAATGAGGTCCGGTAATTAATCAGTTGCGCCAGCGAAGGAAAGGCAGCGCCAACGACCAGGTAGGCTATGACCGTAAAGCGTATCGTATAGATAACGGTCATAGTAGTATTTGGTAACCGCTGTTTTTTCATACTGTCAGTGTTCTGTAAGTCGTCGCCGTTTCCAATCTTTAACTGAGGCTGCCGGTTGTCTTTATCGAACCAAAGCCAGGGGTAAAATTGATAAAGTGGCCAGCCGGGCCTGGCTCAATGGCAAAGATGCATACAACGGGGTTTATAAGTAAAATAGACGTAAATTATCCTTTAAAAGACAGCTAATTACGTGTTATGCAATGCCGACTTCTACTCGTTTGGATTGTTATCTGCTGGAGGGCCTGGCTCATGCCGTATGCCTTGGGTCAGACGGTGACAACTACGCTGACCGGTCACATAACCGATGCCGCAACGGGTAAGCCTTTACCATTTGCCAATGTCTACCTGAACGGCACCACGCAGGGAGCCGCTACTGATGCGCAGGGCTACTTTACTCTCGCTAACGTACCGCTGGGCACGGTCGAGGTGGTCGCGTCATTTTTAGGCTACCAAACCGAACGTCGAACGTTGCGGCTTGATGACCCACAGGCGCAGACAATCAATTTTCGGCTGAAACCAGATGATCGGACGCTGAGTGGTGTAACGGTAAAAGCCCGCAAAAAGGATAAAGTCTGGGAAAAGCAGCTCCGGGAGTTCAAACGCGAAATACTAGGGCAACCCTACGGGAATCAGTGCCTGATTGTTAATAATTACGTACTTGAGTTCACTGAAAAAGATGGGCACCTACAGGCGAAAGCCACTGAACCACTCATTATTGAAAATCAGGCGCTCGGCTACCGGCTTTGGTACGACCTGCAATACTTCGATGCTCATAACGGACACGTTTATTACGCGGGTTCGACGCGGTTTGAGGATATGCCTTCCACCGACGAGCGGCAGGCGAATCGGTTTCGGCGCAACCGAATGACCGCTTACCGTGGTTCGTTACGTCACCTGATGGCAAGCTTAGTCGCGGGAACGTACGAGCAGGAAGGATTTTTGGTGTATCAGGAAGATCCTACCGTACCGATCACGGTTGTGGGGGTAACCGCAACTTTGCAGGCGGCCCTCAACCGCCATTTGCTACCGCTTAGGCTCAACGAGATTATTCAGCCCGGTAAACTCGCTTTTGAGCGACGGCTGGTATCTAAGCGACAATTAGCCGTTTTCTACACAAAAGCTACGTCGCAGTACTCCCCCTATCGCGATGCACGCTACGCCTATTCGCAGCTGGTTTTGCCCAGTGGGCAGATGCAGTTCACGACCGATGGCTGGATTACGTCGCCGAATGGGATGGAAGTGCAAGGATCGCTCGCTGACGACCGGCTCTCGACGCTCTTGCCCGCCGACTGGAAGCCGAGTGTGAACGGAGTCGACCCGTCGGCCGGTGGTCCTACCCTCGCCAAAGGAAAGCTGCTGCCGCTCGATGCCCGCATGGGGCGGATTCGGGACGAATTCACGAAACGGTTTCGCTACCTCTCGCCGGGAGTGTTCGTGCAAGTCGATAAACCGTTCTACGCCACCGGCGACCGGCTCTGGCTGAGCGCTTATCTGTTCGATACGCCCACACATCGCCTGCCCATCGGCGAAACAGCACTGCACGTTGATCTGCTCAGCCCATCGGGTCAACTAGTGCAACACCAATGGTTGCATGTCGTAGACGGCCGTGCCGTAGGCGACTTTCGGTTGTCCGATACGTTAATGTCGGGCACGTATCGGCTGCGCGCTTATACGGATGAGGACGAAGGGCAACCTCGACCCGCTTTCGAGCGAACCATTGCTCTGTACAACCTCATGCAGGGGGGAGCCGCTGCCAGACATGACACCGCCCAAATGCTCGATGTACAACTACTGCCGGAAGGTGGCCGTTGGGTGGCTGGGTTACCCGCTCGACTGGGCATAAAAGCGCTTGGACCCGATGGCCGCGGACGAACGGTGTCCGGACGAATTGTCGATAGTAGTGGCACTGAAGTAGCTAAGTTCGCCAGCAATCGATTCGGGATGGGCAACGTAACCATAACGCCCCAGTCAGGCAGGCGGTATTATGCCGAAATAAGAGGAAGTAGCCGCAAACAGTTAGTTCCGCTGCCCCCGGCTGAACCAAGCGGAATCGTTATGTCGGCGGATGTCGTCAGCGATAGTACGCAACTGCTCATTGACGTAGCAAGTACCAGCGGCTCCTCCACAGATCTGGTGTACGTCCTGATCCAACAACGAGGTCAGATTGTAGGTCAGCAGAAAATTCAACTGGAGAAAGGCATTGCCAGATTAACGTTGCCCCTGGCTACGCTTCCAACGGGTCTTAATCAGATTACGTTATACGACGGCATAGCCCAGCCCCAGGCCGAACGTTTAGTGTTCATACCCGAGCGGCTGCCGCCCGTAAACCTGACGCTGACGCCGAATAAAGCGCGTTTTCAACCGCGCGAACAGGTCATCATAAACATGAATGTGAACGATGATGGGCAGCCTGCCGTGGCCACCTTGTCGGCCTCTATAACCGACGCGGAGCAGATTCCCGACGATACCGTAGCGGCCACTGTTCAGACGCATTTATTATTGACCGATGAACTCCGCGGACGCGTTGAAGAACCTAACGTTTATGTGAAAGACAATACACTGGAAACGCGTCGGGCACTGGATAACTTACTGTTAACTCAGGGTTGGCGACGAGTGAGTGGCACACCCGAAACGGATTTGTTGGGAGGGGTGTCGGTAACAGGCCGAATCCTGAATGCTAAAAACGAACCGATACCAGGTGCCCAGCTTGTGCTGGCTTCCACCGTGCCGAACCGCTCGTTTGTGCGGTCGGCGGGTGCTGATGAACGTGGCCATTTTCGGTTAGCTGGCCTGCCCATTGCCGATACAACCCAACTCATTGCACAACTCACCGATCGGCAGTTCAAGGACATTCCTCCCAAAGATGCTCGCATTGAACTGGAATCGGTGGGTACTAAATGGAAGCCGGATACGTTTACCAGAATGCCCAACTGGGCAGCTTTAAAAGCGCAACTCGACGCTGCCAAAATCCGGCAAGACGCCGACCCTAACCTATACCGCGATAAAACGGTAACTGTGCTGAAAGAAGTGACCGTTCGCGCCCGAAAACGCGATGAACGCCCGGAAGACATTCGGCGAATGAGTCTGCACAATGGTGCCGATGCAACGATTCTAATCGATGATAACTCCCCCCGGTTTTCCAATCTGTACGAGATGATCCAGGGGCGATTGCCTGGAGTCACGGTCACCTCCATGACATCGGCTTCGGCGGGCGGAGGGTATCAGGTTATTATTAGAGGCATTGGTACGCTCCAGAGTGGTACGTCACCGCTATTCCTGATGGATGGTATGCCGGTTCGGGAGGATGATTCGGGAACCGCGCTGCTTAGTTTCAGCCCCGGCGATATTGAGCGCATCGAATTAATGAAAAACGGTGGGACTGCCGGCATCTACGGCGTCCGGGGCGGGAACGGCGTCATCGCTTTTTACAGCAAACGCTTCCGGCCCGATCAGGTCGATAAAAAGCCGAAGAGTGGCATGATGCCCTTATCCGTCATTGGGTTCCCCTCGGTTCAGCGTGAGTTTTACGTGCCGCGTTACGAAGGCCAGCCCGAAGAAACAGCTTTGGTCGATCGTCGGGATGTACTGTACTGGAAGCCATTAATAAAAACTGATGCCAATGGTCAGACCCGACTCATGTTTCCGCTCTCCGACGTAGTGCGGACGTTGCGGGTAACCGTGCAGGGTATCACCAACGATGGTCGACCCGTTACGAGCGTAGCGTTGATTCGAGTACAGTAATCGTTTGAGGCTTTCAATAGAATTACTGCTTAACGGCTTTCAAAGGTGGCCTCCCGGCTGATGTTTACCCGTAGCAAACACAGTCCGGTTCGTTGCTGGCCTACGGGGAGCCTTACCTGCTGCACTTGCGGATGAGCCGGTAGCTGTTGATCAAGAACAACCCGCCCCCGGTATTGTCTCCGTGCTGGCTGCCCATGACGCTGGCAGTCAGTCAACGGTTAAGATCAGTAAAATGAATACAGGAACAAGACGTATCAAGGACTGGGCTAGAGCGACTTAATTTCTACTGCGGAATAAACGAACCGGTGCGGCTATAGATGATAGTGCCATTGCTCAGTTCAACATAAGCCCGGAAATAGTGTACTCCTTTGTCTGTTACTACCAATGATACGGAGACCGGTAAAACAGGCCTTCTGGCAGCTACTAAGCCATCATTGCTGAGTGTGGTTGGCAATTGGTTGGTCATGGAATAACATACGCCAACGTCAGTTATACTGATCTCAGGGGCTGAAATAGGATTACCTCCTAACGCGAAGGTCACTGTCCATCTTGAGCTTGACGTGGCCACAAGATCGTACGTGTACACCTGGATTGGGCTTAACTCTTTTGGGTCAACATTCCAGGACGAGCACCCTGCCAGCAAAAAACTGCTCAGGATAAATGAAACTAAAGACAGTTGGTATGATCTTACAAACCTGCGCATGATGTTGGCGGTCTATCAGCCAGCAAATAACCGTACCAGCTTTTGAAATTAAATAAAGAAATTATTGATTGTCAGTACCTTTGAGCGAACGGTACTAAAACAAAGTTATAGTTAAGAGATTATTGCTTTGGGCTGCTTTAGCTGATAATTAGCCATCCAGGCAACCGTAGCCAGGCAAAGCGCGAACCACCCGAATGGTACCCGCAGATCGAGTAGTGACAAGGCGCCAAACACCAGCGTTGTTACGAAGCTAGCCAGCCCCTGCATAGCCTGATTGATACCGAATACTTCGCCCCGGTCTTCGTCGGTCGTGCGCTGCGCCATCAGTCCTTCAATCAACCCCTGAATGAGCGAAAGGGTCAGGCAGTCGATCGTAATGAGAATATACAACCAGAGCGTCGACGAGCCAACCAGCCCATAACTGCCCAGCACCGGAGCACCAATTAGTGCAAACCAGAATATAGCCCGGCGCTGGTTGATCCGGTCAGCAATGTAGGCGTAAAACACGTAGCTGATAACGATACTCAGGCCACCGAAATACATGAAAAAATAGGAGATGTCCTTAGCGTCCATACGCAGTTCGCCAAAGCTGACGAACGTAACAAAATAGTTGTAGTAGCCCGTGCTTAGCGTCAGTGCCAGTTGCATCAGAACCAAGCGTTTAAGGCCTGGGTGCTGTTGGTCTTTGGCGGTTAGGCGAGACCAGAGCGTGTGAACATTAATTGACTGAACAAGCTCTGCTTTCAGGGCCGCAGCTTCAACGCCGGGCGGATTGGGGTGAGTTTCTTTCAGAAGCCAGCTCAACAGCATATTGACGCCCGATAGCGTAACGGCGAAAATGGCGACAACCTTGGCCTGCTCACCCTGAACTACGTTGAAGGTGGTTAGCAAGAGCCCCGACGCAGCTGGACCGACTACAAAGCCCAGTGAGATAATGGAGCCTTCGATACCCAGGTTTCGGAATAACTGCTCTTTGGGCGAAATATCGGTGATGGCCGAGCGAACCGTGGCATACATGCCATTAGTAGTACCGTCGCTTAATCGGTTGGCAAAATAAAAACCTATCCGGACCGGCAATAGTAAACAATTGGCCAGAAACGTACCGACGGCTGAAACAATGAAGATAGGCCGTCGGCCGTAACCGTCAGATAATTTACCGAGCAGTGGAGCCGAAAACAGTTGCACACCTAAAAACAAAGCAGTACCCACGGCCAGCCATAACTGCGGCCGCTGATGTCCCTTTACAAACTCCGGTAGGATAGGGCTGATGGCCGAGCCGACAATGACATCAATCAGAATGATGCTGTAAATCAATGTTAGGCGATAATCTCGGGCGGTCGGGTGTTTTGGCATGAACAAATCAGCTAACCCAGACAAAGAAGTCTGGTGATGGTTTAGTAACCTGACCGGACGCCAATAAGGTTTTAATTTTTACAACCCATTGGTTAGAGAATCGTTACATAAACATGAAGACAACCAACAATACGATCTTGATTACCGGTGGCGCTACCGGCATTGGACTCGCTTTGGCCGAAACGTTTTTAAGAGCACGTAACACAGTAGTTATCTGTGGTCGGCGCGAAGATCGGCTGGCCGAAGCCAAAGCTAAGTTTCCTGCCTTACACACCTATACCTGCGATGTTAGTCAAGCCACTGAACGTGAACGGTTAGTAACTTGGTTAACCGAAAATTTTCCGGGGCTGAACGTATTAGTGAACAATGCCGGTATTCAGCAGATGCTCTCGTTTGCCGACCAACCGGTTGCCTTAGACCGCATTGAACAGGAGTTGGCCACGAACGTAACAGCACCCATTCACTTAACCTCATTGCTGCTGCCTTTATTGACGAAACAAGCCGAATCGGCTGTCCTGAATGTCTCGTCGGGGCTGGCGTTTACTCCCCTGGCGGCTGTGCCGGTCTACTGCGCTACGAAAGCAGCCTTACACTCTTTCACGCTGTCATTGCGCTATCAACTGCGCCATACATCGGTCAAGGTTTTTGAAGTAGTGCCTCCTATCGTAAACACTGAGCTGGGCGGTACTGGCCGTGACGAACGAGGACAGCAAGATCGGGGTATTCCGCCGTCTGATGTAGCTCAAGAAACGTTGGCTGGGCTTCAGGCCGATACGCCCGAAATTTTAGTCGGCATGGCGCAGAACCTATATAACCAGCGGGAGAAGCTCTTCCCGATGATCAATCATTAGAATTTGAAGACGTAAAACTGGCAGTCATACATCTTTCCAAACTCTTCGATCAACCGCCGTCGGGTGGGTTCGAAGCCGTTGCGTTCATAGAACTGCATCAGCGCCGGCCGTGTGGCATCAGTTTCGAGCTGCAGTTCATGAATGCCACGGCTTAGACAGGTTGAGCGGCAAAAATCCAGAATAGGCTGGAACATGTTCTGACCGCTAAACTGCCGCCGAATGGCTAGTTTATGAATGAAACCGGCTGTGTTGTCGGGCACATCGGCGTAATACAGCGGGTCGGACCATTGCAGAATAAAAACGGCTGCTGGTTCAGCGTCGGCATACATTACGTAGAAATTATTCTGCGTGTACTCATCGACTAAGTTTGGGTAGGTCAGGTCATCGATCGCCCAGAGTTCACGGTCGTTGTCAACCAGCCATTGCGCTACTTCGCGCAGGACGGTGATGGCCACATCGGGCTGGTCGTTTCTGAAGGTAAATTGCATGTGAACTTGTTCACTTGTAAGAAGTAATAATTTGTAAGAGCCGACCACAGTCTGTGAGACTTGCTGTTTAAGGCGGCTAAACTATCTAACTTTTTAACTGAAGTAGGTCGATGCCGACGCAGCCTCAAAGCTGATGTGTTGACACCTTTCTACTCAAAAAATGAACTATCCATCACGATTATAAAATTTTGTCGTTAGGATAGCTTCAAATTTAAATAGCTCCTTCAAACGAGCAGCAGCTTTGGTCTCACTTAGTTGGTCGGTACAATTTTTAATCTCATAAAGAGAGTTTGTTCCGATCATTACTGGAAAAGCCAAACGTTTCAAACCTGTATACACAAACACTTTTCTGTAGATATTAGTGGTATCAGCTGACCAAGTTGCTCTCATTGATGAGATAGAGAGTTATCGAGTCAGAATATAATCCCTTAAACATGGACTTCGTTGTTGTAAAATCTGTATTGCATACATCTATGGTGTTCAAGCCAACTACGGGCCATGCCCCTTCAGATTACATCCACTAGCGACGTTTATGTACAGCTTTAAAAACTATTGTTAAAATAAAGACGTCAAAAGCTCTCGTAAACGACTATTTCTTATATCATTGCTTCTTACCAAGGCCTGATCCATCATCGACTACTTTGCTTAACGCCGATACGCCGTTCTCGTCGAACGCTTCAATGGCAAAATAGTACGGTACATCAACGTTTAAGGCGCGCAACTCAAACTTATTGTTTAAGCCAACGCTCGGGTCGTCGTGCCAGAACTGGTACGTCTGGTAAAGCTTGTCCGGAGCAATGCCCCAGCGGATGTTATACCCCACGGCACCTGGCACTTTCGACCAGCTTATGTCGGCATTCCGCTGGTCTTTCTGCCGTTTGGCCGTCAAGGTCGCAGGGGTAGCAGGGGCTTTGCCAAGACCATTGCCGAACACCCGAAAGGCGTTAATGGCCAACGTTGGTCCGGCCACGTAAATGTGCTCGTAACGGACATAGCGTGCGCGGGTAGGTTGCTCTAATTCAACGTAAGCGCAGGCCCGGTCACGTTTCGGTTCCTTGCCTAGATCAGCTACTACCTTCCACTTCTTGTTGTCGGTCGACGTCAGAATTTTGAACTGGGTGTACACCGTCGAGTCGGAGTCAAAAATCGTTTGTTTGTAGTCAATGTAATCGACCTGGACAGCCTTAATGTCGCGGTCGGCTCCGAGGTCAATAGTCAGCGTTTCGCCGGGCTTGTTTTGCCTGGCCACCCAGAATGTGCGCGGGTTTTCGTCAGTTACCCGATCCGCGCTCAACGTGTCGGTGGGCGCGGCTGCTATGGTTGAGGATGCGGTTACTGATTTGCGGTAGGAGAGGAGCATCCAGCCCGTGAACAGCTCATCGCGATTCTTCCATTCTTTGGTCGGTAAATAATGGGGAAAATCGCCGAAGCGGGTGTTCGCAAACAGCTGGTCGTCTTTGTCGAAACCGGCCGGGTTCATCACAATCCGACGTTCCATGCCCCAATTGTAGCCAATCCAGGTGGTACCCGTATTCCAGTAATTGCCAAAGTTGTCCTGAAACGTATTGCCGTGGCCACAGCCTGTTGCAAATCCCCCCGGTTTGTAGGCAACCGGATTGTATGGCGCATACTCGAACGGCCCGAGTGGATCTTTGCCGACGTACGTACCATTGCCATACACGTTGTACTCGGTACCCGGAGCGCCATATTGCAGGTAGTATTTGCCGTTGTGTTTGGTCATCCAGGCCCCTTCTGTAAATGGCTTGAATGGGTCCGAGTGATTCGGTCCAAAGCGCTCCCAGCCGTGTTTGTAGGGGTCAAGCCAGAACATGGCTTTGTAGGCCTGAGCCGGATTATCGCCCGCATAGGTCAGGTTGCGGCTTTTGTCTAGCTCGGCTCCGAAAATGGGATACACATTCGACGAGCCCCAATACATATACCATTTGTCGGTATCGTCGTCATGAAACAACGCCGGGTCCCAGGGGCCAATGTCTTTCGGAAGCCGGGGAAGCCAGCGGTTGTAGAACTTGAGTTTCCCTTTCTGGGGCTCGGTAGAAATAAAGATGGGTCGCTGCTCGAAAGTGGACTGAAACAAGTAGAGCGTATCACGCACAGACAAGGCCGCCGGAGCACACATATCTTCCATGGGCCACTTGTCCGGCACAATGAATGTCCAGTTGACTAAATCCTTGGAATGCCACCAACCACCCTGAATCGTGACAAACAGATAGTACTCCTTCTTATGATTGATGATGACAGGGTCGGCTCCGGAACGGTAGGATATTTTCTCGTTTAACTGCTCGAAATTGTACCGATAGCTAATGTCCATCGGATTGCAGTAGGTCCGCTGTTGGGAGTGAGCAGTAAAGGAGAAACTGCTCAATAAGGCGAAATAGAAAGACAAGATAAGGCGCTTCATGTTGTAATAAGCAACCAGGCCGACTGTCTTACTACTCAACCTGAGCGCCTTCGTCGGCAAGGTAGTGGCCGATGTTAAACGTCTGGCCGTCGAACAGTTCCAGATCGCGGTTCCACGGGAGCACCGGAGCGATCCATGGTGAGCCAGGCGTCAGCGTTACGTTTGGCAACCATCGGCTGTTGTGAGCTGGTAAACACCCAGATTACTTTATCAGAGCCGAAGTCAAGTAGTTTCTTTGTCTTGCGGTTGGCATAGTTGAAGTCGGCAAATAGCCTAGCCATCCAGGTTTGATATATCGGCTTTTAGGTCAATTGCAACGGCTACTTTCGCCGGAACGTTCGTGTAGTGGGTGTTGATTTTGTCAGGTGTCAAAACGTTCCGTTCGTACATAGTCGGTTAATCTTACACCGCGACCGATAAAGAGATGGCTGCTAAATCTTCCTCCATCAGTTCCTTGTGTAGCCCGACACCTGCCAGACTGCCATTGGCGACAGCGACCGAAACTTGCCGTAGCAAGGTGCTGTTGTCACCCGCAGCGTACAGACCTGGTACGTTCGTCTGTCCGAATTGAGTTGTTTTAACCAATCCCATGTCCGTTAGTTCGCTACCTAACTGTTCGGCCAAACTGGAATGTTGACGAAACGGAACCCGACTGAAGATAGCTGTTAGCTCGTGACGAGAGCCGTTTTGGGACCGGAGGGCTTGCAGGTTGCCGTCCTCATGCTCAAGTCTGCCAACAAGATCTTCAACAATAGGAACACCAAGTTGAGCGATGGTTTGCCGTTGATTATCGGTCAATGCCGCCGGGCCATTGGTAAACAAGGTGAGGCTTTTGCTCCAGTTCTGAATCAGGCGAACCATTTCGTAGGCCGTTTCGCCATTCGCTAAAATGCCGAGTGGCTGGCTATGAACCTCGTAGCCATGACAAAACGGACAGTGAAGCACCGATCGGCCCCAGCAATCCGCAAAACCACCAATGTCGGGCATTATGTCTTCAACGCCCGTTGCCAACAATAACCTGCGCGAGGTAAACCGATGTCCCGTGACGGTTTCAACCACAAAACCAGTCGAATGCTTAGTAGCGTTAACGGCCAAACCGGTCAGCCACGTAACGGTTGGGTAAGCGAGTACTTGGGCTTTCGCGATGACCGTAATCTGGGCGGGCGTTGCGCCATCCTGGGTCAGGAAATTATGCGAATGGGGTGTTTGCCGGTTGCAGGGCTTGCCACTATCAACGATCAATACATTGCGTAGCGAACGACCAAGAAGCATGGCTGCACTCAAACCAGCGTGGCTACCTCCCACAATAATTACATCATATCTTGTCTCAGCGTCCATATCAAGTAGGTTTATGGATACGAAACTATTATGAATTTTCCTTAAATGCAACAATGTTGCATTTAAGATGCTCACTATTTTAACAAAACATAGGAGAGCGAGTTGGTCAATCAGTTGATTACTAAACTTCAGGATTGATGCAAACTCAACGGAAAGACATGGAAGGAAAAGTGGCGTTCATTACGGGGGCTGGTTCGGGCATTGGCAAAGCTGCGGCTTTGTTGCTGGCTAAAGAAGGGGCAAAAGTGGTAGCGCTCAGTCGAACACAGGATGAAGTTGATCAAACGGTTGATGAGATCAAAAAAGTTGGCGGACAAGGAATCGCTATTGCCGCTGACATTTCTAGTCCTGACGACATGCAGCGGGCCTATACTGAAGTCGAACGACAATACGGCCGGTTAGACATTGTGTTTGCGAACGCTGGTATCAACGGTGTGTGGGCGCCCATCGACGAGCTTGAGCCAGAAGAGTGGAACAAAACCATTAATGTTAATCTGACCGGTACGTTTCTGACGGTCAAATATGCCTTGCCGATGCTTAAGCGGCAGGGCGGGTCAATCATTATTACGGCGTCGGTCAATGGTACGCGTATCTTTAGCAACACAGGAGCCACGGCCTATTCGTCTACCAAAGCCGCTCAGGTGGCATTTACCAAAATGGCTGCTCTGGAGCTGGCCAAACACCGCATTCGTGTGAATGTCGTATGTCCGGGAGCCATTGAGACGAATATTGAAGAAAGTACTGAAAAACGCGACATTGAGCAGGAAAAAGAGCCCGTTGAGTTTCCAGAAGGGAAAATTCCGCTCACCGACGGTAAGCCCGGTACGAGTGAGCAGGTAGCTGACCTTGTGCTGTTTTTGGCGTCTGACCGCTCCAGCCACATCACCGGAACACCGATCTGGATTGACGGAGCCGAGTCGCTGATTATGGGTTAAAATTTATATTACTTTTACAGACCAATGAGGACAACGCATCCCGGTTTCAGCAGCCCGAACGCGTAGTTCTTGTTGGTCTTCTATGATTGCTCAGACCCCCGAACCGCCTTACTACGCCGTTATTTTCACCTCGCTCCGCACCGACATTGACGATGGCTATGGCGATACCGCCATCCGCATGGTTGAACTAGCACACCAGCAACCGGGCTTCCTGGGTGTCGAGTCGGCTCGCGACGAGCTGGGCATCACCGTCTCGTACTGGGAAAGCCTCGACGCTATTCGTAGCTGGAAGCAGCACGCTGAGCACCGGTTGGCTCAGGAGCGGGGCCGGAAGCTATGGTACGAGACGTATAAGACACGAATCTGCAAAGTCGAACGCGACTACGGGGCTGAGTTACTCTAAAACACACATTTTTAAAGGAACTCTTCATTTGTGTAACAGTGTTACAAACACATTATGTCACGTAAGGCCGCTTATCAGGAATCATTAAAGCAAGATATTCTTCGTCAAACGCTCGCGATAGCCGGAGAAGAGGGGTGGCCAAATGTGTCGACGCGCAAAATAGCGGACCGCTTGCAAACTAGTACGACAGCGATCTATCATTATTTTGGTGGGAAAGAAGCTATTTTAATTGAGTTGCAACGCGATGGTTTCCGTCGGTTACATGATGTACAGGCCGCAGCGCTGGCCATTCATCCCGACGACCCAGAGCAGCAACTAGTTGATGTGTCGCTGGCTGTATTGCAGTTTGCCTATGAGTATCCTGAGTTGTATGCCGTCATGTTTAGCCTGGACGGGGTGAGCTGTCATAGTAATGATGCCGTTGAAGAAATGGCGGCTACGGGCGATATGCTCAAAGCTATACTTGCCAAGTTGACGAAGCAGGATGTTCATTCGGTGTTAGCGCATTGGGGAGCCACTATTCAGGGGTTTGTAGCAATGGCCCGGAATGAGTCTAGTCCAGGTGCTGATGAACGATTCAAACAATACGTAACGGAGTCAATGCAGCGCTTCGTAAAGGGCTTGTAGCCTTTTATTTTTGCCTTTATTAAAACAGTGTTATAGTTTAAAACGAGTGAATTAATCAATTTTTACACGTCAAACCAATTTATCTTCTAATGTCATGGCAACACTAACCAATTCCGCTGTCAATACCCGAAAGTTGTTATATCTGGTACCAATCGCTGGTCTCGCGGCCGCTATTCTGAATGCCATCCTATTTCTGATCGGCTCGTCGACGGGCGCTTTTTCTCCGGATTATATTAACCCCAACACAGGTCAACCGATTACGGTTGGGCCGGTAATTATGGCCTCTATTGTGCCAGCATTGGTAGCAGGAATCCTCCTGGCATTGCTTAACCGCTTTACGAAGAACCCATTGAAGATTTTTAACATCATTGCGCTTGTGGTTTTCGTACTAATGTTCGCCACTCCTCTCATGTTACCTAACGCACCAATGGGTATGGTTGTCATCCTGGAATTGATGCACGTTGTTGTAGCGGGCGTAGTGGTTTGGGTATTCAATAAATACGCTAAGAACTAACAGTCGTCTAGATGAAGGTAAACAAGCCTGGCCCGAGACGTCTCGGGCCAGACTTGTTTACAGACAAGTGTAATCGCACTGTAGCCTACTGTTTTCGAGGTAAATCAAGGTAAAATCGGATCAAAGCGATTCTTTTACGATGGTTTCCAATAAGTTGTTCAACAACCAAGTAAGCAACGCAACAGATGCGTATTGCCAACCGGATGTTGTGTTGTTAAATAAGCATTGACTTAACAATTTTCGGCTTCGCAGTCTTTTTCTGCAATCACTTCCGTTTCGAGGGTAGCATGGCCAATGCCCATATGTAATAACCTATGGCGAACGTCAGCTTTGAGGGTTGTTTCGTCGGCATCAGACAGGCCGGGCTGCAAGACAAGGTGAGCGGTCAGGGCGTTTTCGGTTGTGCTCATAGCCCACACGTGCACATGATGCACATCGCGAACGCCCGCCACGGCCCGCAGGTCAGTTAACACAGCGTTGAGGTCAATACCAGCCGGAACACCATCGAGCGAGAGCCTGACACTATCGCTCAAGAGTCGCCATGTGGAACCCAGGATAACGGCGGCAACGACTAAGCCAATGATCGGATCAAGCCAAACCCAGTTGGTATAACTGATCACGATACCTGCAACAACTACGCCGAGCGAAACCAGGGCGTCGGCCATCAGGTGAAGGTAAGCACCTTTAACATTGAGATCATGGTCTTTATCCCGGAAAAACAGTAGAGCGGATACTGTATTAACGATAATGCCCAAACCAGCAACCCAGGCTACCGGTCCGCCGGCAACCGGTTCCGGATGGCGAAATCGTTGTAGGCTTTCCCAGGTAATTGCGCCAATGGTGACGAGAAGGATAACGGCGTTTGTCAGCGAGGCCAGCACCGTGCTCTTGCGGTAACCATACGTAAAGTTGGTTGTGTTACGTACCCGCGCCAGCCGGAACGCTAACAGCGAAAGCAATAATCCAGCAACGTCGCTAAGGTTGTGTCCGGCGTCGGCCACCAAAGCCAGCGAGTTGTAATAAAATCCCAAAATAAATTCAACAGCAACGTAAACTGTATTTAACACCGCACCGATAATCAGCGCCCGATTGACGTTTGTCAACGTGGTAGGGCCATGATGATGGTGATCGTGTTCGTGAGTATGAGAATGTGCGTGTGCCATCGGTTCTTACTGCCTAAACTGGATTGCGCCGTTAAAAATTCGGCCATTTATTGACCAGTTCATAGTAGAAATGTAAATAGTTATGATGAAATTTGGCTAGACATGTATTCTATAGAAAAGCAAGGCTAGTAATGGCCAGGTAAATTATTGGGATGCATGCGGCTGTTAAGCAACATTTTACTATGCATGTATAGACGTAGTACTCATGGTTAAAAACGATAATTGCCTTGATGTGTGAAATAAGTCAGCCAAACTACCTGCAAATTAGTTATTGAGTCATACTTCCCTATCAAACACTAAGCGAAGACCTTAACTACCGTGTTATGAATTTCACCGGACCTTACGATAAACAAGTTGCTGATCAGTATAAGACAGCCCGTATTACACCACTATGGAGTGGTTGGGAGTTCGGGCACAAATCCCTTCTGGCGAATAGTGCCGCCGGTTGGCTAGCCTTAGCCCGAGAAAAACAATGGCAGCTTCCGGCTCCGTTGCGCCATAATTTGATATCTGGTGAGTGGGCTGTTGTGATCACGGATACCGCTCAGGTTATACAGTACGTCAATAGCCGCTTTGAACAGATGTCGGGCTATGCTAGTCACGAGGTGACGGGGCGCAGCCCAAGTATGCTGCAGGGAAATAATACGGATCAGCTGACCCGGCAACGCATAAAGCGAGCGCTCGAACAACAAAAGCCAGTAGACGAACGGTTGTTAAATTACCGGAAAGATCAAACGCCGTATTGGTGTAATGTATCGATTCGTCCGATATTTAATCGGCAGAAAGAATTAGTCAATTTCATCGCCTTCGAGCAGGAAACAGTGCTTGAAGACCAGCTCGTTTGTCGCTAAAGCGTTACGGGAGACATGCTGAAATAAAGGTGCGAAGCCGGGCCCGAAATTATTCTGGGTAACTGCATCGTTTACAAGATAGCAGCCTCTACCTTTGCGGACGTTATCCCCCAGTTATGCGGTCTGTCCTGCTTCACGTACTGCTTATTGCAACGCTGCTGCCAACCATCAGCCCGTGGGGAACCATTGCGTATTATCACGCTAATAAGGATTACATTGCCCGGGTTCTCTGCGAGAACAGAGACCGCCCCGAACTCCATTGCGACGGTAAATGCTACCTTGCCAAAAAACTGAAAGCCCAGCAGGATAAACAGGATAAAGAAACTACGGAGCGCGTACAGAATACGCCCGTATTGCAACTGTTTTGCCAGGCTGATCTGCCATTTCAGTTTGGCTCGGTCTGGACGGCGTCTGAGGTAGTTCGTTTTTCGACGTATCGTTTTCCCTCTTACCTGAGCCCATCAACGGGCCTGTTTCGTCCGCCCCAGTGTTAAGTCGAGTTTGCGCTAACCTTGTAGGTTTCAAAAATCTATAAGGTTTATAGGCATTCACCTCTGTTTTCTCGACTTAAACAAACTTTCATGAAATTCACTATACTGCTCATAACCTGCGGGTTGTGGGTCATTGGTGCATGCTGTGCAGTAGCGCAGGGCACGAAACAGGGTCTTGTTTTTGACTCTCAAACAAAAGAACCGCTGCCCGGGGTAGCTCTGTCGTCGCCCGATGGCAAATCGGGCACTACTACCGACGCTAACGGACGCTTCTCACTGACTGTTGACTGGATAAAAATTGTGGTAACCGCTGTTGGTTATCGTCGGCAGGAAGTTGTATTGACGCCTGGCCATCCTATCCGTATTGCGCTCGAACCCGCCGTTGAGGATTTGCAAACGGTCGTTGTCACGGGTAATCGCGAAGCGGCTCTGCGAACCGAAACGCCCATTGCGATCTCGAAGCTGTCACCCAAGCTGATCGACGAAACTAAGCCAACGAGCCTCTACGAAGTCATCAACAAAACGCCGGGTGTGCTGATGGTGAACCTGAATAACGAGCAGCATATGATGGCCATTCGGCAGCCGATGACGACCAACGCTTATTTTCTGTACATGGAAGATGGCGTACCTATTCGGCCAATGGGCGTGTTCAACCATAATGCCCTGCTCGAAATGAATCAGTTCACGGTCAGTTCGATTGAGGTAGTTAAGGGGCCGGTATCATCCATCTATGGGCCCGAAGCCGTTGGTGGAGCCGTTAACTTCGTTACACAACGCCCAACGGCCGTACCAACAGCCCGCGTCGGGGTTCAGTTTGATCAGTGGGGATACCAGCGGCTTCAGTTCGGGGCCGGGGCTACCCAGGGAAAGTTTGGTATATACGTTGGTGGCTTCATGTCGCGTCAGCGCAATTCGTGGTTGGCTAGTTCCGATTACAATAAATCGTCGTATTTCACCCGGCTCGAATACGCCTTTACGTCACGCACCCGGCTGACTGGTACGCTGTCATATAACGACTACAACTCTCAAACCAGCGGCAGTGTAGACAGCACCGCCTTTTTCGCCCGGCAGTACGTTAGCACAACGGATTTTACGTATCGCAAAACGTTCTCGCTACGTAGCCGCTTAACGCTCGAACATAATTGGAAGAACGCCGGGGCCGGTGCATCGGCGCAGTCGTTTATTACAGCTTTCGTTCGGGACAATAGCGTCGGGCAAAATCCGGCTTACTCGATTCGGTGGACTACTGGCTCGTTGACTGCTACAGGGCAGATTAACAGTAATGACTTTAAGAGTTACGGATTCATCGCGCAGCACACGCAACCGATCCGTTTCCTGAACAGCAAGTTAATTGCAGGGGCTACGCTCGACTTGTCGCCTAATACCTATTATGCGTACCAAACCGAACTGGCAGCAGATTTGCGACCGGATAAGAAGTCGGTACTCCGCTATACCCAGTTGCGGGAGCGGCCAGACGTTCAACTGGCCAATTATCAGGCTGATATTCATAACACAGCGGCCTATCTGCAATACGATCTTGAGCCGCTGCCTAAGCTGCGCGTGTCGGCGGGGGTGCGCTACGACCGGATGGCGTTTGATTACATAAATGCCTTGGACAAAAGTTCGGGTGGGAAGTCGTACAGCCAGGTAACGCCGAAGATTGGAGCCACTTACGATCTGGGTAATGGCAAAGGGCTCTACGCCAACTATGCCAAAGGGTTTGCGCCACCGGCACTCACGTCGATTTTCCTCAAACGAACCACGCCAACGCCTTCTGGTGACCTGTTCTATTACAACCTTCAGCCGGCCAAATTCGATAATATGGAGATTGGCGGCTGGGCTTCACTTCTGAACAATAAGGTTTATGTAGACGGGGCAGTTTATCAGATGAATGGCTCGAACGAACTGCTCAATATTCGTCAGCCCGACAATTCCGTTGATTATCAATCGGCAGGCCGTACGTTGCACCGGGGGGTGGAGTTAGGCGTAACGTATCGGCCGTCGAAGCAGGTGTTCGTCCGGTTGGGTGGTACA
The DNA here is from genome assembly GCF_042684525.1 of Spirosoma soli. Lineage (NCBI taxonomy): Bacteria > Pseudomonadati > Bacteroidota > Cytophagia > Cytophagales > Cytophagaceae > Spirosoma > Spirosoma soli. The sequence continues at coordinate 445,731 of NZ_JBHULN010000002.1, read as the reverse complement.
CATGCCGTGCACCGATTCGTTGAATTTACGCTTAGCCAGCGGGCGACTGATGCCGTGCAGAATGTCAACGGTAAGGACATGCCGTCGGCTCCCCGCTGGCTCTGGAATACCGAAATCAGCTACTATCCGGTCTGGCTCAAGAATTTCCGTACGTCGGTGGAATGGCAGCACGTGTCGGGTTGGTTTCAGAACCAGATCAATACCGTCAGCTACGGCGGCTACGATTTTGCCAATGTTCGCGCAGGGTATCAATGGAAAGGTATTGAGGTCTTCACCAACGTGCTCAACGTGACGAACGCGCTCTTTGCCACCAATGCCACCCGAGGCAACAATGCCACTGATCGAACGACATACACCCCAGCCGCTCCACGCACGTTTGTGGTTGGCGTACAGTATAGTTTCTCAGGTAAATGAAAACGGTTAAACGCAGAGGGGCAAGAGGAAGCGCAGAGTGCGCTGCGAGCATCTTTGTTCTCTCTGCGTTTAAAAAATTAAACTATGAAAAGCTTATTTATCGCAATTCTATTCTTCGGTTTGATCGCCGAAAATCCGATCCGGCAAATAACCGTATCTAATCCAAAATTTGTTGGGGCCGTACCGCGTTTGACCACCGATGCGGCTGGGAACCCTCTCTTAAGCTGGGTTGAGAAGACGGGTGAAAAAGAAGCTGCTTTTTACTTCGCTGTCTCAAAAAATGATAGTAACGACGGACAAGGGCCGGTGTTTGGCGAAAAAGTGCGCGTAAAAGCGCCGGTAACAATGTCTACCCACGCCGAGGGAATGCCGAAAATTGCTGTCAAAGCAGACGGCACAATACTGGCTGTTTATGAAGTACCGCGTCCAACGGCAGCGTCGCGTTTCGCCGGTGACTTATTGTACACGATGTCAATCGATAACGGAAAAACCTGGCTGGAGCCGCAGCCGGTCCATCAGGATGCTACACCGGGAAAGAGCCATTCATTCAGCAACATCACTCGTTTGCCCAATGGCGAAATCGGCGTGGTCTGGTTGGACGAGAAGCTACCGGGCCAGGAGGGGCGACCCGTTAAATTCGCTCAGACAACATCCGGAAAGGGCTTTGGCACGGCTGTACTTGTTGATGATAATGCCTGCCAGTGCTGCCGAACGAACGTTTTTGTCGATGCCGAACAGCGTGTTCATGTAACCTACCGTGATTTGTTACCCGGCGCCAAAGTAGAGATCGCTTCCCGCGACATCAGCCACGCTGTCTCGACGGATGGCGGAAAAACGTTCAGTAAACCTAACGTGATTTACGCCGATCATTGGCAAGTCAACGCCTGTCCACACGCGGGGCCAGATGTTACGCAGGTTGGAAAGGATATTGTGGCTACCTGGTTTTCAGGGAAGGAAAACGCCGTCGGCCTACGGCTGGCTCGCTTAGGGTCTGACAAGCTGGTAGCGAGCGTACTGTCGAACCGGGCGAAACATCCGCAGGTAGCGACTGTTGATGGGCAACTCGTCTGGCTGTGGGACGAAGCCATTTCAAAAGATGGTTCTAATGAAATGGGAACGTTTGTACAGCGTATTGCCATGCAGCGAATCAGCGGTCAGAAGAACGGTTCTACTACGTATCTGACGCCTGAAACCATCAATGCAGCCTACCCGGCCGTGCTGGCGACCAAAGACGGACTGTTGGTGGCTTACGAAGCAAAGAAAGGTGAGGAGAACGTAAGCATTGTAGTACAACTCATAGACGTGTCATTATGAAATGATAACGGGTTGTAAGTCAGTATAAAACATGGCCGTATTCAAATTCTAAATCATTAACGCACAGAATATGAAATTCATCATCAGTTGGCTGCTCCTCGTTGGTTTATTTAGTAAGGAGGGTGAGCCAAAACAGACCACCGTTGTCATTCTGCTTTATCCGGGTGTTGAGCTGCTGGACTTTGCAGGACCTCTGGAAGTATTTAGCCTGATGGAAAATACGAAAGTTGTAACGGTAGCGGCTAAACCGGGCTCGTTGGCCATCATGAAAAAAACACTTACCATTACGCCCGACTACCCTTTGGAAACCTGTCCGCAGCCCGACATCCTGGTTGTACCGGGGGCATCGCCCGACCACATTCGTACCGTAGTCGATGACGCGGCCGTTATCAACTGGATTCGGCAAACTACACCTAAGCGGGCCCTTACTATGTCGGTCTGTACGGGGGCTTACGTATTGGCAAAAGCAGGACTGTTTACCGGGAAAACAGTTACAACCCACTGGGCGTCGACCCAAATGTTGCAGCAGATGAATGCCGATGCGCGGGTCATGGAACATACCCGATTTGTCGAAGATGGCAAACTAGTCACAACGGCGGGGGTATCGGCGGGTATCGATGGAGCGCTGCGTGTCGTTTCCCGTTTAAAAGGCCCCGCAGCGGCCCGTTCAATCGCAGAAACTATCGAATACGATAAGTGGGACCCTAACTCTGGGTTGATTGTCGGCCAGCAACCGCCCACAAAGGGGATCAGGTCTGGTAAGAAGCAAGCTGTGGCAAAGCCCGTCAGTCCGATTAAGCCCGCTGGGCCTGGCACTGCTTTGGCAACGGATGGCGTTGATCCCGTTTGTGGTATGACCGTTCAGAAAGGAACGGCTGTCACGATGATGTTCGGGGCAACGCGGTACGGGTTTTGCAGTGAAATTTGCCGCACTCGATTTAAACGCGAACCCGCCAAATACGTAAGCCGGTAAAAGCGGGAGTAGGGTTGTTGTAGACTTCGCTAAGTAGCACGCTGGATGAAGCTCTGCCTACTATGTCTGCGGAAAATATCGGTAGGTGGAGCTCTTTACACAACGGTTAGTTTGTCAGACGCGGCTGATCGTTGATTTTATAAACTATTTAATTTGAGCCTATTCAATGATTTCGGGCAATGTTCGTTACTCATTTACCAGGCCTTCTATTCTATGCTTCGTCGACTACCACCCATCATTCAGTTCATTTTCTTTAGCATGATCGGTATTTGCCTTGGGTCAATGGTTGGCTTAGGGTACGAATTTCTTGAGCGGCCATTCAGCGCTACAAACGCCGTTGTCTGGTTGTTTATCACAATAGTCAGCGGAGGTATTGTAACCCTGATTTATCTATATGGTCGTAATCGATTAGGATAAACAAGTGGGCCAAAGTAAGCACTGTGAAAGCTATGAAAAACAACGTTTTCTATATTTTGTTAACCCTGATGGTCATGGGCTTGGCTATTTGGGCGTGTGATACGACAGATACTGAATTTTCTGGTCCAACCCCATCGGGACGGATGAACATTCTGTTCGATAACGTAGTGGGTTCATCAGACCTCGCGCTCGGAACAGGTACCTACCAGAATGCGGCTGGCGAGTCGTTCAACGTAACCAAGTTCAACTACTTCATCAGTAACATTCGACTCCGTAAAGAAGACGGTAGCGAATACGTTGTTCCGCAGGACAGCAGCTATTTTCTGGTCGAGGAAAGTCGGCCTGCGTCGCAGACTCTTACGTTAAGGAACATTCCGACGGGTAACTACACTGGTATGACGTTCCTAATAGGTGTAGACAGCTTGCGTAGTTCGGCTGATATGAGCCTGCGAACGGGTGTTCTAGACCCCGGCCTGACCACCCATGACCCTATGTATTGGGAATGGAATTCCGGCTATATCTTCGTGAAACTAGAAGGCACTTCATCGGCGGCTCCTGCAACACAAAACAATGAGTTCATGTACCACGTGGGCGGATTTGGGGTCATAAAAAAAATCAATAACCTGCGTTCTGCTACCGTGACGTTCAGTGGCGATTTGGCGAAAGTTGAGAGGGCTACCGTGCCCACCATACGCTTAAAGACCGACGTGCTTAAACTCTTCAACGGGCCCACGCAAGTCAGTATCGCCCAGCATTCGTCAGTGATGTTCGAGCCTTATTCGAGCAACATTGCCGATAATTACAGGCAGATGATTAGCTACGACCGGATTCAGGCAAATTAGTAAGGCTAATGAAAACGTCTATCACGAAGCGTATTGGATTGTCGATCAGTATAGCTCTGTTTGGGCTGGCGGTCGCCTGTCAGACGCAGACGGGGAACGATCCGGAGCCCGTACCGCCCCCAACCGGCGGCACAACCTATAAGCCTGAACCCTATTCCTTCCGTAAGCCCAGTAATTTTCCTGATATAGCCTACAATCTGGCCAATAACCCGTTAACGTTTGATGGCGTTGCTTTAGGAAAAGCCTTGTTCTATGACCCGCAATTATCGCGCGACAGCACCATTAGCTGTGGGTTTTGCCATCAGCAGTTCGCTGGTTTTGGCCACTCCGATCATGCACTAAGTCATGGTATCGATAGTAAGTTCGGTACCCGCAACGTGCCGGGGCTATTCAACTTAGCCTGGAGCCGGGAGTTTTTCTGGGATGGTGGTGTAACGAACCTGGATGAATTACCCATTTCGCCGATTCAGAATCCGGTCGAGATGGATCTCCAATTCTCGAGCGCACTGGCGCGGGTTCAACAAAGCCCCAAGTACCCACCTATGTTTAGGAAAGCATTCGGATCGGATACCGTAACGACAGCCCGCTTTTTGAAAGCTATTTCGCAGTTTTTGCTAACCTTGGTGTCGGCCGATTCGCGCTACGATAAGTACGTCCGCAAAGAAGCGGGGGGCGATCTGACTCCGGATGAACTGGCAGGATTGACTCTTTTTCAACAAAAATGCGCGAGCTGCCACGCAACGGACCTGTTTACGGACCACACGTACCGCAACAATGGGCTCCCGGCCAGTAACATCAATGACCAGGGCCGGTTTATCATTACGCAGAATGAAGCCGACCGGCTGAAATTTAAAGTGCCGAGCCTACGCAACGTTGAGCGGACGCCCCCCTACATGCACGATGGCCGGTTTACAACGCTGGAGCAAGTGCTGAATCACTACGCTACTGGTGTGAAAGACAGCCCCACGCTCGACCCAGCCTTAAAAGCCAATGGGCAGCTAGGTATCCCGTTGACAGCCACAGAGCAGAAACAGCTGGCCGCTTTCCTACGCACGCTGACCGACGATCAGTTTATTAACAACAGGGCTTTTGCGCCTAATTAGTCAGAACCGGGAAGCTGATACATCCCAGTTCTAATGCGCGTGATTCAATCGGTGCTGACGAATGTTCACTAAGTGCGTCATAACCAGGCCGGCTGATGCGATATAGGCCAGGTATTCAAACACTGGGGAGGCCTCTTCTAATAAGAGAGCGGCAGTAAAGAGCGCCAGAAAGCCCCATAAACTTTTCTTTACAATCGGAGAAGCGTAGTGCCGTGTAGCCGAATAAACGGCTAGTATATTGACGATAATGAAGACGTAGTCCAGACTTAAATAGCCAAAGCGAAGTTTCTCGTCCTGCAATACAGTAGTTGTCATCAGCAATACGGGTGTGACAAGGCAATGAATAATGCACAGCACCGAACCAGTGATACCAATGTAATCAGCTTTTCTAGAGAGGAGGTCTGTTTTCATGGGCAAGCGCAAAAATACGACGTATTCATGAATCGCACTTTCCATCAACCCAGTTTTTTGCAACTAAGTTGCGAATAATTGATGATTTTTATTTAACCCTCCTTCTGAAGCGCTGACTATGAGGCTAGTACCTCAGTATCCTAATTGGCTTTACTGAGTAACGTGTAGCCCGTCAATTTGCCTTTTTTATCGTAATTCTCCGACTTTATGTCGAACAACATATTGTTCGCCCGGTAGCTAACCGTTCGCATTTTGTTACGTACGGGTATACCCATCACTCGGGTTTCGTAGTTGATATCCGCCGTAATCTTGTACGTATCATAGGAACCAGCGGGTGTCGTTACTGCTTGTTGACTTTCCACCTGTCTGTTCAATAACGTCATATTCATCTGGGCCATCGGTGCGCCGTCCATATACATTTCGGCTTCCATTAGTCCATCATCAAGTTTTTGGCCCACGCTCAATTTAGCTGGATAAACGATTGTATTGGTCTTCATCTTTAGCTCCTGCTTTGAATTGGCCCCCAGAACGCCCATACCCAGGCCAGACATATCGGCCACTAACTCGTTGCCTGTGCAGGTATAGCGGATGGTGGACGGTTCACGTTGATTTCCTTTTTCATCCTGGAATTTTGCTACGATGTCGATAACTGTTGAACCACCTTCTTTGTGAACGTCTTTAATCTGGTAATCAATTTTGCCGATAGGCTTGTCATTCGTATTATACATCGTCAGTTCGTAGTTCATGCCCGACTTAAAAGCCATTCCCAGGCAGTCCTGTGCCTGACCAGCGACCTGAACCGCTATCACAAGCAGAAAAGCAAAAAGTAGTTGTTCCATAAGACGCAGTGTTTTAACGCTTTGTCGTTAAAGCTACGTATTGAAGAAACGCCAGATGGGAACCTTTGAGGGAACGGGGAGAGAATTATGATTTATGAGGTACGAATATGACTGACCAAGCCAGTTGTGCATAAGTCATAATTCGTAAATCACAAATCGCAACTTTCTACGCCCACATCATACTAATGACGCCCATGAGCATGATGAGCTTGCAGAGGTTGCTGAGATATCCGAAATCGCGCCGAGTGTCGGCAAAAACGAGTCGGTAGGTAAGCCAGGTGATTGGCACAAGTAATAAGAGGAAAATGTAGCCAAGACGTGGGTTGTCCAGCGAATGAGCAATCAAAAACATGGTCATGATGAACGACCCAATAAGCCCGTAGAGGAGGTATTTAGTACGGCGCAAACCCCAGACAATCGGTAGCGTCCGGCAGCCGAAGCGCGCATCTCCGCGAATGTCCTGCATGTCTTTAATGATTTCCCGAACGAGCGAAATGCCAAACGAGAACAACGCATAAATTAAGAGCATATCGGCGTTTTGCCGGTAATACACCGCCAGAACAATCAGCGAAAGGGCTGTCAGCAGCGAAATCACGAGGTTGCCAATGAAGGGTTGTCGCTTAAACTGCGCGGAATAGAACCACAAAAGCGATACCGACATAACATCGGCCAGAAAGACCCATTTACTCAGGTAAAGCCCAATCAGACAGCCAATAACGTTCAGCACCTGATGAGCTCCCATGGCGACTCGGCGTTTCAGATAACGACCGATAACCACCCGCTCGGGTTTGTTGATAAGGTCAATCTTAATGTCGAAGTAATCGTTGATGATGTAGCCAGCCGCGGCAATGCAAACTGTCGATAAGGAGAGAAGCCAGATAGTCGGATCAACCAAAAGCCGGGGCCATTCGGCACGGGGGCCAACCAGAAAGATCCGGGCCATAAATTGCGTCAGCACAACAATCAGCAGATTCTGCACCCGAATGAGCCGCAGAAAGCCGAAAGCAAAGGCCGAGAAAGGAATGGACTGACGCGCTACCATGATGGTTTTTTGCAAAAATACGCGATTTTCGGGCATACAGGGCAACAGCAAATCTGTTTGCCCGGCCCATAGACTAAGTTGTTGTAGCTATTCGGCAATAAAAAGATAGCTATGCTCCGCAGAGAAGCGTTTGTGCCAGCGCCCTTTGGAGCATAGCTATCTGAATGGTTTTATTTGAATGGAGTATGGGTAAACGGGAACATGTAGAATTGTGGGCGGTACGTTATCGTTCGGCCAGTTCCTGCATCTGGACCCGAACCTTCATTCGAGGCTGTTCTCCGCTGGGGACGATCACAATGATGTTGTCTGAGACGGTTTCACCATTCGTGAGCATGTGGCCCGCCTGAACCTGTATGGTATTCGTTACCGTTTTTCCTTCGGCGTTTTTACTGGTTGTCGAATACGGCACCGAAAATGGCCGCGCCCGAACGGTGCTGCTTTTCGATGTTAAGCGGGCACCGGTAGCGTTCAAGCAGTCGAACTGGGCGAGCTGGTCCTGATTTTGCAGCCCGAACGGCGTCTGACGAGGAAAAAAGAGTTTCGTGCAACCACTTTTGTTGGTTACGTAGATGCTCAATTCATACCGGCTGAATGTATCCTTGCCAACTTCCTTTTTTGATTCATTGCGAATAGCAAACCCGTACTCAATACCGTTGAGTTGGGCCGGTTGGTCTTCGGTAATATCATACGCTGTTTGCGCAACACTGGGCAAGGTAGTGAACACGCTACAAAGGCAGATGAGGGTCGTAAATAAGTGCTTCATAAATGAGAAAGAGGACGTTATTTTATGGCTTGCAACTTACAAAGAAAACAAAACGTCATCCAGCTATTTATCGTGACCGGTAAGAGTAGATAGTAATGACCAACAGTTAATGTGTAGTTCACACAGCAACGGGATTCTTTTTGCCCTGGTTTGTTGTTGAGTAGCAAACCGTTCCTTACGTATGAAAATTGGCATTGTGTGCTACCCGACATTCGGGGGCAGTGGCGTCGTGGCTACCGAACTAGGCAAGGCGTTGGCTAAGAATGGCCACCAGATTCACTTCATCACCTATCAACAGCCACCCCGGCTCGATTTCTTCAATGAAAATGTATTCTACCACGAAGTTAACATCCCTTCATATCCCCTCTTTCAATACGCTCCGTACGAATCAGCCTTAGCGAGCGAAATGGTTAATGTAGTGACCAACGAAAACGTTGATTTGCTGCATGTTCACTACGCGATTCCGCACGCGTCGGCGGCCTACATGGCCAAGATGATTCTGCGTTCACAGGGACGAACGGTGCCGGTGGTAACAACGCTGCACGGTACCGACATTACACTGGTGGGAAAAGACGCGTCGTATGAGCCGGTTGTTACGTTCAGCATCAACGAATCGGATGGTGTTACGTCTGTCTCGGAGAATTTGCGGCAGGATACGTACGCTCATTTCAACGTTCACCGTGAAATTGAGGTGATTCCGAATTTCATTGACCTGGACCGTTTCAAGCGGCAACAGAAAGAGCACTTCAAAAAAGCCATTTGCCCAAACGGCGAAAAATTGATTGTGCATACGTCGAATTTCCGGCGGGTGAAACGTATCGACGATGCTGTCATGATGTTCTATAATGTGCAGCAACAGATACCAGCTAAGCTGCTTCTTGTAGGCGACGGACCCGAACGGGCACGCATCGAACGACTGGTGCGCGACTTGGGCATCTATGATCAGGTGCGGTTTCTGGGTAAGTTAGACGCCGTGGAAGAGGTCCTGTCGGTCGCTGATCTGTTCGTGATGCCTTCTGAAAACGAAAGTTTCGGTTTGGCCGCTCTCGAAGCCATGGCGTGCCAGGTTCCCCTGATCACGTCGAATGCCGGTGGCCTGCCCGAACTAAACGTGCAGGGCGTAACGGGTTTCTTAAGCCCCGTAGGCGACGTCGACGACATGGTTAAGAATGCGCTCTATATTTTAGATGATGAGCATTTACCTACTTTTCAAGAAAATGCACTGGCGCGGGCCAAAGAGTTCGAGCTATCGCGTATCTTGCCCCTCTACGAAGCCCATTATGAACGGGTGCTGACAAGTAGCAGTGAGCAGTCAACCGCCAACAGTATTCGTGTATGAAATGTTATCTATACAGATGATGGCTAGTGGTGGCTGTTGGCTGATAACTGATCTCTGAAACGATGAACCCAAATATTCCTCGCACCGACCGTACGCGTGTAGTCATTGTCGGCGCTGGTTTTGGCGGCCTACGACTCGCCCGCAAACTTTCGCAACGAAAGGAATTCCAGGTCGTGCTGATTAACAAACAGAATTACCATGAGTTTCAGCCGCTTTATTACCAGGTGGCTACCGCCGGATTAGAAGCCAACTCAATTCTGTTCCCATTGCGGGCGGTTTTTGGCAATTGCAAGAACGTGCATATCCGGGTCACCAACGTAACGGGGGTTCGCACCACCGACAAAGCTGTTGATACTGATCTGGGGCCGATTGAGTATGACTACCTCGTTATGGCTACGGGCGCGGATACCAACTTTTTCAATCAGCAAAATATCATTGAAAAGGCATTACCCATGAAATCGGTAGCCGAAGCGATTGCGCTACGTAACCGAATGCTACAAAACTTCGAGGATGCCTTAAGCGTTGAGACCGAAGACGAGAAAGAAGGGCTGATGGATGTGGTGGTGGTTGGCGGAGGACCAACGGGCGTTGAACTTTGCGGGACCCTGGCCGAAATGCGCAAGACAGTGCTGCCCCGCGACTACCCGGAACTCGACTTTAAGATGATGGATATCTATCTGATTGAGTCGGGTGGTGAGTTGCTGGGTCCCATGTCGGTGCAGTCGCAAACCCACTCGCTGGACTATTTGCAGGAGCTGGGTGTCAACGTTCGGCTCAATACGCGCGTAAAGGATTTTGACGGTCGTGTTGTCACCATGAACGATGGCTCAACGCTTCGAACGAATAACCTCATCTGGGCGGCTGGGGTTAAGGCCAATCCACTGGCGGGCCTGCCCCCTGAGGTTATCGGCCGGGGCGGACGCGTGACGGTCAACCGGTATAATCAGATACAGGGCTTCACTGATGTCTTTGCCATTGGCGATGTGGCTATGATGGTCGAGGAAAAGTGGCCTAATGGGCACCCACAAGTAGCTCAGCCAGCCATTCAGCAAGGCAAGCACCTGGCTAAAAACTTGTTGCACCTGGTCCGTAATGAACAAATGGAGGAGTTTACATACCGAGACTTGGGCACAATGGCAACCATCGGTCGGGGTCTAGCCGTAGTCGATCTGCCTTTTTTGAAGTTTCAGGGATTTTTTGCGTGGCTAACGTGGTTGTTCGTTCACCTAATGGCCATCGTTGGCGTAAAAAACCGGCTGGCCATTTTCATCAACTGGATGTTCAACTATTTAACGTACAATAACTCGTTACGTTTAATTATTCGTCAGAAGCTGCCCAAAGGCGATATGTCTGCCATGCAGGAGAAACTTTCTGACCAATTAGAAGTTAGTAAGACAGTATAAGAATATAGTAAACCAGATTTACTATCTGGGTCTGCCAAACCAAATTTTCCTTGTATTTTCGCGACATTAATTGGGTACAACTCTATGGAAGAAACTACTGATACACTAAGAACGATGGCCGGACACGGTAAGACCCGGCCTAAGAATAGTGGAACGAAGAAGCTGTTCGACAATCCAATCTTGGAGGCACTTTCGCGAACGCACATCATGATTCCTATATCGATGTGGTTAATTTTGTCCGCGTTTTTGGGCTGGTATGCGTTTACGTATACAGATATGGGAACGGGTATGATTGCGACTCTATTTGTAGTAGGCTTATTTTCGTTTACGCTGTTTGAGTATATTCTGCACCGCTATTTGTACCACATAGCACCCACAACGCCACAGCGGGCTAAAATTCAATACACCTTTCACGGTGTTCACCACGAATACCCGAAAGACAAAACGCGCCTGGCCATGCCACCGGCATTGGCCATTTTCGTAGCCGCCTTCTTTTTCGGTTTGTTTTTCCTGATGATGGGCGAAGCGGCTTATGCCTTCTTTCCCGGATTTCTGGTAGGTTATTCGGGGTATCTGGCTACGCACTTCATTGTGCACGCCTATGCCCCACCAAAGAATTTCTTCAAACAGCTGTGGGTGAACCACAGCGTTCACCATTACAAAAATCCCGAAAGTAACTACGGTGTTTCATCGCCGTTCTGGGATTACATTTTTGGTTCGTTCCAGAAATAACTAGCACTAGTTGCCTAACAAAAAGTCCCGACCAGTATAAATTGGTCGGGACTTTTTGTTGTAGTAAAAAAACATGAGTTACTCCCCACTCGGTCGTTTCAGTAGTTCAGTTAGGCCAGCGGGCTGGCCAAAATCAGGCGAGCCGTCTGCTTTCCAGGTAAACGCTTGCATCCGAATTGAGCGTTGATCTCCGCATCCCTGGCCGGGTCCAGGATTGGCATGGTAAACAAGCCAGTTTTCCTGCGGTCCGGTGGTTGAATTAGTAGGTGTGGTGAAAAAGCTGTTATGGCCAACACCATACGTTCCGTTGGTTCCATAGGGGCCAAAGACGGGTGTGGGCGATTTCGTCCAGGATTTAGCGTCGAGGAGGTTGGCGGTGGTATCTGCTGAGAGTTGGCCTAAAGCATACAGATCCGTACCGCAATAGCTGGCTGAATAGATCAAAAATAGTTTGTTGTTATGCACCAGAAACTCTGGACCTTCGTTAACGCCAAACCCCTGCTTTTCCCAGGCGTAATCGGGTGTTGAGATACGAACGCGCGGTCCTTCGGCGGTCCAGGGATTTGTGAGTTTGCAGAGATAAAGGTTTTGCTGGCCGCCCATTTCATTCTCCCAACCCGACCAGGCGAAGTAAAGCTGACCATTTAATGGCAGTATCGTTCCATCAATCGCCCATTTGTTGTCAGCTAAATTCAACGGGCCTTTATCGGCCCAGGTGCCTTGTGTTGGGTCGGCGGATTCATTTTCGAGCACAAACATTCGGTGGGTGGCGTCGACTCCGTTGTTGTCAGCGGCATAATAGATGTACCATTTGCCGTTGATGTTATGTAGCTCCGGTGCCCAGATGTCGCGCGAATTTGGGCCGGTAGCTGGTGGTGTCCATACCGTAAACGATGGAGCTACACCCAGGCGGCTCATGGTTCGCGTTTTGTAGATACGGAGGTTTCTGGCCGTTGTGTGCATAACGTAATAATAACCGTCTTTGTACGTAACCCAGGGGTCAGGCCCTACAGTGAGCAATGGATTACGGAACTTGCCAACCGTATCTGCCGCTGTAACGGGCGGGGTAGGAGCGTTTGACGATGTATCCGCCGATTTACACGCGTAGAAGGCAACTAGTAAAAGAAACAGGTAGTTTTTCATGGTTAAGCCTGATGGGTTTAAACACAGAGTCAACAGAGAAATACAGAGCACACCGAGATAATTCTCTATGCAACTCTTTCTTCTCTGTTGACTCTGTGTTTAAAAAAGCTAATAATTCGGGTTCTGAGTCAGATTTGGATTCAGGTCGCGTTCCTGCTGGGGAATCGGCAGCAATTCATCCTGGCCGACCGTAAACGTAGCGAAACCCGGGTCACGGCTGGCCAGTTGCGGACCCAGATCGCCCCACCGGGCCAGATCATTCCAGCGCCAGCCTTCGCCCGACAACTCCGTGACTCGCTCATGCTTAAGTTGATTTAAAAACTGGGCCTGCGTTAGACCGGGCCTCGCCGTTGAAAGTGGCACCAGTCCCGCCCGTTGCCGCACCTGATCGACATAGGGATACGCTTGTGCCGTCTGCCCCACTGCATTAAGCGCTTCGGCATACATCAACAATACGTCGGCGTAACGAATGTAGCGCCAGTTGTTGGGCGAACGAAAATCCTCCTGATTTCTCCAGTGATCGTTCAGGAATTTACGGAACCACACGCGCGGGTTATCCGTGCCGTAACGTTGCAGGAACGTCTGACCGTAGAACTGCGTGAAAGCTGGCCCGCGCGCATCCGTTGAGTCAAACAAAAACGAGGCTTCCAGCCGCGGATCACGCGCTCCTGTTGTAGTAGGTTCATAAAATTCACGCACAGGCCAGCGATTTGCTTCGCCATCCGAAAAACCAATGGGCGATGGGGCAAAAAACTGAGCAATTGAGGTTCCGTAGTTCTGGTTGGGCGTTTCGGTATCATCGTCGGTATATTCGGCCGGATTCGCTTCAAATTGCCATTCAAACACGGATTCCCGGTTGTTTTCCGTCGTAATCAAAAAGTTATCCCGGTAGTTGGGCACCAGCGAGTAGATATTTTTGCCTTCACCCGTCACCAGCCACTGGAGGGGTGTTAAGGCTTCGTTGTATTTCCGCTGTTGCAGATAGGCCCGCGCCAGCAGAGCATAGGCGGCTCCCCGCGTTGCCCGGCCCACATCGGTGGCGCCGTATGCCGTGGGTAGGGCCGGTGCTGCCTGCGTGAGGTCTTGCTCGATTTGTGCCCATACTTGGGCAATGGTTCCTGAGGTAGGCCGGTCAGTAAGCATAGAGGGTGTCAGAACCAGCGGTACGTTACCAAAAAGCGTTACCAGATGAAAGTAAAACATCGCCCGCAGGAACTTGGCCTCGCCCAGATAACGGGCCCTAAGGGTGTCGTCCATCTGAATACTGGGCACGTTGGCCAGGACCTGGTTAGCCCGGTTGATGCCAATGTAATTATCGTTCCAGATACTGTAGGCATTCGCGTAGTTGTAATCGGTTACTAAGAACCGGTCCATGTTATTGACAATTTCGGAGTTGGGGCTTTGACTACGGCCTTCGTCGGAGCGGATGATGTAGTAGAACTGCATCCAGCGGGTAATACCCGTTCGGTGGGTCGTGCTGTAAATGGCATTGACGCCCGCCAGTGCATCGTCGGCCGTTCGCCAGAAAACCTCGGTGGTTATCTGGTTTGGGTTGGCAATATTTAAGTCCCGCTCGCAGCCCACCAGCGTAATCAGCGCCAGCAGGGGGAGGAAAATCAGTTTATTTTTCATGATTAGTTTCGTTAGGAGAGTGTTCACTACAGATCACAGTTCAGGCCAATGGAAATCACGCGAGGGGAAGGCCAGTGGCCATTATCAACGCCCCGTTCCTGAATGTTGGCTCCCGTTACGTCAGGATCAAGTCCGGAGTACCCGGTAATGGTGAACAGGTTTTGTCCGCTGATGTAGACTCTGGCTCCCCGTACCTTAAACCGGTTGGCTAACTCTTTCGGCAGATTATAGCCTAACTCGATGTTCCGCATCCGCACGTAGGACGCGTTTTCGAGCCAACGATCGGTGTAGACGAGGTTGTTGTTACTGATGCCGACATCACCTGCCTCTAGCCCTAAGCGAGGGTCGGAGGTGGTGGTGTTGGTTGGCGTCCACGGATTGAGGTCACTGCGGAAGTTGGTGTTCTGATAACTGTCCAGAATGCGCCGAACGTCGTTATAAACGGTATAGCCGAACGTACCTACCAATTGGATGTTTACCGAAAAACTCTTGTATGACCCGTTAAACTGGGCACCAGTCTGTAGCTTTGGCCAGGGCGATGTCACAAACGTCCGGTCGCTCTGATCAATTTTACCGTCACCCCGGTCGGGTATGCCGTCGTTGTTTGTATCGACGGTTGGTTGGTCTACATACCGGATGTCACCCGGTTTGGCGAACGGCTGGACCAGCGAGCCATCCGGCCCCCGGTAGTTATTGATTTCCTCCTGGTTCTGGAATATACCATTGGTTTTCAGTACGTACCACTGCCCAACCGGGTTGCCGACCTGCGAACGGGTATTGCCGCTCTGGATGTAATTGATGCCCTGTCCCTGATTACCAACGCTCTCAACCCGGTTTTTAATCGTGGTGAAGTTAGCCGACACGTCCCATTTGAAGTCGTGCTTGGTGCTGCGGTAAGTAGCCGCGAACTCGACGCCCCGGTTGCGAATGGAGGCCGTGTTAACGTAGGGATTACCCCGTAAATTACCCAGGTAACCCGGTACCGTCAGGTTCAGGATCGCATTCGACGAAAGGGAATTGTAAAAGTTGATTTCGGTAAAGATGCGGTTATTCAGGAAGCTGGCCGTTACACCGATATTCTGTTGAATGCGGTCTTCCCACCGAATGTCAGGGTTGGCGATCTGCGCCTGATACGCCCCCACGTTCGGTAGCTGATCGGTGCCCAGAATGGCCCGTGGGTTGCTGTTGATGTAAGCATTGTACGGAAAGGAGCCCAGGGTTGGCACGACAATGCCCAGCTTACCGTACGACGCGTTCAGCTTCAGCTCCGAAATCCAGTCGACCGCGAAAAATTTCTCCTGACTAATGCGCCAGGCCGCGGCTACAGATGGGAAAAAGCCGGTTCGATTGTTAGCCCCGAATCGTGAGTCCTGATCGACACGGCCCGTCAGCGTGAACAGGTATCTGTCATTGTAAGTGTAATTGATCCGCCCCAGATACCCCAGAATTCGGTAATAGTCGGGAGTGCCCCCGGCGGAGTTAGAAACCCCCGTGGCCGCGCCAATGGTCGTAAAATACTGTCCGCCCCCGAAACCAAGATTCGTCCGTGAGCCAGACGTTATGTCGCTGCGGGTCGTTTGCTGGCTGATACCCACCACGCCGTTGATACTGTGGGAGCCGAAGGTGCGGTCGAAGTTCAGCGTATTCTCGAACAGAAAACTTCGGTACTGCGACCGGTCTTCGGCAACCGAGGTCGGCACCGGCGAGGCCGTATATCGGTACAGGCCCAGATACCGCAGGTTTTGCGTGTAGTTGAAGCTGGCGTCCAGACCTGCGTTGAAGCGGTAGGTGAGCCAGTCGGCAAATTTGAATTCGATGAAACCATTCCCAACGAGCCGGGCTACGTTGGTGCGGCTGGGAGCCAGGTTACGGGCGGCAACGGGGTTAAACGCGTAGCTTACGGCATTGATAGAGCCAATGCCGTAGCCTTGTGGGTTGTTAGCACTTATGTAGCTCGGGTCCTGCACCGGGATAACCGGCAGGTTATACGCCATGTCGTAAATTGGATTTACATCGGCGGGCTGGTTCTGCGTATTTGAGTTGGTGAGTACGAGGTTTTCGCCGACTGTAAAGCGGTTCAGCACGCTCCGGGTATTAATCCGCAGACTGGCCCGGTTAAAGTTACTACCAATGACGTAGCCCGTGTTATTGAAGTAACTTCCCGATATCAGATATTGCCCGGTTTTAGTCCCGCCCGACAGGTTGATGTTATAATCCTGCAAACTACCCGTACGCAGCACCTGATCTTGCCAGTCGGTATTGATGTTCGGGTTAAAGGTAGCTTCGGCTACGCTGCTTAACGGAGTTTGGCCTGCGTTCAGGTATTGTTGCCGCTGAGTAGCTGCAAACTGAGATGCATTCATGACATCCCAGCGTCTGTAGGCTTGTTGAATACCGTACTTAGCCGTAAACGACACTCTGGCTGGCCCTTCTTTTCCTTGTTTAGTCGTGATGATGATTACCCCGTTGGCGGCTCGTGACCCGTAAATCGCAGCCGCCGAGGCATCTTTCAAAATCTGAATAGACTCAATATCGTCGGTGTTGATGGTCGGGTTGGCATCAGCAATCATACCGTCGACCACATACAGCGGATCGGTATTGAGAAAGCTGGCTACTCCCCGGATTTGAATCGATGCCTGCTGCCCCGGTACGCCGGTGTTTCGTACCGTTACCCCCGGTGCCAAGCCCTGAATGGATTCGGGCAATGACTGCGCCGTTACCCGGTTGGCTTCGGTTGGATTAATCGCATCGTTGGCCCCGGTTACGTCCCGCTTCCGAACGGCCTGGTAACCAATGACGACAACTTCATTTAGCTCAGTCGCGCTGGGGACCAGTCTGACATCAACGGTGCTTCGGTTATTAACTACTACGTCCTGCGAGGTATAGCCAATAAATGAAAAGGTTAGTGTCGCGTTTCCATCGGGTACCGTTAACGTGTATACACCTTCAGGATTGGTTGTCGTGCCCGTGTTGGTTCCTTTTAGAACGACCGTAACGCCAGGTAACGGACTACCCTTTTCGTCGAGTACGCGCCCGGTAACGGTGATGGCGGCCTCGGGCTTCAAAACTACGTCACTGCTCAGGGTCGAGAGAGAGGCACTGGCTGAGTTATCAACGGGTGCTGCTTTGTCGACCTTTGGGCTAGCCGCCTGAATGACAAAGAGGTTGTCTTTTACCTTGCGGTACTGTAGTCCCTGCGATTCAGTAAGCTGTTTCAAGGCCTGTTCGAGCGGCAGACCGGTTATGTCTACCTCCGTCTGACGACCGACAATCAATTGTTCGTCGTAGGCAAAACTTATGTTAAACCGCTTTTCTAAGTCGACCAGGGCTTTTTTCAGTGAGCGACTGTGGCGGCTTCTAGGTTGAGTAGCCGGTTCCCGGTAAGCTGTGTTTTCCAGGCTGGTTTGGGCACGGCTTATAAACTGTGCCACCGATGGCTGCGGAATGGCGTAGGTACCCAGGCCAGTCAGCAGCATCGAAAGAGTCATATACCTGTTTTTCATAAGAGAGCGTATTGTAGATTCACTGGTTAGTTATTCGTGTTTAAGGTTTGTTGATTGCGTTGTAGAATAATACGCTCGCCCTCACGCCGAACGCTGAGGTTAAAGGTGAGCGAGAGGGTGGTTAGCAAGGTTTCAATACTGTGATCAGAGAGATTGCCCGTAAACCGGCGGTTGGCCAGGTCAGCGTCTTCAAAAACGAGATCCAGACCGTAGGTATCCCGCAGTTGCTGCGCAATGTCGCTGAGTGGCGTGTTCTCGAACAAAAACTGACGCTGCACCCAGGACGTATGCAACTGCGGCTTTTCGTCTTTTACTTCCACCTTTCCGACACTCGGCTGAATGGTGGCGAACTGACCCGGCTTCAGCTCAACGACCCGGCTTTGCCGTACACCCGGTTTAGAAAGCTGTACCCGGCCTTCCACGAGCGTAACGGCGGTATTGCCCCGGCGTGTGTTTACATTAAATTGCGTTCCCAACACAGTAATGTCTACCCCTGGTGTGTGCGTAATAAACTTTATTAAACCACCAGCTACTGCTCCGCGGGGAAGTTGATAGCTGAGGTGTTGCTTTTTGGCAACTTTAAAGAATCCCTCACCGTCGAGCCAGACTTCCCGGGGCTTGTTGCCGCTCCAGTCATCTGTGAAGGTTAAAGTCGAATTCCCGTTCAACAAGACCGTTGAGCCATCGGGCAACGTAACGCTCCGGTTTTCTCCGAACGTTGTATGAATGCGTTGTGGACTGGGGTGAAGGAGATAGTACATCGTTCCACCTGCAATCAGTAACAAACCGGTTAGAGACGCAGCAATTCGACTGATAAAACGGCGTTGCTGCCAAAGAGGTCTGATTGGAGAGGCTGATAGTGATGTATCGGCCCGCTGCTGGTTGTCGAAAGCCTGCAACAGTACCTGATGGATGCGTTGCTGGCTGGCATCCGTCAGGTCGTCGTGATTCGTACGTAGGTGTAATAATATCGACGCTGCTTCGTCGATATTGGCTTGTTGCTCCGGATACTTGAGCATGAACGTGTGCCAGAACGTCATGTTCTGCTCAGTGGGTTGCAATACCCACTGGCGGAACGCGTTGTCCAGTACAAAATCACGCGTTTCAAACTGGTGGTACGGTTTTTTCATTCAGTAGCAATGACTCGTCTACCACCAAAAGGATATTAAATCAGCTATTATCCCCCCGGAAAGAGGAAAGTTTTTAGAAGGAAAGTTCTAAAACGTAGGAACAATGCGCTCAGCGATTTATAAGCCACTGATCAGTAGCATCGTCAGCAAATCAACAGGTATTCGTTTTTGTAGGGCCGCAATGGCTTTGTAGATGACCTTATAAGCCGACGTCGTTTCAATGCCCATGATACCAGCGATCTCGTCGTAGCTGAGGTCATCGAAAAACTTTAAAAACAACGCTTCTTTCTGACGCGCGGGCAAGTGGTTTAGCTCACGTAATACAGCTTCGGAGCGCTCTCGGCTGATTTGCGAATCGAGCCAGGTGGGTTCGTAGTGAAATTCAATTTTGAAATCGATATCCTGTTGAGGATGGTTGGAGAACCGCTGCTGCTCGGTTAGTTTTCGGACAAGCTCGCGCCGGAGCGAACGCATCAAATAAAACTTTATTGAGTCAGTCTGCCCAAGGCGTTCGCGCGTTTCAAGGATGGTTAAGAACAGATCTTGTAGGCAGTCTTCGGTCAGTTGCCGATCTTGAGCAATTTTGTAGCCGTAGTTGTAAAGTACCTTGGCATACTTGCCATACATGAATGAGTAAGCCGTTTTGCTGCCATTCAAAAAGTCGTTCCAGATCTGGGCATCTGTCGCGTTCTGGTAGTTGAGTAAGCTGTCCACGTCAGCAAAAAGCGAAGTTTACTGGTAAAGCTACGTATTTTGCTTTTACCCGTCCGCTCTGTATGCTGTATTTTTTACTATTTCTTCTTTTTAAACTACTATGAATAGGGCTTTAAACGGCTCGCAACTCGAACAACGACATCGGTACGTTATTTAAGCTTCTCATTGTTGATATGCCGGGTAGCATCCCGTATGTTTTTCTTCTCTAGATTTTTCTGAAAGGCTTCGGTCAGGTTAACTCCTGTCTGGTTTGCCAGACAGATAAGTACCCAGAGGACATCGGCCATCTCGTCGCCGAGGTCTTTGTTTTTGTCAGACTCTTTTTCGGATTGCTCACCGTAGCGCCGGGCTATGATTCGGGCGACTTCGCCAACCTCTTCAGTTAACATCGCCATATTTGTCAACTCGTTGAAGTAGCGAACACCGACGGTTTTTATCCAATCGTCAACGACGGCCTGGGCATTTTCTAAAGTCATAAGGGTATTTGGTTTACGATAACAATGGGCTGACGTATGGGTGTTGCTGACGCGTCAGCCCACTGTAGACCAGACTCCTATTTTTCAGGTACAAATGTTAGTGAGCTGAACTGGTCCTCGACAAAGGCTTCCTGGGCGAGGTCCTGCAACTGCTCGGCCGTAACGGCTTTAATGTCGTTGAAGATGTCGTTCAGGGCTTCGACCCGGTCAATATCAAGCAGGCTTTTTGCCATCATGAGCATGAAGCTATTGTTACTTTCTTCAGCCATAGCCAATTGGCCAATCAGTTGCTCCTTCGTCTGGTGCAATTGCAGCGTTGTGAGTCGTTGCTCCCGCAGCCGCTTCAGCTCTTTCATGATCAGAACGTGGGCCTTGTCTACCTTTTTAGGGTCGGTTCCAAAATAGATACCCAGAAAACCTGTGTCCAGATAAGGTGTAAAACTAGCGTCGATAGAATAAACCAGGCCGTACTTCTCGCGCAGGTTCAGGTTCAGCCGGGAGTTCATGCCGGGACCTCCGAGTAGGTTGACCAGCATAAAGAACGGCAATCGACGCGGGTCGGTCAGGCCATAGGCGGGTCGGCCCAGGGCGCACTGAGCCTGCGTGATTGGGCGCTCAACGCGGGTTTGGCGCGGTGCGTAATCCGTTGGCGTTTTGCGCTGGCGGGCAGAATGTTGAGTCGGCACATCGCGCAGGTATTTCTCCGCAACTTTTATGACCTGCTTAAAGGGCAGATTACTGACCGACGCAAACACAATCCGGCTCGTGTCGTAGTTCTCGGCAATGAACCGTTGCAGGTCTTCCCGCCGGAACGAGCTAACCGTTTCGGTCGTGCCCAGAATGTTGCCACCGAGCGCATGGTTCGGGAATACAAGCTCATCGAAATCGTCCTGAATGGCGTCCTCTGGTGAGTCGTAATACATCGCCATCTCTTCGAGAATAACACCCCGTTCGCGTTCGATCTGTTTTTCGGGGAAAACCGAATGAAATGTAATATCAGCCAGTAGTTCAGTTGCTTTCTCAAAATGAGCCCCCAGCACAGAGGCATGAAAGCATACTTTTTCTTTGGTCGTATATGCATTTAATTCGCCCCCCACCGTTTCTAATCGGGTAATGATGTGGTACGATTTTCGTTTCTCCGTACCTTTGAAGGCCATATGCTCCCAAAAGTGAGCTAATCCCTGCTGATGGGGCTGTTCATCACGGCTCCCAATGTCCAGCATAATACCGCAATGAGCAATCTGCGTATGCGGTATTTGTTTATGTGCAATGCGGATTCCGTTGGGTAATGTATAAACTTCGTAATCTTCCATTCTGTCAATTGACGCACTTAGCGTACTAATGATAACCGTAACCAATCCACCCCGGTTCCTACTCATTCAAACCGCCTTCATCGGCGACGTTATTCTGGCGACGGCATTACTGGAGCAACTGCACACAGCAAGGCCCGATATAGTGCTGGACGTACTGGTGCGCAAAGGTAACGAGAGCTTGCTGGCCAACCATCCGTTCCTGAACGAAGTATTGGTCTGGGACAAAAAGGAAGGTAAATACAGCAGCCTGTGGCGACTGTTGCAAATCATTCGGGCGCGCCAATACGACTTGGTTATCAATCTCCAACGGTATGCATCGACGGGATTATTAACGATATTTTCTGATGCAAAAATGACCGTCGGTTTCGATAAGAATCCGTTGTCACGGTTTTTTACCAAACGCGTCATCCATCAGTTTGAACCCGGCGTTCATGAGGTAGACCGAAATGTGAAGCTGGTGACTAATCTACCTGCCTCCTTTGGCGCCATTAATGTAGGGCGGACGCGGGCAAAGCCGAGACTATATCCCTCACCCGCCGATTACGAAGCTGTAAAATCGTACCAAAACCAGCCATACGTTTGCATTGCGCCCATGTCGGTTTGGTTTACAAAGCAGTACCCCGCCGAGCGCTGGGTGGAGTTGATCAAGGCCTTACCCGAGCATCTGACGGTGTATTTGCTTGGTGCACCCACCGACGCATCATCTTGTGATGCCATCATGGCCTTGTCGGGCCGTAAATCAGGGATTGTGAATCTGGCGGGGAAGTTAAGTCTGTTGCAATCGGCAGCTCTTCAGCAGGGGGCAGTCATGAACTACGTCAACGACTCGGCTCCTTTGCACCTGTGCTCAGCCATGAATGCCCCAACGACAGCCGTTTTTTGCTCAACTGTGCCGGAGTTTGGGTATGGGCCGCTGGCCGATAAATCGCGGGTGGTACAAACGCCCGAAGAACTTGATTGTAAGCCGTGTAACCTGCATGGGCGCAAGGCTTGCCCGTTAGGTCATTATCAGTGTGCCTGGGGCATCCGGGTAGGAGAACTGGCCAAATTGTCATAAACGCTTATTCGTAAAACCGAGCCCAATGCTTCATGGTCCAGAGCACAATGCGATCGGCCAGATACGGAAAATACCGGTTCATGTAGTAGTTAAGTTTGCCAGCCGGCGACAGTATAGTTTTTTGCCGACGTCGGCGAATGTGTTTTAGAATGGCCTGGGCGACTTGGGCCTGGGTCATCTGCCAGCGCGGGTTTCGGTAGGCAATCGGGACGGGCTGGCCCAGGGCATCCAGCACCCGCTTGTCAGGGTCGTTTTGGGTAAAGCCAATGTGCACAACGCCAAACTGAATTCCCGTATCGTGCAGCTCGAGCCGGAGTGTATGAGCGAGGTTGACAAGAGCAGCTTTCCCCGCGCAGTAAGCGGAACCGCTTGGCATGCCGTTGAGCGCCGAAATGCTTGATATAAACGTAACGCTTCCCGCTGATTCGGTCAGATAAGGTAAGGCTGCTTTCAATGGATAAACCGAACCATAGACGTTACTATTCAGCACACGTTCGAACACGTCAGGGGTCAGATCGGCAAAATAAGCCCTCATCGAAATGCTGGCGTTGGTGATGAGAATGTCAATCCGGCCGTAAGCGTTGATGGCGGTTTCAATCAGGGTCTGGCATTGGCTATAATCCGTTACGTCGGCTACGCAACTAACCACCGAATGGCCTAGCTCTCGAAGCTCATGTTGTGTCTGTTCGAGTCGATCAGCGTGCAAACCATTCAATACAACCCTGGCCCCCTGTTCGCATAGTTCGCGCGCTGTTGCCCGGCCAATGCCCGACTCAGAGCCCGTCACTATTGCTACTTTATCTGTAAAGGCCGTTACCTGACTCGTTCGACGACGTTTAAAATCCTGCGCTTCTGAAGATACCGTAGTTGCAAGTTCATTTGAAAGGCCATCTGGCTGTTTAGGGGAGGTAACCATGCTGTCGGAACCAGTCGAAGGCTTCCTCAATGGCGGCTCGGACGGGTGTTTGTGGTAAATGAAGTTCATGAATTGCTTTCGTAACGCTGAAATAGTGGCCGTCGTTGGCTACGGCGACCATGGACGAATTGAGTTGCGCTGGGTGACCGGTCAGCCGGGTCTTCCAGTCGCTCAACCGGCCAAGCATCGATGCCAGCATCGGCGGAATCGATACCGGTGGTAAACGGGTGTGCATCACTTCCGCCATAAGCGCAAAAGCCTCCCGATAGCTAAGATTTTGATTTCCTAAAATATACGACTGTCCAATCCGCCCCATCGTTAAGGCATTGATGGTTGCTGTGGCGACGTCAGAGACATGGACATAGTTTTTTCCTCCGGCCGGAATACCTACCAGTTCCCGTTGATACAAGGCCAACAATAACCTGTTTGAGGTGATTTTATAGTCGAGTGGCCCAAGCATGAACGTTGGGTGTACCAGCACCGCGGGCAGCTTGTTCTGTTGTACGGCTTGCAATACCATATCTGTGGCCATGCGCTTACTATCCATATAATCCAGACCGTAACGCTTGCCCATATATGGATACAATTCATCGCCCGGACTCTTTTTAGTACCAAAGCCAAATACATTAGCCGTACCCACAAACACAACCCGCTCGATCTGCGCTTCAGTGGCTGCCGCCAGCACAGCGGCCGTTCCGCCGACGTTTACATCTACAACCGCCTGAGAACGGGCTGGGTTTACCTGCGCTAACGCACCGGCATGAATCACATGATCGCACCCGTAAATAGCCGCTCGTACGTTCACCATATCGCGTAGGTCACCGGTCCAGACATCCAACGGCAGGCCTTCGAGCCCCCGTCGATCACTGCCCGGACGTACAAAAGCCCGCACGGCGTATCCACGCCGGAGGAGTTCCCGACACAGATGCCCACCCAGAAAGCCATTTGCACCCGTCAGTAATACTGTCTTCATTCGCGACGAACAGATGGTTTGTGATATATGCACTACCGTGGCTATAACCGAATAGTAAACCTGGCGGTTGGCTAAGCCAGAACTATCGGTGGTTCAGCATTCGCTTATACGTTCGGGCAATGTGGGTTGGCGCTACGTTCATAAAAAATAAAGAGAAGGCCGTAAGGTTGGCTACCTGCACTCGTAACCAGCTGTTGGCTTCGTACTTACGAGCTGACACAATTACGTCTTTCGGGATGATGCAAAACTGGGCCACTTCCCGAATGCGAACGATAATGTCAAAATCTTCCATTACGACATACCGTTCCCGGAAGCCGCCCAGCTGATCGAATAAGGTACGCGTAATGAATAGGGTTTGGTCGCCCCCGCGGCTCATAAGGCCCGGAAACCGCGTACCGTAGCTGTTTAACCGCAGCAGTGGATGAGCCGATGCAAAGCGGAAACGGTAGCAGCCCGCGTCGTTACCTTCGGCAATAGCCTTAGTTATATCACTCACGAAATCGGGGTGAATCTGTACGTCGGCATGAACGAAATACAGCACTTCGCCCTTGGTCAGGCTTGCGCCATAGTTCATCTGGGCGGCACGACCGGCCATAGGGGAGACCACTATCTGGGCACCGGCTTCACGGGCTCGATCAACCGTTTGATCAGTGCTACCTCCGTCAACAACGAGAATGTCAGCCAGGTGGTTACCACCGTAATGTTGCAAATCGCGTACGAGCTGGCCAATGTTATCTGCTTCGTTGAACGTTGGGATGATAACAGTAAGCGTCATAAACAGTAACAGTTATTGGTGTTCGCAATTTTGGGTAAGCTTCCAACAGGTTCGTTCCGGCACCTGTTAACTCAAGTGCTGATATCGGGTCACTGATACCTGTTAAAATGCTTCCCCAATCGTTAAATATAATCCGGTAGACTGCTTTCCCAAACCGTAGTCGGCACGGATGTTTAAACCATCGTTGTTGATTCGGAACCTAAAACCAGCTCCGTACGCTCCTTTAGGATCGCTGAAGCGAACGACCTGTTTATCATCGCCAAGGAAGCCAACTGCTCCGAAGAGTACAGCTGACAGACGTTTCCAGACTGTGAAGCGGGTCTCGGCCTGCAACAACGTCATGTTATCATCGCGGTAGCGGCCTTCGTAGTAACCACGCATGCGTCGGCCACCACCCAGCAGGGATAAAGCGCTAAAGGGAGCTACCCCGTCTGTGATACTTACGACGTAGTTAAATGCCAGGATTGCCCGGTAGTTGAGTTTGCAATACGACGATACGTCAACCACATATCGATTATAACGGAAGTTACTGCCAATGAATCGACTATGGCCCAGGTACGAAAAATCGGCAATGATACCTTTGGTTGGATAAAACACATTGTCTCGGGTGTCATAGAAAACGCCCAGTCCGGCTCCGGCCATTCGCCCACCCAAACCTCCGGGTACCGTTCCGCTCGCTAGCAGACCGTTGGGTTCTACCCGAGTGATGTCATAGTTCTCGTATTCGTAGCGCAACCCAGCATATAGGTGTGGAATAAGCCGACGTAATGCATTCAGACGAATACGTGGGTAATTAACGGCGTAATTTTCGGCGGGTACTTCACGCTGCCCTAATCCATAAAAATTGTAACTATACTGATAATAACCCGCTTCGCCGTAGATGTAAAACTGGTTTCGGTCGTAAAAAACCTGAAACGGTACAAACAGAAGCACTTGCCTGTTTTGCGTATACGCCCCCAGGAATTGAATGTTTGATGGGCGTGGCTGGTCATAAATCGGGAGAGCTACCCGAGAGCGGGCCGAATCGCTTCGGACGAATTGGTAATCGCGTTTAAACCGGAAAGTGGCTGATAGAACGGCCCCAAACGCAAAACGTGTTTCGGGTGTGTAGTAAACAATCGGAAAAGGAAATAGACTGACCGGCTTCTTGACCGAGTCGGCAGGTTGAGCCGTAAGCCTACCTAAGCCAGTTATGATGATCAGAATATATAAAGAAAAACGTCGAGACCCCATTGGGCAGTAAACTGATAGGGAATGATATACGGGTGGGCAGAAAGACAGGATTCCAGTTTTTATTATGGGTACAATAAGCCCGGTCAACGTAATTATTGACCGGGCTTATTGTACCTATATACTGTTTATCGATTTGAGTAGGACGATAGATTCACTGCATATTTCGTTGGTATTTTTGCATCTGTCGTCATTACACCACGTACGAAATAAGTAATTGCCGCACCTGGTTGAATACCGGTATAAAAGATGGTTCCCGTTGTTACAGGGATCGCTCCGTTCACTTTTGCCTGAAAGTTGGCAGTACGTAATAGACCTGATTTGTAATCAGCAGGAAAGGGGATGCTTACAAAAGCGCTGGCTTTACCTGGTGCGACTGTCGGTATTATGTCTTTTCCATCATACGTCAAGGTAACATCGGTTGCGTTGGGGACGAGATTTACTATCCGTACGAAAAATGTATTACCGCTGATGGCGGGAATATCATCGGTTACTAACAATGTGCTATATGTGGGCGCCAAACCAGTAGCAAAAAGCGAGTATTGTTTCCCTGCTTCTGCTTCTAGGTCGGCCGAGAGCAAAGGAGTTGTAAGAGTACCATTCGTTGCGGCCACAATCTTCAGCTTAGTCGTTCCAATTGGAATAGAAGAGTATTCCGCACTGGGGAAAATCGATGAAGATGAATACAGCAAACTGCCCGTTGGGTTCGTTGTCGTGACGGCCGCTCCTGATATTCGCCGATCATTCACGTACACATCAACAGCGGGGGCATCTGGAGCCGCATGAATAAAGCGTACTTGTGCACCCGTTGCTGGCTGGACGTCTTGCAACACATTAAATTTATCGCCACAGCCACTTACCACTATACTGATTAAGGCTACGCAGCTTGTTATCCAAAAATTTCTCATGTTTCATTAATGCGTTTACTTGGTTGAAAACCAAAGTTCTTTTGTATGGTATTCGGGCAGGGTA
The DNA here is from genome assembly GCF_042684525.1 of Spirosoma soli. Classification (NCBI taxonomy): domain Bacteria; kingdom Pseudomonadati; phylum Bacteroidota; class Cytophagia; order Cytophagales; family Cytophagaceae; genus Spirosoma; species Spirosoma soli. The sequence continues at coordinate 418,305 of NZ_JBHULN010000002.1, read as the reverse complement.
GCACCTATGTTCGCTAAAGGAACGCGATTCCAGATAAATTCAGAATTGTACCGGGGGCGCATCCGCTGTACAAGCTTGCCCTGGTTATCAGGAAACAAACCAGTACCTGTTGGGATAAAATAGCCTGTGTAAATGGCTGGGTCATATTGAAACCGGCGGAGATCAACCCAGGTCTCTAACGAGCCATGCATGAATAGAGCAATGTACTTCTGAAGCATGATATCGCGTATGGTCAGGGCATCTGGGGTCTGAATCACGGCTTTGCTACTCATGTACTTGGTTATTTCTGCGGCTGGAATAGGCGCAACCGTCACATCAACGCTATTCGTCCATTCTATATTGGCCTGGATACCCTTGCGATACGCATCTAAGGCTGTTGCCCGGTCTCCTTTTCGGAAAGCGGCTTCCGCTTTCATAAACTGTATCTCAGCATACGTAACGATCGGGTGTATAGCATCATCCTTAAATAAAAATTTACCCGTTCCGGCCGTAGGAGTAGTAGCGGGCGAATAGCCGAATAAAAATGGAATTCGTTTGGTATTTCCCGTGACGTTATTGGGGTCGCCCAGTGTCGGTGTTACGCCCCGGTAAACACCATCGGGCGAGGGCGAAAACATCAGTGGCAGGCGAGGGTCAAGCACCCCATTAGACAGTGTACCATCGAGTAGGCCAATTATAAATGTAGTGGGCCGAAACGTATTGACGTTGCCACGGCGTGGGCCAAAAAAATTGGCGTCGTTGGATGAGCTGGCGCGGTGGGTTACGTTGAAATTATCGGCATTACTAGCCAGCGACTTATCACAGTACTCAATTACTTTATCAGCATTAAAGGTAGCTTTATTACTCTGGTGCAGCATATTCCGGGCTAAGACAGAGTATATGAACTTAACCCATTTGGTTTTGTCACCCTTATAAGCTAGATCACCAGGACGGGTGGCGGCTGAAGGCTCTTTGCCATCAGTACGGGCCAAATCAGCAAGAGCTTCTTCACTGAGCCGGACGACTTCCTTATAGACGTCTTCTTGGGGATCGAAGTCGAACTGATAGCGTTCACTATCCCAGGCTTGCTTTAAAATCATCTCGCCATATAAATCGGTCGATGATTGCCAGCTCCAGGCACGAATGGCTTTCGCAATACCAACCAGGTCGTACCGCTGGGTTTTCTCGCCGTCCTCAATCATGAGGTCAATGTTGCGGCCGATGCGCCAGTAGTGCGTACTCCATTTTTCGCCCCCCAGGTCACCCGAACCGAATATATAACCATGCCGGTCCCAGGTGTCACCGCTGGCCGAACTGGCAAAATATTGGGCGTATTTGCCAACGTAACGCGTATCCCACGCTTCGCCACGTGCCATGTTAGCAATGATAGGTGGAAGCAGGGCATTACCGTCCGACACCTGCGGAAAACTGGGATCAGCGTTGATGTCTAAGTATTCGTTACAACTGCTCAGGCCAAATCCAAGGGCCGTCAGAAGTAGAAAAAGATGTTTTTTCATTGATGATATGAATTACTTAACCAATGAGAAGATTAACTTCTACACGTCAATGTCTAATTAAAATCCAACCCGAATACCAAATGAGAGCCCACGTGGCACGGCCAATTTACCAAAGTCGAATCCGGCAGCTCCGGCTCCCTGTGAGGTGGCGGTTGTGCCATTAACGTTCGGGTCGGCACCGGTATAGTTGGTCAGTAGAAACAGGTCGGTACCTGTTACGAACACGCCCACTCGCCGAATTACCTTCGTCCGATCGAGCCATTGAGCCGGGAACGTATAATTCAAGGTTAGGTCGCGCAGACGCATCCAGTTTATGTCGCGCTCAATGAAAGCAGATTCGGGTAAAGCCGAAAAATAGTCGCTGCGATACAAAGGCGTAACCTGAACGGTGTTGACGGTAGGGGTTGCGGTATTCTCTTTTCCGTCGCGTAATACCCCCGAGAATACCACAGGTTGATCGCGGTTGAGTGTGTTTCTGCTTAGACCGGTGCGGAACATGTACATTTCGTTACCATTGAAAACGTCGCCCCCTTTGCGAATATCCAGGAGGAATGACAAACTCAAATTTTTGTACCGGAACGAGTTTGTTAAGCCAATTGTGAAATCGGGAGTGCGGTCACCGATGGGCAAAAAATTCGTGTTTGTAATTGGTAGACCCGTTGAGGGATTGATAAGAATTTGCCCCTGCGCGTTTCTTAGATAGTCGTAGCCACCAAAGGCAAGAGCCGATCCCGCTCCCCGAAGGTCTTCGGGTCTTAACGACTGTTCGGGGAAATAGTCGGCTACGTTTTTGACAAAAGCCGACGCCCGGATGTTGCCGTAAAGCCAGGTGTCGGAGTTGTAATATTCTGGTACGTTGGCTGCTGGAAGGGTCAGCACGGCCGTGCGGTAGCGCGAGAAGTTGGCGATAACATCCCAGCTAAAATCTGCTGTTTTGATCGGCTTACCCGTCAGGGCAAATTCAATCCCTTTCGTGGAAAATGAACCTCCATTCAGCAGGCCAAATACGAAGCCTGTACCATAGCTGAGTCGTTGCTCCACAATCTGGTCGATCCGGCGCGTGTCGTAGTAGGCTAGATCTAGTCCTAACCGACCATTATAGAGCTGTACTTCGCCACCAATTTCCATACTCTTACCGAACTCTGGCTTGAGATTGGGGTTGCCTGCATAGAAATTGTAACCAAAGCCGCCCCCAGTGGTAGTTTGTGTTGTCAGACTCGATAAAACGCGGTAAGGACGGGCATCTTTACCCACCTCGGCGTAAGAGGCCCGCAGTTTGGCAAATGATACCACCCGATTACCTTGCAAACCTGGTAGTTCAGTTAGGACGAAGCTACCACTCACCGATGGGTAGAAGAAAGACCGGGATTGGATTGGCATTGTTGATGTCCAGTCATTACGCCCGGTTACGGTTAAGTAAACTAAGTCGCCGTAACCGAACGTAAACTGGCCAAGTAAACTGACTACACGTCGTTGCAGAATTGTCAGCTTGTGGTTTCGTGAAATAGGATCAGTATTATTCGACGAGTTGTAATCGGGTATATACACGTTCTCGCCGTAAGTAGCTGTAGTTAGCTCACGAGAGTCATACAGGTCACCACCCAGCAGTAACGATGTTTTGATTTTACTGCCGAATGATTGGCGAATGGTTGTCAATACGTTACTAGTCAGAATACGGCTACTCTGAGTGTAGTTCTCAATCGCTCCTCGTCGGCTTAAGCCTTCATTGGTTTCGGGGTGAATGAAATTATTACCATTAGTAATGGCTAAGTCAGTACCAATACGTCCGGTAATGTTGAGCCAGGAGGTTGGGTCGAACTTTACGCCCAGCCGCCCGATGGTACGATTGGTCTGGTCGCTGCTTTGGTTCCGGTTAACGTTGAAGAGCGGATTGTCTAATTCGCCCCCCGCTTCCGTTACAATGCGCCGACGGGAGCCGTCTTGATTGAGGTACGTGCTAATGTCATCATTGGCAGGCCAGGTTAGCAGATTAATAAGGTAGCCAAAGGTGCCCGCCGGTTGCTTTTGAATCTTGTTGCTGGTGTATTGTAAGGAAGGGGTTATTTCCAGCTTCGAGCTGATGGTCGACGTCAGATTGAGCGAAAGATTTAGAATTTGCGATCCGGTGTTGGGTATAGTACCCTGTGCGTCGGTGAAGCTGCTTGACGCCCGGTAAGTGAGTTTTTCCGTACCGCCGTCGAACGTTAGGTTGTGCCGCTGCGTGAAGGCGTCCCGGAAAAACGTCCTTGGATTGTCAAAAATAGGAGTACCTTCCGGATATTTCGGCCCTAAAAAAGACAGGGCAGTAGGACTAGGAGTGCCAGCTACGCCCCGTCCATAAACGGTCTGAGTTTTGGGATAACGATACACATGATCAACCCGAAATACGTTGTCGTAACTAACGTTACTGCGTCCAGCTTTACCTTTCTTAGTTGTAATGATTATGGCTCCGGCAGCCGCATTAATACCGTAAAGCGCTGCCGCTTCTGGTCCTTTTAAGACGGATATACTCTCAATATCGTTGGGATTAATATCGGCGGCACGGTTCAGGTAGTCACTGTTTCGGTTTGGCCCGTCTGAAACCAGGGCACCCTGACTGAACGTGCTGTTGTTAATAGGTAAACCGTCAACAACGAACAATGGAGAGTTATCGCCCCCAATAGAGTTTACACCCCGTAGCTGAATTTGCACAGAGGCACCCGGCAGTCCGCTCGTGGTTGACATTTGTAGACCCGGTACCCGACCCTGAAGCGATGTTAGGAAGTTCTCGCGTTGCGTTTCTGCCAACTCGGCTCCTTTAACTTCGCTGACCGCATAGCCCAATGACCGCTTCTCCTGTTTAATGCCGAGCGCCGTTACGACGACTTCATTTAGTGCGTTGTCTTCCTGCTTCAACACGACGTTTATGACATCGGCATTGCCTACAGTAATGTCCTGATTGGTTGTGCCAATAAAACTAACCCGGAGTGTTTGGCCTTTACTGGCCTGAATGCGGAAATTTCCGCTGGCATCAGTGGTGGTGCCACGTGTTGTACCCTGGACAACTACGCTGGCTCCAGGAATGGGGGCGTTGTCTTCGGCTGAAGTGACTTTACCCGTGATCGTGCGATCTTGGGCGTATGCATCCAAAAAAGTGGCTGCACTCAGCAGCACCAGGAACATACTACGTACAAATAGCTGCATAAGCAGAATAAGAGTAGGTTAAAAATTGATGAAAATTGTTTCAAAAATCTAGTAAAAGGAGCAAGAAAACAACCAATCCTAGTATTTATACAGAATAAAAGAAATTAGGATTAAAATGAGAAAAAATTTAAACGTATATAAACATTATATTTTGTAAAAAGACAGACAAGTAAAATTTTATAGAGGTGTCAGTAAAAATTATTAAAAGACTATTTTGATTTTACATTAAAGGCCTATATTTGATTCATTAAAATGTAGTTAAAGGATTGTCTTTCCCAGAACGGGTTGCTCACTGGCCGCACTTGTGGAGCAACCGGTTAATCGGCGAGTCAGCTGGCTATAACCAGTCGCTCGTCAAAGAGCTTGAGTTAGCTGAGCTGAAAGGCTCATAGCTACACATCTAGCTCGTACCAGAGTTGAATTACCCTAGGTTAGCCAGCTAACAATAGGGTAATTGAAGTACCTCATTTTATCTGCATGTATTGCTGTGTTTCACCTGCTAACCGTGAGGTTGGCAAGGGCAGTTGCCGTACGCCCGGTTAGTTCGGGCGGTTCGGATCGGGCGGCCAGTATCCGGCATCGCCCGAGCGACCGGGAGTACGTAACTGTCGTAATTTTTCCGATTCTTATGCCTAAACGACTACTGATCTGGTTTTTTTGCTGGGTTTGTGCAGGGACAACTACGTTCGCTCAAAACCGCGTACTGACAGGTACCGTCATCTCCGCCGAAGAGGGGCCGCTGCCCGGTGTCAACGTTGTGCTGAAAGGAACAACAATTGGCACAACAACCGACGCAAAAGGTAAATACTCGCTTAGTGTGCCCGGCGATGATGCCGTGTTGACCTTTAGCTCCATTGGTTTCACGACCGAAGAAACTAAAGTAGGCAACCGCTCCGTGTTGGATTTTACGTTACGGTCTGATGTGCGAGCGCTCTCCGAAGTTGTTGTTACGGCTTTCGGGGTCAAAAAAGAAGTGAAATCGCTGGGTTATGGTGTGCAGGAAATAAAAGGTCAGCAACTGACCGAAGCCCGCACGACCAACGTAGTCAACGGTTTATCGGGGAAAGTGGCCGGTTTGCGCGTTAGTAGCAATGGCGGGCCAGGCACCGGCTCTACGGTTCAAATCCGGGGGGCATCATCGGTGTCGGGCAACAATCAGCCACTGGTAGTTATCGACGGTGTGCCCATTCAGCAAACGTTCGATAAGCAGTTTGGCTCGGGATTGGCGGAAATTAATCCTGACAACATTCAGGAAATGACCGTGCTGAAAGGGCCCAATGCCGCGGCTTTGTATGGCTCCAGGGCGGCCAACGGGGTTATTCTCGTAACAACAAAAAATGGCGCCGGTACGAAAGGCATTGGTGTCGAAATCAATTCAAACACTACGTTCGAGCGGCCCTGGATCAAACCTGATTTCCAGAATACCTACGGGGGGGGGAACGGTTACCGCACCTGGTACAATGATGGCTGGAGTGGTTCGATCACTGATCCGCTTGAAATCAGCCAGTATCGAGCCGCTTATGGCCCCAACGCACCCCTGAACGGTACGGAAGGTACCGACGAAAGCTGGGGCGCTCCCCTGGACGGGCGGCTCGTTCGGCAATGGTGGACGGGCAAAGACGTGGCTCCGCTGACTCCTCAGCCAAACAACTGGGACGAATATTGGCAAACGGGCAAAACCTTTACCAACAACATTGCCCTGTCAGGTGGCAATGACAAAGGAAATTTCCGAATTAGCATTGGGCGGCTCGATCAGCAGGGAATCATGTACTACAATGATTTCCATCGCAATAACTTCAAATTTAACTCAGGCTATAACTTTACGCCTAAGCTGAATGTCACTTTATCCGCCGAATATATCAAGTCGGGTTCGAAGAACCGGGGCTATACCGAGGGGCAGCAGTTCATCTGGGCGCACCGGCATGTATCCTGGGATCAACTGCGTGACTACGAAACCTACCAGAATATAAGCATCAATCGGGCGCTACCGGGTAAACCGGCCGACACCGATCCGCCGAACTGGCAGCATACCTTTTTTACTAACCCGTATTTTACCCAGACTAAGCTGCCTTACGGGAATGATAAAGACAGGTTAGTCGGTAACATTGCACTGAACTACAAGATTCTACCGTCGCTGAGCTTGCTGGTACGTTCGGGTACGGACGTCTGGACAGATACACGCATCAACGTGCTGAACTTTGAGCGAGTCCGTAACGGTAATACGACGCCAGGTTCATACTCGGAAGAAGTGCTACGGCGTCAGGAAACCAACAGCGACTTTATTTTCACGTTCAATAAAGCCCTTACGAGTGACATCACCATTAATGCGCAGGCGGGTGGTATCAGCCGCACCAACTATTACAAGCGCAACTATTTGAAAGTAGGTCAGTTGGTTGTCGACGGTGTTTATAACGCGGGTAACGCTAACCCCAGCCAGAACACAGCTGAAAGTGCTATCGAAAAATCACAGGTGAACAGTGCTTTCGGGTCGGCCGAATTTGGCTGGCGTAATTCGTTGTTCGTTAATGCAACGGCCCGTAACGACTGGTCGAGTACGTTGCCCGCCGAAGCTCGTTCGTATTTTTACCCATCCGTGTCGGTCAGTGGCGTAGTAACCGAGCTGCTGAATTTGCAAAGCCGCGTATTATCATTTGCTAAAGTGCGGGCTAGCTGGGCGCAGGTTGGTAATGATGCTGATCCGTATCAACTGCTGCAAACTTTCCGGGCCAATGGCTCGTGGAATGGCTCCGTTCCGGAATTCTACGAGAACAAGAAGATTGCCAACTCGACGCTAAAACCCGAGATCACAACCGGTACTGAGCTAGGGTTAGACCTTCGTTTCCTGAAAGGTCGAATCGGTCTCGATCTGACGTATTACAACCAGGTGTCGCGTAACCAGATTCTTGGCGTCGAAATCTCGAAAGCCAGTGGCTATGATACGCGCATCTTGAACGCGGGTAAAATATCGAACCAGGGAGTAGAAATCGTACTGACCGGCTCGCCGGTACGCTTGCCTAATGGCTTCAGCTGGGAAACAACCCTGAATTTTGCCCGTAACCGCAACAAAGTGCTTGAACTGGCTGAAGGGCTAACTACGTATGTGCTCTACAGCCGCCAGGGGCTAAACTCAGAAGCCCGCGTTGGTCAGCCCTATGGGACGTTGTACGGAATTGGTTTCGAACATGCTCCCGATGGGCAGATAATCTATGGTGCCAACGGCTATCCGGTTGTTTCGTCGACCCCTCGGGTGCTGGGTAACATTCAACCCAACTGGACGGGCGGCTGGCAAAATACCTTCAGCTACAAAGGCATTGTGTTGTCGGCTCTGGTTGACGTGCGGTCGGGAGGCAGCCTGTTCGACGAAGGAACGGGCACCGCTCGCTGGACAGGCCAGTATGCCGAAACGGCGCTGGGTCGCGAAGAAGGCATTATTGGCAAAGGCGTCGTAAACGTTGGTACGGCCGAAAGTCCGAATTACGTACCGAACACAACCATCGTTCCGGCTAATGCGCTTTACGGTTACAACAACCCGCGCCGGTATCATGAAGCCGCTATTTTCGACGCCAGCTACGTCAAGCTACGTGAGGTAACGCTGGGTTACCAGATCCCCGCGGCTTTTCTTACTCGTGTGAAGATTCGTTCCGCCAAGATTTCGCTGGTGGGCCGTAATGTGCTGATGCTGTTCAAGAATACGCCCCACATTGATCCGGAAGCCGACCGCTTTGGTGCCAACTCGCAGGGATTTGCCTATGGTGAACTGCCAAGTAGCCGAAGCATGGGCGTAAATCTGAATCTTTCATTCTAAACCCTCTGTGAATCTCCTGTTGCTCCGTGCATCTCTGTGTCCCAATTTTTCATGCCACAGAGATACTCCAAGACGCACAGAGAGACACAGAGAAAAAAACCATGAAAAAGATACTTATTGTACTCATCAGTCTGTTCATTGTCTCGTCTTGCACCAAGGATTTCGATACGATGAACGTAGACCCCAACAACCCAACAGCGGTTGGGCCACAATACCTGCTGCCCTACGCCATTGAAGCCTCCGTTGACCGTTACTGGGGTAGTAACATTCGGTTTGAGCGATTGAATCTGGACGGCGCTATGCTCTGGATGCAGTACCTGACCCGAAATATTTACTCCAACGAAGGCGACAACTACGGCATTTCGGTAGCCTTCTATAACAACAATTGGAAAGGTTTTTATAATGATGGTCTGGTCAACTTTCAGCGTATTGTAACCTTGTCTCAGGCCGGTGGAAAATACCAGAACGCTAACTACGAAGGAATTGGCCTGGTGATGCGAACATGGGTGTACTCGATTCTGACCGACGTGTATGGGGCTGTACCTTATTCGGAAGCCATCAAAGGAACGGCCGAAGCACCCGTTTACACGCCGTCCTACGATGCCATGGATAAAGTTTATGCCGGTATGCTGGCCGACCTTAAAACGGCTAACGAAAAACTAAGCACGAGCGGCCCAGCCGTATCGGGTGATATTCTGTACGGGGGCGACATTCTGAAATGGAAGAAGTTCGCCAACTCACTCCGGCTGCGTCTGGCTAACCGGCAAGCCGCGAAGAAACCAGCTGAGTCGAAAGCCATTATGGCCGAAATTCTGGGTGACGCGACGAAGTACCCAATCTTCACCAGTAACGCTGACAACGCTACGTTGAAGCACACGGCAACCCGCCCGAGCAACAACGAATGGAACGAAGTAATGGTGTTTGGCAGCCGGACCGACTGGAACATCAGCAAGACGCTGGCCGATAAACTCAATGGCTTAAACGACGCTCGAATAACGGTATACGCTCAGCCCAACAAAGAAGGCAAATACGTCGGTCATGCCAATGGTCTGCCCGATGCCATTGCCACCACGTATCTGGCCACAAGTTCGATGCTGGGGTCTTACTTTATGCAAACGACCACCCCGAGTGTGTTGATGACCTACGCCGAACTAAACCTGACGCTGGCCGAAGCCGCCGTTGACGGTGATATTACCGGCGATGCACAAGCCTATTTCGAAAAGGGAATGACCGCATCATTTGACCAGTATGGGCTGAAAATAACCGACGCCTACTTGAAGAATATCGGTCAGGCTTCCAAAGAGAAAATCATGGAGCAGAAGTGGATTGCGCTCTTTGGGCAAGGCATTGAGGCCTGGACTGAATATCGTCGGACGGGTTTACCAGTGCTACCTCCTAAAGATCCTCGGGCTATTTTCGAGAATGATGGCGTGCTGCCAACCCGAATTAAATACCCAACGTCGGAGTATTCGCTCAATGAAGCAAACGTTCGGAAAGGGGTAACCACCAATGGGGGCGACGACACCATGAAGACGAAACTGTGGTGGGCAGAGAAGTAGTACTGTTTTAATGATACTTTGCCAACGAATGTTGGTAATAATATTATATATACAAAATATTATGAGCACAAAGTTAATATTAAGCGTAATTTTATGTGCCGTAGCTGCGGTCAGCTGCACAAAAGTAGATGATCCCTTCGTGGATCGTGTTGTGGCTCCGGTGTTAGTTGTTATTGACAACGCAACTGGCGATGGAGGAGGACAAACGGGAGAGCCAGTTGTTTCGCAGAAAGTAGCGGGACCGGTAACGATGGCTGTCAGGATTTACGAGCTTAATAAGAGCGGCCTTTTAGATAACAAAGTTGGCATTGACTCGATTCCGGTGACGGCGCTGGCTATTACGCTTACTAAACGCGATGGAACAGTTCTTGGGAACCTGACAACGAACGAAGCTGGTAAAGCAAGTATCTCAAAAACCTGGACTGAGCTTGGCGTGACCGCTCCGGCTGCGGGTAGCAGCGTTCTGTTAACCTGGCGCGGAGAATACAAAGGTCAGGCATTCAGTCGCTTGTCGCGGGTGCAGGCAGTTAATTGAAATCGTAGTTCATAAACAAAGAAAACCTTTCTACTATGTCCATCAACCGTCGTGACTGGCTTCGGGCCAGCGTCCTATCTGGATTAGGTCTGGCTGCGGCCCCTGCTGCGTACTGCGAACCCTGGCTATATACAGCTGAGGCAGGAGCGTTGCCTGTGCTTCCTCCTAAAGGAGTTAAGATCAAAGCACGTTTGTCGGCTAACGAAAACCCATACGGCCCTTCGCCTAAAGCCTTAAAAGCAATTTCGGAGGCATCATCGGACGGCTACCTGTATCCCATGCAGTATGGAGCCCAGCTTCGGAAGATGATTGCCGAGCAGGAAGGGGTATCCGAAGAGCAAATTCTGCTTAGCCCAGGCTCCGGTTCCTTATTGGTAGCGGCTGGCATGTATTACGCTAACATCAAACCCGGTGGTAGCATTATTGCCGCCGACCCGACCTATGAGCAACTGATGCGGGCGGCTGTGCAGCATGGCATAAAATGGGAAAAAGTGCCCTTAACGGCGGGCGGCTACGACCATAATCTGGCCGAAATGGAAAAACGCGTTTCCGATAATACGAATCTGGTATACGTAAACAACCCTAACAACCCAACGGGCATTACTATAGACCCGGTGGCGTTGCGGGCTTTCGTTGACCGGGTGTCGGCAAAGAAACCAGTGTTTGTCGACGAAGCCTATATCCATTACACCAGCGATCCGGCTAAACACAGCGTTATCGAAAACGTTCGTAAAGGCCAGAATGTGTTGGTAGCCCGTACCTTCTCAAAAATATATGGTATGGCTGGTTTGCGAATGGGGTACATGGTCGGACAGCCCGATACGCTGGCCGCTATTTCTAAATGGGGTGGTGGAGCCGGTGGTTTAAGTATGACAACCATCCGCGCGGCACTGGCCTGTTATCAGGACGATGAGTTCATTAAATACTCGCTGTCGAAAGGGCTGGAGGCAAGGGAGTACCTGTACCAAACGCTGAAGCAGAATGGGTATACGTACCTGCCGTCCGGCACTAATTTCGTTCTGTTCCCAATCCGCACGAAAGGCGAAGACTTCGTTGCGAAGATGATGGAACAGGGCGTAAGCGTTCGGCAATGGAAATTCGACGGACAATACTGGTGCCGCGTTAGCCTGGGCACCATGCCACAGATGCAGGCATTCGCCGAAGGATTGAAAATAGTATCGTAAGTGCTGCTAAAAAATGCGGATGTAGCCGTAGACTAGGTTAAAACTGAGATTATCAGCTGCAACCTAGCCTACGGCTACAAGCACGTTCTATCGGTATTACATTTTTATAGTTTGATCCCTAATTTTTTCGCAATATCAGCGAACATATCTGGGTCAATGTCAAATGCCCCCGGCGCATCAAGTTGTGGCTCTTCTTCAAGGTCAGGGGCTGGTACGCCCGGAATAGCGCCTTCGATAAATTCTAGTTCCTCGCCCGTCTCGGGGTGGGTTCCGTTCCAGATTAAACCTGCTTGCTTATAGTCGTCCTGGCTAAAGGTGTACAGCTTCAGGTGCAGCTTATTTTCCATAAACTTCTTTGCTTCAGGAAAGGCAGCATTGCTTAGGTTCGGAATCGGTAGCAGTTTGGTCACGTTGACGCCCGTTAAGACTTCCAGTGCCTTTGCGTAGGCTACTACGTGCAACCCACCGCGCACGAGCAGATAGCCAACCATGGTGCGAGCTGTAGGGTCATCTACCATTTCGTAGACGCGCATTTTGTTCGCTCTGGCACCACATTCCAGGAAGAAGTTGTGTAACAAGTCTAATTTCAGATTACCGCTGCTGAACACGTTTTCGCCGGTCCAGAAGCGACCCATTGAGTCCATCGGTAACGCAGACTGCCCACTCGCTATAAAATGACTTGTGTTACGGGCATCAACACCATTGGCGAGCGGAGTTGTGCTTGGGTCCATACCTCGTTTGCTGGCCCCTGTCAGAAGTAGGTTGGTGGTGTAGGCAACAACTTCAATATGGCCATATTCTTCACCAGCGATACTACAAATCAAGTCGTAAAACGGGCGAAGCTTGTTACGGCCCCGGAAATTAAACGATTGATAGGTGTAATTCATTAAGGTCGACATCTCGCCGAACTTTCCCCCTAAGAGTTCCTGCACGGCAGCTGCGCTGTTGGGCGACGGATTTTTTGGTTTCGGTAGCTCAATGGGGAGCTGGTCCATTTTAAGAATCATAGCCTTGTGTTTTAGTGGTTGAAAGGAATTATGAGTTCTTATAACCAACTAAAACTATAGACTTTAGTTAACAAAAAAGATGGAAATGGTGAAAAACAGACGGAGTGGGACGTCAAACTAAGGCTATAGGGTAAAATTACATCGTACTCAAAAGTGAAAGGCGCTCTAGTTCCATAGTGCTGCGTCAGTTTACCAGCCGTGAAGGAAATGCCCAGAATAGGTATTTTAAAAAATAAGTTTGTCTTGTTAATGAAACAGACACTGCCTAAAAGGCTGATTGGGTTTGGCTAATGTATCAACCGTAAAAAGACTTTCAGCCGATTTGCTGGCCTTGACTAACACAGTTCTACTTACTTCTTTCCATTTACACACTGGACCGCTCGACACATCTGCTTCAAACACTAACTCCGCATCACCCTTGTGATACCAAATGGCGTTTTCCCTTTGTTCATTAAGCGGAGCGTCAGGAACTGCGTATTTTACTTTATAGTACTTGTCTTTAGGTATAGAAGCATAGTTAGCAAGAATGTGTAAAACAGCTTTATTTTGGGCGTCAAGCCTGGTCTTAAAGTCTCCTATGTTGACATACCCACCGTTGATAAATGGAGTATCGCATCCCAGCATAATGCCCAAAAGTAGAATATATGTATGGTTAAGAACTTTCATATATAAGCTTTAATTTGAAATTAGGAGTGCTGCGCTATTACCTAGAGAAGAGCATACAAGATACAAGAAACAGGAAATAATAAGATTGATAGCTTCTGTACTATAATGAGCTACTCCCGAACTGTTACCGGCCTGGTAGGATCAATTTTTAGCCAGAGCAGAGCACTGACCAATAAGCAACCGGCAATCAAAAACAGAGGATAGTTAAAGTTGTGCGTCTGTTCGACAATCATACCGAACAGTATGGTGATGAAAAAACCGCCTAGTTGTCCGGCAAAATTCATAGAGCCCGTTACTGCCCCGGCGTTACGTTGTCCAATGTCAACGCAAACGGCAAATGCCACCGGTAAGGCTAAATCTTTCAGTAGGACGCAGGTTGCTAATAAGTAGCCAGCTGTCTGGTTGTCGCTGGCGAGACCTGCCAGCAAAAAGAATACACTTGACAAGCCCAGGCCACCCGCTCCAACAACCCGTCGGCCGATTTTAAGCCCGTAGCGTTTCGTGAGGGCATCGCTGAGTAATCCACCGACTAAACAGCCAACAGCCCCCAAAAAATAAGAGAGTGAGATAAAGTTTTTCGTGTCGTCTTCGCTCAGGCCGCGCCCTTCCTGAAAATACGTAGATGACCAGTTAGTGAAAAAATATGAGCCGTAGAAAAATAAGTGACACATCAGCATCAACGCCCACAAGTCAGGATTACGCAAAATGGTTTGCCACGGAATTCGGTGATCAGACGTTCGTATTTTTCGGCCTGATTCGATGGTGTGTAGTTCAGCAGGCGTAACACCTGCTTTTTCGGTGGGCTCGTCCCGAAACCACGTGTACCAGCCTACGGCCCAGACAACACCCACCAGACCAAGTATGGCAAAGGCCCACCGCCAACCCGCCCAGTGCACTAACGGAATCACCAATAAAGGCGTTAACGCACCACCTAACCGACCGGCTGCCCAGATAACGGATTGCGCCCGGCCGACTTCAACGGCGGGGAACCAGCGTGATATTACAATCGACGCGTTTGGATAGGCTCCAGCTTCGCCAATACCGAATAGAAAGCGGACAATTAATAAATACAGAAAACTAGTGGCCGTACCGGTTAGCATCGTAAATCCCGACCACCACAATACCACTCGGGTGAGTACCCGGCGAGGGCCGAGGCTGTCGCCCATGGTGCCGGTTGGAATTTCGAACAGGGCGTAGGCCAACGAAAATGCGCCCAGTATCCAGCCAAACTGCTGGTTGTCTAACCCTAAATCGGCTTTGACATATTTGCTGACCACATTCATGCAAACGCGGTCGAGATAGGTAATGGTTGACAGTAAGAAGAGAACCGTTAAGACCCGGTAGCGAACGTTCATAAAGAGGCAGTGGGAAAAGGATATATACCGTGGTGAGTACTGAGAAGGGATGACTCCGCGAAAGACGTGAAATTAGATACTAGTGTTTGATAATTGATGAGTAAGACGAGTTGAAGAAGTAAAGATTTTCTGGATTTATTCCGAAAATGTGGGTTTCTCTTCAGGTTCCGTACTTTTACACTATGTCGACCGTATCAATTGCTCCGCTTGCCGAAAGCCTGCCTGTTTTTCTGGAATCCAACGATTTCTCGTCTGTTGCTGTTATTGTTGATAATCATACGTTTAAGTTCTGCTACCCTGATATTAAGCCTTTATTACCCAAGCACACCCTGGTACGCATCAAAGCAGGGGAGGAGCAGAAGCACATTGCTACCTGCGAGTTAATTTGGGATGCGCTGACGCGGGCTAGTTTCGACCGTCATGCACTGCTCATCAATTTAGGCGGGGGCGTTATTGGCGACATGGGTGGTTTCTGCGCGGCTACGTATAAACGGGGCATTGCGTTTGCGCAGCTACCCACTACACTGCTTTCTCAGGTAGACGCCAGCGTCGGTGGTAAACTCGGTATTGATTTCCGGGGCTATAAAAACCACATAGGCGTGTTTCAGCAGCCGAATGCTGTGCTGATTGATCCCTCGTTTCTGCAAACCTTGCCCGAGCGGGAGTTACGGTCGGGCTTCGCCGAGGTTATTAAGCACTGCCTGATTGCCGATGTCAGCATGTGGGATGAGATTCGCCGACGTGACCTTAATGAACAGGACTGGACTACGTTGGTGGCCCACTCGGTGGCGCTGAAGGAGCGGGTTGTTGAACAGGACCCTACCGAGAAAGGACTACGTAAGATTCTCAACTTTGGCCATACGCTGGGTCATGCTGTTGAAACGTACTTTTTAGAGCAGCCGCGAAAGCGCCTTTTACATGGCGAAGCCATTGCCGTCGGAATGGTAGCCGAAGCGTTTATCGCCTATCAGAAAAAGATGATTGACGAAACGTTGCTGACACAAATCGAAGAATACCTGTTTGCCGTATATGGAAACGTGCGACTAATGGATGGAGACACGGAGCCTGTTCTGGCGCTAACGTTACAGGACAAGAAAAACCGGGGACATCAGGTGCGTATGTCATTGCTTGATGGGCCAGGAAGCTGCGCCTATGATGTGCCGGTTACAGCCGCCGAAATGCGTCGCGGACTAGATTTTTACCGAGGCTTAAACAAGCATTAAAATTTGGCTTTACACTATTGTTTGCCAAACATTTACGTCTATATTTGGGTTCGACGGAAAGACTAACACTGCTATTCAATAAATATAGTTCAAACTATCGAAAACTCTTTACAGACTGTAGTATGAAAAAGTGCATTGGGATTCTGTTTGCATTAGCTGTTATCACTATTGCCGGTTGTTCGCCCAGCCGTTTATTCGTTGAACACGATTACAGTTACGAAGGCCATTTTAAGAACTACGAATCGTTCAATTTTTTGGAATGTGAATTTGTCGACTCTACCTTACTATGCTCCGATATTCAGGATGCCATCCGGCACCAGATGGAGGCTCGGGGGTATCGGGTCAGCAACCGGAATCCGAATTTGCTTATCTCTTATAATATTTTCCGCTCTGACCTCCGTTTTCGGGGGTATCAGCAGCCGGTTATTAAAGATTGGGTAGTGCGCGAAGACGATGATGCTACCTATAAGCGTATTGATTACAACCTGGATGAAGGCACCCTAATGATCTCATTGATCGACGCTGAGTCGTATCAGGTGATCTGGAAAGGCTATGCATCGAAGATGATGCGTAATCAAAACTTTAAGAATAACTACTTCAAAGGAATCGTCCGGTCAATCTTTGACCAGTATCCTTTGATGGCTACGGCACGATAAGGATTGCCAATCCATTGTCTGCATAAAAAAGGCGAGGCTTCTGTGTCTCGCCTTTTTTATGCTAATTCATGGGTTTTGTGGAGAATATATTGGATTACTTGGTCAACTCTTTGAAGATTCCCTCCAGCGAGTTTTCCTGTTGACGCAGTCCAATGAGAGTGAGGTCCTGATCGGCGGCTAAACGAAAAATAGTCGCTCGAAGATCAGCATTGCGGGCGGCTGTGATCCGGTATTGTCCTTTTCCCAGTGGTTCAACCTGCTCCACACCTGGTACGGTCATTAAGACGTCCGGCGCCATTAGCTCATTTTCAAACTCTGCTACGACAATTATATGTTCACCGGCCGATGCGCGTCGTAACTGGCTCAATGGGCTATCGGCCACAATCTGCCCTCGGTTAATAATAACTACCCGGTCGCAAACCGCTTCGACCTCCTGCATAATGTGGGTTGAGAACAATACGGTTTTATCGCGTCCTGCTTCCTGGATCACCTGCCTGATTTCGGTCAGTTGGTTAGGGTCAAGGCCGGTGGTTGGTTCGTCAAGAATCAAAACCGGCGGGTTATGGAGCAGGGCCTGGGCTAAACCAACCCGTTGACGATACCCTTTGGAAAGTTGACCAATGCGTTTATGCTGCTCGCGTTGCAGCCCTACCAATTCAACCATATCGCTAATGCGTCGACTTAGCGCCGAGCCACGCAGACCATGCAGGGAGCCGGCAAAGCGTAAATATTCTTTAACGTATAGGTCTAAATACAGTGGATTGTGTTCGGGCAGATAGCCAACGCTACGCCGTACGTCCATGGGTTGCGTCCGAACATCAAAGCCATTCACCTCAACCGTGCCTTCAGTAGGGGGGAGGTATCCAGTCGTAATTTTCATGGTTGTCGACTTTCCTGCCCCATTAGGGCCAAGAAAACCGACAATCTCACCGGGCTGGACGGTCAATGAAATCTGATTAACAGCGCGCTGACTACCGTACTCTTTAGTCAGGTTCTGGACCCGAATGGACATGGCGTATAAAGAATAATAAATAGGTAACGACCAAGGATGGCTGATTGCGTATTACTAATGCTCAATTAACGTACAAAAACCGGAAAGTATCTCTATTTTTAGCGGTTTAACGCAGATAGACACCGTTTTTCGCCAGGTATACATGTCCATTTTCCGTAAAAAATCCGTAACTCAGGCCATTGGTGACGCTGGCAAACACGATTCATCGAACCTCATGAAAGTGTTGGGCGTCCGCGATTTAACCTCGTTAGGTATTGCTGCCATCATCGGGGCCGGTATATTTAGTACCATTGGTCGGGCTAGTTTCAACGGAGGGCCGGCGGTGTCGTTACTCTTCGTTTTTACGGCCATTGCCTGCGTCTTTACAGCACTAAGCTATGCCCAGTTTGCCAGTACAGTTCCGGTAAGTGGCAGCGCCTATACGTATGCTTACGTATCGTTTGGGGAGATTTTCGCCTGGATTATTGGCTGGGCGCTGATTCTCGAATACGCTGTTTCGAACATGGTGGTAGCCATTTCGTGGTCAGAGTATTTTACATCCATGCTAGCAGGCTTCGGCATAAAATTTCCGGGATGGCTGGCAACAGACTATGGATCAGCGCATCGGGCCTATGAACAGGTTCGGGCGGCTGGAGCAGGAGCGGCTTCATTGCCAGAGAATTTACGAGCTTTGGCTAGTGCCTACGAAGCCGCACCTGCCTTAGGTAATTTACGTGTCATCATGGATTTGCCCGCTGGCTTAATCACTGTGCTGATTACAGCCCTTGTGTATATCGGTATTAAAGAGTCACGTAATGCCAGCAACCTGCTGGTGGTACTTAAGCTGATTGTTATTGGGTTAGTTATTGCGGTTGGGGCTTTTTATGTCAAGCCTGCAAACTGGTCGCCCTTTGCGCCCAATGGAGTAGGTGGTGTGCTGAGTGGCGTGGCGTCGGTGTTTTTTGCGTTTATCGGCTTTGACTCAATTTCGACGACGGCTGAAGAGTGCCGCAATCCACAACGCGATCTGCCTCGTGCCATGATCTACTGCCTCGTGATCTGTACGGTTCTTTACGTGTTAATCACGCTTGTTCTGACGGGGATGGTTAATTTCAAAGAACTGGGTGTGGACGATCCGCTGGCGTACGTATTCCAGAAATTGAATCTCGATTTCATGGCAGGGGTCATTTCGGTGAGTGCAGTTGTCGCGATCACGAGTGCCTTGCTGGCTTATCAGTTGGGCCAGCCACGGATCTGGATGACTATGAGTCGGGACGGACTGCTTTGGCCTAAGTTCTCCCAGATTCACCCTAAATATCGGACACCGTCGTTTGCCACCATCATTACAGGGGTGCTGGTAGCGGTTCCTTCGCTGTTTCTGGACATGCAGTTTTTCATCGACCTGACCAGCGTCGGTACGTTCTTCGCCTTTATTCTCGTTTGCGGAGGAATCCTTTACCTTGATGCTAAAGGGATTTCAGCTCAGTCAAAATTTCGGGTACCCTACGTTAACGGTAAATATTTAATTGGGCTTGGTTTCATTGCAACATTCGCTTATGCCGTTTACGCGGGGGGCATGTTACATGCGGCCGAAGAGAAGCCTCTGCTGTTCGTTTTCTGGGCAACCTGGGCAACGCTATCAGTGTTAGCCTATCAGCGTAACTTTTCGTTGTTGCCCGTATTGGGTATCCTGACGAACCTGTACCTGATGACAGAATTGGGCGTTACAAACTGGGCTATTTTTCTGGTTTGGCTCGCTATTGGGCTGGTTATTTATTTCTCGTACGGATTTCGTAAGAGTAAGCTGGCGTCAAGGGAGCTAATTTCATCGTAGCCACTGATTAGAGCGTCATAGTTCGATCTATTACCTGCCGAAAAACATGATATGCTGCTGGGGTAAGCGCTTATCATTGTTTAGCAGCTTTAATCCAACCGCTTTCATTTCTTTGGTTGCCTGTGCTACGCTCAGCTTGTGAAGCTCTTTAATGGGAACGTTCGGATCTTCGGCCCGATACTCGACTAATGCCACCCGGCCACCTGGCTTCAGGGCCGCTACAATGTGCTTCATCATCTCCTGCGGGTAGGAAAATTCGTGGTAAGCATCAATTAAGATGGCCAGATCGATGCTGTTAGCTGGTAGCTTAGGGTCTGATTCGGTACCTAAAACAGGCTGGACATTCGTAACCTTGTGTTTCGCCTTGCCTTCGTTTAAGTAGGTAATCATCTCCGGTTGAATGTCGACGGCTACTATTTTGCCTTTAGGTACTTTAGGTGCCATCATAAATGTAAAATATCCAGTTCCGGCTCCAATATCGGCGACTACATCTGTGGGCTTCAGGTTTAATGCCTGCAACAGTAAGTCGGTACGTTCTTCCTGTTCGCGCTCCGGACGGTCGAGCCATGACGCACCGAGGTGTCCCATAACCTGGGCAATCTCACGACCCTGATAAACCTTGCCGGTGCCATCACGACTGGCTTCCGTGAAGCGATATATTTTTGATGAGTCGCCCGGCGAAGACGTAGCGGTTTGTTGTTGAGATGAGCCTCGTTCGCAAGCGAACAACAAGGGAAACAGTAGAATCAGGAGACGCAGCATGGGTTATATGTTAGTTGTAGTATTTAAACCATCTGTGCCTGAAACGGTTGTTCAAACGAATCAAATTCATACGTTTATCTTATGAACCTCATTTTACACTTGTTACTCGATGCCGCCGTAATTTTCGGGCTGGCCTACCTAATGCCCCAGGTTGATGTGAAGAACTTTGGTACAGCACTATTGATTGCCGTGTTGCTCGGACTACTTAATTTTTTTGTGGGCTGGATCATACGCTTCCCGCTCAACCTGATTACATTTTTCCTGCTCACGGGTATTGTCCGCATTATTGTGACAGCGGTCCTGCTCAAGCTGATTGACAGCTTTCTGGACAGCTTTACCATCGTTGGCTTCTGGCCAGCGCTGGTCATTGCGATAGCGGTAGCCGTAGCGGGGTCGCTCATCGATCGGTCCGCGCCAACTCAGGAAATGGTTGAATCGGGTTACGTAGTGAGTCTGCTCTCCAGTCTACGGCTAGTTTGATCAGAAAGAGGTACACATAAAAAAGCCGCGTCAGCAACGACGCGGCTTTTATTTTACTTATGAAATCAATGTCTTAGTCACTCCGACGACCGCCCATTAACAGGCTGGCGTAATAAAGCAACGTAGCCAATGAGCCTAAAGCAGCTACTACATAAGTCATAGCAGCCCACCAAAGTGCGTCTTTTGCGTAGCCGTACTCACGCTGGTTTACGACACCATTCGTCTGAATCCAGGCCAGTGCCCGGTTACTGGCGTCGAACTCTACAGGCAGCGTTACGAAGCTGAAGAGCGTTGTTAAGGCAAATAAGCCAACACCAATCGCGAGCGGTATGGGCGTTGATTGTAATAACAAGACACCCGCTAACAGCACCCATTGTAAATAACGGGATGAGACGGTCAATACCGGCACCATCGCCGAACGGAACTGTAAAGGGCCATAAGCAACCTTATGCTGAACGGCGTGCCCACATTCGTGAGCTGCTACAGCCGCAGCCGCTACGCTCCGGCCGTAATAAACGTCAGCACTCAGGTTAACCGTCTTGTCTTGTGGGTTATAATGGTCGGTTAGCATGCCTTCGACGGACATTACCCGAACATCATAGATACCGTTCTGACGCAGCATCTCCTGCGCTACTTCGGCACCGCTCAGGCCATTGCTCAAACCGATTTGAGAATACTCGTTAAACTTGCTTCGTAACCTCCAGCTCACAAAAGCGCTGAGGCCGAAGATTACTATCATGATTATCCAGATCATTGTTGGTTAGTCAGGTTTGTGGTTATTATAACCGAGATATAGCCTGCTCGGTTATTAGTAAAACAATAGTTTGCCCTAAAAAGTATCCCACACCTTTAACCATTTATCAAGTCTATGGGCCACTTAACAACACGGCTCAGCCTATAGGTATAGACTGAGCCGTGTTACTCGGTTAGCAAAGAGGAAAGTTATAGGGGATTTTGTCGAGTCAGCACGAACTCTTTATGAAGTAAGCGCCAGCCCTTATAAACGACTGCACGCAGGGTGCGGGAGTCGCGCATTTCTATCTCAACGTCGAACGAATTACCGGTTTTAGGATGAATGAGCTGACCACCCGACCATCCGCTGCCGTCGAACATTAAATCAGTAAATAGAAGCTGGTTCTTGGTTAATCCATACTCCTTCTTGCCGGCGGGACTTACTTCGGCAATACGGCCAAAATAACGATCTCCCGCACGGTACACCTCTACGCTGGACCCCCGGCCCGGAAATAACCAGCGCCCCAAAATTTGATCGGCCGTGCGGTCTGTTGGGGCTTTTGCGGATACAGGTAGTAAGACGAGTAGGAATAGGCTCCATGCCACCACAAGGCTTCGGTTCAGTAGCAAGGTCATGGGTTTGTTGTCGGTTTACGGGGTGATACGTTATTTACATCAACGAGTAACCCGGCTACTGCATCGGTGGCGTCGCGTAACAGGGACTTAAAAATAAGCAGCTTATTTGTAAATTCCCATTAACATTATAGATTAAAGATTACCGTAACATAATGTCAGCATGGTTTGATCGATCCGCGATAATTGTAAGAAGATATTTATTTGTCCTATACAGGCTATTTTTGCCGCTTAATAACTTTGCTTTATACGCTCAATAAGGGCAGTTGTAGAATAGCCGGGTACTAGAGAAATCGTTTCGACCCGGCCCCCGCGGCCCATCACCAAATCCGCACCGACAATGGTATCGATGGTGTAATCGTTGCCTTTGACAAGAATGTCGGGTCGGACGGCCTCAATGAGTTCAATAGGAGTAGGTTCGCTAAATAACGTAACAGCATCCACAAATTCGAGAGCGGCCATAAGCCGGGCGCGGGCGTACTCGTTCACAACCGGGCGAAGCGGCCCTTTAATGCAGCTGACCGACGCATCGGTGTTGAGTCCCAAAATCAGCCGATCTCCAAGATTACGCGCTTTTTCAAGGTAATCGATATGGCCAAGATGAACAATATCGAAGCAACCGTTCGTGAAAACAAGCTGCTGACCTTCTGCTCGCCACTGGTTGGCCTGGCTAATGACTTGATCGCGGGTAAGAATCTTAGACTCGGTCATAAAAATTCGCTTAGCCTAAGCGGATCGCTTTGGGGTCGTCTAAAACGTCGGCGGCTGTCGTAGCCTTGTTCCGGCGGAGCAGGACAACCAATAGGCTTAAAATGCCCAATATGATGATCATAAGCGTCGAAACGCCGTGGATAAATGTCGCCAGCACCTGGCCATCCTGACTGGTTAGTCCATACAGCAGGGCTACCTGGCCCACCAATAAGTGAAACGAGCCGATACCCCCAGGGGTAGGAGCTGCCATGCCTAACGAGCCTACCACCAAAATTGTGAGGCCAGCGAGTGGACCCAGATTGGCTGTGGCTGGCATGGCAAAAAACAAGGTGTAAGACATTAAGTAATACATTGTCCAGATCAGCACCGTGTGAAACAGGAACGCGCCCGGTCGGCGCAACTTCCGGACGCTTAGAAGCCCTTCCAGCAAACCAACTACAAAAGCACTGACTTTCTGATAAAGTGGGTGACGTCCCAAAGCTTCACGGTAGCGATTGAATAGAAACCAGCTTAACAAGCCTACTCCCAGCACAATAGCACCCACCAGCACTAACACGCCTGAGCCACTTGATCCCTTCGGTAATTTACCACCCAGGAACTCCATAAAAAACTGGCTCAGCCGGTCAAATTCGAGTATGAACGTAGCGGCCAGCAGAATTAGTAACATCAATACATCGAACAAACGCTCGGCGACAACCGTCCCAAAGCTAACGTTTACGGGTACGGCCGACAGACGATAAAGCGTACCGCAGCGGGCCACTTCACCGGCGCGGGGCAGCGCCAGGTTGGCCAGGTAGCCCGTCAGGACACTCGTTGTAGCGTCGACCGCGGTGGGTCGTTGCGGCACAACTGGCTCCAGCAGAATACGCCAGCGCTCGGCCCGACTCCAGTGAGCCACAAACGTCAACACGATCGACAGCAGCACCCACCGATAATCAGCTGCGCTAATTTTCTGCCATAAGTCCGCTGCGTCGAGGTGGCTTTGCTGAAACGTAAACCAGAGAAGGCCGCCTGCAATAGCCAGCGAGATGAGGTATTTGAGGATGTTCTTGACATTCATACTGTGAAATAGGGCAAAAAGCCGCAAAGCGAAAAGGGAGGAACGGAAAAAAGGACGATTATCATCAAATCCTATTCTCTATGCCTCCCTTTGGTTTAACGCGTGTATCTTATCCGTTTACCAGTCGGTTGTTATCATCCGGAAAAACGACGATGGGCTTATAAGCCTTTGCTTCTTCGGGCGTCATCATGCCGTACGAAATGATGATCACGATATCACCGACCTGCGCACGCCGGGCGGCTGCTCCATTCAGACACACAATGCCGGTGCCTCGTTCTCCTTTAATGACATAGGTGATGAGCCGTTCGCCGTTGTTGTTATTCACAACATGAACCTGCTCGTTTTCAAACAGACCAGCGGCATCCATAAGGTCTTCATCAATGGTAATACTGCCGACGTAATTAAGTTCTGCCTGAGTGACTTTGACGCGGTGGAGTTTTGATTTCAGTACGTTGACGAACATGATTGGTTAGTGTACCATTTTAGGGCGGCAAAGGTACGGGAAAGACCGGCCCTTACCAACGGTACCCCAAAAACAGCCCCTTCATAGGCTTGGTTCCAGGACCCCTGGTCGAGAACAGTCAGATATGAAGAAGTGGCTCATAGCTCATGACTACCTCTTGAGCATACCCGACCACCTACTTAATAGACAGCCATTTCGGGTTCAATGTCGCGTGCCCAGGCGTTGATGCCGCCGTCGAGGTTGTACAAATTCGTGAGGCCATCCTGCGTGTACAGATATTGGACGACGTTGGCCGAGCGGATGCCGTGGTGACAATAAATAACAACGGGCCGGTCGGTCGGGATGCGCTTGCGGTTGTTAGGAATCATGCCAACCGGAATCAAAACGGCCCCTTCCAGGTGGCACAGATCGTACTCCGGCCGTTCACGAACGTCCAGAAGAAAGATGTTCTCGCCCATCGATAGCCGCTCGGCCAGCTCGCGGGTCGACATTTTCTGAGGGCCTGCTGCAACAGGTGTCGGCCGTGCCCCCGCTGAGGTTAAGCCTTGTCGGGCGAGCTCTTCGGCGTCGGCCCGGCGTTTGGTCTTGATCTTTTGCTGATTCATGCTCAACAGATCGACCATGAGCAGGTGTTCGCTCAGCGATTGCCCAATACCCGTGATGAGTTTAATGACTTCGTTGGCCTGATACGTACCGATCACGCCCGGCAGCACGCCCAGCACGCCTGTATCATTGCAATTCGGTATTTCGATTTGGTTCGGGTATTCCGGAAAAAGACAGCGATAGGTTGGTCCTCGGCGGCCGTTGCCCAGGTCAGCATTAAGTACTGCTACCTGCCCTTCGAAGCGGTGGATGGCTCCGTACACAAACGGCTTGCCGAGCGCAACGCAAACGTCGTTGACCAGGTAACGTACTTTAAAATTGTCTGTACAATCGACTACAACGTCGTACTCTTCAATGATAGAACGGGCATTGCCAAGATCCAGCGCCATGGTGTACGTATCGAACGTGAGGTCTGGATTAAGTCGATTCAGATGGTTGACGGCAACTTTTGCCTTAGGTTGACCTACTTCATCGGTGGTGTATAATACTTGCCGCTGTAGGTTGCTCAGGTCCACCACGTCGGGATCAATAACGCCGATTGTTCCGACACCAGCTGCTGTAAGGTACATTAGTACGGGGCAACCTAACCCTCCGGCGCCTACAACGAGCACTCGGGCGTTCTTTAACAATAGCTGACCCGTTGGGCCGATTTCCGGGAGGTTCAGGTGTTTCTGATAACGTTGTTTTTCGGCGGGTAATAAGGCTGTCGCTTCCATAATGATGTTCATTGAGCAACCCAAAACCATGTTGCTATAATCCAACAGATTTACTAGGTCTAAAATTGCGCCAAAGTAGAATCTAACGTAAATATTTTGTGAACGTCCCGGATGTACGTTTTTTTGCTAGTATTGTCCCGACAAAATCCTAACGATTCTCAACTATGAACTACCCGCGTGTATCTGTCGTTGGTCTGCTCGCCCTCGCACTGACCCTTAACGTAAAGACCATCGCTAACACTACTAATCCCGAAAAACCGAAAAAAGGCAAGTGGGAAACTTTATTTGATGGGAAGTCACTGACCGGCTGGCACATCTATCTGAAAGCGGGTCAGCCCGTATCGGACAAGTGGACGGTCGATGACGGCGCTATCCATCTCGTATCGGGTGGTGCTGGCGACCTGGTGACCGACAAGGAATACGGAAACTTTGAACTGGAAGTTGAATGGAAAATTGCCGAAGGCGGCAACAGCGGCATCATCTACCACGTTCATGAAGATCCTAAATACAAAGCCACGTATCAGACCGGCCCAGAAATGCAGGTGCTGGATAACGAGCGCCACCCCGACGCCAAGCAGGGCCGCGACGGCAACCGGACCGCAGGCGCCCTTTATGACCTGCAAAAGCCCATTACCCCCGGTGCAGCCAAACCCGCTGGTGAATGGAATAAGGCTAAGCTGGTTGTTAACAATGGCAAAGCCGAGCAATACCTGAACGGTAAAAAGACGGCTGAGTACCCCACAAGCGGTCCTGAGTGGGATAAAATGGTAGCCGAAAGTAAATTTAAGGGGTGGGACGGCTTTGGTAAATACGCTACTGGCCATATCGCCCTGCAAGACCACGGCAATAAGGTGTGGTACCGTAATATTCGTATTCGCGAGCTATAATTCAAGAATGAAAGAGCGAGAGAGTGAGTGAGCGGAAGAGCTCCTCACACGGTTCGCTCTTTCGCTCATTCACTCTTTCACTTATTATGATACGCCGAACGGCCCTGAAAACCCTAACTGGTACGGCCCTGACCTTGCCAGCCCTGACCGACTCCCTTGCCCATTCTATGACAACTTCTGAACAAGCGACTACCGTACTGAAAGGTCGTATCAACCACTCGGTCTGTCGGTGGTGTTACAGCAAAATATCCCTGGATGACCTTTGCAAAGCCGCCAAAGAAATGGGCATCAAGTCCATCGATCTGACTGGACCCGACGAGTGGCCCACCTTGAAAAAATATGGGTTGACCTGTGCACTGCCGCAGGGAGCGGGCAAAGGCATTAACGACGGCTTCAATGATCCGAAGCTTCATGATGAACTCGTTGCCAGCTACGAAGCCATCTTCCCAAAGTTAAAAGAAGCTGGTCTGAATACGGTTATCTGCTTTTCGGGCAATCGCCGGGGAATGAGCGACGAGAAGGGACTTGAGAACTGCGCCGTTGGTCTGAAGCGCCTGATGCCAAGTGCGGAGAAGTACGGAATCACGATGATTATGGAATTGCTCAACAGCAAAGTCAATCATAAAGATTACATGTGCGATCACACGGCCTGGGGCGTAGACCTCTGCAAGCGCGTTGGCTCGGAAAACTTTAAACTGCTGTACGATATTTATCACATGCAGATCATGGAGGGGGATATCATTCGTACCATTCGTGACAGCAGCAAGTATATCGGCCACTATCATACGGGTGGAAATCCGGGCCGCAATGAAATCGACGACACGCAGGAGTTGTATTACCCGGCTATCATGAAGGCCATTGTCGAGACGGGTTTCAAAGGGTACGTAGCCCAGGAATTCATTCCAAAGCGCGACCCGCTGACAAGCTTAAAAGAAGCAGTGCTGATATGTGATGTGTAGTTAGATAGAATTGCTTTGAGCAAGAAGGCTCTCCCGCTG
Organism: Spirosoma soli; assembly: GCF_042684525.1. Taxonomy (NCBI): domain Bacteria; kingdom Pseudomonadati; phylum Bacteroidota; class Cytophagia; order Cytophagales; family Cytophagaceae; genus Spirosoma; species Spirosoma soli. The sequence continues at coordinate 390,766 of NZ_JBHULN010000002.1, read as the reverse complement.
GCGGGGAGCCTTCTTGCGTTTACAAGCGGAATAGAATGGGGCAAAGACCTGACAAGTCGAACGTAATCGCTATTAACGAAGAGCAGGCCGATTCATTTAACCATTTTTTAATGCGATCTAGGAGAAAAGTAAGGTAAGTGTCCCAAACAGGACAGGAATTGTCCCAAATCGGTAAGCCCGATTCTGGCGGCAAAACTATGTTTGCAGGGCTTAAGCAATCTTTTTGTTCGATTAATGCCATTCTCTTATCAATAAGTTTTATGGAAGACAAATACAGTATGACAGGCCTTAAATGGATTATGCTTCTTATTGTCCTGATCAATTGTGCCCGGTTTACCCAGGCCGCCCCAGCGTGGATTGTTAAACCAGACGTTACTTCTTCACTGGTTTTAGTTCAGCCAACCTACAACTGCCAGACTGGCGCCATTAGGTTCAATGGCATTACCCGGGCCAATGCGACGGATAACTTCGGTACGGTGGAACAAGGGCTGCGTAAGGATCCTAGCATCGGGAGTTACCATCGACTCGCCCACCAGTGGCACCGGCCTTGTGGGGCAGAGCTTACGCAACAGGCCCGGCCCAATTACCATCAATCACGGCCATACAAGATGACAAAACCGCGCAGTACACGTTTGACCTGAAGGCTTATGTGAGCGCCTATTGTGGTTACGTACCCCCTTCGGGTGGCTCATCTATTACCACGCTGACTTTATTGCCGCCCACGTATGACTGTGGCAGTGGAGCATTTACCTTCCGCACGAGCGGGGGCGATGGTTCGGCAGTTGAGTACCAGGCCAATAGTATTATTAGCTGGACAACGAATCCGAACCAGTTTGTAGACCAGGAAAGCCGAACGGCCAACGATGTGCAACCCTTCACGCTCATGGCCCACCAGAGCGGACAGGTTGTAACGTAACGTATACTTGGAACCTGAAAGCCGCCTGTGGACGCGCCAGGGTAGCGGTACCGGCGCTTGAGAGCAAACTAAAGGTGACCGTTCTGGGTAACCCTATCAGCGAGCAACTGCGTGTCAGGATTGAAGGTGTTAAGGGCCAGACGCTCGGTATTCAGTTAACTGACGTGAACGGACGGTTGATCGAAAATAGAACGTTGGAGTCGACGCAAGCTACTGAGGGACAGCAGTTTGATGTAAGCCGGCAGCAATCAGGTTTGTTATTGCTACGGACAACGTCTGCTATGCAAAGTAGCACCGTGAAAATCATAAAGCGTTAATTCAGCTATTAGTGAAGGCGGGAATGACTGGTGACCTTAAGTTGCCGAGTCAGTCCCGCTTTTTACAATTTATAATTTTTGTATTCTCCAATTCGCCAGCCGGTCAGCTTTTCAATAAATGTCAGTAAGCGTACGCGGGGCGTGTAATGTTTCTGGCTGGTATCAAAAGTAAACGGCCAGTTCAGGCGGTTGACCCGGGGTTGCATCACTGCTGGGTGTGTACCCGTAAAGTGAGTTAATGCGTCGATCTGACTGTAATCGAAGGCTTCTGCGGCCGTAGTTGGCGCTTCGTTTGAATCGTCGTTATGATAAAACCGGTGCATACTTTGTAGACGTTCAGTCTGCGTTTTTGGGGGTTTTACCCAACCGTAGTGATAAATGTGCGCGTCGATTAGCTTCACCTTCAGTTTACGGTTGTCGCGTGTTCGGAACCCCTGCGCATCTTTATACGATACGACCTTACCCGTATTACGAATCACCCGGATCTCGTGCCGATACCATCGTCGGGAGGCACCAACGTAGCTATAGGAACCGTAAAAATGGATGTATTTAAACAGTAAACCCTCCACACTAGCATCATTCAAGTAGGCCTGCATAGCTTCCCTTACTACAGGAATGTCATTTTCATGAAGCACCTCGTCGCCCTGAATATAAAAGGCCCAATCAGCATCGGGCGAAACGGCCGCGAGCGCTTTATCGGTTTCCTGTGCCAACACCTGCCCGCCCGCCCGGGCGTTCGGGTCCCAGATAGTATGAATGATTCTAATTTTATCGGAAGGTATCGCTTCGATTAAGGCAAGTGTATTGTCGCTTGAATCACCAACTGCTATCACGAACTCGTCACAAAGGGGCAGGATGGACGTAATCGCTTCAACAATCGGGTAATCGAATCGAACGGCGTTACGTATAAAACTGAACCCTACTACTTTCATGGAATATAAGATGACCAAACGGTTGTCACTGTATGCTTTTTAGTAAGTACGCAGAATGTCCGCTTTTTCACTGATGAATTATTTACTGCTTCACCGTTGTGGCAAAAGTACTGGATTCTCCGGGTTCTGAATTAACTTACTGCACCGGTTATGTATCGGAAGAACAAATTAGCACTTATTGACCCGAACTGGCGCTGATGAGTAGAATAAGCAATGGCTGGTATTATTTGTACGAACGACAGCGCCCTTTCAGGAGACTATAAGGCGTTGGCACCATACCCGATAGTAATTTGTTGGTTTGGTATCTTAGAGCATTGCAGACACTTGTCTGAAGTATACATGGAAAATCGTTTTGTCGAAAAAGCTACCGGTGCCATCGCTGACCGCTACCGGTTGTCAATTTTATTGGAATTGTCGCGCAAGGGAAGCCTGACCAGTACTGATATTCAGGAACTGACGGGCTTGTCGCAGCCCTGCGTGTCTCACCATGTAAAACAGCTAACGGAAAGTGGTTTGGTAAATGCACAAAAAGAGGGCCGGAATCTACACCTCACGCTCAACAAAGAATCACTGCAGCAATTATCAGGCTTTCTGGAAAAACTCACCTGAGTTTTTTTAATGTAAAACATTCAAACTTTTAAATATTTGATTGTGTTGTCTGCTCGAATCCAAATTTCAACACGACAAACAACACTCATGGCACAAAAACTTTTTTCGGAAGCAACACTGGGTGCACTGACGCTAGCCAACCACATCGTCATGGCTCCCATGACCCGAAACCGGGCAACTGCCGATCATAATGTGACCGACATTATGGCAACGTATTACGCTCAGCGTGCGTCAGCCGGATTAATCATTACAGAAGGCATTGCTCCCTCGGCCAACGGTAATGGCTACGCCCGTGTACCTGGGTTATATACGGCCGCCCAAGTTGCAGGCTGGAAGAAAGTTACGGAAGCTGTTCATGCCAAAGGCGGGCGGATTTTTGCCCAACTTATGCATAGTGGACGCATTGGGCATCCGGTTAACATGCACGAAGGGGCCGAGGTAATTGCTCCGTCGGCCATCGCGGCTGGAGGTCAAATTTATACCGATACCGATGGCATGCAGGATCATCCAACGCCCCGTGCGCTGACCACGGAGGAGGTGAAGCTGGTTGTTCAGGAGTTTGTCCAGGCGGCTAAGAACGCAATTGAGGCTGGTTTCGACGGTGTCGAGCTTCACGGCGCTAACGGCTACCTGATTGAGCAGTTCTTACGTTCCAGCAGCAATCAGCGGACGGACGAGTATGGCGGCTCAGCTGAAAACAATGCTCGTTTCGCTCTGGAAATTGCCGAAGCAGTCAGTAAGGCCATTGGAAAAGATAAAACCGGCATTCGGCTGTCTCCCTATGGTGTTTTTAACGACATGCCCTATTCACCAGCCGATGACGAGATCTACACATACGTAGCTGATAAGCTATCAGATTACGTGGTTTACGTTCACTTAGTCGATCATACGTCTATGGGTGCCCCAGCCGTTGATCCAGCAATTGTAGAAGCCATTCGGGCTACCTATGAAGGTGCGCTTATTTTGAGTGGAGGCTACGACGCAGAACGTGCAGAGCAAGCGTTGCAAAGCGGCCAGGCTGACTTAATTGCATTCGGTCGCCCGTTCATCGCTAACCCTGACTTAGTTGATCGGCTGAAAGAAGGCGCTGAACTCGCCCAGCCTGATTTTAATACATTCTACACACCGGGTGAGCAAGGATATATTGATTATCCAGCTTTAGAAGAATTAAAGGCTTCGTAAGCGTAAAAGTAGGTAACATCATTAACGTACAGTACTAAGCGGTAGTAGGTGCCGTTATATAAGTAGCCCGAGCAGATGGATGTCTATCTGCTCGGGCTACTTATGTTTTAGAGGTATTCTAACTTTAGAACTGAAGCTCGCCAAAGCACCGAATTTAGTATCTGATTTGTTCATATATCATTAATGTGTATCAACGGTTATCGAGTCGTTTTTTAAGACGTAGACTAACATATGAAGGCCGCCTAGTATGTGATAAATTATTTTTTAATCAGGATAAATAACTACTTTTCATAAAGTAACTTATTTGTGAATGTTATAAGAGGTACAGTAACAAAAAATTTATGTAAAGGTAGAAGGTTACTAACCAGGATATGTAATAAATAAATTAGGTAAAAAACTACTAAAAATAATTTAATATATTTTATAAATCTAAAGTTCGTGATTATACGTATATAGGGGCCTTTTAAATATTAACTTATTGAAGATCAATAAAATATACATCATATTATTAAACAGAAATCTGCGTACAGATACTTTAGTTGAACCAGCTAATACGGCTAACAAAAGAGATTAATAATGTAAAATTAGTTTGTACAAGCAGAAAATTGGACTTTTTTCAAACTACATCTTTCGCTAATATTTTATAATCTATTGATTTCGTATTCTAATGCCCTATAAAAAGCTATTTGTAATGGTACAGCAATTTGTATTTATTCAATAACGATTCTCTTAAAAAGACTAATATTTTATTTACTAAATCAAAATAAAATAAATTTTAGAGTAACTTCAGATTGACATTTAATTTATTAGATATAGATTCGTGTCCTTTAATGGGTAAATGCTACGCAATAGTAGTTGTAAACTGGCTTAAAGGTTAATTGGATATTCTTCTATTCAACAAAATTTTACTATCTCAATGGCACGTGCGCAATCTTCTTCGTGAAAGCCTCTCACTGTGATTGTTAGGCTGTTCGCCTTCCCTTATGGTAGAGCACTTCTCTACGCCAGGCATTTACTCATTGTCGTAAATCCCCTGCTACGCATCGACTAGTTACGGAGTCAATCTTCAACCAAACATATCTATGAATAGACGGCTACACCTTGTCAGCCATGTAGTGAGCGGGTTGGCGTTAACAGTTCTCGGGAGAAAAATCAATACCCAGCATTTGTTTACGTCGTTAGGTAGCGCTGTAGCCATTACGTCAAGCGCTTACACTAAGAAGATTGGAGAGTTGCTCGACAGGGTGCATCGTGCTGATTGGCTACCGACTCCTTTCAACATCTGTTCTCTAGGAGCTACTACTGAAAAGAATCTTCTTCACTGTTCTTCCAATACGTCAAAGTTCTTTCGGTTCAACACGTTCACAGCTATGGCTCACCAGACGTGTAAGGATGAGTTTGCAACCACTTTTTCAATTCAACTTTAATCAGACATCTCATGCGAATATTTCTATTCCTGCTGATTAGCTGGTTACGCCAATTACTCAGTTTTCTGATTGGCTCTAAACCAGTCACCTCTTTGCCTTTTAGGACGCCCTTATCTGTATGGCACCGACTGCTGTATGCTAAGCTGGCCGTCAAGCACCGCATCTACCTCGCGGGTATGACGTTGGTGCTGTTTCTGCCATTCGGGGCTAAGGCGCAACTTATAAGCATAAATGCCCCGGGACCAGTATGTGCAGGACAGTCCGTAAATGTATCTGTATTAGCAGGAACATTGCCTCTCAATGCTGTCAACCTTCAAGTATCAAGCCCAAGTGGCCTTACATCGACTGTTGGCTCCGGTAATAGTCTGATAACGGTTAATACCTCACCGACTTTAACTACCGGAGTAAGAAACTTAACAGTAACAGCCAGTCCTTTAGGTGTAGGCTTGCCTCTTACGCTGCAAGTTCCGATCACAGTTACCGGTCTGCCTGTTCTTACCCCTCAAATTCCTACAACAGCCACTGCTGGTAGTGTACTGAATCTGGCTAGTTGCACATCAGGTACAGTAAGCTACACATTAGCCGGTGGTACTACTGGAATTGGCCCATTGACTTTGACACCAGCATTGGCAGGTCAATCGATTACGGTGGCCTGCTCGGATGGACCTTGTTCAAGTGCTCCAACAACGTTGAATCTGCCAACACTCAATGCCGGTCTGGGTTTGCAGGCACCGGGCTCGGTCTGCGTGGGTGCCCCTGTCTCCTTGACCCTGCTGCCGACTAACCTGGATCTGGGTCAGGCTGGGCTGACCATCACGGCCAGCACGCCTACCGGAGCCTTGGATGTGAATGTGCTCAACGGGGGCGTGATCGCCATCTCGGGGGGTAACCTGACGGTGGGACTCAACTCGGTGACGGTGACGGCCAGCCTGGCGGGAGTGCCGCTGGCTTCGGCCACCACCAACCTCAACGTACTGGAGCTGCCCACGGCGCCCAGCTCTCCGGGCACCCTGACGGCTACGGTGGGCAGTGTGCTGTCTGTGACGGGCCTGTGCCCAACGGGCACCACGCTGACCGTGCCGGGCAACCTGGTAGGCTTAGGCACCATCCCCGTCTCGACCAGTGCCGCTGGCTTGCAGAGTTTGACAGTGCTGTGTACCAACGGTACGTGCTTGAGTTTACCGACTATCGTCAATGTCGATGTACTTAACCCTGTGGTAGCGAGCTTAGCCCTGCAAGCGCCGGGCTCAGTGTGCGTGGGTGCCCCTGCCTCACTGACCTTACTGCCGACTAACCTGGATCTGGGTCAGGCCGGTTTGGCTATCACGGCCAGCACGCCTACCGGAGCCTTGGATGTGAATGTGCTCAACGGGGGCGTGATCGCCATCTCGGGGGGTAACCTGACGGTGGGACTCAACTCGGTGACGGTGACGGCCAGCCTGGCGGGAGTGCCGCTGGCTTCGGCCACCACCAACCTCAACGTACTGGAGCTGCCCACGGCGCCCAGCTCTCCGGGCACCCTGACGGCTACGGTGGGCAGTGTGCTGTCTGTGTCGGGCCTGTGCCCAACGGGCACCACGCTGACCGTGCCGGGCAACCTGGTAGGCTTAGGCACCATCCCCGTCTCGACCAGTGCCGCTGGCTTGCAGAGCCTGACGGTCTTGTGTACCAACGGCACCTGTTTAAGTTTACCGACTATCGTCAATGTCGATGTGCTCAACCCTGTGGTAGCGAGCTTAGCCCTGCAAGCGCCGGGCTCAGTGTGCGTGGGTGCCCCTGTCTCCTTGACCTTGCTGCCGACCAACCTGGATCTGGGTCAGGCTGGGCTGACCATCACGGCCAGCACACCAAGCGGAGCCTTGGATGTGAATGTGCTCAACGGGGGCGTGATCGCCATCTCGGGAGGCAACCTGACGGTAGGACTCAACTCGGTGACGGTAACGGCCAGCCTGGCGGGAGTGCCGCTGGCTTCGGCCACCACCAACCTCAACGTACTGGACCTGCCCACGGCGCCCAGCTCTCCGGGCACCCTGACGGCTACGGTGGGCAGTGTGCTGTCTGTGTCGGGCCTGTGCCCAACGGGCACCACGCTGACCGTACCGGGTAACCTGGTAGGCTTAGGCACCATCCCTGTCTCAACGAGTGCCGCTGGCTTGCAGAGCCTGACGGTCTTGTGTACCAACGGCACCTGTTTAAGTTTACCGACTATCGTCAATGTCGATGTACTTAACCCTGTGGTAGCGAGCTTAGCCCTGCAAGCGCCGGGCTCAGTGTGCGTGGGTGCCCCTGCCTCACTGACCTTGCTGCCGACTAACCTGGATCTGGGTCAGGCTGGGCTGACCATCACGGCCAGCACGCCTACCGGAGCCTTGGATGTGAATGTGCTCAACGGGGGCGTGATCGCCATCTCGGGAGGCAACCTGACGGTAGGACTCAACTCGGTGACGGTGACGGCCAGCCTGGCGGGAGTGCCGCTGGCTTCGGCCACCACCAACCTCAACGTACTGGAGCTGCCCACGGCGCCCAGCTCTCCGGGCACCCTGACGGCTACGGTGGGCAGTGTGCTGTCTGTGTCGGGCCTGTGCCCAACGGGCACCACGCTGACCGTACCGGGTAACCTGGTAGGCTTAGGCACCATCCCTGTCTCAACGAGTGCCGCTGGCTTGCAGAGCCTGACGGTCTTGTGTACCAACGGCACCTGTTTAAGTTTACCGACTATCGTCAATGTCGATGTACTTAACCCTGTGGTAGCGAGCTTAGCCCTGCAAGCACCGGGTTCGGTCTGCGTGGGTGCTCCTGTCTCCTTGACCCTGCTGCCGACTAACCTGGATCTGGGTCAGGCTGGGCTGACCATCACGGCCAGCACACCAAGCGGAACGCTAACAGTAGGAGCACTAAGCTCTAATGGGGTTGTCTCTGTATCGGGTGGCAACCTAACGGTAGGCGATGATGTGCCCATCAGCGTGAGCGTAAGTCTGGGTGGGGTGCCTCTGGCCAGTACCACCGCTACGCTGGATGTGCTGGCTCAACCTGAGGCTCCTAGCCAGCCAGGCACCTTGACGGCCACTATAGGCAGCGTGTTGTCCGTGACGGGTTTATGTCCAGCGGGCACACTGGTCAACCTAACCAATCTGGGCGATCTGAGCGGTATCGTTAGTGTTTCTGTTACCTCGGCAGATGTGCAAAGTCTGACGGTGCTCTGCAACAACGGCGGCTGTTTGAGTTTGCCGACCATCATTGATTTAGATGTAAACGCAGTTACTCCCATCTTCTCAGTGTCTGCAGCTGCATCTATCTGTTTCGGTCAGCCTCTATCGTTGACTGTACTCCCATCCAATTTCGGTATTAACGATGGTGTAGTTAGTCTCTCTATTACTGGGCCCGTCGGAATAGATGTTTCTGCAATTAATGATGAAGGTGTTGCGACTATCAACGGATTGCCTGCAGGCAACCAAAATTTAACAGTAACAGCTTTCGTAGCAGGTCAACCTGTCGCTAGTGTTCAGGTGCCGGTGAGCGTAGCCAATGTTCAGCCTCCTGTGGTTGTTACAGCATCAGGGCAAACATATCCAGCCGGTCAGACTTCTTTATCAGTTGTTCAAAACTCAGGCGATGTGTTGTTTAACGCTAGCTGTTCTACTGGTACAGTAAGCTACACTGGTTCTAACGGTGCTATTGGGAATGGAGATATAACCGTAGCAACATCGGCTACCGGAGTGTTTAGCTTCTCTGCTGTATGTACGCAAGGGGGATGTGTAAGCCCCGCTACCGTTGTTAGCTTGACGGTTGTAGCACCGGTGCCTAACCAGGCCCCGGTACTCTCGCAGAGCCTGACCTCACCCATCAATGGTACAGTAGGGGTAGGGGTAAGCATTCCTACGGCCTATGCCTTCTCCGATCCGGAGGGCGGCCCGCTGAGCTTCAGCTCCCCCAACCTGCCAGCATCGTTAAGTATCGATGCAGGTACGGGCCTGATCACGGGGGCTCCTTCAACGAGTGGTACCTTCGGGATCACCGTGGTAGTGAGTGATCCACAAAGTCTAACAGCGAGTGGTAGCTTTGATCTGATCGTGGTGCCAGCAGCTGTGCCTAACCAGGCACCAGTGCTGAGTCAGTCCCTGACCTCACCGATCAATGGTACAGTAGGGGTAGGGGTAAGCATTCCTACGGCTTATGCCTTCTCCGATCCGGAGGGCGGCCCGCTGAGCTTCAGCTCGCCTAACCTGCCAGCATCGTTAAGTATCGATGCGGGTACGGGCCTGATCACAGGCGCTCCTTCAACGAGTGGTACCTTCGGGATCACCGTGGTAGTGAGTGATCCACAAAGTCTAACAGCGAGTGGTAGCTTTGATCTGATCGTGGTGCCAGCGGCTGTGCCTAACCAGGCACCGGTGCTCTCGCAGAGCCTGACCTCACCCATCAATGGTACAGTAGGGGTAGGGGTAAGCATTCCTACGGCCTATGCCTTCTCCGATCCGGAGGGCGGCCCGCTGAGCTTCAGCTCCCCCAACCTGCCAGCATCGTTAAGTATCGATGCAGGTACGGGCCTGATCACGGGGGCTCCTTCAACGAGTGGTACCTTCGGGATCACCGTGGTAGTGAGTGATCCACAAAGTCTAACAGCGAGTGGTAGCTTTGATCTGATCGTAGTGCCAGCGGCTGTGCCTAACCAGGCACCGGTGCTCTCGCAGAGCCTGACCTCACCCATCAATGGTACAGTAGGGGTAGGGGTAAGCATTCCTACGGCCTATGCCTTCTCCGATCCGGAGGGCGGCCCGCTGAGCTTCAGCTCCCCCAACCTGCCAGCATCGCTGAGCATTGATGCAGGTACGGGCCTGATCACAGGCGCTCCTTCAACGAGTGGTACCTTCGGGATCACCGTGGTAGCGAGTGATCCACAAAGTCTAACAGCGAGTGGTAGCTTTGATCTGATCGTGGTGCCAGCAGCTGTGCCTAACCAGGCCCCGGTGCTGAGTCAGTCGCTAACCTCACCCATCAATGCGACGGTGGGCGTGGGGGTGAGCATTCCTACGGCCTATGCCTTCTCCGATCCGGAGGGCGGCCCGCTGAGCTTCAGCTCCCCCAACCTGCCAGCATCGTTAAGTATCGATGCAGGTACGGGCCTGATCACGGGGGCTCCTTCAACGAGTGGTACCTTCGGGATCACCGTGGTAGTGAGTGATCCACAAAGTCTAACAGCGAGTGGTAGCTTTGATCTGATCGTGGTGCCAGCGGCTGTGCCTAACCAGGCACCGGTGCTCTCGCAGAGCCTGACCTCACCCATCAATGGTACAGTAGGGGTAGGGGTGAGCATTCCTACGGCCTATGCCTTCTCCGATCCGGAGGGCGGCCCGCTGAGCTTCAGCTCCCCCAACCTGCCAGCATCGCTGAGCATTGATGCAGGTACAGGGGTGATCACGGGCGCTCCTTCAACGAGTGGTACCTTCGGGATCACCGTGGTAGCGAGTGATCCACAAAGTCTAACAGCGAGTGGTAGCTTTGATCTGATCGTGGTGCCAGCGGCTGTGCCTAACCAGGCACCGGTGCTCTCGCAGAGCCTGACCTCACCCATCAATGGTACAGTAGGGGTAGGGGTAAGCATTCCTACGGCCTATGCCTTCTCCGATCCGGAGGGCGGCCCGCTGAGCTTCAGCTCCCCCAACCTGCCAGCATCGTTAAGTATCGATGCAGGTACGGGCCTGATCACGGGGGCTCCTTCAACGAGTGGTACCTTCGGGATCACCGTGGTAGTGAGTGATCCACAAAGTCTAACAGCGAGTGGTAGCTTTGATCTGATCGTGGTGCCAGCAGCTGTGCCTAACCAGGCACCAGTGCTGAGTCAGTCCCTGACCTCACCGATCAATGGTACAGTAGGGGTAGGGGTAAGCATTCCTACGGCCTATGCCTTCTCCGATCCGGAGGGCGGCCCGCTGAGCTTCAGCTCCCCCAACCTGCCAGCATCGCTGAGCATTGATGCAGGTACAGGGGTGATCACGGGCGCTCCTTCAACGAGTGGTACCTTCGGGATCACCGTGGTAGTGAGTGATCCACAAAGTCTAACAGCGAGTGGTAGCTTTGATCTGATCGTGGTGCCAGCGGCTGTGCCTAACCAGGCACCGGTACTCTCGCAGAGCCTGACCTCACCCATCAATGGTACAGTAGGGGTAGGGGTAAGCATTCCTACGGCCTATGCCTTCTCCGATCCGGAGGGCGGCCCGCTGAGCTTCAGCTCCCCCAACCTGCCAGCATCGCTGAGCATTGATGCGGGTACGGGCCTGATCACGGGGGCTCCTTCAACGAGTGGTACCTTCGGGATCACCGTGGTAGTGAGTGATCCACAAAGTCTAACAGCGAGTGGTAGCTTTGATCTGATCGTAGTGCCAGCAGCTGTGCCTAACCAGGCCCCGGTACTCTCGCAGAGCCTGACCTCACCCATCAATGCGACGGTAGGGGTAGGGGTAAGCATTCCTACGGCCTATGCCTTCTCCGATCCGGAGGGCGGCCCGCTGAGCTTCAGCTCCCCCAACCTGCCAGCATCGCTGAGCATTGATGCAGGTACAGGGGTGATCACGGGGGCTCCTTCAACGAGTGGTACCTTCGGGATCACCGTGGTAGTGAGTGATCCACAAAGTCTAACAACGAGTGGCAGCTTTGATCTGATCGTGGTGCCAGCAGCTGTGCCTAACCAGGCACCGGTGCTGAGTCAGTCGCTAACCTCACCCATCAACGCGACGGTGGGCGTGGGGGTGAGCATTCCTACGGCTTATGCCTTCTCCGATCCGGAGGGCGGCCCGCTGAGCTTCAGCTCGCCCAACCTGCCAGCATCGCTGAGCATTGATGCGGGTACCGGGGTGATCACGGGGGCTCCTTCAACGAGTGGTACCTTCGGGATCACCGTGGTAGCGAGTGATCCACAAAGTCTAACAGCGAGTGGTAGCTTTGATCTGATCGTGGTGCCAGCGGCTGTGCCTAACCAGGCACCGGTACTCTCGCAGAGCCTGACCTCACCCATCAATGGTACAGTAGGGGTAGGGGTAAGCATCCCTACGGCTTATGCCTTCTCCGATCCGGAGGGCGGCCCGCTGAGCTTCAGCTCGCCTAACCTGCCAGCATCGTTAAGCATCGATGCGGGTACGGGGCTGATCACGGGCGCTCCTTCAACGAGTGGTACCTTCGGGATCACCGTGGTAGCGAGTGATCCACAAAGTCTAACAGCGAGTGGTAGCTTTGATCTGATTGTAGTGCCAGCAGCTGTGCCTAACCAGGCACCGGTGCTGAGCCAGTCGCTGACCTCACCCATCAACGCAACAGTAGGGGTAGGGGTAAGCATCCCCACGGCTTATGCCTTCGCTGACCCTGAGGGTGGACCGCTGAGCTTCAGCTCCCCTAACTTACCTGCTTCCTTAAGCATCGATGCGGGTACGGGGCTGATCACGGGCGCTCCTTCAACGAGTGGTACCTTCGGGATCACCGTGGTAGTGAGTGATCCACAAAGTCTAACAGCGAGTGGTAGCTTTGATCTGATCGTAGTACCAGCGGCTGTGCCTAACCAGGCACCGGTACTCTCGCAGAGCCTGACCTCACCCATCAACGCAACAGTAGGGGTAGGGGTAAGCATTCCTACGGCCTATGCCTTCTCCGATCCGGAGGGCGGCCCGCTGAGCTTCAGCTCCCCCAACCTGCCAGCATCGCTGAGCATTGATGCAGGTACAGGGGTGATCACGGGGGCTCCTTCAACGAGTGGTACCTTCGGGATCACCGTAGTGGTGAGTGATCCACAAAGTCTAACAGCGAGTGGTAGCTTTGATCTGATCGTAGTGCCAGCGGCTGTGCCTAACCAGGCACCGGTACTCTCGCAGAGCCTGACCTCACCCATCAATGGTACAGTAGGGGTAGGGGTAAGCATCCCTACGGCTTATGCCTTCTCCGATCCGGAGGGCGGCCCGCTGAGCTTCAGCTCCCCCAACCTACCTGCTTCCTTGAGTATCGATGCGGGTACAGGGGTGATCACGGGGGCTCCTTCAACGAGTGGTACCTTCGGGATCACCGTGGTAGTGAGTGATCCACAAAGTCTAACAGCGAGTGGTAGCTTTGATCTGATCGTAGTGCCAGCAGCTGTGCCTAACCAGGCCCCGGTACTCTCGCAGAGCCTGACCTCACCCATCAATGCGACGGTAGGGGTAGGGGTAAGCATTCCTACGGCCTATGCCTTCTCCGATCCGGAGGGCGGCCCGCTGAGCTTCAGCTCCCCCAACCTGCCAGCATCGCTGAGCATTGATGCGGGTACCGGGGTGATCACAGGCGCTCCTTCAACGAGTGGTACCTTCGGGATCACCGTGGTAGTGAGTGATCCACAAAGTCTAACAGCGAGTGGTAGCTTTGATCTGATCGTAGTACCAGCGGCTGTGCCTAACCAGGCACCGGTGCTGAGTCAGTCCCTGACCTCACCCATCAACGCGACGGTGGGCGTGGGGGTGAGCATTCCTACGGCCTATGCCTTCTCCGATCCGGAGGGCGGCCCGCTGAGCTTCAGCTCGCCCAACCTGCCAGCATCGCTGAGCATTGATGCAGGTACAGGGGTGATCACGGGGGCTCCTTCAACGAGTGGTACCTTCGGGATCACCGTAGTGGTGAGTGATCCACAAAGTCTAACAGCGAGTGGTAGCTTTGATCTGATCGTAGTGCCAGCGGCTGTGCCTAACCAGGCACCAGTGCTGAGTCAGTCGCTAACCTCACCGATCAATGGTACAGTAGGGGTGGGCGTGAGCATTCCTACGGCTTATGCCTTCTCCGATCCGGAGGGCGGCCCGCTGAGCTTCAGCTCCCCCAACCTGCCAGCATCGTTAAGTATCGATGCGGGTACCGGGGTGATCACAGGCGCTCCTTCAACGAGTGGTACCTTCGGGATCACCGTGGTAGCGAGTGATCCACAAAGTCTAACAGCGAGTGGTAGCTTTGATCTGATCGTAGTGCCAGCGGCTGTGCCTAACCAGGCACCGGTGCTCTCGCAAAGCCTGACCTCACCGATCAACGCGACGGTGGGCGTGGGGGTAAGCATTCCTACGGCTTATGCCTTCTCCGATCCGGAGGGCGGCCCGCTGAGCTTCAGCTCGCCTAACCTGCCAGCATCGTTAAGTATCGATGCGGGTACCGGGGTGATCACAGGCGCTCCTTCAACGAGTGGTACCTTCGGGATCACCGTGGTAGTGAGTGATCCACAAAGTCTAACAGCGAGTGGTAGCTTTGATCTGATCGTAGTACCAGCGGCTGTGCCTAACCAGGCACCGGTGCTGAGTCAGTCCCTGACCTCACCCATCAATGCGACGGTGGGCGTGGGGGTGAGCATTCCTACGGCCTATGCCTTCTCCGATCCGGAGGGCGGCCCGCTGAGCTTCAGCTCGCCCAACCTGCCAGCATCGCTGAGCATTGATGCGGGTACAGGGGTGATCACGGGGGCTCCTTCAACGAGTGGTACCTTCGGGATCACCGTAGTGGTGAGTGATCCACAAAGTCTAACAGCGAGTGGTAGCTTTGATCTGATCGTGGTGCCAGCAGCTGTGCCTAACCAGGCCCCGGTGCTGAGTCAGTCGCTAACCTCACCCATCAACGCGACGGTGGGCGTGGGCGTGAGCATTCCTACGGCCTATGCCTTCTCCGATCCGGAGGGCGGCCCGCTGAGCTTCAGCTCCCCCAACCTGCCAGCATCGCTGAGCATTGATGCGGGTACGGGCCTGATCACAGGCGCTCCTTCAACGAGTGGTACCTTCGGGATCACCGTGGTAGTGAGTGATCCACAAAGTCTAACAGCGAGTGGTAGCTTTGATCTGATCGTAGTGCCAGCGGCTGTGCCTAACCAGGCACCAGTGTTAAATAACCAACTACCTGACCAGGTAGCTACCGTAGGCACAAGCTTCAGCTACACCATTCCGGCTAACACCTTCTCGGATCCCGAGAGTGGCAGCCTGACGGTGAGTGTGACCAACCTGCCACCAGGTATCAGCTTTAATGCCACGACGGGAGTAATCTCGGGAACGCCTACTACTACGACGGGTTCGCCCTTCAGTGTAACCGTGACGGCAACGGACCCTCAGGGTGCCAGTGTGAGCGATGAGTTTATCTTCACCATTAACCCTGTGCCCAACCAGGCACCGGTGCTCTCGCAGAGCCTGACTTCACCGATCAACGCGACGGTAGGGGTAGGGGTAAGCATTCCTACGGCTTATGCCTTCTCCGATCCGGAGAGCCAGACGCTGAGCTTCAGCTCGCCTAACCTACCTGCTTCCTTGAGTATCGATGCGGGCACGGGCGTGATCACGGGGGCTCCTTCAACGAGTGGTACCTTCGGGATCACCGTAGTAGTGAGTGATCTCGGTGGACTGACGGCAAACGGTAGCTTTACGTTGATTGTAGCGCCAGCGGTAACGCCTAATAATCCGCCGACCTTGACGGGTACGCCGATTAGTTCACCGCAGTCAGCGACGGTAGGGGTAGCGTATAGCACAACTACAGCAGCTGCCTTTACTGATACAGATGCGCTGACCTTCACGGCCGGTCCGCTGCCCCAGGGCGTTAGCATTGATCCGATTACGGGTATCATCTCAGGGACGCCTAGTACGACCGTAGGTTCGCCCTTCACGGTGACGGTAACGGCCACGGATACGGGAGGTGGCTCGGTGAGCACGACGTATATCCTAAGTGTGGTATCGCCTGCTGCTCCTGTTTGCGGTAGCAGTAACTTAGATGGTACACCACTGCGGGCAACGCGGCCGATCTTCGATTGTGCAACGCTGACCTCAACGGGAGCTATCAAGTTCACGGCGGCTGGTGGTAATGCATCAGGCGGAGTGATTGAGTTCAAAGCCATCGGCATCACCGACTGGACGACCAACTGCAACGTGGTCATCGACCGTGAAACACGAACGGCTTGTGATGCCTCACCGCTGGAGATCCAGACTCGTCAGCTGGTCAACGGCCAGTATGTGATGGGTACGTCGTACGTGTTCAACATCCGTCAGGAGTGCCCCATCCAGGGTTGCGGTACCATCCAGCCAACCAACCGGGCACCGGTGGTCAACGCAGGTATACCTGACCAGACCACCAAGGTGGGTGTTGCCTTCGACTATACACTGCCTCAGAACGCCTTCAGCGATCCAGACGGTGATGAGTTGTTGTACGCTGTAAGCCAGCTGCCAGCCGGTCTGACCTTCAGCAGCCGCCGGTTCGGTGGTACGGCTCAGACGGAAGGCACCTACCCAATAACGGTAACTGCTTTCGACAATAACGGTGGTTCGGTGTCTACCACCTTCAACATCATTGTCCGGCCTGCCGATGGTGTGCCGCCAACCAACACCTGTGGTAGCAGTAACTTAGATGGTACACCACTGCGGGCAACGCGGCCGATCTTCGATTGTGCAACGCTGACCTCAACGGGAGCTATCAAGTTCACGGCGGCTGGTGGTAATGCATCGGGCGGAGTGATTGAGTTCAAAGCCATCGGCATCACCGACTGGACGACCAACTGCAACGTGGTCATCGACCGTGAAACACGAACGGCTTGTGATGCCTCACCGCTGGAGATCCAGACTCGTCAGCTGGTCAACGGCCAGTATGTGATGGGTACGTCGTACGTGTTCAACATCCGTCAGGAGTGCCCCATCCAGGGTTGCGGTACCATCCAGCCAACCAACCGGGCACCGGTGGTCAACGCAGGTATACCTGACCAGACCACCAAGGTGGGTGTTGCCTTCGACTATACACTGCCTCAGAACGCCTTCAGCGATCCAGACGGTGATGAGTTGTTGTACGCTGTAAGCCAGCTGCCAGCCGGTCTGACCTTCAGCAGCCGCCGGTTCGGTGGTACGGCTCAGACGGAAGGCACCTACCCAATAACGGTAACTGCTTTCGACAACAACGGAGGGGAGGTATCGACTACCTTCAACATCATTGTCCAGTCCGCCAATGTCGTCTTGCCGCCATCAGCCAACACCTGTGGTAGCAGTAACTTAGACGGTACACCACTGCGGGCAACGCGGCCGATCTTCGATTGTGCTAGCTTGACCTCGACAGGAGCTATCAAGTTCACTGGTACGGGTGGCTACAGTTGGGGTGGTGTGATTGAGTTCAGGGCAGTAGGTGTCACGGACTGGACGACCAACTGCAATGTGATCATCGACCGCGAGACGCGTACGGCTTGCGATGCAGCGCCGATCGAGATTCAGATCCGCCAGCTGGTCAACGGTAATTACGTTACAGGCATGCCATTCTTGTTCAACATCCGTCAGGAGTGCCCCATCCAGGGTTGTCCTGCTCAGGGACGTCAGGCACTATCAAAAACAGAGGAGACTCCGTTGGAGGTGCAAGTGTTTGGTAACCCTGTTCAGGGCGAGACAGTTGATGTCGAAGTACGTGGTGCGAAAGATAAAGCACTTCGCCTGGTCATGACTGATATGCAGGGCCGTGTTGTAAGCGAACAGACTGTTGAGAAAGCAAATGACAGCGAGCGTCAGACGGTACGAATAGGCCGTGTAAGTGGGCTCTATCTGTTACGCGCATCGACGCCGACGCAAACAACTACGGTAAAGGTGATGAAGCAATAAACACTTGTTGAGTCACTGAATGAACGCGGCCTCCCGAGCAATCAGGAGGCCGCGTTTTTATAATTTAATGTGAATTATGGATGGTTGATAGTGTAAAAGCTTGTTAGTAAGTCAGTATACCGCAGTAGAAATTTTTGTCATCCCGACGCAAAGAGGAATCTTCGGGTGAGGCTGGTATTCTCTCTAACGGCAGAAGTCGGGATGACAAAAAGCTCAATTATGGCTGTAACATTATCCATAATTCACATTAATTTACAGATACGCTTTCTGTCTAATCGGCTAAATGAGTCTGGACCAGGGACAAATGCAAAAATCTTGATAAATCCTCAATCACTTAAAAGCCCCGACCAGGATTGGTTCGGGGCTTTTAAGTGATTGTATAAAGAAAGATCTACACTAAAACAGCCTTCAAAATCTGGTCGAGGATGAGTCGGCCATCGGTATTATTAAGGGCAGGATCAGCCGCCCGCTCAGGGTGTGGCATCATGCCAAATACGTTTTTGCCTTTGTTGGTTACACCCGCAATGTTCTCCAGACTACCGTTTGGGTTGGCAGCTTCGGTAACCGCTCCGGTTTCGTCGCAGTAACGGAACAGTACCTGCCCGTTGTCGTTTAATTCTTTAAGTGTATCGGCATCGGCAAAATAGCGGCCTTCGCCATGAGCCATCGGAATTTTGTAGGCAGCCCGGTCCAGACCAGCGGTTAACAAGGCATCGGGTGATTGAGGAGTCAAAAAAACGTTCTTGCAGATGTACTGCTGGTTCGCATTCTGAAGTAACACACCCGGAACGAGCCGGGCTTCGGCCAGAATCTGGAAACCGTTGCAAATACCCATCAGATACCCACCCCGATTGGCATGAGCAATAACTTCATTCATGATAGGCGAAAACCGTGCTACGGCTCCCGTGCGGAGGTAATCACCGTACGAAAAGCCACCTGGTAAAATGATAAAGTCACAACCCTGCAGGTCGTGGTCTTTGTGCCAGAGTTTAACGACCTCCTGGTCCATGAGTTCCAGCGTATCAACCGCGTCCTGATCGCAGTTAGAGCCGGGGAAAACAACAACGCCGAATTTCATTAGTGAAAGAGTGAATGAGCGAAAGGGCGAAAAAAGTAGTATCAACCACTTACTCGTTCTTTCACTCGTTGATTTACAAAAATACAAACTTTATTTCACCTCGACTGACTGCCCTGCTACGTTTGCCTTGCCCCGCTCGAAGGTTAAGTCAATTCGACCGAGGTTAATACCAGCAAATCCAACCTGGTTAATCCAGACCGGTTGCCCGTCGAGGTTGTTAACGGCCACCGGGGCGTCCAGAAACGTGTGTGTATGCCCACCAATGATGAGGTCAATGTTGCGCGTGCGTGCCGCCAATACGTTGTCCGAAACCGTTGGGCCGTCGTATTTGAAGCCAAGGTGTGACAAGCAAACAACGTAATCACATTTTTTCTCGTTCCGAAGCCGGGTGGCCATGTCACTGCCAACTTCGATGGGATCAAGGTACTTTGTTTCGCGGTAAGCATCTTTCGGAATAAGCCCCTCGGGCTGAATGCCTACTCCGAACACACCTACCCGAACGCCATTGGGCGTAAAGACTTTGTAGGGCATTGTCCGGCCGTCGAGCACAGTGTTTTTAAAGTCGTAGTTCGCAATTAAGATTGGAAACTTGGCTTTGCCGAACTGCGTAACCATGTTGTCGATGCCGCCATCGAAGTCGTGGTTCCCGATCGTACCGGCATCGTAGCCAAGCTGGTTCATGGCCAGAATTTCGGGCTCGCCTTTGTAGAGGTTAAAATAAGGCGTTCCCTGAAATATATCGCCCGCGTCGAACAGTAATACGTTCTCTTGCTCTTTTCTGATTTTTTGGATGAGCGTGGCCCGACGCGCAATGCCGCCTTTGCCCGCGTTCCGGCTGCCGTCCATAGGAAACGGATCTAATCGGCTATGCACATCGTTGGTGTGCAGAATCGTTAATGATGTCGATTTGAGCTGAGGGTTAAATCCGGCATGGCCAGCCCCAGCGAGCAGATCGGGGGTCACGGAGCCAACAACGGCGGCTGTTCCGAGTAATTTTAGAAATTGGCGTCTATTCGATGCTGATGCGTCCATCGGAAAGCGGATTAATGGGTTGACCTGTTTTGCCCTGCTGCCGGAAGTAATCAATCAGAGCGTCGCGGATGAGATAATTAATGTTTTCGCGCTTTACGGGGTTTTTCAGAAAACCGGCATTGTCGCCCCCCTCAGCTACGTAGTCGCTCATGGCCACCGTATACGTTTCGTTGGGCTGCAACGTACGGCCGTTGGTGAACTGAACGGATTGCACCTTGCCTTCATGAATTTTAGCCCGTAACCCACCGATGACTAGCTTATTGCCATCGGCAAAGTGATTAAGCAGCTGTTGCATCATAGTACCCGTCACCGTCAGGACGACCAACTGATTGTCGAACGGCATAACTTCGAAAATAGAGCCGGTCGTGATGTTTCCCTCGGGTAAATTGTTACGAATACCTCCGTAATTGAGGTGAGCGCAGTCAATGGGTTTGCCATAGCGTTGGCTGGCCTGTTGCAGCAGCGCATCCGTTAAGAGGTCGTTGAGTGGTCCTTCGGGTTGTCCTTTTTCAATGCGACCCGTTGAACGCGTCAACACCTCGTTCATAGTTTTATCCAGACCCTGGCGGTAAGGCTTCAAAAAATTAGCAACGCCACTGTCGGCCGGCGCCGTTACCGAGTCGACCCCAATGCGATTCGCCGTTCGATTGGTTAGGTGATAGCCCGTGTTACAGGCCGATAAACCAGCCAGCGCTATCAGCAAAAAATATTTTTTCATACGTATATGCAAGTTCGGAAAGTCTGATCAACGCTACGTTAACAAACCATTATAAAGTCACTACTCTACGGCTATAGACCGCACATTGAACAGGCCAATGTCAGTATTGACCGTTACTCCACCGACCGATTTAATCCGGGTAATCGTCCATTCCTGAGTAGGTCGGATGGTTTGCCAGTTACCCGCCCCCACGCGAACCTCAACGGGCAGATCAAATCCATTCGCGTCGGCTACCCAGCGATGACTAATTTCAAGTTCATCAGCGCTTTTGGCATTGACCTTATATTCCAGCGTTGGCAGACTGGCGTAATGCAGGTATTGATCGAACAAAGGTTTAAGATTAACCCCTGTTTTCTGGCATAAGAAATTAACCACCTCGTCCGTACTAACCACGGAGCGCTGCTTTTCCACCGCCAGTGCTTTGAGAGCCGCAAACCAGGTGGCATCGTTGCCCACGGCGAAGCGGAGCGTGTGCAACATCCACGAACCCTTGTAATAAATGTCAGTATCTTTCTGGTCGGCGTTGACGTCCATCGGACCAATCATGGGATACTTGTTCTGAATGAGTTTGCGTTGCGTGCGCAGATAGTCGATTGTTCTGGGTAGCCCCTGCGTACACTCCATAAACAGGGCTTCGCTATAGGTTGTAAACGACTCATGAATCCACATTTCGGCATGGTCGGCGCAACTCAGGCTATTGCCGAAGTATTCGTGGCCACTCTCATGAATGATGATGAAATCGAAGCCAAACGGGTTATTTTTGTATATGTTTCCGTAGGCGACAGCACTCTGGTGTTCCATGCCCCAGTACGGTGTCTCGACTAGTTTATAGCCATCGCGCCAGAACGGGTATTTGCCAAAATGGGTCTCGTAGCAAGCCAGCATGGTTTTTACCTGCTCGAAATGCACCTTAGCCTTTTCAACGTTGGCTGGTAAGACATAATAATCCAGGGCCAGTTTCTGACCATCCTTAGCCGTGTACGTATCGGAAAAATGAGCGTAATCGGTAATGTTCAGCGTTACGTTGTAATTGTTGATTGGGTAATGTACAAACCACGTCCATTCGGTTTGTTTACCGTCTTTAGTCGGCTTCTGGCTGACGAATTTGCCGTTTGATACGCAGGTGAGGCCTTTGGGGACCCGGCATTGAATACGCATCGAGTCAGGCTCGTCGGAAAGGTGATCTTTATTGGGCCACCACAAACTCGCGCCGATCCGTTCGCAGGCTACCGTCACCCAGTCGGCATTCTTGGCCGTCGTTGAATCCTTCCGCCAGACAAAGCCACCATCCCAGGGCGCATTCCGAGCAATATGCGGATTGCCGGCATATGTAATGATAAGTTCATGCATTTGCCCAACTGCCTGCGCATCGTTCATTGTGATGAAAATGGCGTCGCCGTCGCGGACATATGTAAGTGGTTTTTTACCCTGGGTAATCGACTTTACCTGCATGTTGGCAAATAAATCGACCTGCATGCGCCGAAACGGTTCGACAACTTTGTAACGGATGGTATTGCTGCCCTCAATCCGTTTAGCGGCTGGGTTAACACTCAGACTAAGATCGTAGAACGTTACGTCGTAGCAGGTACGCTCGGGGCGTAGGCTACCCCGTAGTGAGTCGGCATGGGTAAAGCGTTCGGGGAGCGCCGATGTTGACTGCGCCAGACCAGGAGAAATAGAAACAAAAGAAAGGAGCAGTCCGCAAGCTGCTTTACCAAATACATTCATGAATAAAGTCCGGGAATCGCTATAGAAAATTGATGAAAGTGACAGCTTAGTGCAGGTGATCGGGTAATACAATGACGGTGGGTTCGGGGCGGTAGCTGACTTTACGAATTCGGCCAAATCCGCCCAAGCCAATCTGTAAATTAATCAGCCCGCCCGAGAAAGGCTTTGAATCGAGCATAGGACTATACGAAATTTTCGTCCGCACAAACCAGAAGTTATCTTCCGATTGATCGGGCTTATCAGTGTTGTCGCCAAGCTTAATGTCGAATAATACCCCAATGTCTGGCGCGTGGTTTTGCAACGAAAAATCTTTGTAGCGTTCGTCATTCCGATCGCCCGGGAGCAGATTCAGCAAGCGATAGCCAATGTAGGGAATCAGTCGGGTACGGGGCGAATCGTATGCTACCCGGCCAAAGCCTATTTCTACTAGAGTTGGACTAACGCGCATGCCCGTTTCCCAGGATTGATTTTTGTAAGAGAAACCCGACCGGATGGTGCCGTTATAGAGGGTTGGATAAAGCAGAAACATCGTCCGGCCTACAGCAATGTCTATTCCCAGGGCGGCACCTGCCGATGTGCCAAGCGTTTGTGCCAAAGGGCCAGTCGATAAGGCCGCCCCTGCCCCCAAAAATATACCATAGCCTACCTTTGACGAGCGATAAGTTGTTATCAGGTCGGGCGTACTGTAGAGACGTTGCACCACCTGCCGTTGCCAGCGCTGTAAAGCGGGTAAGTCGTCGCCACCACCCGTTTCGGCCCTGAACCGATTAACTTCGGCGCCTAGCTCGGCGTTGGTTAGGTACTCGATCTGCTTTGCCTTGTTCTTGAACTGCCGATCGGTGCCCAGGGCAATCAGTTTCGCTTTCATCTGGCGCGTATGCACTTCAACCAGATCGAACAGCACCTGATTGTAAGCCAGCGTGCGTTCATTGCGGGCCGTCTCTGATACCCACGATGTATTGCGGAACATCAGGCAAAAGGCATCAATAGCATGCTGGCTTCCCAGTGAGGTGGGCCGCACTTCGTAACCAATCTGGTAATAAAATTCTGAACCACCTAAGCCCGGCTGCGTTGGCGAATGAAAATCGGATAATTGCAGACGTCGGGTAGCGCTCCAGTGCAGCGTGTCGATCGTAGCCTGCTGCGCTAAGCAGAGCAGAGGAGACAGCATCAACAGCAGCAGCAAGCGGTTCATGAAAGGAAGCGGGCGAAAAGTACAAAGGTAACGAAGCCAGGAGATTGTAAACCAGCGGGTTCGTTATTGAATTGGAACAAATATAGTATAAAAATGCGCGGCTCCATTGCTGAAGCCGCGCGTATGTCTGAACTAGGATTTAGAGGATTTTAAAGATTAATAAGATTTTGTTTCCTACTGCTGAGAGTCTTTTGCAAAATCCTTTCAATCTTGTTAAAATCTTGGTTCAGACTTAGTACCGGTACATTTCTGATTTGAACGGACCTTCAACCGTTACGCCAATGTAATCAGCTTGCTCCTGCTCCAGCGGCTCCAGCTTAGCGCCAACGTGAGCAAGGTGTAAAGCCGCTACCTTCTCGTCCAGTTTCTTCGGCAGTACGTATACTTTGTTTTCGTACTTTTCCGAGTTCGCCCACAGCTCTAACTGCGCCAGGGTTTGGTTCGAGAACGAACACGACATCACAAACGATGGGTGACCCATAGCGCAGCCCAGGTTCACCAACCGGCCTTCGGCCAGCACGATGATTTCCTTGCCGTCTACTTCATACATGTCGACCTGTGGTTTGATCTGGCTCTTGCTGTGGCCGTAATTTTCGTTCAACCAGGCCATGTCGATCTCGTTGTCGAAGTGACCGATGTTGCAGACAATGGCTTTGTCACGCATGGCTTTGAAGTGCCGATCTTTAATGATGCGGACGTTACCCGTAGCCGTTACAAAGATCTGCGCGCGGGGAACGGCTTCATCCATAGGGACAACTTCGTAGCCATCCATAGCCGCCTGCAGGGCGCAGATCGGGTCAATTTCCGTTACCAATACGCGGCAACCAGCGCCCCGTAGCGACTCAGCTGAACCTTTACCCACGTCGCCGTAGCCAGCGACAACCGCTACCTTACCGGCCAGCATCAGGTCGGTAGCGCGACGGATGGCGTCAACCAGCGACTCACGGCAACCATATTTATTATCAAACTTCGACTTCGTTACCGAGTCGTTCACATTGATAGCAGGCAGGTGCAGCGTTCCGTTTTTCATCCGCTCGTACAGGCGGTGAACCCCCGTGGTCGTTTCTTCTGACAGACCTTTGATGCCCTGAATCAGCTCTGGGTATACGTCGAAGACCATGTTGGTCAGGTCGCCACCGTCGTCGAGGATCATGTTGAGTGGCTGACGATCTTCACCGAAGAACAATGTCTGTTCGATACACCAGTTAAATTCTTCTTCGTTCATGCCTTTCCAGGCGTACACCGGAATACCAGCAGCAGCAATGGCGGCAGCGGCATGGTCCTGCGTTGAGAAGATGTTACACGACGACCAGGTCACATCGGCGCCAAGCTCAACCAGCGTTTCGATCAGTACGGCCGTTTGGATGGTCATGTGAAGACACCCAGCAATGCGGGCACCCTGAAGCGGTTTCGACGGGCCATATTCGGCACGGAGGGCCATCAGACCGGGCATTTCGGCTTCGGCGAGCCGGATTTCCTTGCGGCCCCACTCGGCCAGCGCGATGTCCTTAACCTTGTAAGGGACGTACGTGGAGGTTTGCATACAGCAGTTTATAGTTTTCGGTTTACAATTCTCGACTTACAGTTTTTCAATGGAGAAACCAGTAGACCAGATTGTTTCCTTA
Source organism: Spirosoma soli (assembly GCF_042684525.1). Classification (NCBI taxonomy): domain Bacteria; kingdom Pseudomonadati; phylum Bacteroidota; class Cytophagia; order Cytophagales; family Cytophagaceae; genus Spirosoma; species Spirosoma soli. The sequence goes on along the minus strand of NZ_JBHULN010000002.1, from coordinate 365,411 downwards.
GGAAAATGCAAATTTAAGATTCATTGCCGACAAAGACTAACCCTTAGCTCTATAGATTGCTCATTTTACTACGGCAATAGCCTCGATCTCAATCAAAACATCGCTGTCGTACAGCGCCTGAACACCCACGTAGGTACTCGCGGGCGGGTTTGGGCTCGTGTAATACTGGTTACGAACCTCCCGGACGATACCAATTTTTTCGGCGTCGGTGCCCACGACGTAGGTCGTAGTTTTGACCACATCAGCGAACGTAGCGCCGACGGCGGCCAGGGCTGTTTTCATGTTTTCGAACACCTGCCGGGTCTGGGCCCTGAAGTCGCTTTTGTGCATAATTTCGCCTTTCGAGTTGGCTGATACCTGACCCGAGATGTATACAGTTCGGCCACCCTGAGCCACTACCACCTGCGTGTAGCCTTTAGAAGCCGCCAAGGTAGGCGGGTTGATGTGCTGTATCTGCTGTGCCAGCAGGTTTGTGCAAAATAAAAGTAGAACAGTCAACAATTGACAAAAGCGGGTAAACATATGAGTAGAGTTGTTGATCAACACAAAGCTACTGTACAACAACGTAATAAGAATTTGCTGATCAGGGTCTTATTGACGACTTTGTACATAAATATAAACCCTGGCTTGACACGGCTTTTGTGGCTGTCAATCAGGAAATGCTGGCCAGGCAGACGCATAACTTGCTGGCGTCTCTTCTCGAAATGGAAACCCAACTGGCCGAACGCGCTTTTTTCGACCGCGTCCAGGATAAATTAACTCAATCGTCATAGTCATCATGAGCAACATTTCCATCATTCCGTACGCACCTGTATATCAACCCGATTTTAAACGGCTGAACGTCGAGTGGATTTCCCACTATTTCACGGTAGAGCCGCACGACCTTGAGCAGTTAGATCATCCCGAGATTCACGTATTGCCGAATCAGGGGCAAATATTCTTTGCTAAACGTCAGGTGGCGGACGATTCGGACAGGGGTATTGTAGGGTGCGTAGCCGTTGTTAACATGGGTGCGTTGGGTTTCGAGCTGGCTAAAATGGCGGTGTCACCATCAGCGCAGGGGCAGGGAATCGGTCGGATGCTGTGCGAAGCAGCCATTAATTACGCTCGGCAGATAGGCGTGAAAGCCTTATGGCTCGAATCGAACCGACGATTGACGCCCGCCCTGACGATGTACGAAAAGGTGGGCTTTCGGGAAGTGCCGCGCCTGGAAACGCCCTACGCCCGTGCCGATATCCGAATGGAAATGCGTTTATGAGCTAAAAAACGAATGTCTTATCCGGCGCAAGTGTAAAAGAAGGTCAGCCTTAACAAAACTAGTGCAGTGTAAGATTTTGTGTTCTTAGGCCAGACTTGTCTGGTATAGCGGTTGGCTGTAGCCTGAACGGCCACGCCTGGGCTACAGCCATTAGTTAAAATTATAAACAGGGTATTATCTTTCTACTGCTCCATGGCTGACCAGTTAAATTTATCGTTTTCGGCCGGGGTTTTGGACTGCTGCATCAGGGTAAGCATCGCTTTCACCCTGGTTGAATTTTTCGACGCTACGTTTTGGCGCTCGCCAACATCACGGCTCAACTCATATAGCTCCAGTACTTCCGGTTTACCCTTTTCTTTCAACCGGACAAGTTTCCAGTTACCCTGAACAACGGCCTCTTTCAGCGCGCCCTCGTTGAATTGCCAATACAGGTAATCGTGTTGCTTTTGCGGTTTGCCCGTCAGCGCCGGTACGAAGGAGAGGCCATCGTGTTTGGTAGGTGTGGGAGTTCCCGTCAACTGAGTAAACGTGGGCAGCATGTCCCAGAATGCCCAGATGTCGTCGTTAGTGCGACCGGCGGGTACGCGACCCGGCGCGCGGGCAATCATAGGCACGCGGATACCGCCTTCGTACATATCCCGTTTGATGCCCCGCAGTGGGCCATTGCTATCGAAATAGTCGGGGTCACCTCCCCCTTCTTTGTGCGGTCCGTTGTCGCTGGTGAAAAACACGTACGTATTATCATCAAGGCCTAATTCCTTCACTAACGCCAGCACCCGACCTACATCGCTATCCAGCTTGGTAATCATAGCGGCAAATGCAGCGTGGGGTTTCAATTGAGTGTGGTACGTACGGCGGTTTTGGTAGAACGGAGTTTCGGGACCAAACTTGCTGCTTCCGTCCGCGTTGAGGAACGGTTTCATATACTTCTCGGGTAATCCTAGTTCCGCGTGCGGAATCGTCACTGGCAGGTACAGAAAGAACGGCTCGTTTCGGTTGGCTTTAACGAATGCTAGCGCCCGATCCATGATCAGGTCATGGGAGTATTGAGTAGTGTCCATCGGTACCTTCCGAATCTGTCGGTTCTTCACCTCGAACAAATGATCCGTGTAGTAATTATGGGCATGGCGCTGATTCAGGTAGCCAAAGAACTCGTCGAACCCTTTGCGTTCGGGCGAGCCAGCATCGTCTTCGCGTCCGAGCCCCCATTTTCCAAACATGCCGGTTTTATAGCCATTGGCCTGCAAACGCTGTACTACTGTCGTATCCTGCTCGCGCAATGACACATCGCCATTACCACGAACGTAGGCATGCCCCATGTGCAGCCCCGTCATCAGGGCACAACGTGACGGTGCGCAAACCGTATTGCCGGAATAATGGCGTGTGAAGCGCGTGCCTTCTTTAGCCATCCGGTCGATGTTTGGCGTCGGTACTCGGCTGGACGGATTGTAGCAGGTCAGGTTTCCGTAGCCCAGATCATCTGCCATGATATAGATAATATTGGGCCGTTTTTTGGTTGGTGACTGTTGAGCCCAGCTAAAGCTGATGATAAGCAAACAAAGAAGCGAGAGGTAAGCGAATCGTCGGTACATAAGTTGAGAAGAGCTGTGAAAGCATATCAATGTGTTTATAAGATTTTACGATCAAATCACTACTCAAACAAACAGCTAACAATTCCACTACGGTACGATTAGAAGTTGAAGAGCGTATCCTGTTGTGTCCATCGGTCATCAATTTCAATTCCACTACGGTACGATTAGAAGCCTTAAAGGCGTACATGGCCGTGACGGCGGTGCCGAATTTCAATTCCACTACGGTACGATTAGAAGAAAACGATTCCTTCTCATCGCGTACTGGCTAACTAATTTCAATTCCACTACGGTACGATTAGAAGCGATATAGTAGCCACCCTGGAAGTAGCGACCGGCGAATTTCAATTCCACTACGGTACGATTAGAAGGTATTGCTTGGCCCCTAACCTTACCGAAATCTACCCATTTCAATTCCACTACGGTACGATTAGAAGGGTTTTTTTCAGGCATAAGTCACCCCTAACTGTACATATTTCAATTCCACTACGGTACGATTAGAAGTCGCATCATTTGCGGCTTTTCAACAACACCGTTCACATTTCAATTCCACTACGGTACGATTAGAAGCCGCTCAGATCATTGACGTGATTGGACAGGCTAGCTATTTCAATTCCACTACGGTACGATTAGAAGTCGTGGAACTACTACCGGCAAGGCCGGGACGAAGTAATTTCAATTCCACTACGGTACGATTAGAAGTATCAACCACCTGCTCGACGAGTTGAGCCAACAAAATTTCAATTCCACTACGGTACGATTAGAAGCGTAGCCGGCTACGTTATTGATCGAATCGACACAATTTCAATTCCACTACGGTACGATTAGAAGAGCCTAACTGAAATAGACATAACAGAAAATAAAATTAATTTCAATTCCACTACGGTACGATTAGAAGCTCGTAAGATTTACCAGCAACCTCTGTCGTGGCAAAATTTCAATTCCACTACGGTACGATTAGAAGTAGTGAGTTGTCGCAACTCAACAACTTGATGCCATATTTCAATTCCACTACGGTACGATTAGAAGGCCGTCACTCGTCTACCGGTAGCCATTGGCTGCCAGATTTCAATTCCACTACGGTACGATTAGAAGCACCCGACCCCCGGCTGGTACATATTCGAGATAGTATATTTCAATTCCACTACGGTACGATTAGAAGGCTGCTGCGATAGCTTGTATTCGTGGGCGTAGCTGTATTTCAATTCCACTACGGTACGATTAGAAGAGTACCGCGCTGGCTTACCGCCCGATATGACTAGCACATTTCAATTCCACTACGGTACGATTAGAAGTTCCATTTGTTTCGCGTTCAGTTTCACAAGTCGAGATTTCAATTCCACTACGGTACGATTAGAAGACATCTAAAGGGTTGCAAAACGCTCTCCATATATTTATTTCAATTCCACTACGGTACGATTAGAAGTTTTGACGCCTTCGCACGTAGCCAAAGTATTGATTGAATTTCAATTCCACTACGGTACGATTAGAAGTTTTGACGCCTTCGCACGTAGCCAAAGTATTGATTGAATTTCAATTCCACTACGGTACGATTAGAAGAGCCCCGTTAGCGTCTCTAATTAAAATCTCTAGCATATTTCAATTCCACTACGGTACGATTAGAAGCGATGCCCAACGTCCGGTTCGGGCTTTTTTATTTCTATTTCAATTCCACTACGGTACGATTAGAAGGGCTACTCGGTCGATACGTCGCCAGTCACTATACCAATTTCAATTCCACTACGGTACGATTAGAAGATCGATGCTAAGATTTTCTTCGTAGCCATTAAGCATATTTCAATTCCACTACGGTACGATTAGAAGCTTTTGGTCTTGAATGTATTTCTTAATGGTTTCCTCATTTCAATTCCACTACGGTACGATTAGAAGTAGCGGGTTTGACAGAAGAGGCCTGACCGCCTTTTAATTTCAATTCCACTACGGTACGATTAGAAGATCCATCCGGGCCACCACCTGTGCCCCCTCGTCAAATTTCAATTCCACTACGGTACGATTAGAAGCCGACCTGAGCGGTGCCGACCTGAGCGGTGCCAACCATTTCAATTCCACTACGGTACGATTAGAAGCATTAATGACCACTCCGGTCCCTTTGGCGTACCTGATTTCAATTCCACTACGGTACGATTAGAAGCCGGTTATTCAAGGTGAATGTTTTGCGTTTGAAGTATTTCAATTCCACTACGGTACGATTAGAAGGTACCAGAAATCATACAGCGGATTGTAAGGAATCAATTTCAATTCCACTACGGTACGATTAGAAGCCGGCTTACTGAATTAGATATGCCGGTTCAAACGGATTTCAATTCCACTACGGTACGATTAGAAGTTGGGCTCCAGTAAACGAACCTGCCCCCAATCAATATTTCAATTCCACTACGGTACGATTAGAAGTCCCCATCCGTGGCGTCGAGTTCCCCCCAACAACGCATTTCAATTCCACTACGGTACGATTAGAAGAGGAGAGAGGATGGAAGAACAGGTAAAAGCAATACAATTTCAATTCCACTACGGTACGATTAGAAGGTTTGGCGGGGAGCAGGGGCTGGGCCGTCTCGTCGGATTTCAATTCCACTACGGTACGATTAGAAGATGTACAATACGACCTGCTCTAACTGTTTAATGTCCATTTCAATTCCACTACGGTACGATTAGAAGGATGGAACCCACCCCAACGCGACCGGTCATGGTTATTTCAATTCCACTACGGTACGATTAGAAGCGGTTGGCTTTAATCTGCAACTCGTCGGCTAAATCCATTTCAATTCCACTACGGTACGATTAGAAGGTCGCAGCAGATCATTCCCGGCACGGGGCAAACCGATTTCAATTCCACTACGGTACGATTAGAAGGTATCGCCCCCGGCCAGGGGCACGGTTTCGAGGCCTATTTCAATTCCACTACGGTACGATTAGAAGAGGCTTTTTATCCCAACATCAATCCCAATACTATTCATTTCAATTCCACTACGGTACGATTAGAAGCCCGAAGCCGCTCGCTCATCCCTATAACATCGACATATTTCAATTCCACTACGGTACGATTAGAAGCCGAAACGCCCCTGGTCGAACAGTCATCATTCGAGAATTTCAATTCCACTACGGTACGATTAGAAGTGGAATTCGCCCGGAATGATGGCTTCGATACGTTATTTCAATTCCACTACGGTACGATTAGAAGATTTTTGAAGAGAACCTGTTTGCAAGGGGTCGTAAATTTCAATTCCACTACGGTACGATTAGAAGTACCTGTCCGGATCACCCGATGCCAAGTTAGATTTATTTCAATTCCACTACGGTACGATTAGAAGACGAAAGTGGTGAAGACTTGTTCGGAAACCCCCTCATTTCAATTCCACTACGGTACGATTAGAAGTAAACAGATCAATGTAGTTAACGCCGTACGTGTCGGATTTCAATTCCACTACGGTACGATTAGAAGAAGGATAGAATTTGGTTCGCTTTATTTCGTCGGTTAGATTTCAATTCCACTACGGTACGATTAGAAGATCCAATGTCTGTAGGACAAACGTGCTGATTTGCATTTCAATTCCACTACGGTACGATTAGAAGTTCGATTCGTGGCGACGTAAAGCCCGACCAATCAATATTTCAATTCCACTACGGTACGATTAGAAGCTTCGGGCAGGTTAAGAATGCTTTCATCCGGCTCTAATTTCAATTCCACTACGGTACGATTAGAAGCACGAACGGCCCCACGACGGCCCCTAACGTTATATATTTCAATTCCACTACGGTACGATTAGAAGAGCGTTTCGCCCTACGTCGTTGGCGATTCGGCTGTATTTCAATTCCACTACGGTACGATTAGAAGCGGTTTTCCGGCTGACCTGCGTTTGGATTTCCTGCATTTCAATTCCACTACGGTACGATTAGAAGCTACGGATTGCAGCCGGGCTTACTTCTTCTCACAAATTTCAATTCCACTACGGTACGATTAGAAGCCTTAACCCTCAGTTCAACGTCAGCGGCTTCGCCTTATTTCAATTCCACTACGGTACGATTAGAAGGATTTGGTACGGCCGCTCAAACACGCCTGGGAAGGATTTCAATTCCACTACGGTACGATTAGAAGCTCAATTTCTTCAAACGAGCGAAGGTCGAAGCTCAGGATTTCAATTCCACTACGGTACGATTAGAAGTAGCTCCTGTTTGAGTTGTTCGTTCATTGGATTAATATTTCAATTCCACTACGGTACGATTAGAAGGGCGGCTTAGCTCATTACCTGGTTTAATCTCTCACCATTTCAATTCCACTACGGTACGATTAGAAGCTCAGCTCGATCAAGACTATGACCGGCTCAATCCCATTTCAATTCCACTACGGTACGATTAGAAGCGTTGTTGTAGAAATTCTCAAAGACGGCTTTAACCATTTCAATTCCACTACGGTACGATTAGAAGATAGCGGCTTTGTAGGGCTGGTCGTTGGTATACCTTATTTCAATTCCACTACGGTACGATTAGAAGTTTTGAGTGCGTATTTTTTGGCGTATGCTTCGACGCATTTCAATTCCACTACGGTACGATTAGAAGAATTTTACTAGGTTATCTAAAAAATATGTAGTAACTATTTCAATTCCACTACGGTACGATTAGAAGACTTTTGGAGAGTAAAACTTAAGGCACGTACATTTAATTTCAATTCCACTACGGTACGATTAGAAGCATGCGACACCTGCCGGTGTTGGGTGTTAAATACATATTTCAATTCCACTACGGTACGATTAGAAGTGCCACCGCCGAAATTGCCGGTACTACAGCACGCATATTTCAATTCCACTACGGTACGATTAGAAGGCACGCGCCTATCCGAGCGCAACGCTGAACACATATATTTCAATTCCACTACGGTACGATTAGAAGTTCGCTCCAGCTCACTAATGCGCTGGTCTTTAAACTATTTCAATTCCACTACGGTACGATTAGAAGAACGTTAACCATTTGGACAGATGGAAGAATGGCCGCATTTCAATTCCACTACGGTACGATTAGAAGTTGTAGTTAGTCATGGGTGTTGTTGGGTTAATTCGATTTCAATTCCACTACGGTACGATTAGAAGTCAAAACGCGAATACATCGCCATGGCTTTGCTCAAATTTCAATTCCACTACGGTACGATTAGAAGGAACGGGGGTGGGGTGGTTGTCGTTGTGGTCATGGCATTTCAATTCCACTACGGTACGATTAGAAGTGAGTACGACCAGGAGGGGTGGGGAGCTATCACTTAATTTCAATTCCACTACGGTACGATTAGAAGACTCATCAATTAATTGTCGCTCAACTGTCCGTTTAATTTCAATTCCACTACGGTACGATTAGAAGCTGGCAATTTTCACACATATACCATGCGTCAATAGTATTTCAATTCCACTACGGTACGATTAGAAGGGCAAAGTTCGGAATTCGATATGAGTCAATTACAGCATTTCAATTCCACTACGGTACGATTAGAAGCAAACCAGCCGACCCAGGCGAGTCGGCGGTTTGCGGATTTCAATTCCACTACGGTACGATTAGAAGCCCGAAAAACGTTCTGCGACTGGTGCATCAACGAACATTTCAATTCCACTACGGTACGATTAGAAGCATTGTGTTTAACATGGTGTCGCAGAGGCTTAATAATTTCAATTCCACTACGGTACGATTAGAAGTAAGTTGTTTAGACCTGCTCAAGGCCGTGGCCTTAAATTTCAATTCCACTACGGTACGATTAGAAGTTTTATATCCCGCGTGGTAACGCTACCCGCGTCGGATTTCAATTCCACTACGGTACGATTAGAAGTTATAGAACCCTCAATGTTTTTACATATATTATTTGATTTCAATTCCACTACGGTACGATTAGAAGCTCCAATGAAGGCCTTAAAAGTTCAATGCTATCCAATTTCAATTCCACTACGGTACGATTAGAAGAGGACGGTTACGGCCCGTCGATTTGCTGTTAACCGGATTTCAATTCCACTACGGTACGATTAGAAGCCGGCTGGTCCCCTGTGGAAGCTATACAAAGCCCTATTTCAATTCCACTACGGTACGATTAGAAGTATTCGGGTAGACGCGGAACGGTGGTTTAAAATCCATTTCAATTCCACTACGGTACGATTAGAAGGGTTACTGGCTGCTACGGCTTCATTGTCCCGGCCCCATTTCAATTCCACTACGGTACGATTAGAAGCTTTGTAGGGCTGGTCGTTGGTATAGGCTTGACCAGATTTCAATTCCACTACGGTACGATTAGAAGCTTTGTAGGGCTGGTCGTTGGTATAGGCTTGACCAGATTTCAATTCCACTACGGTACGATTAGAAGATCCGATTTTAGGGGGAGACGGCCGACCCGTGTTCAAATTTCAATTCCACTACGGTACGATTAGAAGGGGTTCAGGAGAATCCGGTTGGCCGCATTGAATCTCATTTCAATTCCACTACGGTACGATTAGAAGACTTTTTCCATTTCCTTGTTCATTGCGGACATTGCTATTTCAATTCCACTACGGTACGATTAGAAGAATGTCCAGCACGAAACCGTAAGTTTCGGTGTCCCCCATTTCAATTCCACTACGGTACGATTAGAAGCCTTCTCACCGCAACGGGTAACGCGAAGGGTATCCATTTCAATTCCACTACGGTACGATTAGAAGTTACCGGTGGAGCGGCATACAAAAAGGCGAAATCATATTTCAATTCCACTACGGTACGATTAGAAGCTTAGGTGCATCAAAACCCATTTCCCTGTTGGCTTCATTTCAATTCCACTACGGTACGATTAGAAGTTATCGCCGTTTAATCAATTCAATGTATTTTATTTTATTTCAATTCCACTACGGTACGATTAGAAGTAGCCAGGCGGGTACGTCCGCTTTTTTTAAGATCAGATTTCAATTCCACTACGGTACGATTAGAAGGGTTATTGCTGGGATTAAAAAAGGCGATTTTCCGTCATTTCAATTCCACTACGGTACGATTAGAAGACCATGCTGACCCTCATATACATACCCCCGCAACTCATTTCAATTCCACTACGGTACGATTAGAAGTGGTGGGTAATAGATACCCAAAAGCCGCGTAACCGTATTTCAATTCCACTACGGTACGATTAGAAGAACGGATCGACCGCTTTGTCAACGGAAGAGAATGATATTTCAATTCCACTACGGTACGATTAGAAGGAATGACGTGGCCGTGAACGATTCGGTTATCAATCAATTTCAATTCCACTACGGTACGATTAGAAGTTGTTGGGTGAGTGATTAGGATAACACCGTAGGGTTATTTCAATTCCACTACGGTACGATTAGAAGTCAGCAATGACATATCACTATTAGGCTCAATAATATTTCAATTCCACTACGGTACGATTAGAAGACGATGCAAGCGTGTAAATGTTAGCACCGCTTCGCTATTTCAATTCCACTACGGTACGATTAGAAGGCTCGGATTTACCGATAATGAAAGTAGGTGAATCATATTTCAATTCCACTACGGTACGATTAGAAGTGCGACCGTCACGAGAAATATTACAGCGTAGACCTTATTTCAATTCCACTACGGTACGATTAGAAGGCGGTTAACCGCCGTACACCTTTATCTCTATCAATAATTTCAATTCCACTACGGTACGATTAGAAGTGACGAAGCCGCGAAACGTGAACAGTTAAAGAGTCATTTCAATTCCACTACGGTACGATTAGAAGCATCGAGCCGTTTCCCTACGAAGAGGGCCGGGTTTAATTTCAATTCCACTACGGTACGATTAGAAGAAAACATTGATCCCGAATTGGGCAAGCCTCACGAAAATTTCAATTCCACTACGGTACGATTAGAAGGGAATTTGCGGGTATGATTTACGACGTCGGACTTTTATTTCAATTCCACTACGGTACGATTAGAAGTCTTGTGCAAAAGCTATAGCAACCCAATAAGTAACAATTTCAATTCCACTACGGTACGATTAGAAGGTCAAACCGCGCCGTCTCGTTTGGCGTTTTGTTGTTATTTCAATTCCACTACGGTACGATTAGAAGACCAATAACCGAACGCTCATAAATTCCACAAAAACAATTTCAATTCCACTACGGTACGATTAGAAGCGCCAAAGTGATTGCCATAATCTGCATCCTGATTAATTTCAATTCCACTACGGTACGATTAGAAGTTGCCTGCAAAGCCGGGTTGCCCTCGTTGTCGACAAATTTCAATTCCACTACGGTACGATTAGAAGAGCGTGGAGACGCTGGCCGCTGGTACGCGCTTCCACATTTCAATTCCACTACGGTACGATTAGAAGTATAAAACAATGACCGAAACCGACAACATCCGCCAGATTTCAATTCCACTACGGTACGATTAGAAGACTTGCGCCTTACTCAGGAACGCGGTTTTCAAACGTATTTCAATTCCACTACGGTACGATTAGAAGCGCTTAATAGCACCGACATTCACAACCTCACCGAATTTCAATTCCACTACGGTACGATTAGAAGGAATACCCCGCCCCCGGTTGATGCGGGCCTGAAGCAATTTCAATTCCACTACGGTACGATTAGAAGGGTTAGCCCGGCGGGTGTGCATTTCCTGCGTCCATTATTTCAATTCCACTACGGTACGATTAGAAGGTTCAATCCTGCGTATCCATCAAAATCAATCCCATCATTTCAATTCCACTACGGTACGATTAGAAGCCCAAAAACCCGACGTGGCCGTTCGTTTTATTCGTATTTCAATTCCACTACGGTACGATTAGAAGTTGCCTGCAAAGCCGGGTTGCCCTCGTTGTCGACAAATTTCAATTCCACTACGGTACGATTAGAAGAGCGTGGAGACGCTGGCCGCTGGTACGCGCTTCCACATTTCAATTCCACTACGGTACGATTAGAAGTATAAAACAATGACCGAAACCGACAACATCCGCCAGATTTCAATTCCACTACGGTACGATTAGAAGACTTGCGCCTTACTCAGGAACGCGGTTTTCAAACGTATTTCAATTCCACTACGGTACGATTAGAAGCGCTTAATAGCACCGACATTCACAACCTCACCGAATTTCAATTCCACTACGGTACGATTAGAAGGAATACCCCGCCCCCGGTTGATGCGGGCCTGAAGCAATTTCAATTCCACTACGGTACGATTAGAAGGGTTAGCCCGGCGGGTGTGCATTTCCTGCGTCCATTATTTCAATTCCACTACGGTACGATTAGAAGGTTCAATCCTGCGTATCCATCAAAATCAATCCCATCATTTCAATTCCACTACGGTACGATTAGAAGCCCAAAAACCCGACGTGGCCGTTCGTTTTATTCGTATTTCAATTCCACTACGGTACGATTAGAAGACGAACATTTTAGCTGGAAAACAGGCGACTTTACGGATTTCAATTCCACTACGGTACGATTAGAAGGGGGATACCCTCACGCAGCACTGACGAGCCACTCTTATTTCAATTCCACTACGGTACGATTAGAAGATTTCTTTCTTAGAAAATCTACCGTTACTCCACACCATTTCAATTCCACTACGGTACGATTAGAAGGTCTCGTCGGTGATGAGCTGCATCGCCGTGATTTTGATTTCAATTCCACTACGGTACGATTAGAAGTGTTTGATGAAGGGCCGAGCGCATGACGGCTGATAAATTTCAATTCCACTACGGTACGATTAGAAGTAATGACCGCGAATGATTCAATACGATAGTCGATACATTTCAATTCCACTACGGTACGATTAGAAGTGTTATGCCGATGGTTCCGTTATGTCGCTGGTCCAAATTTCAATTCCACTACGGTACGATTAGAAGGAAGATTTTTTAACGTACTACTCTAATTTCAGTAAATTTCAATTCCACTACGGTACGATTAGAAGTCGAGCGACATCCCCGTGAAATCCCGGTTCCCTGCTATTTCAATTCCACTACGGTACGATTAGAAGTGTGCCCCGCGCCCGTCAAAGGGGCAATGAGCCAAAATTTCAATTCCACTACGGTACGATTAGAAGGTTTGTGCCCACGCTCAAAACGGTGCTGGACTCGCATTTCAATTCCACTACGGTACGATTAGAAGTCAGCTCGGGACCAAAATCCTCCGCGGCTTTCGTGATTTCAATTCCACTACGGTACGATTAGAAGCGTTCCGGTGTACAATTGTCCCGCGCCCTGTACGCATTTCAATTCCACTACGGTACGATTAGAAGAACAATACAATGTAATGTGTTTCTTTCGTGAAATTAATTTCAATTCCACTACGGTACGATTAGAAGTTGCTTTTCGTGGTTGCCCGTTCGGATTACCACTTATTTCAATTCCACTACGGTACGATTAGAAGCGGCAGCTCGGGCGTAGAACTCAGCGCCGGTCAGCAATTTCAATTCCACTACGGTACGATTAGAAGGCGGCAGCTCGGGCGTAGAACTCAGCGCCGGTCAGCAATTTCAATTCCACTACGGTACGATTAGAAGCCCCTTGCCGAATCTGACCTTTAGCTTCGGTCGACATTTCAATTCCACTACGGTACGATTAGAAGCTGACGAAGAAAACCTTGATCCATTGCGGCCTGAAATTTCAATTCCACTACGGTACGATTAGAAGTGCGGCCTGGGAGGCTGTCTTGATTGAGCCTGAATTGATTTCAATTCCACTACGGTACGATTAGAAGTTAATCAGCATCAACAATCTAATCAATATATAACAAATTTCAATTCCACTACGGTACGATTAGAAGGAAAAGCTCTGAAGCTGAATATCTGGAAAAGCTCGAATTTCAATTCCACTACGGTACGATTAGAAGGCTGTGAGCGTAGCGAAACACACTTTCGTTGTTGGGATTTCAATTCCACTACGGTACGATTAGAAGGTGGTTTATGAAAGGGGGTTTCGTTCATACAATGCTATTTCAATTCCACTACGGTACGATTAGAAGTACAGAACATGCGCCGGGCGTTACGCTCATGGTTTAATTTCAATTCCACTACGGTACGATTAGAAGCCGTGGCCGGCAGAAGGGGAAGAAACGCCCGGTCCGATTTCAATTCCACTACGGTACGATTAGAAGGGGCAAAATTGCGGTGAACTGGTCAAAGCTTACCAAATTTCAATTCCACTACGGTACGATTAGAAGCAGCGACTTCAGCGCGGCTTGCGCTCCGTTAATGAATTTCAATTCCACTACGGTACGATTAGAAGGTCCTTTTTTGCCGTTCCGGTTTGTCTGATCTTCCTATTTCAATTCCACTACGGTACGATTAGAAGACCAACCGCCAAGTCATCAACCATTAGTTCATCAAATTTCAATTCCACTACGGTACGATTAGAAGTATCGGTTCATGAAGCCGCTGAAGCCGTCAACGCCTATTTCAATTCCACTACGGTACGATTAGAAGACCAATTCCCCGGCCGTAATTGTGACGCCTTCAGAATTTCAATTCCACTACGGTACGATTAGAAGAAGTCGTCAGCTTGTTCAAGATTCCATCCGTAGAAAATTTCAATTCCACTACGGTACGATTAGAAGTTGGTCAATTCAATGCCTCCATAAATTCCTTCAACCATTTCAATTCCACTACGGTACGATTAGAAGTATCAGCGGTTAACAGGTTTCAAGATGGTTGACACAATTTCAATTCCACTACGGTACGATTAGAAGTACCATCTCCAATCCGACCACGCAAACCCTGACAAGATTTCAATTCCACTACGGTACGATTAGAAGTGTCGATCATTTCGCCCTCTGAGCGGTAGCCAAACAATTTCAATTCCACTACGGTACGATTAGAAGTCAGACCGACGGACTAGCGGGCCTGTACCGATACAAATTTCAATTCCACTACGGTACGATTAGAAGTCCGCCACCCGCAACGATTGCCACCAGCCGTTTACCATTTCAATTCCACTACGGTACGATTAGAAGCGGGCTTGCAGCAGCTTATCAACAAACTACGACCGCATTTCAATTCCACTACGGTACGATTAGAAGTGCCAACCGGGACGGTTCCTACACGGGCATTCCCATTTCAATTCCACTACGGTACGATTAGAAGCAACGCTGGGTTGCAGCTCATTGTCCGTAAACGCTTATTTCAATTCCACTACGGTACGATTAGAAGAGGTCGGGGCCGATGAGTTGGACAATCCAATGATCTATTTCAATTCCACTACGGTACGATTAGAAGTATTTCAACTTAGGTATGTACTTAGAGGGTAAGTCAATTTCAATTCCACTACGGTACGATTAGAAGTCTAAGCGGGCTAAATACTCGAAACAGTTATAAGTAATTTCAATTCCACTACGGTACGATTAGAAGCCAAACGCGGCGGCGTATCCGTCACTTTTTTTTAAAATTTCAATTCCACTACGGTACGATTAGAAGCCGGGCGGCGTAATTAGCAACGGCACGTTTGAGTTAATTTCAATTCCACTACGGTACGATTAGAAGTAACACTTGATCAACATTTAGGGCTTGCTTATCGGTATTTCAATTCCACTACGGTACGATTAGAAGAAGCAACGGACGAAACCCTAACGCCCGAAATGGAAGATTTCAATTCCACTACGGTACGATTAGAAGTACCCGCCGAAAAAAAGTCCGTTTTATCGGCGGTGAATTTCAATTCCACTACGGTACGATTAGAAGCTTGGTCTTGATGTATCGCTACTTCCCTTAAACACCATTTCAATTCCACTACGGTACGATTAGAAGCCGTGAAAATACGGACGAAAAAAGGGCTTTGCAAAGCCCTGACGCAGTTTAAATTGCATGGTTTCTTAATCAAAAGTCGTCAACCAGCAGTTGTACGAAAATACTGGCCGATTGACGACTCGTTGATGGTCAGCTTATTAAGCGCTAACAAGCCCCATCATGGTATGGAAAGACCATTGGTCAAAGAACAAAAACGGATGATCGACGACGTAGCCCTTATAAAAAGTCATCGGTCGACTGACGCTCGACACCTACAATTTCCTTTTCCAACCACTTTTGATCGCGGTTTTTGAACAGGATTAGGCTGTCTTCATCATCCTTCATGATACGTCTGGCTTCGTACAACAATTCGCGTAGTTGCACTTCGGTCATCTCACCCTCAAAGACCGAATTTTGAATCCAGTTCATGTACCGCCGACAGAGTTTCAGCATCTTTCCGACGCGTTTCTGTCCCATGTCATACACCAGAATTACATACATAATCAAACAGTAAAATCTGACCGCCGAAGCGGAGAGAATGAGTGAATGAGCGATTAGCTGGCGCGAAATTTTTATTTCGCTTCGGCGGTCAGATTTTACCGCACCGGCCGACCGGTCTTTCACTCTGTAAACTTACCACCATGCTTTAAATGGTTTGTATTCTTCCAAACCCAGCAAATGCTTTTGCAATTTGTAACACTCCAGCTTGACCAGGTGCCGATAACTGACGCTACGTCCTAAGGATCGGTGCTTAATCGTTTCCTTTAGCTGCTCATCGAAACCCTGCACGAATCGTTTGCGGGCGGCTTCTTTCAGGACACAGCCACCGACCTCGGCCCGGAAATCGGACGGTTGTAGCTGGCGTTTATTAATCATCCGGAAAATCAGACGGTCTACCAGAATAGGCTTGAATACCTCCGCCAAATCCAATGCCAGTGAGTACCGACGAGCACCCGGCTCGTGCAGAAAACTAATCGTCGGATTCAACTGTGTGTGGTAAATTGTGCTGAGGCAGGCCGTGTAGCAAAGCATGTTGCCGAACGAGATCAGGGCGTTTAATTCGTTTTGGGGTGGGCGTTTACTGCGACCATCCATGCAGAATGTCTGCCCCACAATGGCGTCGAAACAACCGTAGTACGTCTGGCGGATGTTGCCTTCGATTCCCATCAGTATTGGCACCTCGGTCGCGGTCGGAACGCTCGCCAATAGTTGTTCGATGATCTGAATGGCTTCGGTCAATTCTTTGGCCTTGTCCCGGTTGTCGTAGTATTTCAATACGCGCAGGATGTTGTTGGCTGCTCCTTCCACGAACCGACGCGCAATCTCGATCCGTTTTTTGGCCGACATATAGTGCTTCGTCTGATCGACCTGCATCTTACCGGCCAGCAGATACTCGCGGGGCATAAACGAGCCGGTGTAATGTTCGTAGTAGTTGAAGAAATGAACGGCTATGCCTTCCTGACCCAGAAAATTGTACAAAGCGCTGTTGGCATCCAGACTGCCGAATACGTACAGGTCACCCACCTGCTCAATGGGCAGATAGCGGGTCTGGCCTTCGTTACCGGCTTCATCGACCGGAGTGTACTTCAATGTATTGTCTTTGCGGCTCATCCGGCCCGCGTTGAAGAGGTATTTCGGTTGTTTCATAAGGGTTTTTTGACAGGTTTTTTTGACAGGATGGACAGGATAAAACAGGATTTTTTGTTTGATCTATTCATCCTGTTTTATCCTGTCCATCCTGTCAAAAAACTAAGATGCATACGTTCGATATTTCCGCTTCACCTCAACCCGACTCCCAAAGTTGATGAGCAGACCAATCTCATTGCCCGTCGCGGTCAGATAATTGACCAGTTGTAATTCGTGTTTGGGATGAATCGCTTCTACGGCCTTCAACTCCAGAATAACGTGTCCCTCGACGAATAGATCGGCTACAAAATCACCCACTTGTTGATCACGATAATAGACAGGAATGCCCACCTGTTGCTCGGCCAGCAAACCGCGATGGCGCAGTTCTACCAAGAGTGCGTTTTCGTACACTTTCTCTAAAAATCCGGGCCCCAAGGCGTTATGAACGGCATAAGCTGCTGCAATGATTTGGTGGGTAAGGTCGGTGTGTTGCATTGCTATAGATTTTTTGACAGGATGGACATGATGAGCAGGATTTTTAATGATAGAAAAATATCTTGTTTTATCCGAGTCGTCGGCCCGGCTGTCCATCCTGTCAAAAAATTACTCTTCTTCAACATAACAAAAATCAAAATAGCTGCACGACCGGCATTTCGACTTGGCGATCCGGCCGGGACACTGTTCACGCTCGACAATCCGCTCGATGTCGCGTATCCAGCTTTCGACCATCGGTATGTCCTCGTCAGTCAACTGAACGGTTTCGGTCTGGCGGAGCTTGGGATATTCAATCAGACCCGTTGCACCGTCGACGCCGTTTTTGCGGAGCAGATACAGATAAAACTGTACCTGCGCAATGTGCGAATGTTCGAGCTTATCCGACTTCTTGATCTCATGCACCACCTTGTCGTATGGATCGTAGAAATCGATCTTGGAGCCGTCGAGGATAATTTCGCGGTAGCGTTCGGCGCGTTGCGGATAGGCGTGTTCGTGCAGTTGCTTACCTTCGGCTACGGCCTCCGATGTATGTTCCATGCGGATATGATTAGCGTGAAGCCACATCTTCCGATGGCAGAGATGATAGTAGTTAATTAAGGTTGCGGTGGGAAGCATGGTTGGTTAACGGTTCAGGAAGTAGGTACGAAACTGTTCAAGTTCGGCGTTTTCAACTTCCAGGTATTTGGTGAAAATTTTATCGCCGACCTGATGCCGCAATGCCGAAATACCCACGTCAATTAGCCGTAACCCCTGCTCGGTTAAAAGGATATTGTCGAAAGCAAGACCGTCGAGGTCCGATGGCCGACGTAAGTCCCGATGCACAAATCCGGCCTGATGCAGTTGGTGAAGTTCATCAGCGAAGACATCGTACCAAAGTTCCCGGCGCTCAATTTCATAAGCCCGATAATCGATTGGGCGAATCCGCTCCATCACCAGCATTTCGGCCTGCAACTCGTCGTTGTAATCGAGCCGAACGAAGTGAGCAACCAGGTCGTTGATCTTATTGGCGAACTTCATTTTCTCGGCTTCCGACCCAATATCAGAACGGGTATCACCCAGAAACAGCTTAGCCACCTCCGTATCAGACAGCACGATGACGGTGTTATTCGCACCAGATGATAGTTGCCGAGGGTATTTCATGGGCAGAGTTATAGTAAATTGTCAGTTTCTGGCCATTCTTCCTGCTCATCATAATCAAGTCCAAGTTCAGAACTGTAGCCACGGTTGATGAGGTAGTAAGGCAGGTTAAGCAGTTTCTTTTTTGTTTCTAATACGTGTACCTCTTTACGCAAACTGCCCTCACGCATCAGTTGAACGAACTTCTGTTTGCGAATCTGAACTTGCAACGCTTCTGCTTCGATAAAGTCAAACGAGGCCAAATGAGCTTTATATTCTTCCCAAAGCACAGTTGGCAGCACCTTTACGCCATCAAACTTTTTGTAAAATGCTTCTTCGTTATCTCGGCTATGAAGCAACGGAATTAGTTCGTTGACGTTAGCCTTAAAGAGCCGGTACGTATCTTCAAAATCGTTTCGTTGCCGCTGATTCCAATCGGGATAAACAGCGTCAATCCACTTTCCTAACTCATTCTCTTGGATAATACCGTCGTGTTGGTTGGCGATTTTCTTCAACACGTTGACCGTATCATTCACCACTTGGGTATCATAGATGAACTTATCAGTTGGGTTAGCTTGGTCAAAAATGATAACCTCGCATACACCTTTTGCTCGTTTGCGATTTACACGGCCAAATCTCTGAAGCAAAGCGTCGACAGGAGCCGGTTCGCTGAAAAGCACATCAAAATCAATATCTAAGCTGACTTCAATAGCTTGTGTACCAATAAGCAACTGCACAGAATCTGCATTGCCCTGCTCCGCCTTTAGTAAGTCCTTTTCGTGCTTTGAGCGGTCTCGCCCGTTGAAAGCACTGTGTAGCAGAATAGCACCCTTGGCCGACGGTTTCAAGGTTTTATACACCGCTTGGGCTTGTCGAACCGTATTACAAACAACTAGCACTTTTTGTCCTTTATCAAGGCGCTGTCTAATCATGATGAGGTTGTCAGCTAATAAGCCGCTCTCGACAACTACCCGATGACGTACAAATTGTTGATACACATCATCGGCAGCCGTAATTGGCATAAATGAGCCAACGGAAGCCTGTAGTTCATTTTGAAGGAAGGTGGGCATGGTGGCTGTCATGATGAAAACCTTCCCGTTCAAGCGCTGCGTAACAAACTCAAGCAATACCTTGATTTGTGCAACTACATCCGGCTGGTAGGCGTGAATCTCGTCAAAGATGAAGTAGCTACCCACCCACTCAAAAATGCCCTGTTCAAACCCTTTTAAACCGTAAAGATGCTTAAGTAGTTGAAAAGGCGTTACCACTTTGAGTGGAGTTTGTAGCGTTCTGAACTTTTCTGCGATACTTTTTAGGGCTTCTTTCTTCTGGCTTTTTACATATTGCGCTTCGTCCAGATATTGGTTCAGGTAGGCGGCTAACTTACCATGTACCATACCTGCTTTCTGGTCTGGAATACCGCCTTTTTTATCATTCAATCGCTCAAACATGGCATTGATAGAGGCCGTGAATGGAAGTATGTAGAAGACCCGTCCGCTACCATTTTCCTGCATTTGCCGCTGAACCCATAGCAACGCACTTTCTGTTTTACCAGAACCAGTAGGAGAGGTCAAGATCACATTGCCTACCGTACCTTCTGATTCTTTTTGGTGCTGGTAGAAGTTTAGACCTTTTTGCTGTAGATCAAGCTCTTTCTGCTGCAAAAAATCAAAGTCAGTGGGCAGCAAAAACGGCACGTTGTCAATGCGGGCCGAACCCATGTGGTCGCAGTGCTTCAGCGCGCCAAACAGCAATAATAAGTTCAGGTAATCAGGATGGGACGCCACGTAGGCAAGCTTCTGCACATAAGCGTTAATGAGTTCTCCGGGTTGTTTAGCGACTAATGGGCCTAATTGAACGCCAAATAAGCCACTTAGATAGTCCTTCACCCATGCAGTATTTACCTTTTTAAATTCATCCGCAAAGTTCAATAAATCATCCTCATCCGGCTCGTAACCCCAAGCAGGCAGACCTTGATAAACAGGACGGATATACTTGTCCTGTAAGTCGTTGTAACTCTTGTGATGACCCGCTACGGCCAGACGAATCAGCGCGTGAACATCGGACGAGATGGACGAATAAGCATCCAGAAACGGCAACGAGAATAACTCATGTCGCTGACGCAACCAGTTATTGGGTTTATCGCCCAATACGTTCTGGAACTCACGATGGGTTTTTCCCAAATCATGAAAAATGATGGCAATCCGCAGGGCCTCCCATAAATCAATTGTTACGCCAGTTAAGCGATTTAGTTGTGGGAAGCCCTGCATCAGCCAGTCTCGAATCAGCAGACAGTCAGCAACGTGTTGTTCAAGCGATAAGGGCGGATCTGATTTAGCAAGCATCATGATCTGGTAGGTCTAATTGGTCAACTCGAAAGCTGAGAAGTCGAGTTGATGCAAATACACGTCGACGGCATCTTTACCTAACGTCTTATCGTGAACACCACTTAACCGACTGGTGACCGACCGGGTTTGCCAGTTTAGTACCGAATACGGTTCCGTGCCGATGTTTTGTCGGGGGATGGTGTCGGTAAAGTATTTGGGCAGGGCTTGAATCGTGCCGGGCAGATAGTTTTTGGTAAACGGGACAACCTGCCCACGAATTTGCGTTGCGTTAGTTACCTCGGCAAAGTCAATGGCTTCATCACTAATCCGCTCAACTGTAGCCAAATCATTCATACGCCCCATCACTAAAGGGAAGTACGGTTGACGGAAATAACCGGCGATAGCTGACTGGTTGGTATAAATCCGCAGGAACGTATCGAACATAAATTCCCGGCGCATGATGTTCGTATTGACATTGTTGTTGGGCTGACCGGTTCGTTTATCCACTTCAATTTGGTAGATCGTTTCCAGATCGACGCACTTGGCTCCGTACTGAAAATAATAGCCAATCGTCAATTGCTGATGAGGTAAATACCGACCGGCAGCCGCGTTGATAAGCCCCAACACCGTACTGATTGGCGGCACTTCCAGAGTAGGTTGGAAACCGCTAATCAGGTTTGGATATCGGAAACTGGCCGTCCAACTCGTCAGGTCAATGGTATAGAGCTTCATACAAACTGATCGTCAAGCTGCTTGCAGTACCCGTCAATGGCTTCACCAACAGATACGTATCTGACAGTTGGATAGTCGTCACCAAGCGTTAGTAGCTCTTGCAATTCAGTGTGATGTTGGTCCATAAATCCGCTACGTCTGCCCACGAAGACAGTCCCAACGATCTGATCCTTATATTCCTTCAGGACCTCTTTTAATCCGTCAACATTGAGCGAAACGGCCTCAATACGGGTTCGGTCGGCTACTTCAGTTTTCGCAACGTGCGAAAACGGATGATTACCAGACGTAGTGGTTGCCAGCACGATAAACTTAGGCGTTACGTCGGCCAGATTGTTCGTTTGCATGGCCCCACCTGAGATTGTTTTCAGGGCAGCGATAGTGTCCTTGCTGCGCTTTAATCGAACCGATTTTTCAAGTTGAACCAGAGGGTGCCCCGTTATCGTATCCGTAACTTCAGTTGAGCCGTTTGCCAAAAACTCCTCCCGTTGTTTAATAGTCAGGTTCTTGAAGCCAGTTCGATTCACTGTCGAGAACGTACCAACCTGCCCCAGGTCAAGTGAAAACATTCCCTTCATGATGGCCGAATATTCCTGTTTGCTGTACGGAACAGGGTCGCCATCCTGACGCGACATAGTAGACCAGTGTTCTTCGGTGCGGGTACTACCGACAGCCACAATAGCCGAATTTTTCAGCGGTGATGTGCGCGTAACGGTTGCGTTCTCTAAAACCGGCTTACCTTTTTTGTCCACTACGGGGGTACCATTCTCGTCAATCTTAGCATCCTTCGTTGCCTTCATGTAGCCGAATACGTCATCATCGTCAAACTTGAAAGGATTCGCATCGGTGTAGGCGACTTTGTTTTCACGAGTAATCGGCGAAACAGACCAACCGTAGTTGTTACGCAACGCTTCACGCCACCAATACCGCCACGCCTGCCCTGACACGTAAGGGTACGTCAGACCGTTTTTCTTGATGGTTTTCGTAGCGGTTGCATTGTCAAAGTTGCTGGAACTACTCTTGCCTGCATTGTTCAGGGCGACCACATCCACATCAATCAGGATGAAGCCTTGTGTTTTTAAGGTCATGGGTTATGCTTCGTTTTGGTTGTTGGTTTCGTCTGATTGTTCTTCGTCATCTGTTTCGCCTGTATCTAAACCGAGCAGGTTTAGTTCGTGCATTTTCTGATATACTGCTATCAGCAATACATCACGTATCTCTTTCCATCCGATGCCATCGGGGAACAGATAATACGCGTAATCCTCCACCGTCAAAATCGGCTCTTTGGCATTGGCATCGTAGTTCCTCTTGACCAGCCGCAGGAGCAGTTGCCGAACGTCATTTGGGTTTTTGCAACCGTTCAGCTTTGTGACATCTTTCAAAATGTCATCCTCACTTCGACTGACCGTGATAAAATCAGCCAATTGTTTAATTTTTTCAAGGGTTCGTTTTTCCATATTTCTAATAAGCAGTTGGTATTTCTCAATGATTGCAAACCGGAGTGGCTGTTTCCGTTTCCAGAGCCAGCGGATGAATTCATCATGCAACGGTTTTCCCTCAAGTAGCTTTTGGTAGATGCGGTTACGCCAGTTCTTGTATGTGTCTTGCTCAACGGCATTGCCTTTATCATCAATCCAGGCATCGGCATTTGGGCGGTACTTGGCAGTCTTAAACTTTGAACTGCTGTAGTACGACCGCACAAAGCGTTGCCAGTCTTCACGATTATGAATTGTCAGGCAGGAGGCATAGAACCGAAAGATATTGGTTGGCAGCGCGTAAAGGTCAATAGTTGGCCCCGCGCCGAAGTTGGTGAAGTGCAGCAGATTCAAGTCTGTATCCTTACCCTCAATGCCTGATTCTTCATTGAAGGCCAACGCGTCAGGCATCTTTGATATACACTGCTCTGCAAAGCCAAAAAGGGCATTTGCCGGGTTAGTAAATTCTGAGCTCAACAACCCCGGCTCCGGTGCAGAAGTTAAGTTCAACAGATTGCGACGGCAATTTTCCCGAACGAAAAATTCCGTTACGGATTGGTTGTTACTGTAAATGAGCGCAATCTTATCACTCAACTTTACTACGCCGAGTGCTACAAAGAAGATTTGGATGATAACCTCTTTAGATAAGTATAGCCCTGGCTCAAACGAAGCGTAGAAATTGACAAACGTACCCGAGCCGGATAAAATGTGATTATCACGACCAGCCTTATACAAGCGTGTATGTTGACCCGAAATCCGGCAATATCCTTCTTTGCCTATCAAGTCGTCACTGAGCAGTTTCTCAAAGTAGTTTACTGTCTCAGAAACTTTTCGATTCGAATCAAAAGCCCCCTGCGTAATAGTCGAATTCAGGAACAGCGCATTGAGTTTAGCATCCCACTTATACACATAGATGGCTGTTACTTTACCAATAAGTTCCAACAGCGACAGATGTTTGTACGCGTCGTGTTGAATCAGGTAGGCAATCACATATCCGCCAACGTCGGCAAAAGGATCGCCGGTAGGTTGGGTATAAGACGTCGTATCAAAGGGTTCTAATAAAATAGCCATATCTTGTTGTTGAGAATCTTATGCAATTTATGAGGCACTAGCCAGTTTGTAAATCTGCGAAAAAAGATTTTCTTTTGCGCTTATCATTACGACGTACAGCAGATAGGAATCGAAATTATCTTGTCGAGTGAGAATCTATTTTTTAATCGTACCAAAGCTGTAGCCGTGCCACGTAAACTTGGAATCTTTGTATGAATAACCTTTCATTTAATTACAACTTTGACGCCTTAGACTTGGTCCGACTACACAAAGAAGATAGTATCACTCGCGACGAGATGATTTATGTATTCGAGAAACCTTCGCACCGTGTTATACAGGAGGGTGGTCCAGAACTGACAGATATTATCCATCTTCAAACGGAATACACGCCTAAACGCCGTATTATCCGAGTTGCCTATGCATCTGATGGCGAAACGGTTTTCTTCCTCGGTGCTAAGATTGCCGACGAGGATGAAGTGAATAAATACTACTGTGGGTAGAATTATTTTTCATTTCAGCGCTGAATGTGTTTGAGTGGAATTGAAACTTGATTCTCTATGTTTCTAATCGTACCTGAGTGGAATTGAAATAGGATTTACCTTACCTTTGGTACAAGCAACCGGGCTTTTTACTAGTATCTGCATGGAATTGAAACATGGTTCTATGGCGGGTTTTGTATTATAGTCTGTCTTTTTTCGTACCTAAGTAGAATTGAAACAGAAAAATTATGGAAACGAAACCTAAGCTTAGTCATATCCGGAACCCATTCGCTGGGGCTGCCGACGAGAAAGCTGTCTGGAAAAAGCTGTCTGAAAACTCGCGCCCTACTTCCAAAGAGGAATTTCTTGAAAAAGCAAGACGAGCTCGTCAGCTGCGGAAAGATGATTGATGAAAATGTCATATAAAAAGAAATTATGGCATCAGCAATTGAAAACCCGGATCATAAATTACCCGCAACCCATTTCTTAAGCGGCAAATAAGCTACGGCTGAAGAGGCAGCCAAAGCCAAAAATGAGCCGCTTATTGCTTTGCTGAAGAAGTTGGATGTTAAGGTTGTTTCTAAGTAGTAACCACTCCTACACACCCAAATCCCTCTGCGTTATACCTGCCCGCACCCGCCAGTACGGCCAGTTCCAGCAACTCGCTGGGGCCAGACAACTCGAACGTAAAGCCGTAGTAGCCGCGCACTTGCGTCTGCTCGCGGGAGCCTTCTTTGATCGTTACTAGTCTTGACCGGGGTTGAGCCTCCCGATTGCCATTCGGTAACAGTCGATACGTTAGGGATGATACGTCCCAATCATCGTTGGGAGCAGCTCCGGCTGGTACGACGGTTTGCAGGCTACCCCATTTTGCCAGTAGGTTCGATACCAGCAACGGTCCGAATTGCTCGTCGGCCGGATGTAGGTATTGGTCCATGCCGCGTTCCGATTTCTCCGCAATCACCATCGGCGACAGTGTCCGCAACGTAACGGTTTCGCTTGTAATCTCCACCGGTATGGCTTCCACGCGCTCGATCACAAACTCCGCCCGATGCTGGGGGGAAGCAATCACGCAACGCTGGTCCTGAAACAGGCCCATAATGAAATGCTGGGCGGCCTTATCCACGTAGAAACTGACAATCCATTCGATAGTGGGCGAGTTTACCCATAAGCCACCGACTTTGGGGTCGGCTTTGGCTCCCGGCATAATCAGGTCCGAGAACGTAAAGAGTTTGAACCGGCGGGTGCTCGAAAACTCGTAGCCTTTCCCATGCAGAAAATCGGCGTACTGTTTGTCGGCATCGGCCAGCACAGCGTAAATAAACGCACTGAGCCGATACGCGTAATTGAACGGCACCAGTGTCTGGCGGGCGGTGGGAGTAAGGGTTAGTCGAAACTGCATGACGGATGGTTCAAAGTAGAGGAACGGCCTTCGTATGAATTAATGGAACGAAGTACGAAAAGGTGATTGACAGGTTGTGTCATAAACGAAATTCGGCCACTCGATTTCGCAAATACGTCCTAAATTCGGCTGGTTCGATAACCTGCACTTCGCCGGGCAGCCCCAGCACAAACCGGCCAATACCGCGCCAGTCGCGCACACGCCCCCGCCAACCGTAAGCAAACGATGTATCGGCTGGTGCGTCACAGCGCTGGAACGTATCGGGTCGGGCGGCCGGAAACTCTTCGATCAGCAGCCGATAGGCCCGGTCAGTGAGGTGCAGCTCAACAGGAAGCCAGCACGGACCTGTCCAGGAGAAAAGATCAATTAGCGTATCGGTTGCCTGATACTGCGCCGGTTGATCGGTCAGCTCGACGGCGTCAATACGCTTGGTCCGAAAGGTTTTTACGGTAGCCGACGCTGGTTCATAGGCTTCCAGCGTAGCGTAGTCGTCGGAGAAAGATAGGGGCTCAACGAGCCGGTCGCTGATCGTGTTTGAGTTGGTCGAATGATACCGGATGAGTTGCACGGCTACCCGTTCGCGAATACCTTCGGCCAGTTTACCCACAATCTGCCCCTGATGAATGTCGGCCAGCCCATCGGCTAGTGGTACCAACGTACTGCTGAGGAACAACTTCTGGCGGATACCGGCCAGTAGCGGATTCGAGTCAGTTACTCCGGCCAGCGCGTGTCGGATGAGGTCCGTTTCTTCTTCCGTGAAGGCGTCGGGATGATTGGGGCCAGGCCCGAACAAAAAGAAACGTTTGGTTTGCAGGTTCGAGTCAATCGAATAGCCAACCGTTTCCAGAAAGTCAAGGTATCGGTAGACGGATCGTTCGGATAGATCGACAGCGTCCGCTAACTGGCTGATAGTACGACCCGGCTGCTGATGGAGCAGCCGAATAAGCTTAAACACGCGCAGGAGTTTAGCCTGAGGAATCATAAGGGTTACGGCAGATAGAACTTAATCACTCTGAGCGTAATGTTATACTTTCCGTCGGCCAAACCCTAATAGAGATGAATGATTATTTATTAATAGGTAGGCCGATTGATTTAACGTAAAGAGTGCTGATGACTACCCCTCACTTCAGATAGGGTCGCAGCACCTTGGCCCACCGCCGGTAGCCTTCAGGTTTCATGTGCAGACTGTCTGGCTTGAACAATTCGCCTACGGGCTGGCCGTTGGCCTGGAGCATTACGGGCTGTATGTCCACAAAAGACGTATTACGCTGATTC
The DNA here is from genome assembly GCF_042684525.1 of Spirosoma soli. NCBI lineage: Bacteria > Pseudomonadati > Bacteroidota > Cytophagia > Cytophagales > Cytophagaceae > Spirosoma > Spirosoma soli. Next base: position 337,879 of record NZ_JBHULN010000002.1, on the reverse strand, counting down.
GCTAGAAACTGGCTGATAAGCCGGTTGGCTTCCTTAACTTCGCTAAAGTACGCCCGGCGCGAAGGACTTGGCTTAATCGAGATAAACGTGAACGGAACATTGGGTAACTTCTTCCGAACGTAGCGGAATAGCGTCACGAAGCGCTCGTACGTCTGCTGGCCGGTTTGCTTACCGGTTGCAATGTCGTTCTCCCCGGCATAAAGCACAACTTGTTTTGGCTGATACCGCACAATGACCCGGTCGGCATACCGGATAACGTCGCTGAGTTCAGAGCCGCCAAACCCGCGATTCAGCACCACTTTATCCGGAAAGTACCCTTGTAGGCTATCCCACAACCGGATGGATGAACTACCCGTGAATAAAATAGGCTGTCGGGGTGGGGGAGTTGTTTTGTCAGTGGCTTCGAATGCCCGGATTTCTGATTCAAACGGCGGTAGCGTCTGGGCCTGTATTGTTACTGACATTCCCCATACTACCACTGTAACAACTCTAATCATGTAAATCATAAGAATCAGATAAATCTTGGTCTCAAATAAATTGTACCACCGTTTCTAGACTCATGCCCCGCGAGCCTTTTATCAGGATGTGCGTATCCGTCATGGGGTTGTCCATGATCCAGTTGTGCAGCGAAAATTTGTCGGGGAAGTAATAGGCGTTTGGCAAATGGGCGAGCGCGTATTTCATGTCTTTACCCGCCAGGATAACCAGATCGAAGTTACTGTCGGCAATCAGCTTGCCCAGGGCAGCATGTTCAGCTTCGCTTTCGTCGCCCAGCTCATACATGTCGCCCAGAATCACCACTTTGCGCCTGGCGGGCGTAGCGGCAAATTGCCGGATGGCAGCCGCCATTGAACTGGGGTTGGCGTTGTAGGCATCCAGCAGCACCGTGTTCGATCCTTTAACGATTACCTGCGACCGGTTGTTGGTTGGGGTGTAGTCGGCCACGGCGCGGTTGGCGTCTTCGGGCGATACGCCAAAATACTGACCAATGGCCAAGGCCGCCAGCATGTTGTCGAAATTGTAACGGCCGGGTAAGTGAGTCGTTACGTCGTGGCCCGTCACATCGCGGTAGATTACCACGGGCGATTCCTGAACGAGTTCAACGGGGTCGCCGGGGTAAAAAATGGCTTCGGCAAAGGTAGTTTCGGAGCGTAATGTTTTCAGTCGCTCCCGATACATGGCCGTCAGCGTAGTGTCGCGGGAGTTGATGAAGACGGTTTTTGCGTGCTGAGCCAGGAAATCATACAACTCGCCTTTGCCTTTCCGGACGCCTTCAATGCCGCCGAAGCCTTCCAGGTGAGCTTTGCCAACGTTGGTAATGAGGCCGTGGGTAGGCTGGGCAATGGAGCAAAGCAACTCAATCTCTTTCTGGTGATTCGCGCCCATTTCCACGACGGCCATCTCACACTGTTCGTTCAGCGACAGCAGGGTGAGTGGCACGCCGATGTGATTGTTCAGGTTGCCAACGGTAGCGTAGGTCCGGTACTTTTTCGACAGCACGGCTGCAATCAGCTCTTTGGTCGTTGTTTTGCCATTGGAGCCCGTCAGCGCAATGACTGGAAAGGTAAACGTTTGGCGGTGATGCCGGGCGAGGTCTTGTAAGGCCGTCAGGCAATCGGATACCAGCAGGTAGCGGGCGGGGTTCTGAGTAGCAACTACTTCATCATCGACCAACGCGTATTTGGCACCCGAGGCAATGGCTTGTTCGGCAAACTGATTGCCATCGAAATTCGCACCTTTAAGGGCAACAAACAAGCAGTTGGGAGTAATCCGGCGGGTATCAATTGATACGCCGGTGCATTCCAGAAATTTATGGTACAGTTGTTCGGTCGAAAGCATCACAAAAGATGGGGTTCGTCGTTCTTACGTAGTGGCATCATCTGCCAACTCGATCGGTACGCACGTACGGGCGTCAGATGATGAAAAGAATCGTCCAAAGATAGATGAAAAAGGCGTTTACGCTCTTCGGTTGTCTGCTGGCTGTAGCCGCTCTGGCTCAGTCTGGCAGAAAAATATCATTCCAATATGACCAGCGTCCTACTGTCAGCATCGACGGTCGAACGCTGCTAAACCCCTGGGTGGGTGGCCTCAATGCCACGCAGTACTCAACCATTCGCCTAAACGACGACAACCGCGACGATCTGGTGGTGTTCGACCGGACAACCGACAAAGTCAGTACGTTTATTGCGATTGATAACCCGGCTGGCGGTGGTCTGGCCTGGCAGTATGCGCCTGAGTACGAAACGATCTTTCCGTTTGTGTACAGCTGGATGCTGCTGGTTGATTACGACGGCGACGGTCGCAAAGACATCTTCACCTACGGCGCTGGAACGGTTCGCGTATTTCGCAATGAATTGCAGAATAGTAAGACTACCTTCCGCCAGATAACTGACCGAATCATAACGGAAGGCTTTAACGGGCAGTTACCGTTATACGTCGCCCTGACGGACATCCCCGCTATTGTGGATTACGACGGCGATGGTGATGTCGACATCATCACCTTCGATTCGAGTGGCAACCTGGTGGCTTATCAGCAAAATATGAGTGTAGAAACGACCGGCAAAAAAGATGGTCTGAATTACAAGCGCATGGGCGGGACCTGCTGGGGGCATTTCAGCAAAGAGTATTGCAATGATTTTATGTTCGGCATTCAGTGTGATGACGGAGCCGGGCGCATTGATCCCAGGCCGAGTGGGGCCAAACCCCAGCATACGGGGAATACGTTGACGGTGCTCGATGCGAACGGCGACGGGACCAACGATTTGCTGTTTGGCTTTGTCAGCTGCGAAAACGTGGCCATGCTACGCAACGCCGGACCTAACAATGACAAAGCCAACTTCACAAGCTATGATAGCCTTTATCCCGGCCCTACTCCAATCCGTTTTCCGGCGTTTCCGGCTACATTCTGGGAAGATGTAGACGGCGATGGGCAAAAAGACTTACTGGCTTCGCCTAATGTTGAGACCAACGAGAATCAGGCTTTTGACTTTCAGGCGTCGGGCTGGTACTACAAAAATGCGGGTACCAACGAAAAACCTGATTTCAGGCTGGTGCAGAAGGATTTCCTGCAAAACGAAATGATTGATTTGGGCGAGCGGGCCGCCCCGGCGCTGGCCGACCTGGATGGCGACGGCGATATGGATATGCTGGTTGGCGTTGGGTACACCGGACCACGGTACAACAGTGCGTATCGGGCAGGAATCTGGCAATTTGAAAACAAAGGCACTACGCAAAACCCGGCTTTCGTATTGGTCACGACAGATTACCTGGGCCTGAAAAAATCCACCAACTTAAACGATGTAGCACCTTACTTTGTCGATGTCGACCTGAACGGAAGTGTTGACTTAGTACTGTTTGGTACGGGTGTACAAAGCACCGAAGTTCGGGTGTTACTGAATGAAGCGGCACAAGGAGCCGCTGCTCAATACGATCTGACTAAGGCTGTTCGCTGGGCAGTATCCAGTTTTATGGAGGTGAGCGATTTGCCGACATTAACCGATATAGATCGTGATGGCAAACTGGACCTTCTCCTGGGAAAGAGCGATGGTACTATTGATTATTACCGCAATGCCGGAACGGCGACCAATCCTGTGTTCCAGCTGCAAAACCAAAATTTCGGGGGCTTTACTGTCGACGATTCTTTTTACACCGGCGCGCGCTCTTTAGTTGTTGCCGATGTGAATGGCGACCGCAAGAATGAATTAATTGCGGCAGCCCTTAATGGCACGGTTCGAATCTATAATTTCCCCGATCGACCCGATCAGCCGCTCACGCTCCTTGATTCACTGCCTACTATAGGCTTACCTGGTAAAGCCTTGATGGCCGCCGTTGCCGACCTCGACGGCGACCAACTGCCCGATCTGATGCTGGGCAGTCGGGGAGGAGGGTTGCGATACCTCAAAAATACCTCCTCAAAAGCAACTGGCTCTCCAGAAGATCCGACAGTCCCCTGGGCCTACCCAAACCCGACGGATCGTTACCTAACCATTCGGGCTCCGCACGATGGACAGGTTGAGTTGATCTCATTATCGGGGCAGATCGTAATTGCGAGCCAGCCAGTTCGGGCCGATGCTGACACAGTGCTGGATGTGAGCGGCCTGCCCGACGCTACCTATCTGTTACGGTTAACGGCCCCAAACCAGTCGGCGATGGTGCAGAAAATAGTTGTCTGGAAGTAGCCGCAAACTCTTTTGGGGATTCGTGGTTAGTGAATTATTGACGCGTTGCCCACCGATATGTACAAATGTATCGGTAGGTATGAGGTCACCAACTGAGCATCACTAACCTTGGCGTTTGCTCGCCAGAAGCCGTTTTTATCATGGAAAGTACAAACAATGCTGATCAGCAGCCAATAGATGGAAATACCGGTGGCCCTCTGGAAGGGATGTCGCCCCAGCATAACAACCTGCCACCGAATAACGAAGATGAAGACGTTACCGTGTATGCGGGCTTAGGTGTTAACAACGACCCCGACGTCATGAACCGCCCCGATGATGAGGCCGCCGACACGCTTTTATTTACCGACACGGCTACGGCTCGCCACGCCACCGACGAAGTCTCGAATGGTGAGGACATAGACGATTTGCCCGAAGACCTGCTGGACGACGATTTGTCGGACGATGAATTAGATCAAGAGATTTCCGAGCTCGCCGAGGAAGAAGAGGAAGGGAACGAACGGTATTAAGTAAAGTCGTCAGCCATTGTCAAGTACAGTCAGGTGTGGTCAAGTAGTGTAGCCTGCAGATGAATAGCAGGTAACTACTCTTGACTGTGCCTGACCATATTTGACTCCTTCGACCCCGCCTGACGGTTAATGACTACCCAATCACCAGGGTGTCTATATACGGCTCATCGGGTAAATACACCGTAAACGTAGCACCCGAACCCGGCCGGCTCTGTGCCCCCACATAGCCCTTGTGGTTTTCTACGGCTTTCTGCACAATGGCTAGCCCGATGCCCGTTCCCTGATAAGTATTCCGGGTGTGTAGCCGTTGGAAAACAGTGAAAATTCGGTCGAGGTACTTCTCGTCAAAGCCAATGCCATCGTCAACGATGCGGATGGCAAAAAAAGCCTGGTCCAGGTACGGGTCCGCAACGGCCTGCCCCGGCAGCGGAACAATCTCCCGACCCGTTAATCGCTGACATTCTACCTGAATGCGCGGGATAGAGCCCGGCTTCACAAACTTCAGCGCGTTACTTAGTAAGTTTTGGAATACCTGCCGAAGTTGAACCGCATCGCCTGTTACCAGGGGCAGCGACGTAACATCGAGTACCGCCTGTTTGGTTTGAATGGCCGTTTCCAGATCAGTTAGCACATCGTTGATTACCTGTCCTAAATTGACCCGTTCAAACGGGCGCTTCTGCGATGATAATCTGGAGTAGGATAACAGGTCGCAAATGAGTGTGTTCATGCGGCCGGCCGCCGACTGCATTCGTTCGAGCAGATCCTTACTTTGAGCGCTGATGGTACCCTCCGACTGATGGCGCAGCATCTCCCCGAACGACTGAATTTTGCGTAACGGTTCCTGCAAATCGTGGCTGGTGATATAGGCAAACCGCTCCAGGCTTTGGTTTGACCGTTGCAGGTTGTCAATGGATTTCTGCAATTCCTGCTCGTATCGCTTGGTTGCCGTAATGTCAACAAACGTGACCAGAACGCCATCGGCGAGTTTGCTGGTCGAGATGTCGAACCAGGTGTTTACCCCATCATACGTATAAAAGCTTTCAAATCGCTGTGCTTCGCCGGTTTCAATGGTATGCACATACCGGGCGAATATATCCGATGCGTGGGCTGCGGGGTACAACGCCGACATGGTATTGCCAATCATCTGGCCGAGCGGTGTATTCGTAATGCGGGCGGCTGCTTCATTGGCCAATCGAATGCGCAGGTCACTGACCTTTCGTGAGCCAGGGAGTCCGAACACATCAAGGCCTTTGTTTTCGCGGATGGCCTCGTAAGCAATTACGCCGTTAATGGAGCCGTTTAATACGTTTTCAACGAGTAACGTTTGTTGCTTTAACACCGTGATGTCGGTGAACGAAGCGGCAAACCCGTCGCCATGCTTCTGAAGTTTGAGGGCATACCAGCGCTCTTTGGGCTGGTTCGTGGCCCGGTAGTTTACTTCGGTTTCGTAAGGTTCATCATGCTCAACTACATGGCGGGCGTGTTGCCAGATACCCGTTGCAACTGTATTGGGGAATAAATCGGCTCCCGTGTGGTTGAGCATATCCGGTTCGCTCTTTCCGGCAATCTCTTCGGCTTTTCGGTTGGCCAGCACCAGCCGAAAATCCTGAATCTGGCCCGTTGATGTGCGCAGGCAGTCAAATAACATGATGCCACTGCCCGACAAATTCAAAGCTGCCCGAAGCTGAATGGGACTCTCCGAAGGTGTAGTGGATGCGCTTTTCATGGTTGTTGAGTTGTTACGGTGCTAACTTGAAGGAAAGCACTATTGTCAACTAGATGAATAACTAATTTGTTTTGGTCTAATTTACTGGTAACCAAGCAGTAAAGGTTGACCCCTGGTTAACTTGGCTATGGGCCGTCAGCAGGCCGCTGTGGTTTTCGACAATCTTTCGGGCCAACGCCAGCCCAATGCCGTTTCCTTTATACCGACTGCGCCCGTGTAATCGTTGGAAAATGGTAAAAATCCGATCCAGATACTTTTCTTCAAAACCAATGCCATCGTCCTGAATAGACACTGTTACGAACTCCCGATTGGTAGTAACAAGCTGCGGTGGTAGTGAGTTCTTATCTGGAACTGTAGCCGAAACAATTAACCGGGGAACCGTATCGGGCTTATGAAAAACCAGGGCATTGTTCAACAAGCAAAAAAACAACTGCTGTAGCTGAGCTGCGTCACCGGGAATGACCGGTAACAGGTCGATTTCGATCACGGCCTGCTTCTCTTCAATTAAGGGCTGCAAATCGTCCATCGCTCGTTCTAACACCCGGTTCAGTACGACTGCGTCGAAGTCGATCTGTCGGGATGTGAGCCGCGAGTAAGCCAGCAAGTCCTTCACTAGTCCCTGCATGCGGTGGGCTGAGCTCTGCATCCGCTGGATAAGGTCGCGAATACCCTCGTCGGTATCGTGACTTAAGCGCTCGAAGAGCAGGTCGCTGAACGATTGAATCTTACGTAACGGTTCCTGCAAGTCATGACTGGCTACGTAGGCGAACTGCTCCAGACTCTGATTCGTCCGCTTAAGCTCTCGAACCGTCCGCTCCAGCTGTTGTTGGCTCTCTTTAAGCTCTGAAATATCCTGGAAGGTTACGATCAGGCCGTCGTTCAGTTTGCTGACAGAAGTCCAGTACCAGCCCTCCAGCCCGTCGTGTGGATAGCTTAAATCGTAGAGAACAGACTTGCCGGTTTCAACAACTTCGATGTACTGATCAAAAATGGATTTCTCTTTCTGGCTCCCGCTTTTATCGGGAAAGGACACCAGCCGTGTAGTAGGAAAGAGCGTCAGAAACGTTGACTGAGCAATTTGTTCTGCCGTATAACCGCTAAGCAATTTGGTGGCCTGATTCGTTAGCTTGAACCGGAAATCAACGATCTGATTATGCTCGTTCCGAATGCTCTGGAGCACCATGATGCCATTGAACGAGCTGCCAATAACTTCCTGCAGTAGGAGGGCTTGTTCCCGTTCGGCAAGGATGCGGTTTTTCTGTTCGCTTACCTCCATAAACGAGATGACAACGCCCCGATCTTCCCAGCGGCTAATGGTTAGGTCGAACCAGCCCGAATAGCCAAGGTTGGTTGTGTAATAAAGCTCCTGTTGATATTGCTGGCCCGTTATCACAACCTCAGCGGCTCGTTGCCAGACACCAGCCGCTACGGCATTCGGAAACAGAACCGTGGCCAGTTGTCCGTGGATCTCCTGCGCCGGACGATCGGTAAACTGTTCATAATGGCGATTGATGAACAAATACCGAAAGTCGACGATAGTTCCTTGGTCATCACGAACCGCTTCACATAGAGCAATGGCATTGGCCGAATGCTGGAGAGCGGTTTCGTACAAGGCTAAATCAGAAAGCGTAGCAGGAGAGCCAGCGTTCATTACTAATTAAAATTGGAGTCGTTACAGTGAGTTGATTCAGAATTGTAAATTCCAAACCATAAAATTACACAGAACTAATATAGGATGGTAAGCTATCTGTGTAAAGCTGCGGTATTCTGCATTAAATCGTATTGTAGTAGTAGCCAGGTCGCCGGTTCAATCGCTTAAACTAACAATTCAGCTAATTGATAGGCAGGCTGTATGGGCACAGTCTAACTTTGGGCGAAGAAAACAATTATGACTCATCTTCGCCAGCCTCCAGTTTTTTTACCGAAGCGCAATGAAAAGTTGAGTGGATCGATCAATAGGTAGCAAAACAGTAGGAAAGATAGGCTTTGGTGCTTACCATTCGGACTTAGGCAATCTACATATGAAATTATGGATTCTGTGGGTGACTAGCGCCGTAGCGCTGACTGTAGGTGGGCTAACGGCTTTCCGACCAGCGCCGACACCGCCCAAAAACATCATCTTCATCCTGTCTGACGACCACCGTTACGACTTCATGGGGTTTACGGGCAAGGTGGCGGGTTTACAAACGCCCAATCTCGACCGGCTGGCGCGCGAGGGGGCACACCTCCAGAATGCGTTTGTATCAACGGCCCTATGCTCGCCCAGCCGGGCCAGTATCCTGACGGGGCAGTACGCACATACGCACAAAGTGGTCGACAATTTTGCCCCGCTAACGAAAGGGCTGCTATTTTTCCCGCAGTATCTGCAAAAGGCGGGCTATCAAACGGCTTTTCTGGGGAAATGGCACATGGGTAACACCGACGATCAGCCGCAGCCGGGCTTTAATTACTGGCTCAGCTTCCAGGGGCAGGGCGTTTATTACAATCCAACGTTCAACATCAACGGAAAGCGGGTTGCCCACGGCGACAGTAGTTACACCACTACGCTACTGACGGACTATGCGCTGAAGTGGCTCGATGGGTTAGACAAGAAGAAACCGTTTATGCTGTATTTATCGCATAAAGCGGTTCATTCGGAGTTTCAGCCCGCGCGTAAAGACAAGGGGAAGTATGCTAACATGCCCATTAACTATCCCGCTTCTATGTACCTCACGGCGACGGACAGCAGCAAACGCTGGGCCGGGCCAACGCTTGGCCCTGACCCAATAGCCAGTCCTGAAAACGGACTTGGCAAAGTAAACATGCGCGACATGCCGAATTGGGTAAAAAAACAGCGCTATAGCTGGCACGGTGTCGATTATATGTACCACGGCCAGATCGGATTCAATGATTTTTACCACCAGTACGCCGAAACATTGCTGGGCATTGATGAGAGCGTAGGCCGGGTACTGAAATGGCTGGAGGATAACCACCTGAGCGAAAATACGATGGTTGTCTACATGGGCGACAACGGGTTCAGCTTTGGCGAACGGGGTTTGATCGATAAGCGCCACATGTACGAAGAATCCATGCGGGTACCGCTGCTGGTGCGTTGCCCAACGGTGGTTAAGCCCGGCACGAAAGTTACGTCGGTGATTCAGAATATCGACATTGCCCCTACGCTAATGGCCTATGCCGGCTTGCCTACTCCGGCCCAGATGCAGGGTGCTTCGTTCCTGCCCATTCTCCAGGGAAAGGCTATCCCCTGGAAGAACCGGGCGTTTTACGAGTATTATTGGGAAACCGATTTTCCGCAGACGCCCACTATGTTCGGGGTTCGAACGGATCGTTACAAGTATATTTTTAACTATGGTGTCTGGGAGGCCAACGAGCTATACGATCTGGAAAGTGATCCGCAGGAAGTCAACAACCTGATTCGCAGCCCGGACCATCAGCAACTAGCCGGTCAGCTGCGCGATCAGGTGTTCGACTGGCTGGAAGGGACGGGTGGCATGCAAATACCCTTGCACCGCATCCGTCAGAAACGATTTGACCACATCAATAAAGGAACCTATTGAGTATGTCGGGTATCCCTTACGTTAGCTTTGTTAACAAGGTTAAACTGCTGTTGCGCCTGAAAACGGCCGGATGGGTTGGCGTGCTCCTGGTAACGGCTGCCTGCCAGAAAAAGTCGGATGCATGCCCATTTACCAGCGGTATTATGGTATGTGGGCAGACCGACAATAGGCCGCCGGTCGAACCGGAAGTTAAGGCGGCTGTTTGCGTTCCTTTGGATATGGTCTTTGTGCGGGGTGGTCGCACTCAGATTGGGGTTACCGATGGCATGAAGTCAGACTATGATTGCTGACAGCGCCTATCGGGTCGATATCAGCAGCCCCTACAGCAAAACGCCAGCGACTACTCGTCTACCCGTTTTTGGTCTCGACAGAAGTTTGAACGATCAGTTGGTGACCCGTAACCTATCGATACAGGTACAAAACAGCTATTGTAACCAATACACGGCCCAGCCGCTATCCAGACAACCCGACAGCGCGGCTTTTACGGTATTGCCGATGAGCGCTACCTGCTGGATGCTTGTACACGTTTCCCGGTCATGGAAGAAGTGCTGAGCGAATACGTACCGGGTGTGCAGGTACGTCGGCAGAACAAGTAATTCATGTTACGAGTCTGTAACGTTCCTTACAAAGAGATTTTCACGGATAATCCGCTGATCTTACTGGATGGGGTTCCTGTTTATAATACGGATCGACTGATGGCGTTCAGGCCATTGAAGATTAAAGCGTTGGATGTAGTTGCGCGACGCTATTTCCTGGGCTACTCGTTGTTACCCGGTATCATTAGCTTTAAGACGTACAAAGGTGATTTAGCCGGTTTTTAGCTAGACCCGCGTCAGGTAACGCTGGAGTATGATGGGCTACAGGCGCAGCGGGAGTTTTACGCTCCTCAATACGTAACACCTGCTCAGAAAGAAAGCCGCCTACCCGATTTGAGAAGCCTCTTATATTGGAATCCACAACTCACTATGGGCCCGGATGGTGAGGCAATTACTACATTCTACACCTCCGGCCAGCAAGGGCGTTATCTGATTGTTGTGCAGGACATAACGGCCGATGGGCGGTTTACCAGCAGTCAACAAGGCATCACGATTGGAAATGAGATGAAGTGAGACGCCAGCGAGGTGGGATAGAACTAAAAAGTCCTAAAGGAATTTTCCTCTAGGACTTTTTAGTTTTTAGAGCCTCCTACGGGACTTGAACTGGTGTGTTTAACTAATTCATTATCAGAAGTATTGTTAATAGTAGTGTCAGTAGGGGACGGAATAGGGGACGGATTGTAAAATAAGATAAAGTTTTTCCGAAATAGGGGACGGGTACACGACCTCGTAAGTATCTTTGATCTAAATCGAGCGGCCGTACTGCACTACGTGTGCCGGTCACTTGGTTTGGTCAGAGCCGGGCGGGTGGTTCCCCCGGCTCATCGGGTCGGGTGGGTGGTTCCCCCGACCTTTTTTATGATTTGCCGAAGCTGGAAGATTTACCTAGTGTAGTTACCAGAAATGGATACTTTCAGAAGAGTCTGATTAAATTTGCCTAATTGTCACATTTTCCACCAATTAGTCAATTAAAGATTAAATGAAAAATAATTTACTATCGTTAATACCCTGCCTGTTGTTATTTGTTCCGGCTCTAGCTCAAACGGATGTGATTAATGTAACGCCTACTGGCAGTAGTGACCGTAACAGCGTCTTTGTCGGCTATTTGGCAGGTAGCGGTAATAGCAACACGGGTAATTACAACGTCTTCGTTGGTACAGGTGCTGGCAGCAATAACACAACAGGTGTTTTTAATACATTTGTTGGAGGAGGGTCTGGTAATAAGAATACCATTGCCTCGTTGAACACGTTCTTAGGGATTAACTCTGGCAATGCTAATACAACAGGTGCGGTTAATACTTTTTTAGGAGCATTTGCGGGCTACCAAAATACGACCGGTGCTTTTAATGCATTTCTGGGTGCTCAAGCTGGTCGTTTCAACGCGACAGGTGCTGATAATACTTTCTTAGGCTATTTTGCCGGTACTCAAAACAGTAGCGGTTTTGAAAATACTTATGTGGGCAGTCGGGCCGGATCTAATGCCACTGCCGAGGGTAATACGTTTGTAGGCTACAAAGCGGGTGAGAAAGTGTCCACTGGTACTAATAACACCTTCGTTGGCAGACAAGCAGGTGAAAATGTGACTACCGGCAGCAACAACATTATCGTCGGGCCTAGTTCTGGCACGGCTGTTATCGATGGTAGTGAGAATGTACTAATCGGTTATAATAGCCAAGCTGAACATAACCTTTACAATGCCACTGCTATTGGTACAGGCTCAAGAGTTACTATTAGTAATGCCCTTATCTTAGGTAACCAGGTTAATGTAGGGATTGGCACTAGTGCGCCTTCTACGCGATTGGAAGTTGTTAGTGAAATAGCGGACGTGAGTGGTTTACGGCTAACTAATCTCACCACTAACAGCCCAGCTGCTAAGTCAACCGACCAATTTTTAACTGTTAATGAACTGGGTGATGTAATAAAGGCTCGTTATCAACTCCGAATCAATAGTGCTGATGAGTGGAGCGATAAAGTTTTTGCGCCGACTTACCAACTTCGTCCCTTAGCATCTGTAGCCGCCTATGTGCGTGAGAAGGGTCATTTACCCGGCGTACCATCGGCAAATGAGGTAGTGAAAGTAGGTGTTGATCTAGTCAAGATGAACGCAACGTTACTCGAGAAAGTGGAGGAACTGACTTTATATTTAATTCAACAGCAGAAACGGGTTGAGCAACTAGAAAACCAAGTTAGACAACTAAGTAAACCTTAATTATCTTGCCTTTAATAAAGGCAATGAATTTTTTCATTAGAGCCGGGCGGGTGGTTCCCCCGGTTCAGCGGGTCGGGTGGGTGGTTCCCCCGACCTTTTTTGTTTACGGCTCTTTACCAACTTCTAACAGGTTGCTGACATGCGAACAGTAACGCCTTCCCAAAACTATTTTGACGGAATAAAGTATAATGTAGTTGTATTATATATACTTTGGCTATAATATAGCAACTATCTTGTATTCTGATCGCTGCATTGTGTATGACCGATGGGTTGAAACCGGGTCAATTAGTACGGGCTATCGTTGAACACCGCTACTTAATTCCCTTATTTTCTAGTACTGTCCATGCCGGGTTCCCCTCCCCGGCTGACAACTTTATTGAGGAAGCCTTAAGCCTGGAATCATTGTGTTTAGTGCATCCTGAAGCAACTCGGTTTTATAGGGTGAAAGGGGACTGCATGATAGACGCCCGCATTCACGAGGGAGACGTATTAGTAGTTGATTGCGCTATTGACCCTTCCCCCCGGTTACTACACGGTAAAATCGTTGTGGCCGCTATTGATGGTGAATTCATTGTCCGCTGGTTCGTCAGCAAAGAGCCGTTAGTTGTGCTCATGCCCGCAAATCAAGACTATTCACCTATCTATCTGCAACCGGATGAACAGGCGTCAATCGTTGGTGTAGTCGTACGTATTGTTGCCCAACCGCCCCGTAAACCGCCGTTATGATCGCCTTACTAGACGCTAACAACTTCTACGTTTCGTGTGAGCGTAGTTTCAACCCGGCTCTCGAAAACCGCCCGGTCGTTATTCTGTCGAATAATGACGGGTGCGTAGTTGCCCGCTCGAACGAGGCAAAGGCACTAGGTATTCCAATGGGTGCTCCGTTTTTTCAGTTGGCCGAACTAATCCAGACCAACAACATAAAAGTACATAGCTCTAATTATACCTTGTACGGCGATATGAGCGCCCGGTTAATGAGCCTGATCGGGCGGTTTGTTGAGGGGTTGGAAGTCAACAGCATTGATGAAGCATTTTTAGACCTTAGCTATTACGCGGCCGGTCATGCTGATTTATTGGCGTTGGCTCATCAGATCCGTAACGCGTCGGCACAGTGGCTCCGTTTGCCGGTCAGCATCGGCATTGCGCCCACTAAGAGTTTGACCAAAGTAGCCAACTGGTACGCCAAACGGGAGACCTCAGCAAATGGCGTGGTTTGGCTCCGTGATGAGGTTGCGATTAACAACGCCCTGGCTGACTTTAGCGTGGGGGAATTGTGGGGTGTTGGTTCTCGTTACGCGGCCTTATTACGACGGAATGGTATTAAAACGGCCTTGCAGTTTCGGAACACAAACCCCGAATGGATAGCACAGCACATGACCGTTAACGGGCTGCGGTTGGCTTACGAATTGCAGGGTACGCCGTGCAAATTGTTAGAAATTGAGCCGCCCGTTAAAAAGAGTGTATGCACAGCGCCAAGTTTCGGTGGTCCCGTTATCGACAAAAAGATGATGGGGGAGGCCCTCGTCAATCACATAGCACGAGCGGGGGAAAAGTTAAGAAAACAGCAGTCAGCCGCGGGTGTTCTTACGGTGTTCATTCACACAAACCGGTTCAAACGTTCGCCCAACGGTCAGCCCGCTAAACAATATTACAACAGCCAGACGGTTCAATTGCCCCACCCTACAGCCAGCCCGGTAGAGTTAAGCCGGTATGCCTTAGCCGCCTTGGACCTGATCTATCAGCCGGGTTACGAGTACCAGAAGATTGGCGTCATACTGTCGGCGTTGGTCGCTGACGACTACCGACAACAAGGGGTGTTTGTTAACGGCCCTGATGAACGACTCGCTAAACTAGCTAAGACGGTTGACCAACTCAACAAACGATTTGGCCGTGACCGGGTGCGGATGGCGAAACAGGGGTTTGAACGTATTTGGCAGATGAAACAACAATGGTTATCCCCATGCTACACAACTCGATGGACCGACATACCAACAGTAAAGTAAGGTAACTTGTCTATCTAGGATTGATCGGCCAATCGTCCCATTCTTCGTAGTCCATACTTCGATCAATAAAGGGATGGGATGCGGCATTTGTTTTCCTATTGAATATAGGCCAACTGAGAATTTTGCCTGTGAGTATGATTGCCTGAGATAAAATGAGTCCGAATAAGTTCATTGAAGCGACGGTAGGTAATAATGAAGCTGCAATATAGCCTGCTCAAAGTCTATATCTATAGGCCTTCCTTTTCTTAGACCAGATTATTACCATTATCCTTCAAATATACTGAAACGTTACTTGTTGAATACCTAAGATAAGCTATTGTTTACATATGAAAACGCTGATACCCCCCTCCTGAATTTTGACAGCGTATATTTTGGGTTAGGCTACCGGTCGTGAATCTGGTTACGAGTAGAGAATTAACATACCCCTCCCTGCCTGCCTGCTCATACCGTACTTGGTCAACTAACCACGCAGTAAACTTTACATGAACTCATTATCTTTTGAGCTAATTTGCCTTTCTGGTTTTAGCCAACTGACCCGTACTTTATTCACCCGTGACCTATTCTGAATTTGAAGCCCGCTGGAAACCGGCGGGCGGTGCTGAACGCGCCAACTATGGTCTGTTCCTCTCTGACCTTTGTGACCTCATCGGCGTACCACATCCTGACCCTACTACTGACAACCCTACGCAAGATGCCTACGTGCTCGAACGGGCGGTTGAGTTTAACGACCATGGCAAACGTAGTACCGGCCGGATTGACCTCTACAAACGCGGCTGTTTTGTGTTGGAGACTAAACAGGGGACAGAAACGCCTGACCAGCAGAAGGCATTAGAACGGGCTGAACTTGGTCTACCAGCCGAAAAACGCCGGAAAGGGCACGCTGTACGCGGAACAACCAAATGGCAACAAATGATGCAGACCGCCCGCCAACAGGCGTTAGGGTACGTGCGGGCGTTGCCAGCCGATGAACCCCGACCCCTATTTGTGTTGGTGGCCGATGTTGGCTACTGCATTGACGTGTATAGCAATTTTGCGGGCGTTGGTGATCAATTTGTGCCGTTTCCTGACCAAACTCGTTTCCGACTCCCGTTGTCGAAACTAGCTGATGAGGAAACGCGGGCTATGCTCAGACTCATCTTTACGGACCCGCGCGAACTGGACCCTAGTCGACGGGCGGCCCGTGTAACGCGTGAACTAGCGGAATACTTGGCTAAACTTTCCACTCAGTTAGAACGTGCCGGACACGCGCCGGACTTGGTAGCTCAGTTTTTAATGAGGTGCCTGTTTACTATGTTTTCGGAGGACGTTGGCCTGATCCCTAAAGATTCGTTCACGGGGATGCTGCGCCAATACGCACAGCCTGACCTACGCGAATTTTTGCCCGATGCCTTACAAACTCTTTGGCGTACGATGGACACGGGCGGTTTTTCGCCTGACCTGAAGGCCCGGCTACGCAAGTTTAACGGTAAACTCTTTCACGATGCCAGAGCACTACCGCTTACGGCCGACCAAATGACCTTGCTGCTCAAGGCGGCTGAAGCTGACTGGACCGCTGTAGAACCGGCCATTTTTGGTACACTCCTAGAACGGGCGTTAGATCCCCGCGAACGGCATAGTTTAGGAGCGCACTACACCCCGCGCCGGTACGTGGAGCGGTTGGTACTCCCTACGGTGCTGGAACCTTTGCGCCGGGAATGGTCGGCTGCTCAGGCTGCGGCCGCACAGTTGTTGAATGAAGGCAAAGACAAAAACGCCCGTGCCGAACTGGAACGGTTCTTACGTCGGCTAACGAGTATCAAAATACTTGATCCGGCCTGTGGTTCGGGTAATTTCTTATACGTAACGCTCGAACACCTGAAACGGCTAGAGGGGGAGGTATTGGCGGCTATCAACTCATACGGACAAACGGCCCTGCTCAACCTTAGCGGAGGTACGACTATTTCACCTCGGCAACTGTTGGGGCTGGAGCTGAACCCCCGCGCAGCTGCTATTGCCGATGTAGTGCTGAAAATCGGTTATCTGCAATGGCACCTCAGAACTCACGGCATGAGTGAGTTACCCGAACC
Source organism: Spirosoma soli (assembly GCF_042684525.1). Taxonomy (NCBI): domain Bacteria; kingdom Pseudomonadati; phylum Bacteroidota; class Cytophagia; order Cytophagales; family Cytophagaceae; genus Spirosoma; species Spirosoma soli. Next base: position 321,038 of record NZ_JBHULN010000002.1, on the reverse strand, counting down.
GTTGTTAGACGAATACGAGAACATACACCAACAGGACGCCGTATTGCAGCACGGCCCGCCCTTACCTCGCGTTGATACCAACGGACAACCCGTTACGCGTTGGGACGGTGTAACAACCAAACTACACCCCGTAACCGGCCAACCCGTGCCCGACGAAAACGCCCGTGTGACGGTTTATGACTATCCCAATCCCTGCCCCGCTGAATGGCCGCAAGCTGAGTTTATCGTTGGCAATCCGCCGTTCGTGGGTCCCGCCCGGATGCGTGACGCCTTAGGCGATGGTTACACGGAAGCGTTACGTAAGACGTATAAAGGCAAAGTGCCAGATTCGGCTGACCTGGTCATGTACTGGTGGTATAACGCGGCTGAACAGGTGAAACAGGGGACCGCCGAAAAATTCGGATTCATTACGACGAACAGCCTAAAACAAACGTTTAACCGGCGCGTGATGCAGCCTTTTTTAGAAGGCGACAAATCGGCGTTGGTCTTAACCTTTGCCATTCCTGATCATCCGTGGGTTGAAAGTGCTGACGGGGCGGCTGTGCGGATTGCAATGACTGTGGCAGAGCGCAGGGGCAACGGCACAACGATCGGAAACTTATTGGCGGTTAAGTCTGAAAGCGTTCCCATGGGAGACGATGCCGCTGATGTTTCATTTATCATACAACAAGGGACAATCTTATCTGATTTAACAATTGGTGCTGAACTTGATTCAGCAAGGGCGTTGAAGGCTAATGAGGACTTATCTAATCGGGGAATGCAACTCTATGGAGCAGGATTTATTCTAAACGAAGAACAAGTAAAGTTCATACTGGAGAAAGAACCTGCTAGCTCAGCAATTATAAAAGGCTACTTGAACGGAAAAGATTTCACAGGTAACAGCCGTGGGGTCAAGGTAATCGATCTTTTTGGCCTACTTGACAGCGAAGCATTAGCTAAATACCCAACATCTTATCAGCACATATTAGAACGGGTAAAACCAGAACGGGACTTAAGTAAAGAACCGAATGTCAAAAAGAAGTGGTGGTTATTTGGTCGTAATAGAGAAGATTTAAGAGCTGCCATTAGGCCGATCACCCGATACATTGCTACTGTTGAAACGGCGAAACACCGGACGTTTCAATTCTTGAGCGCTGAGATATTGCCAGATAATATGTTGGTTGCTATTGCGCTAGAAGATGCCTATTACTTAGGAGTGTTGTCTAGTCGGCTACACATAACGTGGGCATTAGCAGCGGGTGGGGATTTGGGGGGTAATACACCCCGCTATAACAAAACCCGCTGTTTTGACCCGTTCCCATTTCCTGATGCAACACCGCAACAGCAGGCCCGTATTCGTGAGTTAGCAGAACAACTAGACGCACACCGCAAACGCCAACAGGTCGCACACGCTACGTTGACATTAACTGACCTCTACAACGTGGTCGAAAAGTTGAAGGCTGGTGAAGCACTCAACCCGAAAGAACAGACTATCAATCAGCAGGGGTTGGCGTCGGTCGTGCTCAGTCTGCATCAACAGATTGACGCGGCCGTTGCCGATGCCTATGGCTGGCCGCACGATTTGCCAGAGAGCGAAATACTAACCCGCCTTGTTCGTCTGAACCACGAACGAGCCGCCGAAGAAGCTGCCGGTCATATTCGATACCTACGCCCTGAATACCAAGCGCCTGGACAACAGCAGTTAGGTATCAACCTGCCATCTACAGCAGCCGTAACAGCAAATACACCCGTTACTGAAGCTAGTAAACAAGAATGGCCGAAAGAATTGGCCCAACAGATGCAGGCTGTACGGGATGCTGTTCAGCAGGCGGGCGTTCCGCTCAGTGCCAAACAGGTTGCCGCCTTTTTCCAGCGTACCAAACCTGAGAAGGTACAACCGCTGTTAGATACGTTGGCTGCGTTGGCCCTGGTGCGCCAAACGCCGGAAGGTGCCTACGCTATGTAAAAATTTGAAACGCCCTGCGGAGGCTGTCAAATTTTTACTTCGTAGGGCGTTCCTTTCCAGTAGTCGAGTATAGCTCTTTCCTCATCAGTAAGGTGTATCATTTCTGACAGCGGAAACAAAAACTGTTGCTGACCCTCCCGCTCGTAAAGACTCCGGCTCAATCGTCGCCGTAGGTTATTGCGCCGGTTACTGTCTTGGTTTCTGACGTTGTGAGCCGCCCGGCTATACTCGTCCTCTTTTGACCCTTTGGCGTACTGCCGGTGCTGGTGGTCGAGCGTCAGCATTAGGTCATCATTGTTACGTAGCATTGCCGCTGATACAAACCGTTGCCCCGGTTGCGGCCGGTCAATAGTTACACCTGTAACCGGACAGACAACCGCGCCTGGTTGGGACGGGTGGCCGGGTTTGCCCTTGTCACAAAGTACCTCGGAATATAAAGGGTTAATTTGTGACATACCGCCGTTTGAGGGGTCGGTTAATTCGTGACAGTCGGGCGGGGTTGGGTCGGTTAATTTGTGACACGTTTCCCCTTGATCTCTCGCTGTTTCTTCGCTGTTTCTACTGTCTACTTTGGTGTTGCAAATGTCAGGTTTTGACCCATTTTGCCTTACCGTTTTACAGTCGTTAAATCGTGTCAGCAGTTTATCATCTACGGCCGTTAGTTGCAACCATGTTTGTTCAATGAGCGTTGAAACGTCACAATGCCAGTTGCTACCGTGTTGATTGAGTAGGGTCCGAAAACGGTCTTTGTTGCGGCTCAGTTGTTGGCGGTGAGCTGCGGCCTGTCGAGGGGTCAGGCTGTCGGGAGTATGCCAGTAGCGCGGGTTACGGCATTGTTGATAAATTGCCCGTTCTTTAACCGTCAATGTCTTTGAGTTGATTGCCAGATCATCAAACAGGATTTCGTTAAACGCACCGACCAACAAGGCCCCCAACGGCCTGTAATTCGCTACATTCAGCAAGTCCGCCAACGTGCGTAACTGAACATCTGTACCGTCAAAGTACCTCATCTTCCTAACCCGAATCTCAAACCGTAACAGGTCACCGTCTAACCCCTTCTGTTTGCCTTTATCGTACAACTTCACGGCGTAGCGTTGTCGATCACAAATGTAGTAGGGGGTTGGACTATGACAGTCTTTTGCAAACGGCTGATTCTTGTAGCAGATGAGGTTATCTAACACCTGGCTAACCGGAAACGGCAATTCAAGATTTACGCCAAACTCTAGGTTGTTGATAACCGAGTCAAACAAGTTGAACCCGTAATCATTCACTAATTGATCGAGCGTCAGGAGTAGGTCGTTTGCCGTATATTGGTCGGCGTTGTGTATGCCGTTGTTGTAGAACTTGTGTAAACTACCTTTCACCTCAACTCTGTACCTCTGACCCGTTCGGCGGGGTACGAGCCGAAAGGTTAGCCCTCGGTCATCTGCCTCACGTACTGGATTAAGAACTACTCCCGTTTGGCCGTCAACCAGTGCCCCAAACGTCAGGCGGTCATTCTTCAGAAGTGAATCGACCGCTACCGATACGTCCTGTATTTTGATTCCGTCGAACATGGCATAGTGAACCCGCCCCGCGTGGATTCGCCCCCACGGATAACATGTGGTCATTGCCCACGCGGGGGCGGTTCGTTACGTGAGAAGTGAGTTAGAGTAGACCCCGGCCAACAACGTCGGCCACAAACGCGGCCCGGTCTTTAGGGAAAGGGTAATAAGCCGGGAAATAGCGAAGAACCATACGTCCGGCGTCAGCCGAGAAGTGGACGAGTATGCCGTTACGGACTTTACTTCCGCCTTGTCCGAATGTCATCACATTGCCAATGTAAACGCCTATGTGATCGGTACGTTGTAGGCCAGTAAAGAACTTGATCGTTCGCCCTGCGGCTTTACCCGTTCCTTTCTTCTGCGTTTCGGGACCGCGTAAGATGAACTCTGCGTCTATCTTGTCATTGAATCGCCGTTCCTCGACTGTCAACTCACGCGGAACCTTACAAAACCCCGGCTCACATTCTTTGACAACGTACCGGCCCCGGTCAACGTCAAGGCGGTACGTCAGGCGGTGCGATGTAGGTAAATAGGTCATTGGCCCCGGCCCTCCTGAGCCTTATTCTTAAAACGACGGGATTCTTTGAGCGCGGCTAAAACGTCGGCGCGACGGTAACGAACCCGGCCGTTGATCTTCAGAGGAACTAGCACAGCCGGTCGGCCGTCGGTGTCCTGTGCCCATTCATGCAATGTGGTCAGGCTAACCCCGATGTGGTCAGCCGTTTGTCGGCGCGTGAGCAGTTCGGGGAGGTCCGAACCCTCGGGGACGGGTGGTGTGTAGGTAGCCAGTTCAGAACGAACGGCAATTCGGACCAGTTCGGTTAGCTGGTCAGGTGTGACATTGATTTGTGTTACTGTGCCGTACATAGCCGTAGTTGATTTAATACGGCTCAAAGTTGGCGGGTATTAGTACGGGGGGTACAAGCGGGGGTACCCCCAATTTATCAAGTACGACGCATTTTCTTAATGTCAGATCGGATTACTTGTATTTCGGTAATTACAGCCTCAACATTTAATAGTCGAGCCACCTTCTCAACCGCGTCAAGGTCAGCAATTTTGTATGGAATCTGTAAGACTGTAAACGATTTTCGATCATAGAGCATTTGATTTACTTTCATATTTGCTCCCTTTGCCCCTTTTATGTCATTGTTGAAATCTAGCCCTGTAAGTAACGCAATAGCACGTAATTCGGGTGCGTCATCGCTGTTGGCTGGTTTCCTTGGAAACAATCCCTTTTGTTGTAGTAGTCGAACAAATAGTAATTTCTGAGGTGCAGACAAACCCTTCTCTGGGGCTTGTTCTTGTTGTTCTGTCTTTACTGATTGAGTTTTTTCAGTGTCCAACTTGTCTAAGCCAAACAAACCATAGTACTTAGCAAGGGCATGATCTATTTTCTTCAGAAGTCCTGCAATTTGTTTCAGATTATTAGCAAAATCTATCAGACTTGATCCAAGCCATGCGTTTATTTTTATACCGTTTATATACGGTCCTACATTAAACAAAGGAGGATTGTTGATCCATTTATAATAGACTGGTACTCTTAGTAAATATTCTCCTATCTCGCTATCAATAATTTTTTTATAAACAAGTCTATCGCTCTCACTCATCTTGAACAAATTTCCCCTCAACTCATTCTCAAACGCTATTACATCATAAGTGGTTATTTCAGTATTAGTCTCATATCTGGTTTGGAAACCGTCCTTATGGAATAAGTCGTTAAAAGAACCTAAGTTAAATCCTAAGTCATCGGCTTTAATCGGGTTTTTACTCAAAATCATCAAAACTGAATCAGCAGTTTCACAGTAGTGTACACAGATGGATCTTAAGATGCCTAATTGATTACTAGCTATTTCCATCAGGTCAAATCTTGGTTTGGTCGTTAATCAGTAATCAATATTCTCCCGGTGGTCAGCCGGTGGTCTTACAGCTTATATGGTATTTTTAGGTTTTGATTGAATCTGGGTAATGAAAAAGTTAAACCCGCGCTACCCTTGAGATTGTTATACAGGTGTTCTCCTTTTACAATTAAGATACACTAAATGCGTTAGGCGGCATTCTCCAAATCTTTGTAATGCAGTATGACCCGGCCTAAGTCAACCGCTCGTACCTCATCTGCGTTTAAAGTTTCAACACCTACCGTGTCGCCTTTGGCGTTGATAAATTCCACTTCATACAGATCGCCACTCCCGTAGATGTGAACAACGGTTCCTACGTCCCCACGCCGTAATCCAATGGCCGGGCGGTCAGTGAGCAAGGCTACTAAATCAAGTTCTTGAATCATAATTTTAGCTAGTTGGGTATGCAGTTATTAATCTTGGTTCCTCATCAGGCGGCTCAACCGCCCAAACGGTTAACAATAGGTATGTTTTACCGTTGGGGGCATCAATCGAGCCAACAACGACGTATTTACGCCCTACCCGGTTGGGTAATTCATCAACAACCGAACCAGAACAGGCCAACCGTAGCAGGTCGGCCCGTAGTTGTTCGCCTTTGTCAATAGGATAGCCAATGAGTTCGTAAAACCGGGCCTTGCTCTTTCCGTCGGGGTGGTTAGGATTGAGTAGGTACTTATACAATTTAATATCCTCAACTCGTGCCTTTTCACAGTCTGGTAATTGATTTCCCATTGAATAGGTCAGGCTACTTTGTGCAAGAGTAAAACCGGAACGGTTGAGGCAATACCCGAAAAATGCGGATGCTCCAGCATCAACAGCGCGTTTTGCTCCGATGAAATTTTGATATAGCGCAAAAACACAGCCTCCGAACGGTGGCCAGTAATCTTCATTATTGAAACGGTCGGAACCTTTGCTAAAAATGCGTTGGTAGCGAACGAACGGCGGGCGGTGTGGGTCGTAACCATTTCGCACTTTTCTAAATAGCGCGTTTCCTTCCTACCGCCTTTGGTCCGGCTCACTTCTACGGCGTCAGTCAACCCGGCTAGGCGGCACAACTCTTTTAAATAGTCGTTCATCTTCTGGTTCGTAATCGTGCGCGGTGGTATGCCTTCATACTTTGCCAGAATAGATAGCACTTTAGGGTTAAGAGGTATGGAAACCCGTTCCGATGTTTTGAGCGTCTTACGCGTCAAAATACGGCCGTTGTGGGTAATGTTTTCCGGTCTTAGCTCTGAGAAGTCGGAGAAACGTAAACCTGTGTAACAACCAATCAGGAACAGGTCACGAACGCGGTCAAGCCGGGAGTTAGTAGATAAGTTGAGGCTATAAAGTTGAGTTAGTTCGTCGTCAGTCAGGTAAACGTTATCTACGTCCTCCACCAACTTTTTAAAATCACGATGCTGAAAGATTAAGTTCGTGTGCATCCCGTCATAATGGGCCTGTTTCAGCATTACTTTCAAGTCCTTCAGCAGCGTACCTACATAGTTGAGCGTCAGACCCCGGCCGGTTAGCCATAGTTTGAAGGCGTTGTAGTAGTCAAGCGTATAGGCGTCGTAATCGGTAGAGTTTCCTGTTTCGGTTCGATACCGCTCCAGAACACGTTTCAGTTTCATGTACCCGGCTAGGGTGTAGGCTGCGTAATGAACGCTACGAGCGTTTAGCCGTTTACCTGCCTTTGCCTCTGTAACGAATCGTTCGATATAGGCCGTAAACGGCTCATGTACTACCGCTACATCATCAACGGGTTTAACTTTCTTTGCCCGGCCTAATTCTGTGTCAAGGTGTTGTTTGATCGTTTCGTTGTCGAGCGGGATTTGAGCGAGTTGCAGCGCGGTTAAAACCTTCTTGGTTGCTGACCGCCAACGGTCGAGGTGAGCGTTTAACGTTTCAAACGGTTCACGAGCGGCCCGGCTCTTTTGATTGGTGTAGGCACGTTGGGCGGTTGCGTTCCACTGGTACGGCTCAATAGTCAGGCCGGTTGAGGTCTTAAACCGGGTGTTTTCGTATCGAAAAACAAGGTTAATGAGCGTTGGCCGGTCAGCGCGGGCGTCTTTGAGCAGGAACTTAACGTCCTTATCAGATATGGTTTTCACTGGTCTAACTTGGTTTGGTCACCACCAAGTTACGAATTATATCTTTACGAGGGGACGGAATAGGGGACGGATTTACTTTACAAAACCGTATTTATTTTAATAAGGCTAGATAAAGAAAAAAGGCTAACCAGTTGATTTTGAGCTATTACACTCATTAACTGATTAGCCTTTATAAGAAAAAAGAGCCTCCTACGGGATTCGAACCTGCGACCTACGCATTACGAATGCGTCGCTCTACCAGCTGAGCTAAGGAGGCACAAGCAATAGGTGAAAAGCCTATTTGCTGCATTTGAGGCTGCAAATATAATGGTGAGGAATTTAATAACGCAAGTATCCGTTCTATTTTTGGTAAATTTGCGTCATGATTTCCATCACAAACCTATCGTACTATCTCGGCAGCCGGGCGCTCTATGAAAATGCCTCGCTCCACATCAAGCCTAACCAAAAAATCGGTCTGATTGGTCTCAACGGCACCGGTAAGTCGACGTTGCTTCGCATTATCAATGGAGAGTATCAGCCCGATGGCGGTACTATCTCCAAAGCAGGCGATGTTACGCTTGGTTTCCTGAATCAGGATTTGCTTTCGTACCAGACCGACGACTCAATTCTGTCGGTGGCTATGCAGGCGTTTGCCCGGCAGAACCAGTTGCAAAAGCAGATTGATGAGTTGCTCCACGAAATGGAGACCAACTACCGCGATGAACTGGTTGATAAACTCGGTAAAGTGCAGGAAGAGTTTGACGCGCTGGATGGATATACAATCCAGTCGAAGGCAGAGGAAATTCTGGAAGGTCTTGGCTTTTCGACCGACGATCTGCATCAGCCACTGAAGCAATTCTCGGGTGGCTGGCGGATGCGGGTTATGCTGGCTAAACTGCTATTGCAGAAGCCGTCGCTATTAATGCTTGACGAGCCAACCAACCACTTGGACCTTCCTTCTATTCAGTGGGTTGAAAAATATATTCAGACCTACGAAGGAGCGGTGATCGTTGTTTCGCACGACCGTGAGTTTCTCGATAATGTTATTGATGTAACTGTGGAAGTGGCGGGTGCTAAACTCAACTACTACCCTGGTAATTACTCATTCTATCTGGAAGAAAAGGCGTTACGTAACGAAATTCAGAAGGGAGCCTATGAGAACCAGCAGGCGAAAATTAGGCAGACAGAGCGATTCATTGAACGCTTTAAGGCGAAAGCTACCAAAGCTAAGCAAGCTCAAAGCCGCGTAAAGCAACTGGCTCGCATGGAATTAGTAGATGCGGTCATTGACGAAACGGCACGGGTAAACTTCAAATTCCAGTTCTCTACCCAGCCAGGTCGCCATATTCTGCACCTTGATGATATTACGAAGCACTATGGTCCTAAGCGCATTCTTACCCATGCTGATATTCGGCTCGAACGGGGCGATAAGGTAGCGCTGATTGGTGCTAATGGCCGTGGTAAGTCTACGCTCTTACGGATTATTTCTGGCTCAGAACCGCTTAACGATGGTCGTCGGCAATTGGGGCATAACGTGTCGTTCAGTTTCTACGCGCAGCACCAATTAGAGTCGCTGAGTGTAGAGGACAGTTTGCTGGAAGAACTAAAGCACGCCAACCCGACTAAAACGGAAGGTGAATTGCGGGGGGTACTAGGTTGCTTTTTGTTCTCAAACGATGAGGTGTTTAAAAAGATTAAGGTGTTGTCGGGGGGCGAAAAATCCCGCGTAGCGCTGGCTAAGGTGTTGCTTTCACAAGCCAACTTCCTGCTGCTTGACGAGCCGACCAACCACCTGGACATGCAGTCGGTGAACATCCTGATTCAGGCCCTCGAACAATACGAAGGCACATACGTAGTGGTTTCGCACGACCGGTACTTCGTTTCGCAGATCGCCAATAAAATCTGGTACATCGAAGACGAGCAGATCAAAGAATACCCCGGCACGTACGATGAATATGAGTGGTGGCAAGAGGAACGTAAGGAAGGCCGAGGAGGTGATTCTGAAAAGAGTAAGCCTGAGCCACCGAAATCTGTCTCTGCGCCATCGACCAACGGCCATTCGGTGAACGGAAATGGGCAGAAAACTACTAACGGTCGGGCATCTGATGAAGAACGAAAGGAATGGCAGAAGACATTGAAAAAGTTAACTCAGCAAGCTGAAGATTCCGAAATGAAGATCAGTAAACTGGAAGAGCGTAAAAAACGGCTCGAAACCGAGTTGGCTGACCCCGCAACGTATGGCGATGATAAGCTGATGCAGGCTAAAAACGATGAGTATCGACGCGTAACGGCAGAGATTAATCAATTACAGAATGAATGGGAAACCGCCATGCTGGAAGCCGAAGAGTGGGAAAAGAAGCTAGCGTAATTAACGATATATTCTTGTTGAAAAGCCGCTGGTATTCATTACTGGCGGCTTTTTTATTATAATTCTGCTTACTCTGGGTAAGTATAGATTCAAATCGCTTACTCAGCTAAGACGGCATTCATGTTATCCTAGAAGAATGTAGATGAAAATGGCTCCACTTGAAAAGGCAACCCAACTCAATAAGGCTAACAACGTAGCTGCCCCAGTCTTGAAATATTGAATAGGTCGATTGTAATTGAGAAACTGGTAATAAGCAACGGTTAAGTAAGACAGCTGGAATAAGAGCAGCAGGCGGTTCAGAAAGGGCAAGTAGGCGTTTAATAGTAACCCTAACGTGAGGGTCACAATGATGCTGACCAGCGAGAAAAAGCTGGAGAAGAAGACATTGGCGACCAGATGCTCGGCGTAATTAATGTCGGTGCGCCGGAAGTATAGCCAGAATACCAACGTGAACACTGGTATGGCCACCAAACCAACAATATTGATGTGCTTTTCAATAAAGGCCATAGCCGCCCGCTGACGTTCAGTACGAGGTTGTGATGCCTTAGGTATGGCTGGCGACACCTGCTGTGCTGACGTGGCTGCTGGATTGGCTCGCCCCGTATACGGTTTGATGAAGCTATTGACAGTGATGTTAAGTCCTAACACTAACAACAGGAACGTAAACGGATTGAAATATTTTTTGCGTTTTCCTTCTAACACATACTCACGAGCAGCAATGCCCGGCTGAGTGGCCAACGCTTTGGTCAGTTTAAAAACACCTTTGTCGGCATGGGTGAAGGCGTGAAAAACTTCGTGGAATATATGTGGCAGGTTAAAGCGGTGGATGTGCGCATCCTGACCACAACTGGGACAGTATCTAAACTCTGTTTCTAAATCGGCTGTGCAGTTGGGGCAAGTTTTTGTAGAGGTTAAGGTCATAGCCGGGATGAGTGAGATGTTCTGTATGCAAAATACAAATTATGCCTATACCGTCTAACAACCTGTTAGTTATCGTTCTGGTACTTCACGAAGCCGTTGTCAGCGAATGCGTTTTAAGCGCCTGCGAAACGGTCTGCTGAATGCCCTGGCAAATGGTATCGACGGGTAGGTCGTTAGCGTCCATGCCAAACGGATTCTCAATTTCTTCGGCAATGATTTCCAGACTGGCTAGCACGTAGAACACAAACATGACGAACGGAATCACCAAGTAATGCAGATTGGAAACGTAACCCAGCGGTAACGTAATACAGTACGTGAAGATGAATTTTTTAATAAACGAGCTGTAAGAATAAGGAATAGGGGTATTTCGGATGCGCTCGCAGGCTCCGCAAATATCCATGAGTGACTGAACTTCGGTGTTGAGCAGTAATAGGTGTTCTGGTAATAAAGTGCCCTGACGTTGTAAGTCGTTAATCTTACCAAAAATAGCCAGCGCGATTTGCTGCGGTACGTGTTCGTTCAGTTGTAAATTAGATAGGCTAAACGAAGGGCTGGGGGCGAATTCTTTTTCGGTTGATTGATGACGCAGGTGGTTCTTCAGTGAGAAGGCAAAGTTGGGAATCATCGCCTGAAAGAACTGCCGAGTTTCTGCGTCCTCGGGACCTAATAGCTGGTGCAGTTTAAGCGCTAAGTTGCGGCTGTTGTTCACTAGTGATCCCCATAGCTTGCGGCCTTCCCACCAGCGGTCGTAGGCGGTATTCGTGCGGAAGACGAGCAGCATCGAGATCACAAAACTAAGTAGGGTGTGCAACAGCGAAAAGTTCTTCAGGTGGGGATTATCGGCTAGGCCAACTAGTTCGATGGCGTGAACGACAATGAAGGAATACAGGCCAATGCCTATGATAACCGGAAGCAACTTCCGCACCGTATCGGCCCGATTCAATGTTGTCAGGAATCGAAACCACTCTTTTGGATTGTAATCAACCATATTTGATTAGGTTCTGTGCCAGGGAATCTTACTGGTTTTACGCAACTATACGAGTTTATCAACGTTTACTAACCGTTTCCTATTGAAAATTACGTTGAATGATCGCATATCGCCGACTACTTATTTGCCTTATACTAGGGTGGGTACTGACTCCAGGATTTGCCCAGCAACTTCAACCCGTAGACCGAATTCATGACCCTAAAGTTGAAACGGTATTGCTGTATCCACTCGTGGGGGGTAATCCCAACGATCCTGCCTTAACGTTAAATCCACCGGTCATATCACTCGATGAGCAAGTGAACCTGCAACTTGAGTTCGATGATCTGACGGCTAATTATCGGTCGTTCCGGGCCAAGTTAATCCATTGCAACGCCGATTGGCAGCGCTCGGTGCTTAATGATATTGAATTTACGTATGAATACAATGATAATCCAATTACGGATTATCAGGTGTCGATCAACACCAAAATTCCGTACTATCACTATCGCTTTACTGTTCCCCGGGTTAAACTACCCGGTAACTATCTGCTGGTGGTTTACGACGAGCGCAATCGCGAGAATATTATTCTGACGCGTCGGTTTATGACATACCAAAACCGATTGACAGTAGGAGCGGGTGGACGCTTCTCTACGGACCCGTCACGGCAGTTTTCGGATCAGCAAATTGATCTGACAATTGACTATAAAGGTTACCAGGTCATTTCGCCACAGGATGATTTTAAAGTGGTTATCCGGCAGAATTACCGTGACGACCGCGAGATCAGGGGGCTGCGTCCAACCAACGTCCGGGCGTTTGACCAGGTGCTGGAATACCGTTTGATCGATCTGAGCAACACCATGCCCGGTGGCAACGAATTCCGGTTCTTCGACATACGGACGGTGCTTTCCCGCGCTAACTATATCGACCGCATCGAACGACCCGCTGACCGTAACATCGCTTACGTGCAGGTCGACCAGCAGCGCAGCCGGGGACCTTATATCCAAAGTGATGATTTCAACGGGCAATACGTCATCGACCAGCGAGAAACGGGCAATGGGGCCATTAACGGCGATTACGTTGAGACGGTGTTTACACTCAAAACGGCTCAGGTACCGGGTGCCGATGTCTACGTAAATGGAGCTTTTAACCTGTGGAGACTGGACGACCGTAACCGCATGACCTTCGACCCAACACTGGGAGCGTATCGGGCTGCTGTATTGCTGAAACAGGGCGTTTACAATTATGATTACATCCTGCAGTCAGTCAGCCAGCCGTCGAAAGTAGATGAGAGCTTCATCGAAGGCAGCTTTTCGGCGACGGAAAATGATTACGAGGTGTTTGTGTACCATCGCCCGCCCGCAGCCCGCGCCGATCAATTAGTATCGTATCGAAGAATAGGGCTGAACAAGCGGAAGTGATTAGTCTGTTTCCTCTTCTTGCATGGCCTCTTTGTAAGGTCTGTACGATAGGAAGTACCAGATAATAATCAGCACAACCGCCATCAAAGGAATCCATACGTAGTCAGGCAGATAAACGAAAGAAAAATAGATGGCCATCAGGTAGCCTAAGGGGAGAAATGATAGTAGGTTAATTTGGAGACTGACTTTCAGGATTAATACAATCACTAACACTATAGTCAATAGTGTGAGATCAGCGATGAACATTGAACTGATACTTAGTTCCTGTACGATATAGTCAGCAAGGCTATTTTTGTAATAGTATAGGGTCGCAGCTGTCAGCAAACCGAATAACCGAATTGTAGACGTTGATGCGGGCTTTATCATAACCGAACGGCGTATAACTTTTCTTTACTATAAGTAACAAACTATCCAGTGATCTATCAATAAAAAAGGCGGACAAGATGTCCGCCCTGTTTTATGCGCTGTGCAGAAACTCCATAATATCGCCGTCCTGAACGACATATTCTTTTCCTTCAACCGCTAGTTTGCCCGCTTCACGAACGCCCGCTTCGGTTTTGAACTGAACAAAGTCGGGCAATTTCATGACCTGCGCCCGAATGAACTTCTTCTCAAAATCAGAGTGGATCACACCTGCGGCCTGTGGGGCTTTCCAGCCCTGATGAATGGTCCAGGCTCGCACCTCTTTAACACCGGCCGTAAAATACGTGATCAGGCCCAGCAGTCTGTAAGACGCCTTAATCAGTTTGCTCAGGCCCGATTCGGTCAGGCCATATTCGCTCAGGAACATCTCGCGCTCTTCGGGGTCTTCGATTTCGGCAATCTGCGACTCGATGCCTGCGCTGATCACGATCACTTCGGCACCTTCGTCTTTTACGGCCTCACGGAGCGTATCGGAATACGCATTGCCGTTTGGCAGCGAACCTTCGTCCACATTGGCTACGTAAATAACAGGCTTGATGGTCAACAACGAGATGTCGCCAATGGCTGCTTCGCGATCTTCAGGGGAAATCTGTACCGTACGAGCACTTTTACCGGCTTCCAGTGCCGTTTTATATTGCTTTAGTACCTCTAGCTCGGCTTTTGCTTTGGCATCGCCCACCTGGGCAGCTTTCGCAATCCGTTGAATCTTCTTATCGACCGACTCTAAATCTTTCAGCTGAAGTTCGGCATCAATGATTTCTTTGTCGGCAACCGGATTCACCTTGCCTTCCACGTGGACGATGTTTTCATCCTCAAAACAGCGAATAACGTGTACGATGGCATCCACTTCCCGGATATTAGCCAGGAACTTGTTGCCTAGTCCGGCACCCTGGCTTGCACCTTTCACGAGTCCGGCAATGTCCACAAACTCGATGATGGTCGGTACGACTCGCTGTGGCTTCACGAGCCCTTCGAGCGTGTCTAACCGCTCATCGGGCACCGTCACGACGCCAACGTTTGGTTCTATTGTGCAGAATGGGTAGTTAGCCGCTTCGGCCTTCCCACTCGAAATTGCGTTAAATAAGGTCGATTTACCTACGTTTGGTAAACCTACGATTCCACATTGTAAGCCCATATGTCAATGAGCGAATGAGTGAATGAGTGAATGAGTGATTATGCTGATATACAGTTAAGCCACTCGTTCGCTCATTCGCTCATTCACTCTTTTTAAGTTTTCCACAAAAATACAACCCTAGTGGCGGACCACAAAAAAAGCCTTCGGCATGAGCCGAAGGCTAATGATGCAGGTAAGTTACCTGATAATAGTATTTACTTCTAAACTATTAAATGTACAGTTGATTCATTCGATCAATTTTTGATTTGATTACTCCCACTTCAATTCGCTGGCGAAGTCATCTTGCTCGTCCCGCTCGCGTTGGGCAAACTGCGTAAAATCGACGTCGGGCATGAGCTCAGTTTTGACGTGTTCGACCGTTTCCTGAAGGGCTTCAATAAATTTATCGAAGTCTTCTTTATAGAGGAACATCTTGTGTTTTTCGTACACAAATCCTTCACCCTGCGGGTGACGCCGGCTCTCTGTGATGGTGAGGTAATAGTCGTTGGCGCGGGTGGATTTGACATCGAAAAAATAAGTTCGTTTCCCCGCCCTAACCCGTTTTGAGTAGATTTTCTCTCGTTCTCTTTCGTCCACAATCCGTGAGGTTTAGTACGTTCACAACCGCTAAAGTACGTTCAAACGGGTAAGAACAAAAAGAAAGCAGGGAAATATATTTGGGGAATAAATAACCCTAAATGTTGATAGAGTTGTGGAGACCGCTCCACAGTTTTTTGGCTAAACGCTTGGTTGTTAAGCCTGTTCGGTTTATCTTTGTTTACAGGAGTTGCACTTTTTGGAGACGGAGGGGATGTGTGATGTCAATTGACATTCCCTCCGTCTATTTTTTCACGTAACCAAAAGCTGTATGAGTTTAATCATGTCTCTTATGCTGTTTTTTAGTGGCATAAAACCGGCGGAGGCCCTTCCGGGCCTCATACAGAAAGGCAAAGCGTCTTTTTATTCCAAGAAGTTTAATGGTCGTAAGACCGCTTATGGTGAGCGTGTTGATGCCGAATCCCTCGCCGGCGCTCACCGATCCCTTCCTTTAAACACCTTAGTGGAGGTCACCAACCTGGACAACCAACGATCAATAATTGTACGAATCAATGATCGGGGTCCTTTTTCGAAAGGTCGGGTGATCGATTTAACCCACGCAGCTGCTCACGCCCTTGGCATGGTTTCCAGGGGAGTTGCTAATGTGTCACTTCGGGTTGTTGGCAAAGGCCGCGATGTTGCTTATGCCCCTGTCTTATCGGTTTTCACTACACCCGCCGATTTTCAGCCGATGCTGGAGCCGGTTCTGTAGACTACCGCGTTACGCAAACCGAACCGTTTAGTACCCCTTTATGCAATTCCTGGCTGGGGTATCGAACGGTTCGGTTTTTTCGTTACTATCTTAGCAACCCGTGAGGTCGGCAGACCACTTAAGCGTCGGACCGCCGAGCGGAGCCCTTTAACCCGTTGCTTAGATTCATCCCATGAAACAGCCCCTTAATCTTGGTCAGGTACGCTCGTTTGGTAACGTCGAGTTTCTGGCTCGCCAGTTAGTCGAAGGATTCATCACTGGACTTCATAAATCGCCTTTTCATGGCTTTTCGGTGGAATTTGCCGAACACCGGCTTTACAATACGGGCGAAACAACGCGGCACATCGACTGGAAGGTATACGGCAAAACCGAAAAATTGTTCGTTAAACGCTACGAAGAGGAAACGAACCTGCGTTGCCATTTACTGATCGATACGTCGTCATCCATGTATTATCCGGAAGCGAATTACGGGAAGATGACCTTTAGCGTCATGGCGTCGGCTTGCTTAGCGTATATGCTCCAGCGTCAAAAAGACGCCGTTAGCCTGACCACCTTCGCCGATACGATTGATTTGCAGACGCCGACAAAATCGACGCCTTCGCACGTGCACAAGCTGTTCACGCAGCTGGACCTGTTAATGCAGCAGCCTAAGCCGTTACGTAAGACCTCGGCGGCCGACGTCATCCATCAGGTAGCCGAGAAGATCAACAAGCGGTCGCTGGTGGTTATCTTCAGTGATATGTTCGAGAACGCCGAGAAAAGTGATGCGTTGTTTTCGGCCTTGCAGCACCTGCGCCACAATCTGCATGAGGTGCTGGTATTTCACGTTACCGACAAGAAAACAGAAGAAGATTTCTCATTCGACGAACGCCCGTATGAGTTCATTGACTTAGAAACGGGAGAGAAGGTAAAATTGCAGCCGGGTCAGGTACGTGAAACGTATCAGCAGGCGGTTAGATCGTATTTCCAGGAGTTGAAAATGCGGTGTGGCCAGTACAAAATCGACTTCATCGAAGCCGACATTGCCCAAGGCTTTGATCAGATTTTGACGGCCTATCTCGTGAAGCGAACAAAGATGAAATAGCTGCCCGCCTGCAAATACATTTATTTGAAGGTTTTTCTCATAATGACAATGCCCGCAATGCCAGTATCCAGGCTATAAGGGTGAGTGCATTTCGGACGTAGTTAAGAACAATCCACAACGAAACGGAGCGAGTAACCTGTGCAGACGAAAGTTGGTCGGCCTTTTGAAGCTTAAGGGCCGTTGGAATGAAAAAAGAGAAGGTACTCACTCGCTCAATACAGGTTACTACCACTGCGGCAATCCACCAATCGCGCATGGGTTGGTTTGATTGCCAGGCCATGACAAGATTAGCCAACGTAATGAGCGTAAGTGGTATAGTGGTCGTAAATGCCCAGAATTTCCGGCCGGTGTCTATGTCCCGCATGGCGTCTACATTAACCCGGTAGACAGACGTAGCCAGTTTACTAAACCACAAAGGAATAACAATTCGTGTTTCATAGAGCCCTGCCCCGAGGGCCACACTAAGGTTTAAGAGGAGTAACGATAATAAAATGTGATTGGTGTAATCCATCGTTTTAGCGATCAGGGTTGGTCAAGAGAGTGATTATTCATTGGTGACATAAACCTAAACGGTTATGCTGACGTACGCTGACAAACGAGAGTGAACCTACCTTTGGCATGGGTGAACACCGGTTAATTGATTGATAGAAGAGGAATAGTATATGCTATTATTTCGTATACTGTTCATTACCTAACGCAAACGCCCCTCTGTGCAGAGGGGCGTTTGCCATTCAAACCACTGGCAAACCTTTCTTTGCTATTTCTTCGGCGTGCTTTTCAAAATACCGATTAATAAATTCTCACATGTACAGGTCTAATCTTAATTATTTGGTGATACAGACTTGCTGGCTTGTAACTATCTATGCAGTCTAATCGACATATTCAGCATGAAACAGATCACTTATCAAAAGAGAACTTTATCAGCTTCTTAATAGAAGAAAGCCTTCTATAACGAACACACAATTTTAAACTTAACGTCACCATCCATTCAATCAATTCATAATGAACTTTGTAACCAAATCCTGGGCAATGGCCCTCGCATTAGTTGTTAGCCTCTGGTCTTGTACTGACCATCGGCTCAATGAAAATCAACAACCACGGCTTCGGCTCAAGCGTACCATTAGTACGGTACCAGGCTCAGCGGGTACCACTGAATTCTTTTACGATGCTCAGGGTAGAGAAGCCTCATTTGTATCGGGTGATTATAAAGGCATCTTTGAATATGCAAACACAAACCGGATTCAAAGGTTTTTCTTTATAATTCCAGGTGGCTCATTTCCAGGAGAGTACAATCTATTTACTTATAACAGTGCTAATCCTGAAGGAGGGGTAAACGTCCTTACCTCTACGTTGAGAGCAATCATAAATGGAGATTATATTAAAGGTGATGAACGAAGAAATTATACCTTATATCCTATAGTGAATCAAAAAGGGCAATTTTCAGAGGTTCCTGTTAATAGCCCTTTCGGTGTAACTTCTGACTTAACTTATGCTGGTAATAATCTGATACAAAAAATTACAAGACCACTACGTGCAGGACTGACTACAAACGTCACTTATGAGTACGATGACAAAGCCAATCCTTTTTATGGTTTGATTGGCTTAGAAGGAGTTAGTGGAATTCCAAGTTTATACAACCGAAATAACGTAACCAAAGTAACCACCGAGGTTCAAGGAAATCCTACTCCCCAAATAGTAGTAACTCAATATGAATATAATGCCCAGGGGTTACCTACGAAAGCTACGACGGGTGGAGGAGAGATACGGTTTGAATATGAGACTTATTAGTCGTTGGTTACACTTGGCATAATAAAAAAGCCGCTTGCTTAAACCAAGCGGCTTTTTTATTATGCCAAACTAAGTGAACAGGCATTTACTTCTTCACGCTGGCCTTTGCATTGGCTGGTGCCACGGCTGGTTTCTGAGTAGCCGCTTGCTTTTTGTGAAAAAGAATGAAGCTTTCAATGTCTTCGGCCGGAAGTTTACGGGCTAAAATCTTTTTGTTTTTATCGAGCACGTAGACGGTCGGCGTGGTCCAGACGTCATATTGACGCTGAAAGTTGGTTCGGAACGTATAGTCAAAACCGTTGATGGCTTTCTGTAGCTTGAATTCTTTAATAAACTTCTTCCATTCTTCAGGGCTGTCTTCTACGGCAATCGCTACAACTTCAACGCCTTTGCCTTTGTAAGCATCGACGAACTTCTGCACTTTAGGAGCGCTCTCGCGGCAATGTCCGCAGTGAGGAGCGTAGAAGTACACGACCGTATAATCGGCTTTGATATTCGATAGCACAATGGGTTTACGAAGTGTGTCGCTCACATTTGGCGCGACGAGTGTTTTGCCGACGAGGTTCGGCTTAAGCGTAGCTACACGTTCCCCAATTTTGCGAATCGTTGAGGTGTCCGTTACGGGCATAATGCCGGTAGCGTAGTATTTTTCGAACATGTGTACAAATACACCGTCGGTTCCCACCACTTTGGGTTGTTCGTACTGACTGGTGATGTAATAAATCGTGTATGAGAGTATCTCTTTATTCTTGCCGGCCTGCGCTTTGCCAACCACGTAATCCGCTTCTTTAATCAAGGAATCGGACGTTTGTACGGTTAATTCTTTAAAGTAACGATCCAGCTTCCGTTGTAGGACCGGCGTCCGGACGAACCGTTCGTCGGAGAAATCGAAATCATCCCAAAAATGATTTTTGAAATAGTTGAAAACCCAAACCGAATCGGGCCGCCCATTGGCGGCTTTAGGGGCTGGCGGAACATCGGGTTCGGCCGACGCTTTCAATAATTTAACGGCAAATGTGTTGGCGTTGTCCTTCAAGAACTGAGTACGCTGAACCTGGGCTTTCTTTTGCAGGTCATTCATCTGCTTATCAAGCAAAGCATTCGATGCCGCATCATTACGTATTTTCTTCTGTAAGTTCAGTGCCTGCGCTTCGTCATACAGTCTGCCGAGCTGCTGCTGATAATCGTAGAACAGCTCATTTTCTTTCGAGCCGGTGACCTTCATATTCTTGATTACGTTGGCGGTGTCGGTATCGAAGGTAAACTCCTGATCGTCGGTGATGATGAATTCAACGTACCGGCTCTTGGGTAATACGGTAATGTACAGCCCTTCTGGTAAATGCTGCTTTCCTTCAAAAACCAGATTCCCATTCGCATCAGATCGGGCGGTGTCCTTAGGAATATATTGCCCTGAGCCGAAGTAGTGAGCGAACAAGACGGTGGTTGTATCTTTTAATCCCTTAACGTGGCCAGTTATCTTGAATCCACTAGACGACGCCGTAGTTGCCGACTGCGCCCATGCAGCAGGAGTTATAAACAAGCCAAAGAGGCCAATCAGGAGGAGGTGTTTCATACAAGTAGGAACGTATCTTCGCGGCAGAATAGAGACAAATTTACGGTTTTTGGCGGTAAGTTATTGTCTACAAAACGTTTGCCATGCCTTGCCTAGTCTATGTTTTATTTCTTTTCTAAAACCCTGAATTATCTGCTCACGCCCGCTGGATGGTTGGTGGTAAGTTTGATGTTAGCCGTTTTTCTCAAAAAACCATTACGTCGGCGTCAATTCGCCGGTACTGCGTTAGGAATCTTCTGGTTATTCAGCAATGCATTCTTGACCAATGAGTTAGCCCTCGCCTGGGAATACGCACCCGCACCTAAACCGGTTGATTCAACCCTGTCGGTTGCTGTTTTGCTAACCGGGGGCATGATTAACGTCATGAAAGAGATGCCAGCGCCGGATAAGTCGAGCCGCTTCTTACTCGACCGAGAGGCCGACCGTGCCGGACAAACACTGTACCTGTATAAAACCGGCGCTGTACGGAAAATCCTGATCAGTGGTGGCGAAGGTAACTTACCGTTTAAAGCGAAAAGCGTTAGTGACGAAGGACATACGATTGCTCGATTTTTCATAACAGCTGGCGTTCGGCCGAGTGATATTATTTTGGAAAACAAGTCGCGTAATACGCACGAAAACGCTGTTTTTTCGGCGAACGTGTTACGTCAGCGCTTCAACACGAATCGCTGTGTGTTGGTCACATCTGCTTTTCACATGCGCCGGGCAGCCGCCTGTTTTCAGAAGGAAGGCGTTAATGTGACGCCGTTTCCCAGTAGCTTTCTAAGCCACCGACGCCTGTATGCCCCTGGCGAGTGGTTACTACCCAGCGAAGAAGCCTTCGCCGACGCTTATTTTCTAGTGAAAGAACTGGTTGGCTACGTGATGTATAAAGCCGTCGGATATTGTTGACGCGGTAATTAGTTGTCACTCATTGTCATGAATCAGAAGCAGTTTGCATCAGCGCTGTTGAGCGAAGTTTCAAACTTCGCTCGGGCGTTATCCGGTCTCCGACCGGTGTTGGTACTAGTACATCTCTACCGGTCAGAGACCGGATAACACCAGAGCATAGTCTCAGACTATGCTCAACAGGGAGCTGAGGTCGCGGATTACCACTCGCGTTACAACTAATACCCGTCTACTTAAACGTAAACCAGTGACTTAGCCAAACTTCTGATCCATGCATTAAGTAGTATACTTTACACCGACAAGATTTTCACCATCCTCAGTAAGTCCTCGTTAATAGGCTTGGGTAGTCGGATGGTATCTTTAAACGGGGTGTATACCAACTCGTTGTTGACAATGCCCGCCATTACGTTTTTCTCGCCACTCATAAGCCCTTCTAAAGCGCCTAAGCCCAAACGGCTGGCCAGAATCCGGTCGTAGGCCGTTGGGATACCTCCGCGTTGAATGTGCCCCAACGTTGTTACGCGCATATCAATATCCGACTCGACCTGCTGACGGATTTTTTCGGAGATTTCAGTAGCATTACCTTCTTCTTCGCCTTCGGCGACAACAATGATGGATGAGGCTTTCTGGCGGCTCCAACCCGATTTAAGCGTTTCAACTACTTCAGAAATGGGCGTTAATACTTCGGGTACCATAACTAACTCAGCCCCACCGGCAATACCCGACTGAATGGCGATGTAGCCCGAGTCGCGGCCCATTACTTCAATAAAGAAGATGCGATCGTGAGAGTCAGCCGTATCGCGGATTTTGTCGATCGCTTCGAGCGCCGTATTTACAGCCGTGTCGAAACCAATGGTATAGTCGGTGCCGTATAAGTCGTTATCAATAGTACCGGGTGCGCCAACCGTCGGAATCCCGTACTCATCATAGAAGAGAGTAGCTCCTGTAAACGTACCGTTTCCGCCGATGGCAACCAGACCTTCAATACCAAATTTCTGAAGTTGATCATAGGCTTTGGCGCGTCCTTCAGGCGTCATAAATTCTTTACTGCGGGCTGATTTCAGGATGGTGCCTCCGCGCTGAACAATATTGCTTACTGAGTGCGAAGACATCTGAAAAATATCGCCGTTTATCATTCCGCTGTACCCCCGGCGGATACCAAATACTTCGAGACCGTGATAGACCGCCCCTCGGACAACCGCCCGAATGCAGGCGTTCATACCCGGCGCGTCGCCACCCGAGGTAAAAACAGCTATTCTTTTCATTGGTTAAGTTTATTTTTTGCGATAAAAGGACAAAGAAGGTAAGGATTTGCTGGAATGAACCGCGCAAATTTATCGGCATTTCCCAATCTAAAGGCACTCTCAACGGAATTATCCATTTAGATTAACGTATTTTCCACAAAGTAGGGGATTAAATCTCATAAGCGCCCACTTCAAGTTGAGATGTTTTGTCGGTTCTTAAATTGCCACGCCCGCCATAGAATCTGCCCGTGATTGAGTAAAGTTGGCAACAATCCGAAATGCGTAACCAACACGTTGAACCGGTCCGTTAATGAGCGTCGGTGCTGCTGTACAGACAAACCGCCGATCAGGTATTTGCACAAGATGAAAGGCACATATTCAATGCGTTTAGCCGCTTTCAGGCAACGAATCTCCCAATCTAAATCGGCGCTCAGGTTATCGGTTGGGTAGTCGGGCGCAATGCTCTGTTTTGCCACAAAGGCCTGATGGCACACTTTCATGCCAAGGGCCATGTCTCGCCAGGTAAGGTTGCGGGGTAACGTATGCGGAGTAACCTGGCTCCGCAGACCAACCGTTGAGCCGTCGTCGCGTACGAACAGCGCATCGCTATAATATATATCTGAACTTGTTGCCTTAATTTGGGCAAGCAATTTGGGTAACGTTTGCGCGTCATGCAGTTCATCGCCTGCGTTCATGAACCAAACATAATTGCCAGTGGCTCGGTGTAGCCCTTTGTTCATGGCATCGTATAAGCCCTTGTCAGGCTCCGAAACCCAATTCGTAATTAAGTGCTCATGCCGCTTTATGATATCCAGCGTACCATCTTTTGAGGCTCCGTCAACGATGATGTACTCGTAGTTGGTGGTTTCCTGAGCCGCGAGACTCAGAATCGTACGCTCCAGAAACCGCTCGGCGTTGTAAGTGATCGTGATGATAGAGACGGTTGGCATAAATGGCGAAAGAGCGAAAGAGCGAAAGAGCGAAAGAGTATAACCGCTCTTTCACTCTTTCACCATTTCACTCTTCAATTTCGTGTATAATTCAACATATTGCCCGGCTACAACATCCTCCGAAAACCGGGCTTCGGCAGATTGACGAGCGTTTTGTCGTAAAGCATCGGGTTGTGTATGCATGAGTATAAACGCCAGACCATCGGCTAACTCCTGCGCTGAACCGACTTTGGCAAGGTAGCCATTCTGTCGGTGGTCAATCATTTCGGGAATACCGCCCGTACGAAACCCAACAACCGGCGTACCGCAGGCTAACGACTCAATAACCGTGTTTGGTAGATTATCTTCTAGTGAAGGGACAACCATTACGTCGGCAGCATTATAAGCGGCTACTACCTCTTCTTCGGTCGTTAGAATGCCCAAATGCCGAACCGGATAAGGCAGTTCATCGAACAAATAGGAGCGGCCTTTCCCGAAGACAAGGATTTCGGGCTGTAGATCGGGCTGTTGCTGATGTAACAGTGTTAATGCCTCCGCGAAGTAACGAAAGCCTTTCCGTGAATCTGTCACGTTTGCACTACCGAACAATAGGCGTGGACGATTGTCTTTTGGTAACTCAAAATGGTCATTGGCGGCCGTGCGTTCAATCGGTCGGAACGCATCCTGGTCGATGGCATACGGAATTACCTGAAACGGGAAATTTCGCAAGAGCGTACTGCGTAAACCTTCGTTGGCTAACCAGTGGCTGGGAGGTGTGAAATGAATAGCCGGTTTGTCGAACAGTTTCGTTTTTTGCTCGAAGACACGGTAAGACAAATCTCGCTCGCCGGGTTTTTTCAGGTAGGGACATGAACGGCAGTGCGTCAAAAAATGATCGCATCCGCGCGAGTAATGACAACCACCCGTAAAGGCCCATTGGTCGTGCAAGGTCCACACAATAGGCTTGCCCAGGTCAACTAATGAACGAAGCCCGTCAATGGATAAAAAGCCGAAATTAATCCAGTGCAGGTGCAGGATGTCGGCCTGCATAATAGCGTCGTGAAAGGTTAAGCCTGCGCCGAACACCGCTGGCGAAAACTGAAACCGAACGGATCGATCACGTTCATAGGGCAGAAAGTACAGACGCTCGGCTACGAAACGCCCAAAGGCCAGTTGCTCCGACAAGAGATTACTGGCCAGGTACTGTACATTCGGCGCTGGACGGTGCTTTTCCTGCCGATTCGACGTACCAACGAGCATAGTACTCTCCACCTGCCCGTGTTTTTGCAAGGCCTGATGAAGTCGCGTGGCTGCTACTGCCGCCCCGCCAAAGAGGTGATAGGTGCTAAGGTGTGTAACTCTCACCGGCCCAACAGTTGATTGAACTTCTTGACGACCTCCGGCCAGAAACCAATGCCCCAGACACGCCCCCAGATGCGTCGGCGCGAGTAGGCTTCCATTTCGGCAAAAATGGGGTCCGCAAAACGGCTTTTCGCTTTCTGCGTCAGTATCAGCGCAAAGCCGTGCTGCTTCAGCGTCGTGGCGAAAACCCAGCCGAGCAGTAAGTTCCGTTGGGTAAGCATGGCCTCGTCGGCAAAGCGGTTGAGGTAGGTCATCTCACCCCAAACGGCACTGTTCTTGAGTGAAAAGAGCACAAACTTTTTCAATAATGGCTGGCTTGTGAAACTATCCAGAAGGGCGGGCGTAATGCGCGGTGAGCCCTTTGGTAAAAGCTCTGCCAACCAGTGGCTGCCCGTTTCTTCCATAAACTGCAATACCTTGTACAGCTTATCTTCGCCATCGTAGATAGAGGCAATGCCTGGTTCAAACTCAGCCGTCAGCACCCGACGGGTGCGGTCGTCGCCAAGGTTGCGAAACAACCGTAGATCGGTGCCCTGCGAGTCGGTTTTAAACCAGTCTACCTGCTTTACGTTCAGGCTGTCCAGCGTCGAACGTAGGCTGCGGGTTTTAAGCTGAACAACCTTCGTGGGCTCAAACTTAGGTGCAAAAGCATACTCCTGAATCAGATCGGGCCGGGGCCGCAGCAGACTGGAACAGTGGGGCGATGCAGTTAAGTAGAAGGCTGATGTTTCGGTTTCCTGCTCGGCTGGTTCAGAATCGGTTAATGGTGACCCGGTAACGATATGGTTGAAGGTATATAGCTTACGAAAGTGACTTGACTCGCTTTCGACGTAGCCAAAATCACGATCATCGGCATCGAAAGCAATACAAATCGCATGTTTAGCGAAGGCTTTCCAACGCCCGTGTAACTGCCCCGACGCGCCAATGTCCACCAGAACAGGCGGTTCATTTTGGAATTCAGAGCGGCTTAATATCTTATCAATCATTAGAGAAACGGCATTAAATAGTCATTGGTTGTCATTCGTTGCGAGTTATTGCCTGCAATTAATGCCAATCAACAACTAATCGATGACCAGTAATGACTATGTTCTATACGCAAAAATAGTCAATTGTAAGTCCATGACCGTGTTGCCGCGGTACTGACGATTAATGAGCGGTTTGATACGGTGTTGCGCTGTGTCGACGTAATACCGGAAACCACTTTCGGTTAGTATCTGCAATAACTCGGGCAATGTCTGTGGCTGACCGATGTAGGCATGATATTCGACAAACAGGTTCTGCACGTGAGCCAGGGCATCGCGGCAATCTTTCAAAACGGGTACTTCGGCACCTTCAATGTCAATCTTGAGCATATCGATGCGCAATTCTTGCAGGAGTACATCCCGAAGCCGCACCGATGGTACACGATGAACGTTGGTAGCGACAAATACCGATGAAACGTCATCGCCCGCGCTGCCGAAATCAACGCCCGAATCGTCTGTCCAGACGGCTTTTTCCACGACATCGACATTCGTTACGCCATTAGTGACTAGGTTACTACGTAAGGTCTTTGCGGTTTCAGCATCGGCTTCGTAGGCAACAATCTTTGCCTTAGGATAGTGGCGACTGAAATAAATGACACTTGTACCAATATTCGATCCACAATCGATAATAACGGGTGTAGATGACGATGTTGGAAAGGCATAGCTTTCGTCCACAAAAATCTCTTTCACTTGCCAAAAGAACATCAGGCTGTCCGGCGTTCGGAAGCGCAGTCCGTTGAAAGTCAACGTTGCAGCCTGATTTCGGCGGGTGCCGCCCGCTGTGAGCAGTAACCACAAAAACTTTCGTCCGTTAGCAGAGCTGAGGAGCCGGTAGGCATCAGTAAAGAGAAACGAGAATAATGTTTTCACGGGCGCAAGTTACGGACTGACAGACTTACGACGGTTCAACCAAGCGCCTGTCAGAAGTTGATTTATGTCCGGCGAAATCTTTAAAAAATATATTAAGCCGCCAAAAATTATGGTGATAAAGGCTGAACGTAAGGCTACATCAACTCCTACCTGCCATAAGTTACCGGAAAGATAAGGAGCCTGAACAGCCAGTGCCCACACCAGCAGTCCCACCGCAATAACGGCCAGATTACGCCAGGTAAACGGCTGCAGGCCGAATTTATACCAGACGAATCCGGTGCGGGCAGCATTGAACAACGCCGTCGCAATAGCTGCACCAATCGCTGCACCTTCTAGCCCAAATACGGGAATAAGTGCCCGGGTTGTAGTTATCGTGACGGCAACCATCAGAATAAAAAAAAGTGAATCGAAGGCGTAGTAGCGCGAGGTAGCCAGGATTGTGCCGTTAACACCAGTGGCCATGTCGATCAGTTTACCAAAGCCAATCCAGAGAATGACGTAATAACCCGCTTCGTATCCTTTCGGCAAAACCTCAAACACGCTGGGCAGATTGGCTGCAATACCAACGAATACCAACGTACCAACAACCAGTTGGCTCAAGCAGCTTTTGCGGTAAATATTGGAAATGTTAGCAAGGTCGTTGGCCTTCCATGAATCGGCAATAACTACCCCTGACACTTTGTAAAGCATCGTCGCGGGAGCGGCAATCACCGTTCCAAAGTTGGCGCTGATACTATAAATACCCGTTTGGGCCAGGCCGAGCGCATCGTTCACCAAGTACTTGTCAATGTGCAGAATCACCTGCGACGAAAGGCCGGTAAGCAGGGTTAAAGACGCGTAGCGAAACAGCTCCCGACGTAGTTCGGGTGTTAGTTGCAGTTGCTTCGGATCAAGAGTAAAGTGCCCGTCGCGGATTACTTTGGCGACCATTAAAAGCATCTGCACACCGTATGACCCCATCCACAACGCCAGCAGAGTCGGGAAGGTAATCCAGTCAAACCAGTAGACAATTACGGCGCATAGCAGTAATAAGCGTTGCAGAAACTGCTGAAGAAAGGTACCCGTAACGCTGTCGTAAAGTAGTTTAGCGTAATTATCAAAAAGATTGAAAAACAGCGTAAAAAACGTGAGCGGTATGAGCAGATAATAATACTGCACAAACAGCGCTGACTTCTCAGCGTTCTCGGCTACAATGTATGGCCGGAATGACCAGAGAATGAACACGCTCAGGGCAAATCCCAGCAGCGATACGCCTGAGGCTAATAACAGAAAACCGCCGTGCCCCTGCTCATAATTTCGGAAATAGGGGAAATAGCGACCTCCGGCCCCGTTAATACCAAGATTTGAAAATTGCGTTAGGATAATAGATAACGCGATCAGCAAACCAATCAGGCCGTTCTGGTCGGGAGTAAGAACCTTAGGCAACAGCAAGCCCATCGTCACAAAGCCGATGACGATGCCCGCGTACGTGAAAATCGTTCCCTGAATGGTTTGCCGCTTGATGATACCCATTATAAAGAGTGAAAGAGCGAGTGAGTGAAAGAGTGAAAAGCCAATGTCAGGCGCTCTTCCACTCTTTCGCTCTTTCACTCTTTACAACTAAAGACCAGCTGAGGGCCGTTCCTGCTGGAATGTCTTGTGTTGCAGTTTGCCCCAGAATGTCGTCGTAATAGCGCGTATGGAGACCATTGGCCGGGCGGATGCTCCGAACGTTCTCGGGTGTAAATGGCTCACCCGCCTGTACGTCTTTCACTACGTACAACGACCGCTTAAATTGCAGGCTCTTTTCCTCTTTCGGCGTCATGGTGTAGCTAACCTGTCCCATTGCCAGGAACGCCCGTTCCGTTTCGATAACCAGACTGTGTAGTTCTTCAGGTTCGAGCGAAAAGGCCGAGTCAACACCTCCATCGGCTCGGCGGAGCGTAAAATGTTTCTCGATGACAACGGCTCCCAAAGCTACCGCAGCTACCGATGCGCCAATGCCCATCGTGTGGTCCGACAGACCCACCGGTACGTCGAACAACTGCCGCATATGAGGAATCGTGAGCAAATTGGTAGTTTCAGGTGTGGCGGGGTAAGTGCTGGTACACTTTAGCAGAATAAGGTCTTTGCAGCCATTGGCACGTAAGACCTTCACCGACTCGTCGAGGTCGGCAACGGTTGAAACGCCCGTGCTCATGATGACGGGTTTCCCCGTCTGGGCTACCTTCTTAAGAAGAATGTGATCCGTGTTTTCGAAGGAAGCGATCTTATAGAGAGGTACGTCGAGCGATTCGAGGAAATCAACGGCCGTTGTATCGAACGGGGAGCTAAAGGCAACCATGCCATGTTGCTGCGCTCGTTCGAAGATTGGTGCGTGCCACTCCCAGGGCGTGTAAGCCTGCTCGTACAGCTTATACAAATTTTTGTCGGCCCACAGCGACTTAGCATCGCGGATGTAAAATTCCTCCGAAGCTCCGTTGAACGTAATGGTGTCGGGCGTGTAGGTCTGCAATTTAAGGGCGTGGGCACCCGCCTTTGCTGCAGCATCGACTAGTTCGAGAGCCCGGTCAAGCGACTGATTATGATTGCCCGACATCTCGGCGATAATGAAGGGCCGGTGCGACGGGCTGATTGTATAAGTAGCAACCTGAATCGGTTGGTGTTGGCTCATGCAGGTAATGTGTAAACTAAGCTCTTAACCGCAAATTTATCGCTTTCGTGCGAGAATGTGAACCCGGCCTTCTCGAACGACCGAATAGATGCTTGGTTATCAAGCTTAATGTAAGCGTGAATGGTAACGTCGCCCCACGTCTTGCGACAGGCTTTGCAGCCTTGTCTTATCAACTCGCTGGCTAAACCTTTACCCCGCTGGTGAGCGTCGACTGATACGCCGATGATGATTTCGTCGGGCATATCAGCAACTGGTGTGCGCTCGAACCGAACCTGTCCAACGGGGTGATTTGACTCGTTCTCAAATACCAGCATCAACGTATTGGAATCCGTGAGTTTTCGAGTGAACCAGGACGTATGAGTTTCCAGCGAAATCGGAGCCGAATTGAACGACTGCCGCCGTGTATCCGGGTCATTTGCCCAGGCATAGTACAACTGGGCGTCGTCGGGTTGGGCTAATCGGTGATGAATCATAGGCGATTAAACAGATCTCGAAAACGCTCGGGCGAGCGACCATCAAACAATCGGCGTTGGTTAGCAAGCGTATCGGTTACGTTCTCCGGAGAGAACTGAAAGGATTGAATGGCCAGTTTGAGCAGTTTGTCTAAAGCGATGACAGGCGTTAACCGAGTCAGTAAAGTTGGAAAATTAACTGATAACGCCAGCTTTTCTTCGGACAAAAACTGCGCGATACGAGCCTGATTTTCCGCCGTAACAATCCCAATCAATGGCCGATTGACAGCACAAACTTCGTAGGCGACGGTGCTACAAGCTGTGATAGCTAAACTGCACTGCATTAATTCGTTCACCATCTGGCTGGCAGACAAATTTTGTAAAATAGCCAGGTTTGGTAAATGAGCTCGAAAAGCTTCAATAGCAGTCCGGTTAGGGTGAAATGGGCCTAAAACAATCCGTACGGGTAAAGTTGAATCTACCTGCTGAATCGCTTCAAGCACCGTCAGCGAGGTATTCTGCGGATCGGCTCCGCCCAGACTAACGAAAATGGGCCCGTCGACTGGCGGCTCTCCGAAGCCATCTGGCTTTAAAAACTCTGACCGAAGTAAAGCGTAATGCGGACCTAAACAGAATTGAGTATAAGGCTCCGCGTCGTAATCGGTTGGCCGAACACCACCAGCGTGGTTGATGATGACGTCAGCTACGTAATGACCCGTGACTAAGTCGTCAATGACTACCAGCTTTCGAGCACGCGAACGGACACTATTTTGAAACGATTTGTCGAACGAGTAGCCATCCAAAACGACAATGTCATCGGGAATAATACTATCCAGAAAAACAGTTTCTACCGATGAAGTTGGTAACGGATCGACTGTTAAACCGGCTGTTTCCATCAAAGCCCGAACGTCTGGGGCTGGGTCAACGATTGCCAATCGCATCGAAAATTGATCGCTCAGTATATTGGCTAAAGCCAAACAGCGCATGACATGCCCCAGGCCAATTTGAGCGTTACCATCGGCGCGGAAAAGGAGTTGCTTCATGGATATGTGTTGCTAAGTAGATAAAACCGCACCGGCCGGGTCATCGTCGGATTACTATCCTTTTCTCATTCGATACTTGAGCTCTGCTATGGCCCAGTCGTCTTCGGTGTCAATATCCTGAGCTGCCACTTCGGCAATGATGATGCCCCCTGAGTTTTCGGTAATCAGGCGCTGATTAGCCTGAAACGCGCCAACATTGAAGAAGTAAAATTGGCCCGCGTCGTGGTAAGCGGGTTCTAAATCCTGCGAACGCGTCATAGCATGTTCAGGGTGCAACCACTGCACTTTCCCGTCTCGCAGTAACACCGCCCGTTGAATGGGAAAACTAAAACGCTGTACCGGATAAACGGTATCGAATTGCTGCTCTGTTAGAGAAGAGAATGCACCCTGAAGTAAGGCTGGCGTAACGAATGGCGCAGTAGGGTAGAGGCAACAGGCGTATTCGAAATTTTTGTCCTGATCAGTGTATTGGCTCAGTACTTCGCGCAGTACATCGGCAGTCGAAGCAAAGTCATCAGCCGTTTCGGGTCGACGCATAAACGGTACAACAGCGCCGTAATGACGGGCAACATCCGCGATTTCGGTATCGTCGGTCGAGACCATTACTTCATCAAACAGACCCGACTGCAAAGCGGCCTCAATCACATAGGCAATAATGGGCTTGCCCAAAAAAGGTCGGATGTTTTTGCGAGGAATGCGCTTGCTGCCGCCCCGGGCCGGAATGATGGCAATGACGGACATCAGGCTACTTTCCCAAGCAAGTACATACTATCGACATTACCCTGCTCGGCCGCCGTTACATACGGGAACAAACTCTGTTTTACCATACGTAATTCCGGGAACTGCTGCTCGAAAAGTTTTCCATAATCGGCCTTCCACAAAAATCCTTCATTTCCCCGGTACGGAATCGCTTTTAGCTCGTCGTTGTAGTACTCAAAGCCCCAGATAAACCGACGGCTACAACGAACCATTTCGCTCATGAACTTCGGCAGATCGTTAGGGGCGATGTGAATCAATACGCCGTTTGTGCAGACTACGTCGAAAAAACCGTCGCGGAAGGGCAAGTCAAATCCCGATCCCTGAATGATGTTAATGCCGGTGGTGTGTTGCTTTGCTTTCTCAACAGCGTAAGGCTGGAGCTCAACACCGTATAAGTTGGTGAAGCCCATGCTCTGTAAACCGCGGAGCTGCATGCCGGTGTTGCAACCTACTTCCAGTATGCGGGCGTCGCGGGGCAAGTCGTTAATGAATTGCGCATTAATGTCAATTTTGGTCAGACCCCAGGTTTGCCGGTAAAAATCGTCCCATGCCTGCGGATCATAGGTGTTACGGTCTGTGTATTGCTGACCGAAATCACTGGACCAAAATTGCTCTTGTTGTGTATTGATCATTGGTTTACAATATGAGGTGAGGCTTCGTTATTTCTTAACCACGTAACAAGGGGTAATGGCGAACGGAAGCCGCTTGATGTCAACGGGCTTGTCGGCAAAGAATTCTTCAACGGCCGCGTTGGCACCGGGAAACACGTTGGCGTAGTCGTCCAGCAGGATCACCCCGCCCCGAACCACCCGATCGTACAGGTGGGTAAGCACGGCTTTGGTAGGCTCATAGACATCCACGTCAATGTTTAAGAACGAGATGCGTAATTCAGGGTGCTGCTCCACATAAGCTGGAATGGTCTGGCAGACGTCGCCTTGCACCAACTCGACGTTCTGATCTGACTTTTTGTGTCGCAATACTTCCATAAGCTGATCGGGGCTGATGCCCTGTTCGCCCGAATCGGCAATGAATTTAGAGCGCCATTTCTGATCACCTTCGAACGCCGTTTCTGGGAATTCACCAAAGGCGTCAAATCCAATGATTTTTTTAGCCGCCGGATTGCTTAACAACTGCCGGAACATCGCAAAACGCACGAACGAAGCTCCTTTAAAAACGCCACACTCAACAATGGCTCCAGGCAAGTCAACCGTCAGTTTATAGAGTTCGTAATGGGCCAGCACTTTCGCCATTCGGCTGCTATCTGCGGAGAGATAAAAGTTGTTTTCGTACTCGAACGATTTGCTGAAATCGGGCAGTTGAATCATTAGTTGTAGGCATTGGTGGTCATTAAGTGGTCATTGATTGTCATTTATCGTGCTCTACAACAAATGACCACTTAATGACTATTTAAAAAACATGGTCGGCAGCGACGGCACCGTTCGCGTGAAAATCAAAATAGAAACCGTTGACGTAGGGATTGTCGGCCTGAGCCGCTACCCATCCCGATGCCCCACCGAAGAAAGCCGCTAACTCCGAATCTTCAGCCAAAGCAAGTCGACGCTGACCGTTGGCAGGAATGAATAGCGTACGCGTTAGGACCTCGTTGTCGGCTTCGCGGTGAAAGGTTAACTGAACCGTGGCCGGACGGTCATAATGTTTCAAAGGTGATCCATTGGTAAACGCAATTTCTGACTCACCCACATTGACAAACGGGGCCCAACGGAACGTGCCTCCTTTTTTCAGTACGTTTGGATTGCCCAACGAGGGCGCAAAGCACACGTTTGACGGTAGCTCGGCCGGGCGGTTCTGATAGCCAACATTGAGCCCGAACTTCAACCGGGTTGGAATCCGGCTTTTATCGTCCCAGTTCGCGTAAACACTCACGAGGGTAGCCGCATGAGGGTCAATTTGTAGTGACTCGGCAATGGTACCAAGATCAAGCGGCTGATAAAGGTTATCATCACTTGCAACAAGCTGGTAGTCCGAAGCTGAGTTTAACAAATGACCGTCGTTGTCAAAGAAGTCGAATGTAAGCCGGAAGTTAGAGGGTGAAAACGTCGGGTAAACGACCAAGCGGGTGTAGCGTCCGTCGGTAATATACAGCGGAACCAGGACTGATGCATCATGAAAAGCCTCATCGAGCCGGTTCCAGTACGATTGCACATCACTGAACGGCGAGCAGTCGTAATACGAATGCGTAATGCTGATTGACGCTGTACGGGTGTCAAAATTGCCAACGGTGAAGCGCGGGAAAAAGCCTTCGAAGTTATGCCCCAGTTTAATGGTACCGGCCGCGTCGCCGAGCCAATCGTGCAGCGGCAGATGATCCTTTAGTTCAAGAAAACGCGTTTCGAAGGCTGCCAGTGGAGCCAGCGTAAATGTGCCATCAAACAACTTTCCCTGCTGATCAATGACCTGATATGTCAGCGTTGGATTATCGTTAGCGATCGGTCCGTTGGTGAAGCCTACAAACGGCGACAGTGTGTCGCTGCCGTAAATATCAAAACCGGATTCGCGGGCCTGATACGTTTCATTCTGGCGTAGATCCTCAATGTCGTTATACACCCGACCAACGGTATGAACGGCTGTGCTGAATGTGTCGGAATAATAAACTAGCACGAAAGCCGGATAGGGGAAAATCAGGTCCTGCGTGGAGAAAATTTCCAGCTCCAGCGAGCCGGTGAAATCGTCGCCAATCAGGTCTGCAAATTCATTCAGTTGAATTGAATAGGCTTTCGCTGAATTGACACATAGATACTTGCGGCCAACGACTTCGCCCGGTTGATTGCGAAGTGTATACAGTAAGCCAATCTCGCGAATATGTCGTTTCAGGAGCCAATAGCCCATAAAAATGACTTTCGACGAGTATTGACTATTATGCAACACCGGAAAAATCGCTGACGACCGAAAGACGGGCTTCCGTTTCAGGTCAATCGTTTCGCCGACACTCTGAGTGGCTTGTAAGTGGCTATAATACGAGCGCATGATTACAATGATTTATGTCAACGACAAAACTCAAGCACTGAAGCTATAACGTACGTTTGTTCTTCATCCGTGAGCGTCGGAAACATGGGTAAGCTTAAACAACGCGCGTAATACTGTTCCGCGTTCGGAAGGTCGCCGGGTTTCCAACCAAATTGCCGGTAATACGGCATCAAATGCACCGGAATGTAATGCACCTGCGCCATGATATTTCGAGTTCGTAAAAAGTCGTATAAACCCTTGCGATCATCCACTTGGATTACATAAAGATGATACGCATGGTTTACGCCTTCGGGCGGCACAATGGTCGTGATGTTCGTACCAGCAAACGCATCATCGTAGCGTTTGGCAATCTCACGTCGACGGTCGAGCATAGCATCGACACGCTGCAACTGACTCGTTCCCAGGGCTGCCTGCATGTCGGTCAGGCGGTAGTTGTAGCCCAGTTCCTGAAGTTCCATATACCACCCACCGCGCTCGGGCTCTCCAGCATAAGGCTCCGTAAAGTCGCCGGGCTTGTTGGTGATGCCGTGCGTTCGGAGCCGGAGCAAGTGTTTGTACAGGACTTCGTCGTTGGTGGTAATCATCCCGCCTTCACCTGCGGCAATGTGCTTAACGGGGTGGAAACTGAAAATCGCCAACTCCGCCAGCGATCCGTCACCACATCGGTGCGCCAGGCCCTGTGCATCAACGAACGAGCCACCCGGCGAATGACAGCTATCTTCCAGCAGCCATAACCCGTATTCGTCCGCCAGTTCACGAAACGCTGTTAAGTCGACTGGGTAACCCGCGAAATCAACCGGTATGATGCCTGCAAAGTAACCTTTAGGATGCTGTTCGATGAGCCTTCTGACGGCGTTTACGTCCAGCAGGGCTGTATCTGGATCAATGTCTGCGAAATAGACCTCACCACCACAGTAGCGAACGCAGTTTGCCGATGCCGAAAACGTAATAGGCGTAGTAATGACGCGGGTCCCTTCCGTAACGCCGAGTGCCATGCAACACAGGTGCAACGCAGCCGTACCGTTAGCAACAGCCACGGCATAACGACAGCCAATGTATTCAGCAAAAGCTGTCTCGAAAGCGTTAATGTGTGGGCCTTGAGTTAGAAAAGGACCGCGCAAGACATCCGCCACGGCGTCAATATCGTCGTCCGTGATGTGCTGGCGGCCGTATGGAATGGCTTGATTCATGAGTAAGGCGGGTGGGAACCCGCTTTAGTAACGTTACAGAGGACAGACTTCGTCCACCTTACGCAACAGAAAAACTTGGATCAACGTGCTCACGAATCTGCTCCCGTAACTGCTCAACATTTAGCCAGTCGGTGTTGGTACCCGAGTTGTACTTAAAGCCCATGTCAACCGTCCGACCGTTGAACGCTTTCAAGTAGTCGTCTACGCTCCAAGTTGGTGTCGATGGAGTGATTACATAATATTTATCTGTTTCAACGGTGTTCAAGGCGTCGGTTTCGGTAATCATCTCCTCGTGTAGCTTTTCCCCAGGACGAATACCCACAATGCGCTGCTCGCAGTCAGGGCCAATAGCCGTTGCTACGTCGGTAATACGGTACGATGGAATCTTGGGTACATATATCTCACCCCCCCAGGCATGTTCCAGCGCGTACAACACCATTTCTACGCCTTCTTCGAGCGAGATATTAAAACGCGTCATGTCAGGATGCGTGATGGGTAACACACCTTCTTTACGTTTTTCCAAAAAGAAGGGCACTACTGAACCACGCGAGCCGATCACGTTACCGTAACGAACGACCGAAAATCGTAGGTCGCGGCTACCTTTCATATTATTAGCCGCTACGAAAAGTTTGTCAGAGCAGAGCTTAGTAGCACCGTAGAGGTTGATTGGAGCCGCTGCCTTGTCGGTCGAAAGCGCCACTACGCGCTGTACACCGTTGTCCAACGCGGCATTGATAACGTTTTCGGCACCAAACACGTTGGTTTTGATGCACTCCATTGGATTATACTCAGCAGCGGGCACTTGCTTCAGGGCAGCCGCGTGGATAATTATATCCACCCCTTCACAAGCCCGTTTGAGCCGCTCGCCATCGCGCACATCGCCAATAAAAAACCGGATGGATTTGTATTTCGATTGCGGATAGTGCTGCGCCATTTCGAACTGTTTCAGTTCGTCACGCGAATACACAACCAGGCGTTTGAGGTTTGGGTACCGTTCGTACACCATTTCAACGAATTTTTTGCCGAAGGAGCCGGTTCCGCCTGTAATCAGAATTGATTTATTAGTTAAGTCAAGCATGTTTTGAAGAGTAAGTCAGGTCTTATGAGTTGGTTTTCGTTTCGTCGCTTAGTTCGCTGACGGATTGGTTACCTGACCGGTTGAGTTGTACGCGTTCGAACGCGTCAATGTAACTTTTAGCACTGGCGTTCAGGATCCGGACGCCTTTGTAATCAGCGTACTCCCGGAGCATTTCATAGCCACGAAAGACCTTATGTAATGACAGAAATTGACTGGCCATTGTAAACGTCTTCGTTCGGTGTGGGTCGCTATAAACCGGGGCAAACGCAGCGTCTTTGGGCTTATCGTAAAAGTGAATTTGTTTGATCAAAAGCTGGTTCTGGTCGTCTATCCGAATCTGTTCATGCCAGGAGGTATCTGCCCCGAATAAGAAAATCTGTTTAAAACCACGGTTAATCGACAGGTTCAGTGCCGTAACAATAACCGTCTGCGCTTGCAACATCCCCATGTTCGTGCTGTAAAGCCAATGCCTGAACCAGGCAAAACCCCGCACAATGGTTGGGTTATAATACACTATTTTGATAACGGGATTGCCGACTTCAACCTTACGAATGAAGTAAGACCCTTTGCCAAAGTTAGGCACGAACAGGCGCATCGGCCAGTCGACCCGGCTAATCAAAGCGGCTATAATTTGGTGCAGATCTTCGCGTCCGACGGTCGTTTCGTTGAACGTAAAACAGTTTGGATCGGCCAGTACGTAGTTAGCCGGGCGAAGCCGCGTAAAGTGGTCCGTAGCCGCAAAAAAATTCACACACACCAACTCCGTTTCCAGCAGGAAATCGAGGTGATTGGCCAGGGAGTCGCTCAACGAAGGCCCATTGCCCAGGACCGAGCAGTAGGGCTGTTCCGGAGCAGGCAATGAAACACCCCAACGCGAGCGTATCAGTATCTTTGCCAGCGATAGCAACGAATGCGTCAGGTTTGAGATAAAGGTAACTGCCGAGTTAAAGGCGACTTCAAGCATTAACGTATGCCACCCAGTGTACTGGATATTTGGTGTTTTTCTACAAAATTACGCAAAAAAACGCTGGCAACCCGTTCATAACTGCTTCTCGAAAGTCAGCTTTGACGACTCCTGAGCACCGAGGTTTCGTTTAAAGCGCATCAGGCTCGGTTTAGGTTGATGATTCCCGTCGAGTGATACGCCAAGATCAAGTAAGCGAATGCCTTGCTGCTGACAATACGTGTACAAGCCGTTAACAAGCATAACCATCGGACTGAATGTGTTGTAGTCAGGATTGGAAGCGGGCAGGAAATTGTACAGAATATCTTCCCGTACTCGTACAACTACACTCAAAGCCGTGATCACTAAGCCATGATTGACGACAAAAACTCTAAATTCATCGGGAAATCGCTTAAGCAGATCGGCTAATCGTGCCGTGCTTATTGAAAGAGGGTAGTTTCTTGCGTGGAGAATGTCGCTTATGAATGAAATGACAGCATCGATGTCAGGGTCCATCCATTGCCTGAATACAAAACCAGCTTGTTGGCATTTCCGCAACCGACGGCGTTCTGCCGCAATCAGAACCTCGTCATAAGGCGTGCTGGTTACGGGTAAATAAGCGTTTGCGTAGCTTCTTGTAAGGTTAAAGCCTTGTTGCACAAGCAACTTTATCAGCCGGTTTGCCTGTTGAGGAGCGTAACAATGGGGGTAATTGATAAGGCGTAGGATAATCGCGCCCGTAGCCGTGGCTGTTTGAGTAAGCGTTTGAACAAACTTGTTCAGTACAGAATCTGGCAAGGATTCCGCGAATTCAATTGATCCGAAGGGTGCGGCCGTTGGACTAACCGCTTCGGTGGACTGTACAAAAAAAGCGCAACGAGCTTCGGCCAGCCGGGTGCTGCAATTCACAGCGGTAATTAGGTGGAAGCAGCCATTGTGCTGCTGCCGTAGATGAGTTTCCTCATTGAAGAAAAAGCCACGCTCAAAGTAGGCAGGAATGGCGTCGGCTGATGGATGCTGCTGATGTAAGATGCGGTATTGTGTCATGCATTCGCAAAGTAGCCGAACAAGCCTGATAAGCGTTGGGTATTGGCTAGCTCATAGATTTATTCGTCAAAATCTAACAAAAGTCATAGTTCTGAAAGAAGACGAATGAAAGGCTAAAAGTTATGAAACGTAGTAGTCGTAACGTTGAGGGTAAACTAGTTAATGATTAGTTAGACATAAGCTATAAAGTGTATTCGTATTAAGAAAAATAGTAAAATAATGCCATTGGTAACTAGCTAACGTATTGAAGTGACCTCGCAAACGGCGTCGGGTCGTAATGAAATAACAGGCCAAATTACACGATAGGTTAATACCTAGACTGATATGAGTGAACCTTTTACGCCCAATGTCCGAGGAGCAAGTAGAGAGCTTGGTTTTGTACGTCGATTCACAAGCGTATTGAGATCTCTTGAAAAGGGCAGCATTATTTTTTTGTATCCACACCATTTATTAAATAAATCAGGCTGGTTGGTACTGCTGGCCAGCCTGATTTTTACCGCAAATTCACAGGCGCAAACGCATGATCTTAGGCTAGAAAATACGAAGCCACAGGCTATGTTAGCCATTAACAGAGTAATAAGAATACAGAATAACCACTTACCAGTCAACCAGCGCACAGAAGATTGCCCAACGATTACGAACACCAATATAACCGCACTTTCGGTGTGCTCAGGTCAACTGGTTGATGGTCTGCAAGTAAACACGAGCGCAACGAATCCGCCTTATGTGATTGAGTTTGTTCGTTTCGATTCTGCTCAAGCAAACCCTTATCTAGGCAAAAACGGTGTTCACTTGGGAGAGATACATCCGTTTGATGGTAAAGCCACTGCAACAGACGTGCCGTTTCCAGAAAATACGACCGTAGTTGACAAGGTATATTACGTGTACGCTTGCCTGAAACCAGAACCTGATATTTCTGTATGTAGTCCCTTTGCGCTAATCACGGTAACTATTAATCCCAGGCTAACCACATGTTTACCGTTGGTTATTCGGAAGACTAAACGCGCCTTTAGCGCGCAGCGATAGGGCTGTAGGCGCCGTAAAAACAAAAAGCCAACCTGATTAGGATGGCTTCCTTTGTAGCAATCAATGGATAACAAGGACTATATTCGTTTCTTTTTAACGAGCTGCGAATACACTAATTGAATGATCCCATCTTTAAGCCCTAAATCTGGAACAATGATCTGTTGGGCACCGGCCCAGCGCATAACCGAAATATAGATGTCGGCCGCTGGAACGATGACGTCGGCCCGGTCGGCATTCAAACGTAGTTTATTGATACGGTCCTCCTGACTGAAACCGGCAATGTAATTTCGAATGCGTTCTATTTCCGAGAGTGTGGTATCGGCCTCCGAGGTTTTCGAGGCCAGATTGAACAGCTTGCTGATGTTGCCGCCTGTGCCCACTGCCACAATCTCCTGTGAGGAGTCTACGTTCTCTTCAACCCAATCTTCAATTTTGCGCCAGGCTCCTTTGGTTTCTTTTCCTTCGAGTAGTCGCACCGAACCAATCTTGAATGATTTAGAGTTAATCTTCTGGCGGTTCTTATAAATATTCAACTCCGTACTGCCGCCCCCCACGTCAATGTGTAAAAATTGACGATCATCCAGGGCCTGAACAACGACATTGTTGATCAGTTCGGCTTCCTTCTGACCGTCGATGATGTGAATCTTTACCCCTGTAGCTGCCTCTATGCGCTTGGCAATTTCGTGACCGTTGGAGGCTTCCCGCATAGCAGAGGTTGCACAAGCCATATACTCTTCAACTTCATGAAGCTCCATGAGCAGTTTGTAAACCTGCATCAGTTTAGTCGTACGCGCTTCGCTTTCAGGCGTCAATTCGCCAAAATTAAACACATCATGACCCAATCGGAGCGGGAACCGAACGTATTCGACGCGCTTGAAGCTAACGACATCGTCGTTGTGTAATATCGTTGAAATTTGCAGGCGAGCTGCGTTAGAACCGATGTCAATGGCTGCCAGTTTCACAATAACGAAGTGTAACGTAAGGTTGTATTCAGAAGGCCAAAGGTACCATTTTTTGTAAACGATTGCAGTTGGTCCTCCTGGCTGACCGATCACTCAAAGCTACTGTTGAAAACTAAAAAGTGCCGTTTAGCGGTGCGGAACTTTCCCCCGATTCTCATACCTTTGTTGTCCATTAAGGTTTATGTGCTGATAATGAATATTTTAGGAATCTCGGCTTTTTATCACGACTCAGCAGCTGCTTTAATCGAAGATGGAAAGATTATAGCTGCCGCTCAGGAAGAACGATTCACTCGCAAAAAGCACGATCCCAATTTCCCTAGCAACGCCATTCGGTACTGCCTGGAGTATGGTGGAATTTCTCTCAATAAACTAGATGCTATCGTCTTCTACGATAAGCCCCTGTTGAAGTTCGAACGGCTGCTTGAAACGTATTACACGTTTGCTCCCAAGGGACTTTCGTCTTTCCTGAAAGCCATGCCAGTCTGGATGAAAGACAAGTTGTTTTTGAAACGGCTGATTCGCGACGAACTCGAAGCTATAGGCTACGATAAGAAAAAACCAGTCAAACTACTGTTTCCGGAACACCATCTTTCCCATGCGGCCAGCGCCTATTATCCGTCCGCGTTTGACAAAGCCGCTATCCTGACGCTTGATGGAGTAGGGGAGTGGGCCACCGCGTCCATTTGCCTGGGTGAAGGACCGAACATCACGAGCCTGAAAGAATTGCACTTCCCGCACTCGCTAGGGTTGTTGTATTCAGCCTTTACATACTTTCTGGGGTTTCGGGTAAACTCGGGTGAGTACAAATTAATGGGCTTGGCACCCTACGGTAATCCGAGTTCTCCCGATGTCACTCGTTACGTCGAAACCATTAAAAAAGAACTCGTCGAGTGCAAAGAAGATGGATCGATCTGGCTGAATCAGGACTATTTTGATTACGCGACGGGCCTGCGGATGGTACACGAAAAGAAATGGGAGGCATTGTTTGGCTTTCCGAAACGTAACCCTGACGACGAACTTACGGCTGAGCATTGTAACCTTGGCCTGGCTATCCAGCATGTAACCGAAGATATCGTTATTAACATGGCTCGTGAAGCGAAGCGGCTGACTAATACGGATAACCTAGTATTGGCCGGCGGTGTAGCGCTGAACTGTGTCGCTAACGGGAAGCTTCAGAAGTCGGGTGTATTTAAGAATGTTTTTATTCAACCGGCCGCGGGTGATGCAGGTGGTGCACTGGGTGCAGCCTTGGCAGCTTACCACATTTACTTCGGGAAAGAGCGTGTTGTTGATTACAAGAGCGATGCCATGTATGGTTCATACCTCGGCCCAACGTTCTCCGATCTGGATGTGGAGCTAATGGCCAAGAAGTACAAAGCCGTTTATACCCGGTTTGATGACTTTACGAAGCTCAGCGAAGAGGTAGCTCGCGTTTTGGCCAGTGAGAACGTAGTTGGCTGGGTACAGGGCCGTATGGAGTTTGGGCCGCGGGCGTTGGGTGGCCGAAGTATTCTGGGCGACCCACGTAGCGCCGAGATGCAGAAGAAATTAAACCTGAAAATTAAATACCGCGAATCGTTCCGGCCGTTTGCTCCATCGGTGCTGGCCGAGGATTGCGCTGATTATTTTGAATACGATGGCACCTCGCCGTACATGTTGCTGGTCCACCCCGTAACAGAAAAGCGTCGGATGCCTTTGCCCGCCAATTATGACAGCCTGTCATTGCGGGACAAGCTGTATTTTCAACGTTCGGACCTGCCGTCCATCACCCACATCGATTTTTCGGCCCGCATTCAGACTGTCCACCGGGAAACAAATCCCCGTTACTGGCAGCTGATCGATTCCTTCAAAAAATTGACGGGTTATGGTGTTATCGTGAACACGAGTTTCAATGTACGGGGCGAGCCAATCGTTTGTACGCCCGATGATGCGTATCGGTGCTTTATGCGTACTGAAATGGATTATGTGGTCATTGGCAATTATGTGTTCGATAAACGCCAGCAGCCTGAGTGGCAGGAAAAGGATAACTGGAAGGAAGAGTTCGTACTGGATTAATGCTTATCACACTAAGGTAATCAGGTTAATAAAGTACCCACCACCGATTGTGAACTTAACCAATGGCT
Source organism: Spirosoma soli (assembly GCF_042684525.1). Classification (NCBI taxonomy): domain Bacteria; kingdom Pseudomonadati; phylum Bacteroidota; class Cytophagia; order Cytophagales; family Cytophagaceae; genus Spirosoma; species Spirosoma soli. Next base: position 278,041 of record NZ_JBHULN010000002.1, on the reverse strand, counting down.
AAACTTACCAGCAGTCTCATTCGACTATTGTTCCTCGGCTTTCTGGTCGTGTTTGTCTTCTTTCACAGCAAGCTGAATGTTACGTTTGAATACCCGTATCACGATTTTCTCGACAATATTTACATACGGCTGGCCAAGATCTGTCTGCTGCTATTGCTGTTAATCGAGGTAATGCGGGTCTTCTATTACGGTGTAATCAAAAACGATAAAGCCCCAAAATGGCTGTCAAACCTGGCTACATTACTGTTGCCGCTCAGCGCGTTGCTCGTTCTGCTGGAGATTGGTTTCATGTTTATATCGCAGAGCCATGAAGGCGGCCTAACGTTAGCATCCCACATCTGGTTTGAACGGTATTGGAAGCCCATCACTGCAGAGGGTTATCGCGACGTAGAACACACCGATACCCTCGGAAAGAAAAAAGTACTAGTTGTTGGCGACTCCTTCACCGCAGGGCATGGTTTGAAGGAAGAAGACGAGCGGTACTCGAATGTATTAGGGCAAAAGCTGGGTTCGCAAAATTACGTAGTCTATAACCTGGGAATCTCCGGCTCCGACACGCGAGACGAATTCAAGCGGTTGCAAGAGTTCAAGGTCAAGCCCGATGTTCTGGTGGTGCAGTACTTCCCTAACGACATCGAGAAGGCTGCCAAGGATAATGGATTGCTACCCGCTGTCTCTAAACCGTATGGCGACGTGCCGGGCTTTCTACGAGTTCTGTTTATGAATTCCTATCTGCTCAACTTCATTTACTGGCAATTGCCGCATACAAGCGAAGCTCCTTTTTCGGACTACGCCCTGAAAGCCTATACAACACCGGCTATCATAAATAGTCATCTGCGGGACCTGGAGCAGTTTGTAACGTATGCGAGTGAGCGTAACATACCGCTTTACGTGGTAATGTTCCCGTTCTCGCATAACCTGGAAAAAACGGCGCAGTATACCCGTCCGGTGGTCACTTTCTTCCGGCAGCATAACGTACCGGTCCTGGAAGTTGGTGCTTTAATTAAAGACGTTGACCCCAACGATCGGATCGTTGGGCGGAATGATTTTCACGCGAGTGCTATAGTGAACCAGCGAGTCGGCGAAGCGCTGTATCGAATGGTAACCACCAACAAGCAATAATTTTCCATTTATATTCTTACATAAACGAATCTGCTATGGACTTTTTAAAAGACATTTTCTTGTTCATGAAACAACGGAAAAAATGGTGGCTGGCACCAGTTATCGTTTTATTACTGTTGATTGGTGTAATTATCGTTATCGGTGGCGGCTCGGCGGTAGCTCCGTTTATTTACACCCTATTTTAAGTAGGCTGTATCATGAGCGCATTAGAACGTGTGAAAGCCCAGTTGGTAATCGTAACTGGGCTGCTTGTCCTGTATTTTATTTTTAAATCGGTCTACTGGCTGTACGCTGCCGTAGCGGTAGGTGTGTTGAGCCTGATGATTCCAGCCATCGGTAATGGCATTGTCTGGCTGTGGTTCAAAATTGCCGAGGTCCTGGGAAAGATCAATGGGGCAATTATCCTGAGTGTTGTCTTTTGGGTTTTTCTGTTCCCAATCGCGTTATTATATCGAATGAACAAGAAAAACCCAATGTCAGTGAAGAAGGAAGGTAATTCTTCCTTGTATCATGAACGAAACCATATATACAGTAAAGAAGACCTTGAACATACCTGGTAAGGTAAAGACTTACTAACATCCACACACCCAGTTGGCGGCATAGTTGCGCAAACTGGGTTTTGTGTAAACTAATAAGAGGCTAACAACAGTGTAGAGAAAAAAGCAGATAGAAATTATCACATAAAACTAGTTGGAGTTTTATTCGTAAAGTGGGGCCGATGTACTATCTTAGGCTACTCTAAACGCTTACGTTCATCATATCTACCAAAGTTCGTTACATCTACAAATAGATGATCCTCAATTGAGCGAGTCGTAAAAACACAATTCATACATTTGTGAACGATAATCGCTTAAAATGAGGTTTGCTAGTAACCAGTCATATCAACGATAACTGCAGTTCGCAGACGGTTAGCACATACACATGAGTAAGACAATCAGTACGCTTCTTCAGGAACGTATCCTCGTGCTCGATGGCGCGATGGGTACGATGATCCAACGCTATCAACTCACCGATGCTGATTATAGGGGTGAGCGATTTAAAGACTTTCCGCACGATATTAAAGGGAATAACGACCTATTGTCGATTACTAAACCGGCGGTTATTCAGGAAATCCATCGTAAATACCTCGAAGCAGGTGCAGACATTATAGAAACCAATACCTTCAGTAGTACGACAGTCGCTATGGCTGATTACTATATGGAGGATTTGGTATACGAACTAAACTACGAATCGGCACGCATTGCGAAAGAAGTGGCTGAGGAGTTTACCCGTCAAAATCCGGCCAAGCCACGGTTTGTGGCGGGCGCCATGGGCCCAACCAATCGATTGGCCTCAATGTCGCCCGATGTAAATAACCCAGGTTACCGCGCTATTACGTTTGATCAGTTAGTCGAAGCCTTTTATACACAGGTGAGCGGTTTAGTGGAAGGCGGTGCTGATTTGTTACTCATTGAAACAATCACGGATACCCTTAACGCCAAGGCTGCGCTGTTCGCTATTGATCGGTATTTCGCTGAAAAAGGCCAGAAATCGCTACCAATCATGGTATCGGGTACAATTACTGATGCGTCCGGCCGCACGTTGTCAGGTCAGACAACAGAAGCGTTTTTGTATTCTGTATCGCACTTGCCTTTGCTCAGCGTTGGGTTGAACTGTGCTATGGGAGCTGAGCTATTACGTCCGTATGTGCAGACGCTGGCGAAAGAATCTCCGTTTTATACATCCGCTTACCCGAACGCGGGCTTGCCTAACGAATTCGGAGAATATGATCAGACACCCGATGAAATGGCCGCCCAGATCGAAGGCTTCATTCAGGATAGTTTTGTCAATATTGTGGGTGGGTGCTGCGGCTCAACGCCTGACCATATTCGGGCCATTGCGCAGGTTGCCGCCAAATACCCGCCCCGTCAGTTACCACAGCCCGAACCGTATCAGAAGTTGAGTGGTCTGGAGCCACTGAAAATCACCGAGCAAACGAACTTCCTGAACGTTGGTGAGCGCACAAACGTAACGGGCTCCAAGAAGTTTGCCCGGTTGATTAAGGAAGGTAACTACGATGAAGCCCTCAGCATTGCCCGCGGGCAGGTAGAAGGCGGAGCGCAGGTGATCGACGTCAACATGGACGAAGGTATGCTCGATTCGGTCGAGGCCATGACGACCTTCCTGAACCTGATTGCTGCCGAGCCCGACATTGCTCGCGTCCCCATCATGGTCGATTCTTCCAAATGGGAGGTGATCGAAGCTGGGTTAAAATGTGTGCAGGGTAAAGCCATTGTGAACTCTATTTCTTTAAAAGAAGGGGAGGAAGCATTCATTGAGCGGGCAAATCTGGTTAAACGTTATGGTGCGGCTACGGTGGTGATGGCCTTCGACGAGACCGGCCAGGCCGATTCATACGAGCGTCGTATTGAAATCTGCCAAAGGGCGTACCGCATCCTGGTCGATAAGGTTAAGTTTCCTCCACAGGACATCATTTTCGACCCGAATATTCTGACCGTTGCGACGGGCATTGAAGAACACAACAACTACGCCGTTGACTTCATCAATGCCACGCGCTGGATTAAAGAGAACCTGCCACTGGCCAAAGTGAGCGGGGGCGTATCGAATATATCATTCAGCTTCCGGGGGAATGATGTGGTTCGGGAAGCCATGCACTCGGCTTTCCTGTACCACGCCATCCGGGCGGGGCTGGATATGGGTATCGTGAATGCCGGTCAGCTGGAAGTGTACGACAACATTCCGAAAGACCTGCTCGAGCGCTGCGAAGACGTCTTGCTGAACCGCCGACCCGATGCCACCGAACGTCTGGTCGAGTTTGCCGAGACAGTAAAAGCAAAGGGCAAAGAAATCGTACAGGACGAAAGCTGGCGTCTCGAACCCGTTAATGAACGGCTCAAGCATGCTCTGATCAAAGGCATTACCGACTATATTGATCAGGACGTAGAGGAAGCTCGTCGGCAGTTTGAGCGTCCGCTTGAAGTAATCGAAGGTCCGTTAATGGACGGCATGAACGTTGTGGGCGATCTGTTTGGCGAGGGTAAAATGTTCCTGCCGCAGGTTGTTAAATCAGCGCGGGTGATGAAAAAGGCAGTAGCTTATCTGTTCCCGTTCATTGAAGCTGAGAAAGAGAAAAATGGTAGCACCCAGGTAGCCGGTAAAATTTTGCTGGCGACGGTGAAAGGCGATGTTCACGACATTGGTAAAAATATCGTTGGTGTGGTGCTTGGCTGTAATAACTACGAGATCATTGACCTTGGCGTAATGGTGCCAACCCAAAAAATTCTGGAAGAGGCTCGCAAACATAACGTAGACATTATCGGTCTGAGTGGTTTGATTACCCCCTCACTCGACGAAATGGTGGGCGTGGCCAAAGAGATGGAACGGCAAGGTTTTACCATTCCGTTGCTCATTGGTGGCGCTACCACATCACGGATACATACGGCCGTTAAGATCGATCCGCATTATTCAGGACCAGTTATTCACGTACTAGATGCAAGCCGGAGCGTGCCTGTTGCTGGTCGACTTAACAACGAAAATTTGGCTGTTCGGGATGATATTTTTCGTGAGATAAAAACTGAATATGTTAAACTCCGCGAAGACCACGCCCGTCGTCGGCAGGACAAAGCCAGCTTGACCATTGATAAAGCTCGCGATAATCGCACGGTGATTGACTGGAGTAGTTTCGAGCCAATCAAGCCGACTTTTCTGGGTAATCGTTATTTTGAAGAATACCCGATTGAAGAACTCGCCAAGTATATTGACTGGACACCATTTTTTCAGACGTGGCAGCTGCATGGCAAATATCCGGCTATTTTTGATGATGCTACCGTTGGTAGTGAAGCCCGAAAACTCTTCAACGATGCCAATCAGTTATTACAGGAAATCATCGACAAGAAATTACTGACGGCTAAAGCGGTAGTGGGCTTCTTCCCGGCAAACTCAGCGGATGATGACGTACTGCTTCATGATTTTGAAGAACACACCCGTGAGGTTCCCTGCGAACGGCATGGATCACACCGACATATTGAATACAAGATATCACGGGCGCAATCGCAGGCTGCGGTTAGTCCGGCTGGCGAACTGATCTACGATACCAAAACGGTGCTGCACTTCCTGCGCCAGCAGAATCAGAAGGCACCGGGCCTGCCCAACTTCTGTCTGTCTGATTTTATAGCTCCACTGGAAAGTGGCCGTGAAGACTACATTGGTGCGTTTGCCGTAACAGCTGGTATTGGTATAGAAGCCTTACTGGAAAAATACGAGCGTGACCACGATGACTACAACAGCATCATGGTCAAAGCCATTGCCGACCGGTTGGCCGAAGCCTTTGCCGAGCGGATGCACGAACGGGTACGTAAAGAGTTCTGGCCGTATGCTACCGATGAACGATTGAGTAACGAGGAGCTAATCAAAGAAAAATACCAGGGTATTCGGCCAGCGCCGGGTTATCCAGCCTGCCCCGACCACACTGAAAAAGGTACACTTTTTGATTTGCTAGACGCAAACAAGATTGGTATTGAACTAACCGAAAGCTACGCCATGTACCCAGCGTCGTCGGTGAGTGGTTTCTATTTCTCGCACCCCGAGTCGAAGTATTTCGCGGTAGGTAAAATCAACAAAGACCAGGTGTTGGATTACGCCATGCGGAAAGATAAGCCGGTTGAGGAGATTGAAAAATGGTTATCGCCGGTACTGAGTTACGATGCGTAGATTTTGACTCCAGAGCAAAACAAGAACGCCCTCGCTAACTGTTAGCGAGGGCGTTCTTGTTTACTGAAAACAGAGTTCTAAATTACTGTGGCAGCAATACCGAATCAATTACGTGGATTACGCCGTTCGACTGATTCACATCCGGAATCGTAACCGTTGCCGTACCACCTTTTGCGTCGGTGATTACGACGTTTTTACCCTTCAGCGTAGCCGTTAACTCGCCACCAGCTACAGTCTTCAATGTAGCCTTACCGTTACCCTCTTTAATTTGCTTGACCAGATCTTCGGCGCTGATTTTGCCCGATACAACGTGGTAAGTCAGGATGCCTGTCAACGTAGCTTTGTTTTCAGGTTTTACCAGGGTTTCAACCGTACCCTTAGGCAGTTTGTCGAAGGCTTTGTTCGTTGGAGCGAATACGGTGAAAGGACCTGGGCCCGACAGGGTTTCAACTAGACCTGCGGCTTTTACGGCTGCTACCAGCGTAGTGTGATCTTTCGAGTTTACTGCGTTTTCAACGATATTTTTTGATGGGTACATGGGAGCACCACCTACCATCACGGTTTTCTCCTGAGCAAACGAAACCTGGCTCACCGCCAGTAAAGCAATCATTGAAAAAAATAGTTTGAACGTCTTCATTGTGTAAGTTCAGTTGAATTGATAAAAAGTGAATGTGTGATCGATCAACACACAGACTTACGCAGGAAGAGGAGCTCTTGGATTGAAAGAAAGTAAAAAATATGCTGTGAAGGGCTCCTTTACCTATGTATGATTGAGGAAATGAGCTTGTTAGCAGGAGCAAAAAAGATCATACCAGACCGCCGGACATGAGCCCGACGAGTCTGGTATGGAAAGATGACGTAATGGTCTATGGATAGAATGAACGTGACAAAGTTGGGCGATGAGGCAGCCATTCGATAGGGGAAATTGACCGAAATATGAAGCGGGAGATAGGCGGTATAGAATACGGGAGATTTCCCGTATTTATGTCGTTTAAGACCGTATTATTAGTTCAGATAGAATAGTAACGCTCTAATAAACAATGGATTATTTATGTTGTGCGCGCTTTAGGCGTGAGAGAGTATATTGACTTTTTAGAGCAGTAGGCTTACGTTTGATTGTACCTTTAATCTTACAATATGCCTAGAATTATAGCCATACAAGACAAAGAATTAACTGGAAACCCATTTATCTTAACTAATCATTGCACGTTAACTAGTCCTAGTGAAAGCTGTCTCGATATAGTAGATGCTACTGGAATAGAGGAATATCCAACAACGCCTGATCAACTTGCGGCTGCCTGTAGAGTATACAAAACTGTGCTAGAAAGCGCGGGTCTACATCGATTTATTCGGGCTGGCTTTTTCGACGTTCAGTCGCTCAAGGATGTCATTGAGCAAACCCAGTCCAAGTTCATTAAAATTTATTATGCCATTGACGAAAAGGGGGAACACTTCATGTTTCTGGCACCCACTCAGGCTGATGGTCGCGCTCGCGAGGACATTAACACAACCTTAGCGCTATGCTGTTGTACAAGGCCACCTTGCCCTGATAACTTAGAGGACCGCTACGCTGGATAAGGCTACGCGTAATACCAGATTTATATGTGGGATACATTTCTCTATTTAACATTAATAGGAGTAAGTGCCTGTTTATACTTGGTGTATTATCGAGTGCTTACTCCTCCCTTACAAAAATTAACTTTTGGCATAAGCGCGACTTTTATCTTGACGGCATATGGCGTTTATGTTTGGCGTATAGAGCACAGAGATAATTTATACATATTTCATATATTGCCCATCCTACAGTACGGTGCTTACGGGCTGATGTTCAGTCATTTGTTTAACCGTCCAGCTGTTAAACAAATGGTATGGTTTACTATCTGTTTATTTAGCATGGTTGCCTTTTGTCTGTCCATGACTGTGCAGCCATGGAGTCAGTACAATTCGTATGCGCTTACACTATTCAATACTTTAACTGGCATATGGTCGGGTTATTACTTATGGCGAATTTTTATCGACGTCAAGATTACATCTTTAGAGAAAGAAGCTACGTTCTGGGTTTGTGCCGGCCTATTCTTTACTTCACTGGGTAATTTTTTTGTACAAGGGCTCATGCAATACATGATCAGCGTTTCAAATCAGTATGCGCTTACGGTTTACTGGATTCAAGAACTGATGGGATTTGTTTTATTCGGCGTGTTTTTGATTGCCTTGTATATTCATCTGCGATCTCTACCCAGCATTCGTAGTTAGTGAGCTTATGTCTACTCAATCTGCTGATGTTATAGTAATTGTCATCGTTGGAACTCTACTGTTAATTTTATTGGCCAGCTTTATAACATTGCTACTTTTTATCTATAAACAGCGATACCGAGCTCATCAGCTTGCGTTACAAGCTCTTCAAGAAACCTACCAGCGCGAACTTCTCCAATCCCAACTTGAAATTCAAAACCAAACGCTTCTGCAAATTGCTGAAGAACTGCACGACCACATAGGGCAATTGCTGACTGTGGCCGTTATGCGGTTGAATACATTGGAAGACGAAGTCCGAGAACCTGATATACAACATGCGGTGCAGCAAACCCGCGAGGTGGTGAGCACCATCATCACCGACGTTCGAACGCTGGCTAAAACACTCGATCATAACACCGTTCAGCAGTTTGGCTTACTACCTAGTCTGAAACTTGAATTAGAACGTATCCAACGCATCGGCCGGGTTCAGACTCAATTGACAACTACTGGAGAGCCTTATTCACTTGGTGAGCAGGCTGAAACTGTGCTCTTACGTATGGCGCAGGAATCACTAAATAATGCGTTGAAACACGCACAGGCTCATACCTTGACAGTTGATCTCTATTACAAACCGGACAATTTCACAATGACAATCACAGACGACGGGCGAGGGTTTGAGATTGAGGAAGTTACCAATCGCAATCTTGACCAGGCTGGGTCAGGAGTTAGCAATTTATACCGACGAGCCAAGTTATTAGGTGGAAGTTGCACTATCAAAAGCTGGAAAGACAAAGGTACTGACGTACAAATTGAGTTACCTCGCTGACTTACCACATAAAATTAAGTAAATCAGCGAGGTTTTTGAGTAAAATCACTCTATTTAGGTATTGCGTTTCATGGCGTAGCTACTTACTTTTCAGCCGCTAACCTCTTTACACCATTAAACCATGCCCATATCCATCGCCATTGCTGACGACCACCGCCTGGTGGCGGAAGCGATTTCTGAAATGATTCAGAAATTTGATAATTGTGAAGTCCTGTTTGTAGCTGAAAATGGCCGGGATTTGTTAGAGCGACTTCGTCGGGGACCCGTTCCCGATATTGCGCTAATTGACTTGCACATGCCTGAAATGGATGGCTTTGAAACGGCTGCCCAGCTTCGCCAACACTACCCAACCGTTCGCGTACTGGCACTTTCTATGACTGATCGAGAAGAACACATTGTTCGCATGGTACGAAATGGGGCACAAGGGTATCTACTCAAAGGATGCCGTCCGTCTGAACTACGTCGGGCGTTGGACGATGTCATGAGTAAAGGATTTTATTACTCGGATTTTTTAACGCATCAACTGATTCGCAGCCTTAATGCGCCCGAAACTACCGGGCCGCTCTCGTCGTTCAACCTTAATACCCGCGAGTACGATTTTCTGAAAATGGCGTGTAGTGAACTGACGTATAACGAAATAGCTGACCGTATGTGCGTTAGCCCGCGTACCGTGGATGGTTACCGCGAAATGGTATTCCAGAAAATGAGTGTCCGGACCCGGGTTGGTATGGTGATGGAAGCCGTCCGTCACGGATTAGTCGAACTATAAGAGAACTGCGAAAGGGAGTAAAGTGAAAAGGAATGGAAGAAGTAGCTGCTTCCTGAGCTTTCCTCTCTACTCCCTTTCTTCCTGTTATATTTGTCCAAATATTGGACAGATGCAACTGCTTTTTCACCCGGTTGACCTTCGCTTACGACATACGTTCACCATTGCCCACGACAGCCGGGATGTGCAGCCAACACTTATTGTTGAACTTCGCGACGGGGAATATAGCGGGTTCGGAGAAGCAACGGCCACGCGATATTATGGCATTACCATAGAGGGTATGGTAGCGGCTCTTGAAGAAGTCAGGGAACGCATAGAGTCTCATTCTCTGGAGAGCCCCGAAGAGTTCTGGGCCGATATACAGCCACACCTCCCACAACATCCGTTTGCCCTTTGTGCCCTCGATCAGGCTGCCTGGGACTTATGGGCTAAGAAACAAGGCCAGCCTCTCTATAAAATCTGGAACCTTGATCCGGCGAACAGCCCGCTAACAAACTACACCATTGGCCTCGCGACACCCGAGCGAATGCTCCAAAAAATGCAGGAATGGCCCTGGCCTCTGTACAAAATCAAGTTAGGTCGTCCGGAAACAGATCTCGAAGTTATAAAACTGCTACGTCAGCATACCAATGCTCGATTTCGGATTGATGCTAATTGTGGCTGGACGGCCAATGATACAGTCAATAAATCGAAAGAGTTGGCAAAGCTAGGTGTCGAATTCATCGAACAGCCCCTCCCTGCCGACGATTGGACGGGTGCTAAGGCCGTATTTGAACAAAGTGCGTTGCCGATCATTGCTGATGAAAGCTGTATTGTGGAGGGCGATGTGGATCGATGTGCAGGCTACTTTCACGGGGTTAACATCAAACTAACTAAATGCGGTGGACTGACACCCGCCCGGCGGATGATTGTCCGCGCCCGTGAGTTAGGGCTGCGCGTCATGGTAGGTTGCATGACAGAGTCCAGCGTTGGTATTTCGGCCATTGCTCAGTTACTCCCCTTGTTGGATTACGCTGATTTGGACGGGGCACTTCTGATTGCCAACGATCCCGCAACCGGCGTTACGTTTAACAATGGTAGGGTTATCTACGCAACCGACGTGGACGGCACGGGAGCCCAACTTAGTACAAACGCCTGATTGCTCCATCAGCACCTTCCAAATGAGCGATACGTACATCGTCAATCAAATTCCTGCCCGAACGATACAAAAAGACGGTCAGGAGTATCTATTTTTTAGCGGGACGTCCTATCTGGGTTTATCACAACGTTCTGAATTTCAGCAGTTGGTAATAGACGCTATTGGCCGCTATGGCACCGTCTTTGGTAGCTCACGTAATGGTAATCTCCGGATTGGTGTTTACGAGGAGGCCGAGGAAAAACTAGCCGAGTATGTTGGTGCACCGGCTGCGCTGACCTTATCATCTGGTATGATGGCGGGACAAGCTGTTGTGGCTCTATTACAGAGTCAAAACCATGCATTTGTCTATGGCCCTAATGCCCATCCGGCGGTCTGGCAGGGACCTTCTGTTACGTTGCCAACTCTATCGTTCACCGACTGGACGGCACAACTTCCTACACAGCTTAGCGCACTTAAGTCGGCGGAATTGGCCGCGAAACCAGTGGCCGTTTTGGTCAACGCGCTCGACGCTGTTTGTTCTAGTTATTACGCCTTTGATTGGGTTGAGAACTTGCCCGACGATTACCCCATTACACTTGTCGTTGATGACTCACACGGTTTGGGCGTATTGAACGACGGACGTGGTATCTGGCCACAAATTCCTTACAAGGCTAATGTGCGTTTGGTAGTTACGGCTTCGTTAGCGAAGGCAATGGGATTACCGGGAGGGGTTGTCTTTAGCGATGCCGACACCATTGCCAACTTACGTCGGTCAGCTTTCTTTGGCGCCTGTTCACCAATGCCACCAGCCTATCTGGACGCTTATCTCAACGCAGATCATTTATACAGCCAAGGGCGCGATCGACTGCATCAGAACCTGCTTCTGGCCGAAAAGCTGCTCCTGCCAACGGGACTGTTTCGCCATGCGACGGGTTACCCAGTCTTTTTTACAGAACACGATGACTTGTACAGTCATTTGCTCGAAAGAAATATTTTTATCTATTCGTTTGCCTACCCAACGGCCGCTGACCGCGCCAATACCCGTATCGTCATCAGCGCCTTCCATGAGTTTGACGACATTCATAAACTAGCCGAAGGTATCTATCAATACGTTCTCTAGTTCATTCTTATGCCCGTTGCCTCGGTATTTATAGCAGCTAGATAGTCATAATAGAATAGGTTGCGTTTAATCTTAAATGCTATTCTGCTATGAAAAAAGGCCTCCTTTTTGTTTTCGCTGTACTTGTTTTTGCGGCTTGTAAAAAAGATAATGATCCCGCCCCAGCTGACCTTGCTACCGCTATAGCCGGGAATTATGCATTGAATTCTTTTTTTTCTGTGACTGAGGGAGATTCGATTAACTTCCCAACGCTGCCAACAACAATTCAAGGAACAACCATTTCGGGAACGATTTCAGCGACCAAAAGGACGTCGAACTTTGTCGACTTGTTGCTAACAGTGAAAGAGCTAGGAACTTTACCTTTGGACAGTGTCGAAGTACGTCAAAGCGGTAATACGTATGAACTATACCTATATGACCTATCACTGGGTACAGTCGAGGGAAACACCATGAATTTCAATGTGTCAGATATTGATCCTGATACGAATGAGCCGTTTATCATAAGATTTCAGGCCAAAAAATAATCGTTGACGTAGCGTCTAACTCACTCGTGAAAGGTAAGTTAGACGCTACTTTAACCCCTCCAGAAACGCTATGCTTTGGGGTACTTGCTCCATTGAGCGCGACGATTCGTCCTCAATAAAATAGTGCTTCACGCCTGATTTTTTCGCTTGCTTCATAATGGCGGCAATCCCGACGTCGCCCTGGCCCAGCACTACGTTCGATTCCACGTCTGAGTGGCCGGTATTGCTATCAGGCGTGCCGGGCTTACGGTCTTTGAGGTGCATGAGCGGGAAACGTTTTGGGTACTTCTGCAACAGAGCAACGGGGTCGTAGCCAGGCGCTTTCACCCAAAAAACGTCCATCTCAAAATTGACAGATTTAGGGTCGAGGTTCTCGGCTAAGTAATCGAAAAAAGTACCGTCCTGATGAATTTGAAATTCATAGCCGTGGGTATGATAGCAAAGCGAGAGGCCATTGTCGGCCAATAGCTTTCCGGCCGTGTTAAACACGTCAATCGCCTGGTCAGCATCCCGCAGGGTGAATGTGTCTCCAGCGTGCGGAATCCAGGCGCAGGTAACGTATTTAGCGCCGAGTGCCTTTGCTTCTGAAATTATTTTAGGAACGTTTCTGTCCAGATCCTCAAAGCTAGCTCCGGTGCTAATGGCTTTTATGCCGTTTTGATCCAGGAGCTTACGAAAGTCGGTTAGACTGAGTCCATAGGTTCCTGCGATCTCTGCCTCCCGGAAGCCCATTTGTTTCACTTTAGCCATCGTGCCGGGAACGTCTTTCGCGAATTGAGTACGAAAACTATACAGTTGCAAACCAACTGGTGCGGGTTTCTGCGCAAGGGCAATAACGCTGGACCAGAGCAGACCGGCCAAGAGGAGGTAGAAACGATTCATGAATGTACGGTTTAGGATTTAGGGTTTACGGTTTTCTGTTTACGACGGACCGCCGTAAACAGAAAACCGTAAACTACACACTATTTACCTGTTTGGGTTGTGAAGGTACTCTCAAAGATCTTATCCGCGTTTCCGGTCTCGAAGCCTTCGCGTCGGTGCTCACGAGAAATCTGATCGGCCGATAAGTGCAGAAATTGCGGTAAAACCCGCCGTTCGGCAAACTCAACGTATGACCCGGCAATGCGGAATACGTCGCCCCCGGCAAATTCGGCGTCAATCATTTGCGCTACGGTTGACGCCTGACGCAAGTTGCCGTCCGGACTAACTTTAATGGTGCCTCCGGCCGAGTTGAGCCGGAACCCCTGACTTTCCAGAAAAGCGACGAACTCGTCGATGGTGTTGTAACCTGGTTTTAGGTTGTGAACGCTGATGGTGAAGTGATTTAGATAATAGCGATTGTAGATAACCCAGGCGGCATATTCGCTTTCGGTTAACAGCGTTTGATAGTCTCCTAGCGTTGGGGTGGTCCAGAGTGGCTGGTGCAGAAAACGGTCAACAGCTTCGACATCATCCAAATCGAGGGCATCTACCGGATCGCTGGTTACTGTGTCGGTGTAGCGATGAATAATCTCCTGAGCGTTCGCTGACAGTTCATCCACGCGTAGCTCACTGGCAAAAATGCGCGGAAACTTCGGCTCGGGCGGAGCGTACCAATAGGCCGTTAGTTTCTTTTCGGTGAAGTTGTATTCATCACGCCGTTCGTAGCCATAGTGAAGAAATATCTTTTCGAACGAGGCCAGACCGAGGTTTGGTACCCCCATTGTCCGGAAAGCGATATGGTCATTTTCGATCTCATCCGCTGATTGGATAATGCCTTCCTTACTCATCGAATCGATGACTTTTTGCACGTCGGGAACGCGTTCGCTATATCGGCGCATTAAACCGCCCAATACAGCGTTGAGGTTTTGCAGCTTGTTTGGTGAAGTAGGCATGTTTTGTTTGGTTTACCGTTTACTGTATTCCCTGGTCTGTGGGCTAACGCGTTATTGTAGCTACATGAACCGAATACTATAAACTGACATTTATAAACTGGTTTTCCACCGGCTTCGCGCCAAGAGTACCTCTTTTTGAGGATTTTCTGACAGAATCCGGTGTAAGATAGAATCCTCCGTTTCGGGCGCTAGTTGTACCCGCAGTGAATCATTCCAATGACTTTCGGTTCGGTAAACTAAATCAATTTCGGCTAATTCCCGCGTTTGAAGCATCGTATCATCAATCGACTCAAATAGCCATTGTACATACGCTACGTTGTTGACATGCTGGTTCTGATCAATACTCAACCAGCCGACTGTTACCTGCTTCTCGTCAATAGGTTGAAAAGTGCTGTTTTGAAAATCTGGTTTCAGCGGGAGCTTGGGTAATGGGTCGATGCCGGGCGGAACGGTCAGTTCACGGATGAAATCGGGGAGGGGAACCATCGCGCGTTTGTTGGTGGAGAACACCAGCCATACGCTCATCGCATCGGCCAGCACAGTTCCGTCTTGCGCTAACACCTTGAAATCGCGATGGATGAAATACTTCTCAACGAAGGTTGGATACGTCATTACCTGGATGGTATCGCCATAACGCGGATAGCGATGCATTCGTAGTCGAAAGCGCATCAGCATCCAGCCAAAGCCCCGCTCAGCTAAATCCGAGATCCCGATGCCGTAGGCAATGGCATTGCGATTGGCTGACTCTTGCATGAAATTCATCAGAGCTGGCACGCTCAGGCGCCCTGAAGCATCGGTTTCGTAACCGCGGATGGTAAACGTATCCGTTTGGATAAAAGTCATTCGGTAAAGGTAGTAGGAAGGCAGCACACGACCTCTCAGCCGCTTTGTCCGATTGCTGGAAAAGTAAGTGCTTCCAGCTACTAAACTAGCGATACGTGACGTTACTGGAGAGATTTATTTTCAACCTTCTCCTTCGTTATGCAATTTCTTCCTACACTGCTGCTATGCATGTGCTCCTGTCTGGCGTTTGCCCAAAAAGAAGCCAACATCTGGTATTTCGGCCAAAACGCCGGGCTTGATTTCAACACCAACTGCCAGCCAACGGCTTTGGATAATAGCGGAATAGAAACTCAGGAAGCATCAGCGGTCATTTCAAATGCCAAAACAGGAGAATTACTCTTTTATTCGGATGGTTTCTGGGTCTGGAATCATGAGCATCAGCTTATGCCGAACAGTGGTGATGGCGACCCGAGACCAGGCGTGAATCGGGAAAAGAATGCCTTGTCGCAGGGCGCATTGATTGTGCCATCACCGACTGACTCAGCGGCTTATTATTTGTTTACGCTTACAGAAGTTGGTGTGTCAGATGCATCCGGAATTCCTACAGGACGTTTAACGTATTCGCTCATTGACATGCGTTTGGACGAAGGGAAGGGAGACGTGGTCTTAAACAAGAAAAACAAGCTGTTAAGTGATGGTCTGGTAGGACGTCTGACCGCCATTCGGCACACAAATGGGAGCGACTACTGGATCATTACGCATCAAAGCGACAATAATGTCTTTCTGGTTTTTTCGCTTACTAAGGATGGTGTTGGTAGAGCCGACACGGTGCGCATCGGATCAGTGATTAGTGAGACATACGGCTTTCTTAAAGCATCGCCTAATGGGCGTAAGCTAGCTTGTTCGTCGCGGGGGGTATCTGCGCGGCCGTTCGACCTCTTCGATTTTGACCCGGCTACCGGATCAATTAGCAATCATACGAATCTAGGGAATCTTAGGGTAGCCTATGGTGTCTCATTCTCGCCCGATAACACAAAGCTGTATGTTAGCACGATGAATACTGCCGCTGTTGAAGCCAATGAGTACTATTACGATTACATCCGCCAGTATGATCTATCCTTAGGGAATGCATCAGCGATTACTGCTTCCGGAAAAAGCATCATTTATGGTAACTCATTGACCAACATTAAACTAGATGAAAAGCGGTATAGTGACTTCTATGCACCTTCGCTTCAGATCGGCCCCGACGGACGCATCTATTGCGCATCAAATGGTAACTCAGGTTTGTGTACAGGTTGCGGCTATCGGTTCTTTGTCATTAATAGACCAAATGAACTGGGCTTCGCCTGTCAGGTTGAGGTGCAGACGGCTCAGTTAGGAGTAGGATTAGTTGCTAACGCCAGCGATCTGCCCAACTTCATGCAGCATTACTTTAATGGGCTTGAGCCGAGAGAATGTTCTTTCGATAAGAATGACGAATGCACGGACGCGAACGTTCGGATTTTCCCTAACCCGGCTAAAGATGTAATGGAAATTCTGATTACAGACATTTGCTTTACGCCTTATACGTTACGCATCGTGAACGCGGCAGGCCAGATATTGGCGTCTTATGAGGTCAATACACCCCGCTCTCAGCAGCTTCACCTTGGGAGTCTGCCAGGCGGTATTTACTTTGCTGAGTTGCGTTTTGCAGACCGCACCACGGTTAAGCGATTTGTGAAGCAGTGAGGAAACAAAAAACTTCCGCTAACACGGTTGAGGGGGATAGGGTAGGTGGCTAGGATAGTGTAACCGGTAAATCCTCGGCTACAAACAAGCTATGAAGCAATGTATCGGCAGTTTTAAAAAGTCCAACTTGGTCTCGGATACTAATGGCCGAAGCAAGTTGAATGGCATCAAGGCTACGAAGACTTCTATTAGGAGCGTATTTATCTAATAACTGGCGGGCCATAATCAATAGATCTTCATCAAAACCAATAAACGTGTATCGTGTATAGTCCTGGTTGAAAAGCTGAAGTATCGTATTGCCTTGCTGTTCAGTGATTTCTTTCATTCGCAGTCTTCGCCATACGATGGAGCGAAACTCCAATTTAGACAAAGTAGCTAGAAATACGGTGTTGATGTCATTCTGAGCGAATAGCTGCTCTATTTCTGCTGTCCCACCTTCTCGGTGATATAATTTGAACAAGGATGATGTATCCAGGAAAATATTCACCGAGATTCTCTCCTTTCTTCAATGACAGCGTCGCTGAATGAGCCTTTATAATCTTTCAACGCTTCTTGTGATTTCCTGAACGAAAAGTCATCCAGGGTTAGTCGCTTCTTGGCCGGTTTGTCAATAGATTGGTCTTCCAGAAAGGTGACAATAACTTTTGTTTCTTTCTCGAAAGGTACTTTGTCATTCAGGCGGATCTGGCCGTCCTGATAAACACCTTCAACAGATACTAACATGGCTTTTTCGTTTTTATCAAATATAACAAAAAACTCCCCCAATACGACTATCGTATTGGGGGAGTTCTAAAGCTCATAAGGGCTCTGGGGCCTCAAAGTTTGGGCGTCGAATTACTTCGTACCGTAACGCTTGCGGAACTTGTCCACACGGCCGGCTGTATCGAGCAGTACGTTCTTACCCGTATAGAAAGGGTGCGACTGCGAGCTAACTTCAATCTTAACGAGTGGATAGGTCTTGCCCTCGAACTCGATGGTGTCTCTGGTTTGAACCGTTGAGCGCGTCAGGAACTTGTAGTCGCTCGACAGGTCGTGGAATACCACATCGCGGTAGTCCGGGTGAATGCCTTTTTTCATGGTCTAATGCTCAGTTTCTTGTCATCTTCTCGGTTTCCGACCGAAAAGGACTGCAAAGATAGCGGGTTTTTAGAGGATTGACAAGCTATTTCACACGTTCTTTTGTGGGTTGATTGTCAGTCAAATAAACTATACCATTTGCTAACAATAGCGTAAAAAAGGTTTGTTACTATGTCTCCTTATTCGTACATTTCGATACCAATAGCACTTCCTCAAACGGCGCGGCTCAACTGATTTCAGTCTCCGCCCACCGGTCAGTAAATTCGCTTTTTTAATTTCTTAGACTACGTCTGCAATAGGATATTGATAAGTCGCTAAGGCTTACGGCTTAACAATTTCTTAACCTGTTCGCAGCTTTCTATTTTTCTAAGACGGATCGAAACAGTCGAACCTTCCGGGTTGCTTTTCCGTCTATTTCAACAGAACTTTAAAACGAAGTCGGGTAGTACTCGGTCAGAACATCGGGCTTTTTCCTGTTCAGACAGTGTCCGATTTAGGCTAGAAACCGAGTCAATTGTTTACCGCATATACCATTTTTCCCATATATTAACGCTAGCCCCAAACGCTCATGTATGTAATCAAACGCGATGGACGCCGGGAGTCGGTTAAGTTCGACAAAATTACCGCCAGGATTGAAAAGCTGTGCTATGGCCTTGACCCCGCTTATGTTCAGCCTGTTGAGGTCGCTATGAAGGTTGTCAATGGCCTTTACGACGGCGTCAAAACGACGGAATTAGACAACTTAGCCGCCGAGACTGCCGCTTCGATGACAACTAAGCACCCGGACTA
This sequence comes from Spirosoma soli, assembly GCF_042684525.1. Taxonomy (NCBI): domain Bacteria; kingdom Pseudomonadati; phylum Bacteroidota; class Cytophagia; order Cytophagales; family Cytophagaceae; genus Spirosoma; species Spirosoma soli. The sequence goes on along the minus strand of NZ_JBHULN010000002.1, from coordinate 259,373 downwards.
TGCCATTCTGGCCGCCCGGATTGCCATCTCGAACCTGCACAAGGAGACAAATAAGTCGTTCTCCGGTACTATCAAGAAGCTGTACTTGTACGAAGATCCGAAAACGGGCGAGAACGCATCGTTGATTTCTCGGGAGGTGTATGAAGTTGTTCGTAACAACGCGGCCCTGCTCGATTCGACAATCATTTACGACCGGGACTACGGCTATGATTACTTCGGCTACAAAACCCTCGAGAAATCGTATCTGCTAAAGATTGACGGCCGGATTGCTGAGCGGCCACAGCATATGCTCATGCGTGTTGCTGTCGGGATTCATATGGACGATATTGAATCGGCTATTGAAACGTATAACCTACTCAGTGAAAAGTGGTTTACCCACGCTACGCCGACGTTGTTCAACGCTGGAACGCCGAAGCCACAGATGTCGAGCTGCTTCTTGCTGACGATGAAGGACGACTCGATTGATGGTATTTATGATACATTGAAACAAACTGCTAAGATTTCGCAGTCGGCGGGTGGTATCGGCTTGAGCATCCACAACGTTCGGGCGACGGGTACCTACATCAAAGGTACCAACGGCACGTCGAACGGGATTGTACCGATGCTGCGTGTGTTCAACGACACCGCTCGTTACGTCGATCAGGGGGGCGGTAAGCGCAAAGGTTCATTTGCCGTTTACCTCGAACCCTGGCATGCTGATATCTTTGAATTCCTGGATCTGAAAAAGAACTCGGGTAAAGAAGAGGTTCGCGCCCGCGACTTGTTCTATGCCCTTTGGACACCCGATCTGTTCATGAAGCGGGTTGAAGACAACGACGTTTGGTCGCTGTTCTGTCCGCATGAGTGCCCTGGTCTGGCCGATTGCCATGGCGAAGAATTTGAGGCTTTGTATGAACGCTATGAGCGCGAAGGCCGCGCCCGTCGGACAGTGAAAGCGCAGGAACTTTGGTTCAAGATTCTGGAATCGCAGACTGAAACCGGTACGCCTTACATGCTGTATAAGGATGCCGCTAATAAGAAGTCGAACCAGAAGAACCTCGGCACCATCAAGTCGTCAAACCTCTGCACCGAGATCATCGAGTACACGGCTCCTGATGAAGTAGCGGTCTGTAATTTGGCTTCCATCGCTTTGCCAAAATTTATTACCCGCGGCACGGACGGTATTCTGCGGTTCGATCACCAGAAACTGTATGAGGTAACCAAAACGGCTACGCGTAACCTCAACAAAATCATTGATATCAACTATTACCCAGTTGAAGAGGCTCGTCGGAGCAATATGCGTCACCGACCGATTGGTTTAGGTGTGCAGGGGCTGGCCGATGCGTTCATTATGCTACGCATGCCGTTTGAATCGGACGAAGCGCGTCGGTTGAACGAGGATATTTTCGAGACGATCTACTTCGGTGCCATGACTTCATCAATGGAGCAGGCTAAGGAGTACGGTCCATACGAAACCTGGAAAGGCTCACCAATTTCGCAGGGTATCTTCCAGTTCGACATGTGGGGTGTGAAGCCTAAATCAGGTCGCTGGGACTGGGAAAGCCTGCGTAAGGACGTAGTAGAACATGGCGTTCGGAACTCGCTGCTACTAGCGCCAATGCCAACCGCTTCGACTTCGCAGATTCTGGGTAACAACGAGTGTTTCGAGCCATATACGAGCAATATCTACACCCGTCGCGTATTATCGGGCGAGTTTGTCGTGGTGAACAAGCACCTGCTGAAAGATCTCGTGAAGCTGGGGCTGTGGAACGACGCGATGAAGAACAACCTGATTTTGGCCAACGGATCAATTCAGGCAATTCCAAACATTCCGCAGAATATTAAAGACCTGTATAAGACGGTTTGGGAAATTAAGCAGAAGCACATTATTGATATGGCCGCTGATCGGGGTGCGTATATCTGTCAGTCGCAGTCGTTGAATATTCACATTCAGGATTCGAATTTCGGTAAGCTGACGTCGATGCACTTCTACGCCTGGAAAGCAGGTCTGAAAACGGGCATGTACTACCTCCGCACGAAGGCCGCTACCGATGCTGTTAAGTTCACGGTGGTTCAGCCACAAGCCGAACCGCAGTTGGAACCCGCTATGGCCGAAACCGCTCCCGTCGAAAAACCACTCGATTACGCACAATACGCAAAAGAGCACGCTACCTACGCTACTCCAGCACCTGTGCCGATGGTAACCGACCTCGAACAGCAATACGCTGCCATGACCTGCTCACTGGATGATCCAGAAGGTTGTGAGGCTTGCGGTTCGTAAGAGAGTTATAGCTTTTAGATTTAAAGTTCTCGCTCCCGGCTATGCTTGACATGGCCGGGAGTATTTTGTTTTACTACCCGCTGTAATGAATTTTATATGTGCGGTTAGAAGTATAAAGTCAGCTCATTAACAAGTCACGTTTAGCCTAGTTTAAGACTAGGCTGCTGCGTTATGCGGTCTCTGACCGGTGAATACATTCTTATGCCGGTCAGAGGCCGCATAACGCCCGACCGTAGTTTGAAACTACGGTCAGTGTGAAGTAATATACGATTCGTATATGGCGTTGCTACGAAGTTGTCAATTGCGACTGAACTGAATTGGCTGAACGGCTTAAAAACTCTCGCCATTGTAATCCGTTAGGCAAGCTACGGTCAGTCAGTTCTAAATGAATTACGCGCCGATGAGCTTGACTAACACTTTTACCAGATGCGTGAACTAACAGCGGCTGCATAATTAAAACACCACCTTTTGGCACTGTGCAGATTGTCGCCTGACTTTTGTCTAGGGCGCGAATAGTTGCTTCAGGGAGTATCCCCAGCTTATGAGAAGCCGGTATGACTTTTAGTGCACCATTAGACGCATCACAATCATCCAGATGAATACGAATGGTGTAAATGCTTTCTAAGTAATCGGCTGAGGGCTGAACTGACCATGGCCCATGACGGTGGTTCCAATTGATCCATTGAGAAACCGACTCCTGACGATCGACGGAAATGTGCAAATCCTGGTGCCAGGGCACAACCCAGTTTGATCCAGCTGGCTTATCGAAATAAACGGCTCTAATGCAATTGGTTCCTTCCCCCGTAACAGCGTCAAGCAAATGATTTATGGGCGATGTCCACAGTAGTCTGGCTAGGGATGGGACTTCCTGCAATAAATTACGAATGGCAAACAGATGTGCTGTAGCCCGAGCGTTAGAACTGTCAATTGAAGCTTGGTCGATGGTATTGATAAGGCACTGTACAGTGGCATTATCAAAAACGCCCGGCAAAATTGTGAAACCGTTTTCTGCCAATTCGGCTCGTGCTCGACGGAACATTGATTCGATTATTTTTTATTCTGGTAGATTAACCTCGTTGTTGGCTGTTTTTTTGGTACTGTTCAGCGCGGTCTTCGATTACGCTGCGGTGTCATCCGGTCTTTGACTGGTGACGATGCGATTGTATTTCTATACCGGTCAGAGACCGGATAACGCGCGACCGTAGTTTCAAACTACGGTCAACAGTACTTTTATCAACTATTTTTTCGCGCCCGGATGAGACCGTAATCCATTTGGGTGGGAATGGCCTCTTGGGTAGATTCCAGACCCGCTTGCCGGAACCAACTGCGGTATTCGGCGCGGCTGTAGCACCGGCCTTTAGTACCCCAGAAAAGTTGGGCCGAGTAGTCGGTAACGGCTAGGGGGCCATCCAGGGCATCGTTCAGGAAGGCGTCATGCACCCACAATTCACCACCCGGACGTAAGGCCGCTGCAAAGCGATTGGCCAATAATTGGCAGGTGGGGGCTGGCCAGTCGTGGAAAAGGCTGGCGGCTAACAAAAGATCCGTCTGCGGAAGGGCATCGGTCAGCATATCACCCGGCAAAAATGTCACTCGGTCTTTGAGGGTTTCGGTGCCTGGTCGACCACTCCGCACAAGCTCATCGAGCAAATCGACGGCTACGGCCAATACTGCCGGTCGATCCAGGATGGTGGCCGTCGACGACGGGTTGTTCAATAACCACTCGTAGGTATAATAACCTGTACCGCCTGCTACGTCCAGCAGATGGCCTTCGCGTTTTGTTAAACTGGCGGCTACAATAGGCGATAATTTTCGGGCGCGGCCAGCCAGGCCCAGGGTCAGGCTACGAGCCAGTTGAGGATCATCCATGGGAGAGGGGCCTTCGCCTTCTTTTACAAACGAAATGCCCTGATCTGTCACAAGAGGCCCGTCGTTTTGCAGCCGAACGACCATTTCAAGTACGCCGGGATCGTCTTTCTCCAAACCTACGTAGCCAGACAAGTTAGGCTGCTGGCTTTGGGTCAGGTATTGACCTAACTCGGTTAAAGCTAGTTGGCCAGCTTCATCATAGCGGAGAAACTCCATAGCGCAAAGTGCCGGAAACAGGACCATAGCTGGCCGTTCGCTTAGTTGAAGCCGGTTACTCAGTTCTGCTATGGAGAGTGGCCCGTTGCTCAGCTCCTCAAATACAGGCAGATGATTAACGGCCGCAATTAATAAACGGGAGCCGAACATAGCCCGCAAATGGCGCGTAATGGGAGCCAGATCGGGTTGAACAGAATAAGACATCAGGATAGATGATTACGTATCAAATTAGCAACCAAGCTGCCGTTAACTATAGAGGTTCGTTTGCAAAAATTCATTGCGGAACTTACCCTGCGGATCGTACTGTTGGACCAATTCTTTGAAGTCGGGTAGTTTCTCGTAACGTGATTGTACTATCGAGGGAGACATTGTAAACAGCTTGCCCCAGTGCGGTCGTGCCTGAAATGGTTCGAGGGCCTGCTCGATCACGGGTAACACCTTTTTGACCGAAGGCCAATCCGGCTTCCACGTAAAATGAATAGCAAGGCTGGGTTGTTTGTAACAAGGGCTCATCCACAGCGTGTCGGCGTCAATGGTCCGGAGTTCCGAAATGAGCAGGTGTGGGCTTATCAGGTTGCGGAGCCGCTCAACCGTCAAGATGGCTTCGACTGCGTGATGACGGGGTACGAAATACTCGGTTTGCAACTCTTTGCCACTACTGGGGGTAAAACCCATCCGAAAATGAGGCAGCCGGTCATACCACGGACCGGGCACACCCATCTGCTCCGTACAGTTTTCGGCGGAGATGTTAGCAATTGGGTGAAGGTTCTGCGTGGCTAATGTTGCACCGAAAAATTCAGATTCAGCGCCCGGTGCCACCCCGTTCTCGACCCGGCGTTTTATCCAGGCCTCGCTGATACGCTGGTGCTGCCAGTCGGTAAACAAGCTCACGCTGTAGCCAATGGCCATAATTGTTTCGAAATGATCTTCTAGCTGGTTTAACGGCAGACCTTCGTAAACATATTGTTGCACCTGGAAGGAGGGCTGAATGTCGAGCGTAATGCGGGTTACAACACCAAGGGCGCCAAGGTTCACGACAACTGCCTGGAAGATTTCGCCATCTTTTTTGCGAGATAAGGTAAGTATGTCGCCCGAAGCCGTAACCAATTCCAGGGCCGAGACCGCCGTAGCGAGGTTGCCATTCCTGATACCCGAGCCGTGGGTAGCAGTGGCACAGGCACCCGCAATAGAAATGTGGGGCAGCGAAGCCAGATTGTGCAGCGCAAATCCCTGGCTATCCAGATACGGACTGAGCTGACCATAACTCATGCTGGCGTCAACGGTTACTGTGCGAGCCTCAGCATCCAGCACCAAGCCCTGATTCATCTGCCGAATCGAAAGAAACTGGGTGTTGCTATCAGCAATACCATTAAAGCAGTGGCGTGTACCGAGCACTTTCAGCCTGGGCTGGTTTCGCACGAACTCCTGAACTTGTTCCATAGATTCGGCGGAATACACATAATCTGTGCTGTAAGTGTAGTTGCCAGACCAGTTCTTCAGTCTATCGTCCGAAGACAAATCCGTTGGGGAGGAGGATGCTATGGGAGCCGTCATTAACGCAGCGTGAGTTTTGTAAACCTTCTTTTGTCTTAAGAAACAGTCTCTCCTAAACTAATCATATACGACGACAATACGTTCGGTACCTATCAAAAACCTGGCATTTAAAACAGACAGCCCGGTTGCACGAGGCAACCGGCGGGCTGTGTGGACGTCTTAAGTAGAGGTATGGCCAGCAATCGACTAAAGTATGCCAGGCGCTCGGCTCGGTGATGCGAGCCCGGATGCAGGTGTACCTACAAACGCAGGACTCCCGTCAGAGGGCTAGCGGGGTGTTGCCCGCCGAGCCGGGTCAGGCCGCCGAGGTGCCGGACTAACGGTGCAGGTTACGGCTGAGTTGGTTTGACGGTTACTTAATCATGTGCCCTTGTCCCTGGCCAAAACTACTCTCCGCCGAACTAATTACCCAATTAAGCCATAAATCGATTTAACCAATCGAGCATCTGTTGCGGCTCACGCTGAAAGTAAGTATAGCCGTCCCATCGCCGGGTCGTACCGTCAATCCAGACTAACTTTTTATCCGCAATCGGAATATTGTCGTACATAGCCTGGATGTCAGAGGGCCGGGTGTAGAGATCATCGCGCACCTGGTATAAAAACGTTGGGATCATGACATACTTCGCCCAGGGGACCGGTGAGAACTGATTAATCGTGAAGCTCGTTTGCCGCCGGATGCGCTCGTTCAGGTCGTCCATGTAGGTGGCCGGGATACCCAGTCGCTCTAATGCACGCTCCAGCGCGACGCCACTGGACAGGGGCTGGGGCGAGACCAGACAGCGTACACCCTCAAAGACGTCTGGCCGACGGGTCATCGCGAATAGGGTGGCATTACCGCCCATACATCGGCTGAAAAGGCCAATCGTCATATGGCGGGTGTCGGGCCGGTTGCGAACGTAATTTAAGGAGCCAACGACATCGCGGGACTCATAACGGCCGACCGAAAAGATACCCCCATTCGCTGCGCTGCTGTGACCAAAATTACGCATATCGTAGGCCAGCACATTGTAGCCGGCGTCGTGCAGGATTTTATAGTCAGGCACGAAATTAACCTCGAAGTCGTTACCGGCCGAGCTTCCGAGTGATTTCCAGGGTTCGAGATGAGACGGCAAGCCAGCCCGGTTGAACCAGCGGGGATGGTTAGCGATAATGAGTTTATCGGACCCCCGCTTGGGGATAAACCAACCCTCAAGGAGTGTACCGTCTTCAGATGGAAAAAAGACATCCTCATACGCTAACCCTTGCTCATCGGGCCAGTGCATGATTGGCGCGTTTGGCCAGGAACGAAAGCCTTCGGCTATCTTCTGCAACGCTGTTTCGATTTGCGTTTGCGTCATACGTTCGTTCTCGGCAAGCTGGATCGTTTCTGTGGATGATGCGGTCATGATGTGTTGACATTACGTGTTGACTGAAGTTGAAAACCAGCAGACTTTAAGCAGAAAGTTGACTTTGCTTTAATGGCTGACTTTCTTTGCACAAAATTATGAAGCATCCTTCAGTTTTCAGATTCGCATATGCCTCTTAAGCCGCTTACGGCCCTAAAAGCGAGAAAATCACCCCGTCAGGCCCGTTCTGAAGCAACCGTTGATGCCATTTTCGAGGCCACTATTCAGGTTTTAATCAGCCAGGGAGTCCAGCGTATGACCACTACCCGAGTGGCGGAGCGGGCTGGCGTGTCAGTTGGAACGATGTACCAGTATTTTCCCCATAAAGAAGCACTGCTGTACGCCGTCATTGAACGCTACCTGGGTGAAGTGGCCAACGCCGTTGAAGCGTGTTGTCAGGAGAATGTAGGCCAATCCATCGCATTGGCCTCGGACGCGTTGGTTTCCGCTTATATCTCAGCAAAGAGTAAACACGCTGAAGCATCGCGGGCGCTTTACCTGGCATCAGCCGAACTGGCCGTGGCCGATCTGGTTAATTCGGTCTTCGATCGGTTCCAGGACAGCACGACCCGACTGCTGTCCAGCGTACCGGACGCTCGCTTCCAGGATATAGATGGAGTGGCCTTTACGTTACTGGCATCCCTTACGGGAGCGACCCGGGTTGTATTTGAGAACAGTCCCACTCCTGAAACGATTGAGAAGTTTCGTCAACGAATGATGGCTATGTGCCGGGCGTTTCTCCAGGATGCTTCGGACAAACCGTCAACAGAAGCTCAATAAGCTTGTGCTGCCACGATGTTGAGACCGCTTTGCTGGGTTTTACGCCGTTCGCGGCATCAAAGAACTGACCCCACAAAACGCGGGAACGCCCGTATGGGCGTTCCCGCGTGACTAGTAAGCGTCATGGAGCGTGCCTCCCAGACATACTTGTGTAAAGTCATTCGTTTATTGAATGAATGACTTGATAAAATCTACGCTTGTCGTCCAGGTAAGGTGGTTATAGCGGCTGTTGGCTAACTGGGTATGGTGGGTGGTGAACATTGAATACATGTACTGTCCCTGTTGCCATTTCGCATATAACTCGTTCTCTCCGGCCGGGTACTGGGCCCTTTGTTTTTGGATGAACCGGGCAAAATCGTCGAGACCCGACAATTGTTGAAGCCTGAACTTCTGACCCGTTGCCTGTTTCACGTCTTGCCAGAGTCCGGTAGGGCTGACCTGAAAACTGGCAATCTGCAGGTTTCGGGGAGCCTCGTCATCCAGCGCTACTTCGGCCGTGAAGGCGGCCGTGTCGTCCATCGTAGTGAAATCCAGTTTCCAGTCGGCCTTGTCGCCCCAGTAACCGATGCTCTTTTCTTTCAGGTTCAGCAGCGGGGTGTTGTAGGTCAGGATGTCGGCAAAAGCACCGTTGAAAACCGAAGTAGCCTGTATGGGTGTACGGTCGAGATCGTTTCTGAAGGCTCTTCGCAAATCAAAATTCCGGTTTTCGCCCGGCACCAGATCCGTATAATCGGTGCAAAAGTCGGAGGGAATAAATCGCGGCACGCCAGCCTGGAGGGCACCCGCTACAATTCGATTCTGCAGATCAACAATCACATCGCCTAAACCGGCCAGGGCCGACACAACGCAACTAGCACTCGTACTCGCTTTGGCGAGGGCATCAACGCTGTCCAGATCGACTTCCTGAACGGTAGCCCCCAGGTGTTCCAGGGCTTTCACTTTGTCAGGATCGGTGGCCATTCTGACAACGGCCCGTACGGCCGCCCCTCTTTTTATCAGTTTTCTCACAATCCGGTTCCCCAAATTACCGGTAGCCCCGAACACGATTATTGTTTTTCTCATTTATGTACTTTTTTTAATGGTTCAGGTATAAATCAGACCAGGAAGCTCAACACGGCATCAAGTACCTGAGCAGGTTGCTCTTCGAACAGGTAATGACCACTATCCAAAATCCCAACCAGTTGCAGGTCTTTGGCCACGTAAGGCAACCCCATCTTCATGTAGTTGTAACTGATGTAGCTTCCAATCCCCAGCACCGGCATTGCCAGGGGTGGGTAGGCTTTAGCGTCGTCTATATCCTGCAGAAACGTTTGATACCAGGCATTAGCCGCCCGGATGCTATCGGGATCATTGTAAGACGAAGCATACACCGCTCGCTCAAAGACCGACATCTTGCTATCGTCAATCATGACATAGCTAAAAAGCCAGTCCAGCAGGTGTTGAAAACGGCCAGTCAGAATCTTTTCCGGTAATCCTCTTACCTGGTTGAATCCCATCCACCAGGCGTAGGGCCTATTGGCATCCATTTTCTCCGTAAACGTACCGGCAGGGGGGATCAGGCTCATCTGCAGTATGCCCTCGCTGGGATGGGCGCCATCCAGGACAATCAGCTTTTTGGTGCATTGCGGATAATTAAACGCAAAACTCATGGCTACCATCCCACCAATGTCGTGCCCCATGATATGCACGTTGGTCAAGTCTAATTGCTTCAACAGGGCTGCTATATCGGCGGCCATTGTTTTCTTATCGTAGCCGTCTTGAGGTTTTTCCGAGCTACCCATCCCTCGGATGTCCACGATGAGCACCCGGTATCGTTTGGCGAGTTCTGCCGCAACGGGGTGATACGAATACCAGGTTTGGGGCCAGCCGGGCAAACAAACCAAAGGCATGCCTGTACCGCCTTCTACGTAATGCAACTGCACGCCATTCACGGTTGCATACCGATTGATAAAGCCTGGAAAATGCCTGATTAACTCCTCATCATCATACTGATTCTGAGGCACCGTTGGGTTCTCGTTGGGTTGAGTCATCGCTTCTTTTGTTGATGACCCAAAAGTACCCTGGCTACGGAGGGGCAAAACTACCAAATGGTAGAGAATGACTTTTACCGAATTTTTTTCCTGATCCGGCTCAGGGCATTGGGGGTGATCCCCAGTACGGCAGCTACCTGCTTGACCGGCACTTTTTGGATCAGTTCAGAATTGCTCATGAAGGCCAGATACCGTTCCTGCGCCGATAGCGTCTGGAAATTCAGGATCTGATCGATCATCCTAACGGTCATCGCTTCCCATATTTTCCGGCCAAACGCTTCCCAGGCCGCCACCTGGCCATATAAGAAGTCCATGTCCTTTTTATCAATCACGATCAGCTTCGTTTCCTCGATGGCTTCAATGTTAAACCGCGATGGCTTTTGGGAGTGGAGACTTGAAATCTCCGTAAAAAACTCATTAGTAAACGTCACCCAGGTCGTGGTTTCCTGATCATGGGCATCATAAAAGAACCGGACACCCCCGGATACAATGAAAAAATACTGACTGGCAATTTGTCCTTTTCTTAACAGCAGTTTGCCTTTGGGAATTTGCCGTTCCTGGCATCGGGAAAGCACAAGCTGTAAATCCAGCTCATCGATCCAGATGATACCTCTGATGAATTTTATAAATTCGTCCATAATGGTTCGTCAAGTTCTTCTTTTGTTAGGCTCGTTTGTAAAACGCTATAAGGCGCAAAATTGCTTTAAAATCATTCATGTACTTGTCGCCTGAAAGTACGCTTCGTGAAACGGATAATTTACAAGTATCAAGACTGATCTCCCGTACTTTGGCTGACACGTATTCAGCTTATACAACAGGACGTATGGTATTCACTGGAGTTGACAGTTATTAAAAATGCTCCTGCATGAGATGAAAGAGTGTTTATGCTTCTGCCCCATTATCCGGGCGATTTGTAAAACGGTATTTAGTCTGAGGTTTGTACTTTGGCAAACATAGCCATACGCTTATAATGACGAAATCTCTCAGCCAGAATGCCCTTTTCTTCCTGGGTCTTGCCCTAGCCATGGGCCTCTTCCAAAGCCTGCTCTATTTGATCGTGGGCGCGGACTTAGTGACACAATCCTCATTCGCCAATTACTTTTTGGCGGCTAATCTGACCTCTTTACTGGGTACAGCACTTCTACTTCGATTTTACTATATCCAGCAATTCCGGGCAGCTTTTGTTACGGGTTTGTTCGCTTTTTTTACCGCCTTGCTGCGGGTGGCACTGCTCTATTGTATTCTGTTACCGCTGACTAGGGCTCTTCAAGGCTATTACCCCTTTGTTTTAGTACTCGATCTCGGTGCCAGCCTCTTAGCAGCGAGCAGCCTGGTGCTTTCTCCCGCCGGAAAAAACGGCTGGCTAAAAGCCGCTGGGGTGTCCAGCTTCCTGGTGGCAAGTAGTGCCTTGGTCCTACTAATCGTCTCGATGCAGGTCTATAGCGGTCGCCCTACGCCAACTCTGGAGAAGTGGCAGCTGGGGCTTTCATTTATGGCCAGTTTACAGCCCATATTTTTCGTCGGCTATTTATGGCAACATCCAACTGCCCCGTCGCAACCCTCAGATTCGAACCTGTCTTCCTGGCAAACAATCTTGATAGACGCGGCTCGACTTATCGGCATAGTCGCTTTCCTGTTTCTGGGCGTAAGCCTGTTCGGTGAAGGAATCAGGGCCAGCTATCCCCAGCCGGAAGCCATCAAACAGTCCCGGATTTTCGAAGCTCGTACGTTTACCAATCGGCGTGGTGACACGCTCTCGTATCGCCTGCTCAGACCAGAAGGCTATGATTCTACCCAACGGTATCCGCTGTTGGTCAGCCTGCACGGCGGAGCGGGTTACGGCACCGACAATATCCGCCAATTAGCCAGTTGGGAAATTCAGCGACTGACCGAGCCGAGAAATCGGAAAAAATACCCTGCCTTTATCCTGGCTCCTCAGTGTTCCCGTGGCACCAGTTGGGGTGGATTACCGCACTTGGTGCCACGGGATACGATCGTTTTTGACTTGCTGAACGCTCTGGAAAGGGAATTTAGCATTGACCCCAATCGGCTTTACGTGGCCGGTCATTCGCTGGGAGGTTATGGCACTTGGTCTTTCATCGGGACTCGCCCGGGGGTGTTTGCTGCTGCCCTGCCCTTAAGTGGAGCCGGTGACCCTAGCTTGGCCAAAAACATGGTAGGCATAGCCATCTGGGCCTTTCACGGCGAAACAGATCGGAATGTGCCGGTTGAGGGATGCCGAACTGTCATCAAGGCAATTCAACAAGCGGGTGGACATCCACGTTACACCGAGTTTGCGGGAGTGGGGCACTATCTTAACCCAAGCTTAGACGCTACGCCTGGCCTATTGGACTGGTTGTTTGCTCAAAGACGAGAGGTCCAACAGGAGTAGAGTGTTATGAAAAATAGGGTTCTCGCTTCTCCTACTTCTGATGGACCTGATGCTGATGGGTGCAGAGTAACGTCGCTTAAAAACGCTCTTTTATTGATGTCTTGTTCTTTTTAACGTGGAGAATCCTTGCTAAAATTAATAAGTCCTACCTAAACTGGAGGTCACTCGGAATTGCAGTCATGATACTTGATAAGTCTTAGTATGCTGTTGCATAAGTATGGAGTAATAACATATGAGTCATAAACCTGCACTCTATAACTCATTTTATGACTAATATTGAGCTATAGAATGTACCTCTATAACTCATGAAATGGATTTGGCAACTACCCAACTGGCCGCAGTTTACGTTTGATCCAGCAAGGTTCGCCCACTTTGAGCGGGAGTTCCATCGAAATGCGGGGGTCATTATTGGATCATTAGCTGCCGTTTCTGCTGATGAGATCAATGAATTACGGGTTACTCTACTCAGTAATGAAGCGCTTGACACCTCAAAAATTGAAGGTGAGATCCTGGACCGTAATTCCGTTCAGTCATCAATCCGCAAACAATTAGGCTTACAAACGGATGGAAGACGGGCGGGGCCAAAAGAAACAGGTGTCGCTCAGATGATGGTCGACCTAGTCAGAAGCTACCAGGAACCACTTACCCAAGAACGTCTTTTTTTGTGGCATAAAATGATTATGAACGGCCGAATTGATTTAGAAACGATTGGTGGCTACAGGACCCATGCCGATCCAATGCAAATCGTATCCGGTCGGTTAGACATGCCCAAAGTATTCTATGAAGCTCCTCCATCCGACCGGGTGGAAGAGGAGATGAATCAATGCATTGATTGGTTCAATCGAGCTGCTGAAGGGCAAATACCAACGGTTGTTCATGCGGGTATAGCCCATTTATATTTCGAATTGATCCATCCCTTTGAGGATGGAAACGGGCGCATTGGGCGTACCATTGCCGAAAAGGCAATGGCCATTGGGGCCCGGCAATCATTGATTACCTCCTTATCCAGTACCATCGAGCAGGATAAAAAGGCTTACTATCAAGCTTTAGAGCGGGCCAACACCTCTTTGAACATCACGGAATGGCTCATCTATTTTTCTGAAAAGATTCTAGAAGCCCAAGTCTACGTTCAGAAAATGATTGCCTTTATTGTCTATAAAGCTCGCTATTTTGAGCTGTATAGTGGGCAGTTGAATGATCGACAGATCAAAGTAGCATTACGTTTGTTCCAGGAAGGACTAGTTGGCTTTAAAGGAGGCTTAAGTGCTGAAAACTATATGCGGATCGCTAAAACCTCAAGAGCTACGACTACCCGGGACTTAGCTGAGATGGTTGAACTAGGCGCTTTGAAGAAGCAGGGAAAGCTCCGACACACGCGCTATTATCTTCCTTTGCAGGAAGTAGCTGAAAAATGAACCGTAGCTTGAGCTGATTGGTAGACCAGTAGGATTTAGATTAAGCATAGCCATATGAAGGCCACCCTTTCGGTGATAGCCGTATAAGGGTAGCGAACCACAAGCCAGCACGCACATATCAGCCAGCCGTCCTAAAATGGAACCGTCTCACATAAATGCACCACACTATGAACTGAGGGATTTTGGATAGGTCCGCTTTTCAAATATGGTGACGGTAGACCCTTATTTGAGCAGATGCAACCAATTGACTACTAATCGCATCTGCTCAAAAATGACCTACACCAGTTCGGCTATTTTTATGTTATTGGGCTATGCACGCGTATCAACCGCACCGGCGGACCAGCAAGATCAAAATCTAGCCCTGCAACTGGATGACCTCAAAAAAGCCGGTTGTCAGAAGATAGTTCAGGAAAAGGTGTCTTCGGCTAAGGTACGCCCGCAACTTCAAAAGATGCTGGAGGTACTTCGAGAAGGAGACACAATCATCGTCTGGAAACTGGATGGCACCGGCCACCCGGCGGTTAGGCAGGTCGCTAAAAGAGCTTTTCACCTTGATCAATGACTGTCAAACCAAAGGCATTGGTTTCCGTAGTCTAAATGATGCCGCGCCACGGTGTCCATCGATACCACCACCGCTCAAGGTAGCTTAGTCTTCAACCTATTTACCTCGCTGGCCGAGTTCGATTGCACAGCCGCGGCTGACCGTCGGCGACCCGGCGAGACCTGATTCGAGAGCGTACCAAACCGCGGCTCGTGCCAGGGGACGTGTAGGGGGCCGTCCTAAAGGTCTTACTCCAGAAGCTCAAGTAAAAGCACGGGCGGTTAAGACCATGTATGCCCTGAAGACACATACGATTTTAGAGATTGGTCAGTTGTTTCATCTAAGCCGAGCGACGGTTTACCGATACTTAGCCTGGCAGGAGCAAACTAAGGGTTGACTGATGCATGACACTGCTTCATAAATGGGGCCTTTATTGAAACGGTTCGTATACGAGTGTTTAGCCTGAAGTTTCATACTTTAGCTATCATAAACCAGATTATACAACAGAAGGGAGCCACTTATAATCATGAGCTTTTTAGCCTTTGCCCTGTTTTATGGTATTATACTCTGGCTAGTTTTTGGCCAAAAGATGCTGCTCAATCAGCTAAGCGCCCGAAAAGATGAAAGCCCTTTCTGGAGAGGGCTCTTTAATTACAGATACGCCTTTCTGTCGCTTGTAATCAATATAGAGTAGTAGCTTACATATTGGCTGAATACAAAAATCATTTTACCAAGCTCACCGAATAGCCTTCGGTTGCGTAGCAACAACTCCACCCGGTTCGCCTGGTATAGATTACTACCCTCAATGGGTGCGTTGATCGCCCCGGGAATGGGAGGGTTGCACAGGGTCAGTAAGGCTTGCCTACCGCTGGGTAATCCGTCTGTGTTTTTACCGGCATCAACGGGTTTCTCGCAGGAACTGGCAAGAACTAGTAAGCACAGGCCCGCCCAAGCGCTTAATGTGTGAAGAGATGTAGTATTTATAGTCATGACAACAACGAGTTGCAACTTTATTAATCCAATTGAAAACAGGCTAGTAAACGTCTTTTGAGCCCACCCAGAAACGCCTTCATATTAAGCAATCGTCGTATCAATGCGCTTGGACTACCAACTAGGTAAGTCGACTCCGGTTCAGTAATCAAAACGACCATCCGTGATGCGAATCGTATCACAGTTGGGCTGCACAAAGACAAACGAAAAGCGACCGGCCACGACCTGGTCGTAACGCGTTAAGGTTAGTTCGCCCTCAATAATCCGTCCATGGGAATTACGGCGATCGGTGTAGTAATCCCGGCAACTAACGGGTAACTCTTCACCGCGATAACTGACGCTCGAGGTTGAATCAACCCCGAGTGAGTAAGTACCGGTCTGGGTAATGCCCACTTTGAAGAAATTAATCCACTTTTCACCCTGATTAATCTGGGCATGCACCTGTAGGTATGTACTCTTACAATCGGGACTCAGTCCTGTAGTCACTTCCAGGTTACTTTTCTGGCCGCCCAGCCTCCAAGCGGCAATCTTTCCTCCTGGCAACCAGACCTTACCATTCACTAAACAGCCGAACGTTTTCTGACCGACCTGGGTTTCCGGGGGGAGTTGAGGGGCGACTTGATCGTCGCGGCAACCAAGCAGCTGACTACCGATCAATAGCCAGCTAATGAGAGGTCTATAGGTATTCATGTATAACTCATTTATGGCTAGACCCTTTAGGGTTACAAAACGTTGGAGTAGCTATGATTTTTCGTCGGGATATAATCCTTTCGACTCTTACCGCCGTAGCGGTACACGAAGTTAAAAAGTTTCGTGTCCTGATTTTCAGGACCATATCAACGGTATAGTTTTAAAAAAAGTGGACACTTTTGCCGCTTACAAGATAAAGTTTTTAACCGCTCTCTATACAGGGAATTAAAACCAATGGCTAAAAAAACAAAACCCATACCGGTCAATACGATGACTGACAATCTGGACGTAGGCATTGCCATTGAAAAAATATCCTTCGAGCATTTACCTCCGCTAACTACCGTAAATACCAGTGACGAAGATCGACTAGCACACCGACACAACACCCATACATTCCACCTGCTCCTAAAAGGAACCGTGACTATTGACATTGATTTTCAACACTACAGGATGGAGCCTCACACGGTCATCTACATTCATCCGGATCAGGTACACCGGACAACCGCTCATGACCAGATAACCGTCGTTAGTTTAGCCATGACGAATGAAAATCTGAACCCCGAGTATCTGAACCTGTTAGAAGACCTTGTCCCCGTAAAACCTTTAGCGTTAGCCATTGAAACGTTTGCCCTCCTTAACCAAGCCGTATCACTTTGCCTAAACCTGGTTAATTGGAAAGCCAACGGGCCGCGTTCGGCCGGGCCGCGTTCGGCTAAACTGGATCATTCCTTGCTAAAAGATGCTTGTAACGCAATGGTGGGCTTGATCCTTTCCACCTATTTAGAACAAACTAAATCACCCAACAAGCTTACACGGTTTGACCTGGTCACCAAAGCGTTTAGAAAACACTTAGAACGTAATTATACGACGGCCAAACGTCCGGCAGACTATGCCCAGAAACTAAATCTATCGACCGCTTACCTCAATGAATGCGTTAGAAACACGACCGGCCATTCGGTTTCTCATCATATTCAGCAACGAATCATCCTGGAAGCCAAACGGCTGCTTTATCATTCCGATCAATCCGTAAAAGAAATTGCCGCCGAATTGGGCTATGACGATTACCCTTATCTTTCACGGCTCTTCACGAAAGCTACCGGCATGACCGCTTTAGCCTTTCGAACGAAAAACCGCGGTTAGTCCAATACGTACCCTTTCCTTGCATTTTCTATCCTGATTAGGTGAAGTTCCTTTGTGTCATCATAAAAATCGCCTATACAATGGACTCAATAAAAGGGAAAGAAGTGCTCGTTTCGGGAGCCAGTATAGCCGGGCTTAGCGCTGCCTGGTGGATGAACCGGTTAGGGTATCGGGTAACGGTAGTCGAAATGGCCCCTCAGCCCCGTGTCAATGGGGCGGCCGTTGATTTCAAGGGCGATACGATAGACGTTGTGAAACGCATGGGTCTGTTTGACCAATTGAAAAAGTACCGCTTACACGTGGATCGGGTAGAGTTCAAGAATGCGGACGATCTGACGGAGGGCTTGATACAGCTGGAAGACGGAGCGTCTGACGACCTGGAGATCGAGCGGGATGCCTTTATCGGTATTCTGTTTAGGGAGTTGAAAAACGACGTTACCTTTCTATTTAACGACAGTATTACAGCCCTTCAGGAGACAGAAGAAGATATAGCCGTGACGTTTACAAATGGCTCACAACGCTCTTTTCATTTGGTGCTGGGCTGCGATGGGGCCCACTCCGGTGTGAGAAGGCTTTGGTTTGGTGATGAAGCTGAGTATGCCCATTTTTTGAATGCGTATGGCTCGCTGACCATTTTGAATAAACTGCTGATCAAACAAAGCACGATGCAGTTGTTCCGAGTGCCGGGTAAGTCCATTACCCTAAATGCCTACAATAATAAGACGGATGTTATTTTTAGCTTTGTTTCAGACAGAGAAATTCCTTATGATTACCGCAATAAGGAGCAGCAAAGACAGCTGATTTTTGAGCAGTTTTTCGGGCAAAGCTGGCGTACCGCCGAACTATTGGACGAAATGCAGCGGTCGGATAATTTTTACTTTGTTGAATTCTATCAAATCAAAATGCCATCCTGGACAAAAGGCCGCGTGGCCTTAGTGGGCGATGCCGCTTATTGCGCTTCTCCGGCCGCGGGTATGGGTGGTTCACTGGCGATGAGCGGTGCTGCGGCCTTAGCCGATGCTTTGCAGAAACACGATGGCAACTACGCATTAGCGTTTGAGAATTATAACCATAACTTTCGTCCGTTTATCGAAAGCGTGCAGGCCGAAGCCCGGCAAAACCTGAGCACCGTTTTTCTTCCCAGAACCGAAGAAGATGTTCAAAAAAGTAACGCACAAACAACCTCATTTTAGCCATTAGCAAACAGATCTGTCAGCAGTCGGAGCGCCGACTCAGGATCAGAGCCGTCCGTAGAAACCGGGCCGCGCCCAGTAGCTGGTAAGTCGACAAGTGATGGCAAATCATAAACGGTAGTCACATACCGGATAAATAGCTAATTTAACCGGTATGCACCAACGTCGTTTTCATACTTGGCGGTAAGTCCGAATTACTCATTCTCGCCGAACCTAACTGGTCATACTTTTATCATGACAAAAACGCTCAGTCAGACTGCCACTTTCTTTCTTACCGTGACGATGGGACTATTCCAAAGTTTTCTCTATCTAAACGTTGGTCCAGACCTACTGATGCAATCCTCGTTCGCCAATTTCTTCTTGGCGTCTAATATGCTCCGGGAGGCTGTCGGTTCAGGCTAGCCAGATTACCCCTAGGAATTAAACAAGTTACTACGTACCCTAGCGAATTTTATACGATTGCTTGCCGTAGCTAGTACCAAAGAGCATTACCGATTTCGATAGCTGTTCTGAGAGTTAGCAAATTTGTGTTCCAGCTGTCGTTTAAGCTTCGCCGTAACATCGTTTAGCATAGCATCCCAGTTCTGGCCTGATTCTTCCGCGAAAACCTCAGTTCCCGGTACACCACAGCGGATTCGCAATGATTTTTCGTTTGGGCCAGGGTGGGCTTCTTCACGCATGTATACCTCCGCTATGATAACATCGCCACTGTAGTACCGTCGAAGTTTGCCCAGGGACTGTACAATTCTATCCCGAAAGTCATCGTCTACCTCAATATTGACGGCCTGAATATTTAATCCTACACCATCTAATCGCTGTTCATCTTCCATTGTCGTATCTTTTTAAGAAATACTACCCAGCCTATGGGCACAAAGTAATAAAGCATGATGGGCGTATTTTGTTTGATACGGGATCGAACGGTACGTGATGATCCGATGTAAGCACAATTATTGCCAGACAGATGAACCAGACAAATTATTTCGCCCGTTTCCGTAGATCATCTCGCTTCAGGGTAAGCATTCGGCCAATGGGTTTGCCCGCTCGGTACGTAATAACGCGTAGCGTGATCGGACCTTCGGGTATTTCGATGGGCGTACCATACTTGTTGGCGTAGCGACCCGGCACGCTGTCATCAATGGTATAGAAAACGTCCAGTCCCGGTATTTCGGTGTCCATCGACGCCACCAGTTTATTACCCTTCAGGGTTGTTGTCACAATGGGATCGTAGGCGCTACGGGCGTAGTTGATGCCTGCCAGATCGGCCCGCTCAAACTGGGTTTCCATGCGGGGTATAAACCCTTCCCAATTCTTACTTTCTTTTGGGGACCAATACACATCGGCCAAGGCCCAGCAACGAGGATACGTCATATATTCTGCGTGGCTTAACGTACTGACCGCTTCTGTCCAGAGGTTTGCCTGTCCGCCTAAAATAAGCTTCGCATCAACGCTGTCGGGTACAGGTTCGTAGTTGTAGCATGTTTTAAGCCGGAGGGTACTGTAAATGGGCGGCTCAACCGTTGGATCGCTCTGCATGTAATCAATATAGGCATACTGGTTGGGCGTCATAACCACTTCGTGCCCCAGCTTAGCCGCTTCAATACCGCCTTTGATGCCCCGCCAGCTCATGACCGTTGCTTCGGGGGCAATGCCGCCTTCCAGAATTTCGTCCCAGCCTATCAGCTTTTTGCCTTTTGCTTTCAGGATCTGTTCCACCCGTTTCATGAAATAGCTCTGCAATTCTTCCGAGTGCTTCATGTTCATTTTCTGCATCAGAGCCTTGCAACCTGGATCGTTTTCCCAATACCCTTTGTAGCACTCGTCGCCACCGGCGTGAATGTATGGATTTGGAAACAGAGCGGCTACTTCGGTGAAGACTTTGTCGAGAAACGCATATACATGCTCGTCGGAAGGGTTGAGCGTGTTATCAATGAACATCTTAAACTTACCATTGCCGTACCACTCCGAAAAGTTGCTGCCCGCATTCACACGCGTGTTGGTGTCTTTGGTACACGACAGCTCAGGATAAGCCGCAATGGCCGCCATGCTATGCCCCGGTACATCAATCTCGGGAACAATGGTAACGTTACGTTCCTGGGCATATCGAACGACCTCTTTGATGTCTTCCTGGGTATAAAAACCACCGTCGGTGGGGGCTTCACCCGCTTTGGGTGGGGCTAACTGACCTATTTTGCCAATTCGTGGTACGCGCCAGGCGCCTACTTGTGTAAGCCTGGGCAGGGATTTTATTTCAATTCGCCATCCCTGGTCATCGGTTAGGTGCCAATGGAAGGTGTTATATTTCAACTGAGCGATCTCGTCAATGTAGCGCATAACGTCTTCTTTGGAGAAGAAATGACGGCTTACGTCGAGCATAACCCCTCGCCAGCCAAAGCGTGGGTAATCCGTAATCCGAACGCAGGGAGCCGTCCAACTGCTTTTCGCCAGACTCGTACTAGCCATTTCTTTCGGAAACAGTTGCAGTAAAGTCTGCATCCCGTAGAAAAGTCCGGCGGGTTTATTGGCTGCAATTTTGATCACTTTGGGCGACACATCAACTGTGTACCCCTCGTTGCCCAGTTGCGCATTTGGTAGGCTGTTCAGGCTTAACTGAATGGTACCTGGTGTAGTAAGTTTACTTGGTTTGGCGGTAAACGTATAGCCAGTTGGTGTTGAAAGCTTCGTCGCCAGCATTTCGGCCACCGTCCGGCTTTCGGGCTGAGCATAGGCGACTACGGTTGCTTTTGTTAGGAGGAAAGTGCCGGGACGCTGTTTAACATCAACGGGCTGCGGAATAATATGCACCGTACTCGTTTGGGCTTTGGCAATGACAATGGGTAAAAAAAGTACTAGTAACAAAAGCTTTTTCATGAAAGCATAAAAGAAAGTACAAACCAGCGCGGCTTAAGTGCCAGTGCTTGTCATAAGCTAATCTAGTAATAAAGCGACAGCCCGGTACTTTTTAACTGCTACGACAAACGACTTCGTCTGTACCAATTAAAAATACCGGGCTGGATGAATAGCTATATGGCTGAAATGGCTTATTCGCCGAATTGATGTACTAGCCCCTCCAGGGTGCGCAGTGGCTGGAGACCCGACTGACGCCAAACGATTTTTCCGTCCTTAAACAGAATCATGGTTGGAATGCTCCGAATCTGGTATTGATTAGCCGCTGCCTGACTGTGGTCTACATTCACCTTGACAACACGAACCTTATCACCAACTCGCTCGGTGAGTTGTTTCAGGATAGGGGCCTGTTGCTTACATGGCCCGCACCAATCGGCGTAAAAATCAACCAAGACAGGCTTATCGCCGTGAATAAGTTCTTTAAAAGAAGCTTTGGGCTGGCTCATGGAAAATTGCGTTTATCAAACCGAAGTAGTTGATTCGTACTTAAATAACATAGTCAGGCGTAGGCCAGTTCACGTTGTAGCGCCTGTTTGTTCAATCCGTTATGCCTATCCTGTTGATTTTAATCGCATTTTCATTTACAACGGTCGCGGTAGCGCAAACGAACTATGCTGATCAGATTGCTCGGCATCGCGATACGTACAAGAAAGAATTCCTGATAACCACCAGCAGCCCGCTGAAGACACAAGAAGATGTGGATTATTTGCGGTTTTATGCGCCCGATTCGACTTACCGGGTAACGGCCACGGTACAGCTCACGCCCGATGCCAAACCGTTTGAAATGCCCACTTACAGCGGCAAAACGAGTCCCCACGTGAAATACGCGGTGCTTTCGTTTTCGGTGAAGGGCAAGCCGCAACAGTTGACCATTTACCGTAACTTAAACCTGGCCCGCATGCCGCAGTATCGGGATTATCTGTTTCTGCCTTTTAAAGATGCTACGTCGGGCCTGGCAACGTATGGGGGAGGGCGCTACCTGGATTTACGAATTGGGGACATACAAGACGGTAAGCTAATGCTGGACTTCAACAAGGCCTACAATCCATATTGCGCTTATAGTGAAGGCTATTCGTGCCCGATACCGCCAAAAAATAACGTTCTGCCAGTCGAAATAGAAGCTGGTGAGAAAACTTTTGGCAAAGTGCATTAACGTAGCGTAGCCTGGACTGCACGGGCGACCCGGACCAGCGCGGGGTCACCCGTGCAGTCCAGGCTACAGTCGTTGCTCTTGATTGACGGGCTCGTTCATAATGGTATGCCCCATCTTGTCGCGCTTCGTCCGGAGGTACCGTTCGTTATGCGGATTAGACGGAATCTCAATAGGTACCGTATCGACTATTTCAAGACCATAGCCCATCAAACCCGCCCGCTTTTTCGGATTGTTCGATATAAGCCGAAGCTTACGAATACCAAGGTCGCGCAGAATCTGTGCGCCCACGCCATAATCACGGGCATCCATGGGTAAGCCTAAGTCGAGGTTCGCTTCGACGGTGTCGCGGCCCATTTCCTGTAATTTATACGCTTTGAGTTTATTGATGAGGCCAATGCCACGCCCTTCCTGAAACATATACACTACAACGCCTTTGCCTTCGGCTTCAACCATTTTTAAAGACGCATGAAGCTGCGGCCCACAGTCGCAGCGGCAGGAGCCAAAAATGTCGCCCGTTACGCAGGAGGAGTGAACCCGTACGAGTACCGGTTCATTAGGCTCCCAGGTACCTTTCACCAGGGCTAGGTGCGTATCGCCAGTATTGCTTTGTTTGTAAGCAATCAGGTCGAAATGGCCCCATTCGGTTGGCATGTCCACGCCGATCTCGCGCCGGATGAGCGTTTCGGTTTGTAGCCGGTATTCAATCAAATCCTGAATACTGATCAGCTTCATACCAAAGCGGTCGGCCAGCACGCGTAGTTCGGGTAGACGAGCCATCGTACCGTCTTCGTTCAATACCTCAATCAGCACACCAACGGGCGAAAGACCTGCCAGCCGCGCTAAATCGACGGCCGCTTCGGTATGGCCCGCTCTGCGAATAACCCCACCTTCAACGGCACGTAACGGGAAAATATGACCTGGACGACCCAGGTCATCGGGCGTTGTGGACGGATCTACAAGTGCCTGAATGGTTTTGGCCCGGTCGGAAGCCGAAATGCCGGTAGTGCAACCGTGGCCCAGCAAGTCAACGGATACGGTAAAGGGCGTTGTGTGCACGGACGTATTGCTGCTGACCATCATGTCGAGACCGAGCTCATCGCAACGCTCCTGAGTGAGCGGAGCACACATGAGCCCGCGAGCCTCGCGAACCATGAAATTAACCATCTCGGGCGTGATCATTTCGGCGGCACAGATCATATCACCCTCATTCTCACGATCTTCGTCGTCTACTACAAGTACGATTTTCCCGGCTTTGATATCAGCAACAGCATCCTCTATGCGGTCGAGACGAATGGGAGATGGCTCAGGACGATTAGCTGGGTCGATGTTGGTACTATTATTGCTCATCTGTTTGGTTGATGCGTGTCGGCGGAAGTATATTTGGTATTCAGTTTATCAAGTCTATATAGACTCAGTACGTTATCTGAAACGCTGATTTGTTTTGAAAACTGATTTTTAGAAAGATACGTTTCGCCAGACGCGAAAATGTCCGTTGTTACGTTTTTACGAATAGAACTACTTAGATTATACTAACGACAAAATCTTTATCCTCTCGTGCAAATTTTACGATCGTGGCTGGCCGATATTGGCGATAAAACCAGTACGTTGGTTTATGGGCGAACGGCTGCCCTAACCGGGATATTGCTATTTTTAGGCACTACGTATTCATCAGGACAGAACCAAAACTATTGTAACAATCCAGGGGCTCTAGCAAAAGGAGAATTTACGATTGATAAAGAAAAGATATGTGTGGGGACCCCAGTAAAGATTACTGGTAAACCTTCATATGTAGGTAATGATGGGTACGATTTCCGTTATAATGGCAATGGCCTTCCTACCAGCTTGGTTCCCGGAACGCCTTTACCCTCCTTTACTTATACTCAACCAGGATCATACACAATAATACAAATAGGTAGTAGTGGAAGTGGGTCGGTTTTTTGTAGAACAGTAACGGTTCTGCCACTTGATCCCGTAAAATTTACGGTTAAAGCCTGCTCGGGACGTACCGCCACCTTGGTGTTCGATCAAACAACGCTTGGTCAATATGATACGTACATTCTTAACTGGGGAGATGGGAATGTATTGGCTGGTAACCGGACAACGCTTTTGGCGCAAACCACGCACACATACAACAACAACGGCCCTTATACCATCAGCATTACAGGACGTTATGAAGCACCAGCGGGTTGCGATGGAGAACGATCATCACAAGTTGCTCAGTTTGCTACAACCAGCCAACCGACCATCAGTAAATTGACATCCTTGAACGATAACTCAATTTCCATTCAATATCAGGTAAGTTCGGGGTCATCAGCAGAGCTGTATCGGAAAGACGCCAGTGGAAACTACGTACCAACGGGGCAGATAGGGAATGGCTCGGCGCCGTTCACCGTTCAGGCAGATACCAAACAGGTTCAGTGCTTTCAGGTGGTTGCGCAGGATGCCTGTAGCACGGCTGGCTTTCGATCCGACGAAGTGTGTAGCCTTGTGTTAGACGCCAAAGCAGTTAGTAAACAGAACGATTTGAGCTGGCAGGCTTACGCGGGGACAGTATCTGCGGCTAAGCCGTTTCGTTATTACCGGATCTTACGAAACGGAAATCCCGTTGGCGGGGCATTGACGAACCGAACCGCCACGACATACAGCGACAATAACAACATTCAATGTGGTTTAGCGTATTGCTATTCGCTCGAAGCCACCATTGGGCCAACGACTGTAACATCAGCTCCGGCTTGTGCAACCGGTATTAATGGCGAAGCACCGGGCAGTTTGAGTAATGTTTTTGTCTCTATTGAAAACAACCGCCCACGTCTTGTCGTCGGGTTACCCAGTGTAGGAGCGTCGGCCAGTTATACACTGGCAATTAGTCGGTCTACCGGTACATCGGGTAATTTTCAGCCGGTTGGTACGTCTGTCAACAGGAATACCTTTGTGGATGAAAGTGCTAACCCTGACGCCGGGTCTTACTGCTATCAGATTACTTATCAAAATAACTGTAAGTTAAGCTCGCCACCATCGCAACCTGTTTGCACGGTGTTTCTCGGGGCGAGCACATCGGGTATCAGCTGGACTACCGAATCGCCTTTTTCTACCGGTGATGCTGCTGGCTACACAGTTGAAGTCATCGACTCGGTAAACGGTACTAAGGAGTACGTTGAAGTTCAGAAGAAGAACAATTTCGAGCCTGATCCGAACGACCCTAATTTGCAATCGCAGAAATACCGCATTATTGCCGTATCGAGCTCAGGCGTGCCTAGTTATTCTAACTTTTTCACGTTCCGACGCGAGGCTAGAATCCTGGTTCCAGACGCCTTTACGCCTAATGGCGATAATACTAACGAAACCTTCATTGCTAAAGGTATTTATGTTGATCAGTTTACAATGACCATCTACAACCGTTGGGGAAGTGTCATTTATAGCACGACTGACAAGGCCAAAGGATGGGATGGAACGGCTGAAGGGCAACCCTCACCTCCCGGACAATACATGTACCGTATTGAAGTTGTCGATTTAACGGGCCAGAAAACTGTTCGTACGGGCGCTTTGTTGCTAATCAGGTAAGCCGGTTCGTAAGTTTGTAAGCTGGTTGGTAACTAGCTAGCTGACTAAAAGGCTTACATAGTAGTTTACTGGTTAATTAACGTACTAACTCGAAAAATATGAACATGATGGATATGTTTGGGAAAATGAAGGAAGTTCAGTCCCGAATGAAAGATGCGCAGGAAACGCTGAGCACTGTGACCGAAACCGGAGAATCAGGCGCTGGTTTGGTGCGGGTAACGGTCAACGGATTGAAAAACGTCCTGAAAATCGAGATTGACCCCGATCTCATAAAGCCCGACGATCGGGAGATGCTGCAGGACCTCATTGTAGCCGCTACGAACAAAGCCATGGCCAATATTGAAACTAAGGCGCGTGAGCACCTGCGCCAGGCCACCGAAGGCTTATTGCCCAATATTCCTGGTCTGAATCTGGATGGACTGATGTCTTGATATTAATTAGGGTTACGGTAGTCACTCTACAGGATTGAGCAGGGTAATGAAACTGCTCACAAGAAACTGAATACCGTAAGCCGTACATTTGCTACGTGGATACCCTCGCAATTGTCATTCTTAATTACAACGGTCAATCTTTTTTAGCCAAATTTCTGCCTACGGTTCTGGCCAATGCCGACGGGCACCCAGTTTATGTAGCCGACAGTGCATCGACTGACGGGTCCGTAGCGTTCTTACAAGCTAATTTTCCCGCCGTTATAGTCATTCAGTTACCCCGCAATGACGGGTATGCCGGAGGGTATAACCTGGCTCTTGAACACATACGGACGCACTATGGCGGGGCAACTTATTACGTACTGCCTAATTCCGACATAGAGGTAACGCCTGGCTGGCTTTCGCCGGTTCTCAACTTGATGAAGGCCAATCCAAAAATTGCGGCCTGCCAACCCAAAATCCGATCCTACAGCGAGCGCACCTTGTTTGAGCACGCTGGTGCTGCGGGCGGCTTTGTCGACTGGCTCGGTTATGTGTTCTGCCGGGGGCGCGTGTTTGCCACCTTCGAAACCGACCATGGACAGTATGACAATGACCAGCGTATTTTCTGGGCAACGGGTGCGTGCTTGTTCATGCGGGCCGATGTATTCCATGAAACGGGCGGTTTTGATGCTTTCTTTTTTGCCCATATGGAGGAGATTGACTGGTGCTGGCGCGCGCAACGCCTGGGCTACGAAGTCTGGGCTTGTGGGCAATCCGTTGTCTACCACGTTGGTGGAGGCACCCTGCACAAATCTAACCCGCAGAAGACCTACCTAAATTATCGCAACAGCCTGTTTATGCTCTACAAAAACTGGCCTGCCGATGGTTGGTTATGGGGAAAAATCTTGCTTAGACTGGTGCTGGATGGTCTATCGTCAGTGCTGTTCCTGAAAGTCGGTCAATGGCGCGACGTACTGGCTATTATACGAGCCCACTTTGCATTCTATGGCCGACTGCCCGAGTTACGTCGTCAGCGCACTGCATTGCAGCAACAGCAGAAAGCCGAGGCCAGGCTCTACGCGCAGAGCATTGTCTGGCAATATTTTGCGGAAAACAAGAAAACCTTTGCTGAAATAAGTGGGGTAAAAGCTGATTCCTCAGCTTTATAGCTCCCATATGGTTGGGTGAGCATGGCGACGGAGGTGCTTGTTCATTTCCATCCAGAAAGCCAGGATAAGATAGAGCACCACTGGCGACCCCAACGTCAGAAACGATGTGTAGATAAAATATAGTCGAATGCTACTTGCGGAAATACTCATTTTCTCGCCGAGCAAGGTGCAGACGCCAAAGGCTTGCTTTTCAACGAAATATCTAATTTTTTCCATACCATTCTAGTTTGTGAAGCGTACCTATATACGTTGAGTTTTGCTGAGTAAAGCTAACGATTTCGTTTGGTAGAATGTTTGCCGTTTACAAAGAAAACCAATATAAACTTAGTGAAATAGTTAAAAAGTGGCTCTAACTTGTTTGAAGTCGGAACATTTTTATTTTCTTTGTGTTGTAACGTGGCTAACATCAATAAGCGATTATTTAGCCTATTTACAAGCAAAGTCCGTTGATTCTCAACCAAGTGCCCTGGCCGTAGGCGCGTCGTGGTGCCTGTTTCGCGATCTTTGTTACTAACTGACCCTTTGTATGTTTAATTGTTTAATTGTTCACGTTTTATGCAAACAGGTGTAGTAAAATTCTTTAACGAGAGTAAAGGTTACGGATTTATCGTTGAAGACGATACCAACCGGGACATTTTCGTCCATATCACCGGCTTAAATGGTATCACCATCCGCGAAAAAGACCGGGTACAGTTTGAAGTGGTTGACGGCAAAAAAGGACTTAACGCCGTAAAGGTGAAAAAAATAGACGGAGATTACTAAGCCGTCACCCAGACGAAATTCAAACCCCGCCCGGCAAACAGGCGGGGTTTTTTTGTAACTATACGTAGCTCCAACAGCCCTGTCGGATAGCGACTACTGCCCAATCCAGTGCTTAACCTCATCCAAAGCAGGCATTTTGGCGTCCATTTTCAACTTTTTTCGAACGCCCCCGAGATCGTTGAACAACTTGTTCGGGTTGGCCGTGCGGAGTAGCTCAACCGTCATAAATCCAAGCTTCTGCACTGCTGGCACCCACTCTGCTGGCACACCGGCTGCTATAAAGTCGCTTTCATCCGACTGTTCCAGCTTTTTCTCAGGGCGCATTTGCGGGAAGAACAGCACATCCTGAATAGAAGGCTGGTTGGTCATAATCATCGTTAAGCGATCAATTCCCAGACCCACACCGGCGGTTGGCGGCATGCCATATTCCAGGGCTCGCAAAAAATCTTCGTCCAGCGCCATAGCTTCTTCGTCACCCCGCTCGGCCAGACGTAGTTGTTCTTCAAAACGCTCGCGCTGGTCGAGTGGATCGTTAAGCTCAGAGTAAGCATTGGCAATCTCTTTTCCGTTACAGATGGCCTCAAAACGCTCTACCAGGCCCGGCTTGCTGCGGTGCTTTTTAGTCAGTGGCGACATCTCCACCGGGTAATCGGTAATGAACGTTGGCTGAATCAGGTTTGGCTCACAGGCGTCGCCGAACAACTCGTCAATTAGCTTCGATTTGCCCATGGTGCTGTCCACTTTGATCCCCCGGCTTTCGGCTACCCGACGAAGTTCGTCTTCTTCCATAGCGGAAACATCCACACCTGTATATTCCTGGATGGCTTCAAACATGGTCATCCGTTTCCAGGGCCGCTTAAAGTCGATAATGTTCTGGCCAACGGTCACTTTCGTTGTTCCGGCCACATCTAACGCTACTTTCTCAACCATCTCTTCGATGGTGTCCATCATCCAGAGGTAATCTTTATAAGCCACGTAAAACTCAACCTGGGTAAACTCTGGGTTGTGGGTGCGGTCCATGCCTTCGTTTCGGAAGTCTTTAGCAAATTCGAAAACGCCATCGTAACCGCCTACAATCAAGCGCTTTAGGTACAGCTCATTCGCAATACGCAGATAAAGGGTCATGTCGAGCGTATTGTGGTGCGTACGGAAAGGACGGGCCGCGGCTCCACCGTGAATGGGTTGCAAAATGGGTGTTTCAACCTCCAGGTAGCCTTTCTGGCTCAGAAATTGCCGGATCGAGTTAACAAGTTTAGTTCGCTTGACAAACACGTCGCGCACCTGCGGATTGACGATCAGGTCAACGTAACGCTGACGATAGCGCTGCTCAGGATCAGTGAAGGCATCGTACGTTTCTTTCTCGCCCTGTTCATTAATAACCTCCTTCACTACGGGTAGGGGACGTAATGATTTGTTCAGGATTTTGAACTCGCGGACGTAGACTGATAACTCACCGGTTTTGGTCGTAAATACGTTACCGCGCACCCCAATAATGTCTCCAATATCCAGCAGTTTCTTGAAAACTACGTTGTACAACGTTTTATCATCGTCGGGGCAAAGGTCATCGCGCCGGAAGTAAAGTTGAATGCGCCCGGTAGCGTCTTGTAGCTCCGCAAACGACGCGCTACCGCTGATGCGGACGATCATGAGCCGACCCGCCAGCTGAATATCTCCCCAACGTTCATCGCCAGAGAGGTCTATTTCGGGCTCAATGTGAGCACCCGGATTGGGTTGAAAGGCGGCCCTAATCTCAGCAGCGGTGGTTGTTACGTTGAATAATTCGGCGGGATACGGGTCAATGCCCATTCGCATCAATTCTTCTCGCTTTTGTCGGCGGTTTATTTCTTGTTCGCTTAATAGCATGGCAGTCAGGCATCCGGTCAACTGGTTGACCAGTCATTTGAGGGCGCAAAAATAAGCAAAAGGATTGGCGTTTGCCCAGTTACTTCCGAATAAGCCAGCCTTGCAATCAGTTAAATTTGAGGGGATACGTAACCTTGTTTGTGAGGGCAGCCCGAAGATGAGAGAGCAGAAGTCACGAATGACTTTGAAAATGTTAATTGACTCAACCGACAAACAAGCTCTTCTTAAAGAGCAGTTAGAACGGCCATATAAGGGTGCCTCCGTATTGCAAAAACTGCCTTCGCCATTAAAGCGTTAGCGGTAAATAGCTGACAGCTACTCTTTTGAAGTACAGGCTGATTCATAACAGCTGAGATGTTTACAATACCTCTTCGGCAAACAAGGCATGCTCTTGCTGGAAGCTTAGTGGGTGGTAAGTCTCGTAGACAAGCCCTTTGTAGTAGGCTAGTAGTGCCTTAAATTGGGGTAATGTTAAAGTTGGGTCAGGTTGAGTCTCAGAGTGCTGATTTACATTAATCTGAAACGGCTCTTCTTGGCTCATTGCACTACCAATAATTAGTAAATATATGTAACTAACTGGGCACAAAGTTACTGCGTTTTTTAAAAGAATTGCGCTAAAATAATAATTATTAGATTAATAGGTCTATTTATTTGATTTTCACCAGTGTGTTGTATGCTTGCTGACTACACATAATGGTTTATATCACCTGAATGTTTATCAGTCTGGAACTTTGCTCGCGTTACGGATTGATGCTGTTTTCTGGTCTTGCTTCATTAAAAAATTGTAGTGGTCAATTAACACCAATCTTCCAAGCAGTGAGCGGTCGTTGATGTTGTGTATTCGCTGAAAGTGTTGTAACTCACGGTCATGCGTAATCAACTTGGGGGTGTATATGTCAGAATGAAACCGGTCGAACGTTAAAAATTCTCCTTCATCATACACGAAATAATCGAACTGCTCAGATGTTTGAGCCAACTCCTGCGTATCAGCATAGTGAGCCGGGTGGCTGAACGTACGCTTAAATAAACCATGTGGCCGTCTAAGCCGTCGAATAACTGTCAACGATCCATCCAAACAAAGTTCATAAAACCGGTGGAGTATGACATCACTGCCTGTCGGGCTAGCCAACGATAAAAATTGGCGGTACTTGTGCTGATTATGATCAAACCAGCCAAATTGACGAACTGTATGAGCTGAATACGAACGAATTTGCCCGTTCCGCTGACGAAGTAGAACCGTCTCTGTAGACCAATTGTACGATACATCGCCAGCTAAACTTGTGTTGTTCCACATGACCAGCTCACCAGCCTGCCAGGCTACTCCGGGTATATCAGCTCGGGCAACCTCAGCTGATAAAAATGCAATAACCGTAACGGATATAAGTGCGGACGTTATTTTCATAGCTAGTAAAATTTAATTGTACTAATCTTATAAGACGTTTTATGTTTTTCTTTAATTAAGCCGACGCTTAGGCTAATTACATAATTACTAAACAGATAAATAAAGTACTGGTTATGAGAGGATAAATAGTGCAAATTGAATTTATAAAACTTTACTGAAATAAAATATAATTTCATTTAGATTATTCCATACGTTTTGTATTTATTTGGGGTAAGGTTTAATTTGGTTAGGAGTTGGTATTTACTGAACGGCCTCAAGAAATCTGGCTAAAAATTTCAATTATTTAAATAATACAAAAGGCGTCTCCTACCTAGGAGACGCCTTTTAAGTTTCAATAGATTATGTCGATCAATGCCCGGCTGATGTGGTGTGACTTGCAGATTGATTTTCCGGAGATGTATTCATTTTCAGATAATTATATTGGTTAATAAGTAAGAGCCGGGCTAAGGTGCTAGTGGGTTCCAGCTGCAGGCGAGCTATGTATTTTTGTAATTCGTTGTTGAACTCGTCCTGCATGCGCGGCCAAAGTGCACGGCTGAAATCACTCAGGTCAATGAAGTCATCTCCGGCAAGGACCAGATAAGTAAAGTTGTCAATGTCTTTAACCAGCTCTTCGTCGGTGCCAAATGAGGCAGGAGTCAAGACCTTTATGGGTTCGTGCATGTGACGAAGGCGTCTATAAACCATGAGCGGGCCAACTACAAACTCTTCGAGAAACAAAGGGCGGCTCAGAGCCGGTTTAACGGGATAATCGACCGATACAAACTTGCGCAAGGTACTTTGCAAGGTGTCAAAGTAAACGAACGTACGGACTTGATAGGCCGAGTAAGCTTTTATGGTATTACCTTGCCGGTACTGTACTATTTCTGCTTTCCAGTTATAGTTTAGCTCACCCGTTAATTGAATGCCGTTTTCTAAGAGGAGTTCGCCCCGGTTCCACATACCCGGATTTTCGGCTACTGCATTGCTTCCCGCAAAGCTCAGCCATACTGCGGTGATCCATAACCATTTATTCATAACGCTGTCTGTTCATTAGTAAGCTCTCATCATGAGCTTTACTGACAACGTATAAAAAAGCATGCCAACTCAGCTGCCTTAATCTCTTATTAATACCACGTTTTTCATAGAGACAGTTTTTGCATTTTACAAACCAAGTAACAGCTACACATTGTATTTAAACGGAGTATGCTTGTTGGTCACTTTTGTTTTAGCCGTAGATAACTTTTTGATAAATAGAGTATTGTGGATTCTTCTCCTCACCTTGTGGATAGTGATTACACAACGTAGCACTGTGGTTAGTGCGCCATGCGAACGGCCTCGCCAATAAGCCGGATACCATCTAACGTTAGCGATGGAACAATATCAACAAAGGCGGTTTGCAGAGACGGAATTCGGCCCGATAGTCCGCCTGTTGCTACGGCCAGGCAATCGCCATGCAGTTCGGCACGAATGCGGTCAATTAACGAACGTATCAAACCGTCGTATCCTAAGACAACCCCTGCCTGAATGGCGTGAGTAGTGCTGGTACCAAGCGCCGACTGCGGCACCTCAATGGGCACTTCGGGGAGCTGGGCCGTATTGGCGAATAACGACCGTATCGCCGTTTTTAAGCCTGGTGCGATAGCTACGCCCAGAATTTTTCCTTCGGCAGATACCGTGGTAAAGGTCAGCGCGGTGCCAAAGTCAACAACAACGCAGTTGTGACGATAGCGTGAGTAAGCGGCCAGCGCATTCGCGACCAGGTCAGCCCCGATCTCGTGCGGACGTAAGATTTCGAGAGGTAGCAATGGATAAACGCCCGGCCCAACCACAACCGGCTCAAAGCCTAGTAACTCCGTCAGCATCACCCGCATTGTAGGTGTTAAATTCGGTACTACGCTGCTTAACACGGTGGTCTGTATCGCACTCAACGAAACGTTGGCTTCGAGCAGCCAGAGCCGAAGTCGACGGCCATACGATTGACTTGGTTCGTCGAGTCGGGCAGGTGTGCGCCAGATGTGTTGCCAGGCGTTTTGGTCATACAGGCCGAAAACGGCGTCGGTGTTACCAATATCAACGATGATTTGCACGAAAGCGGGGAATGGACGGTTGCCGGGGCGAAATACGGTGAAAAATGGCAAATTCCCGCGCTGCCAGTCAAACAGGATGTGTCTTGAGCACTACCGCACCGCTTTTCTGGGCTGTGTCGTCATAAAATCTTTTAGGTAAAACGGTTCAAACGTGGCAACGTCTTCAAACTGTCCGTTTGCAAAGGCCGCCGTTGCCAGTTTGCCAACTGTTCGGGCGGAAGGCGACACCACTACGTCCGGGAAAACCGCATTTGAGTGTGCTCCTAAGATAGCCTGGCATTTTTTCGCCCCATCACCAAAGAAAACCAGCGGGTTTTGCACTAACCACTCATCGAACGAGTTTTCGTCAATAATTTTCGCGGAGGTCGAAAAAACCTCTTTGCCATCTGTCTTATACAGTGCGCAATACACTTCCATGCGTCGGGCGTCGATCATGGGGCACAGGATGTGAGTGTCTGGATAGTAAGCTCGTAGCTGTTCCGTCATAGCCGCCAGCGTATTAATGGCCAGGAGCGGCTTGTCGAGCGCATAACAAAGTCCTTTCGCTGTTGAGACGCCGATACGTAGACCCGTGTATGATCCGGGGCCTTTAGCAACGGCAACCGCGTCGAGCTGGTTAAGTTCGTGACCCGTATGCTCCACAACATTGTTGATGAGTGTTGTCAGCATTGAAGCGGACGTCCGTTCGGTGAAGAGTTCGTAACACCCTAACAAAGTACCATTTTGGTGTAAAGCAGTGGAGCAGACTGTCGTTGACGTATCAATTGAGAGGATAAGCATGAACAAGGGGGTGATCGGATAAACTAAGGGGAAGAAAGGACGTGTCTGTACGCATCCTTTCTTCCCCTTGGTAGCTATTCAACTGTATTATTTCTTCTTCAGCATGGCGCTGTACTTGCCCATGTCTTTGAACAAATCAAGGGCTGCTTTCATTTCGGGGTCAGTCGCGAAAGACGCTTCT
This sequence comes from Spirosoma soli, assembly GCF_042684525.1. NCBI lineage: Bacteria > Pseudomonadati > Bacteroidota > Cytophagia > Cytophagales > Cytophagaceae > Spirosoma > Spirosoma soli. The sequence continues at coordinate 224,664 of NZ_JBHULN010000002.1, read as the reverse complement.
TTGATGCCTTTTTGTAGGTAATAATGTCCCGCAATCTCCTGCTCCAGCAGTGTCTTGATCTCTGTTTTAAAGGTCATCATATCGGCGTCTTTGCTGTGCGACACCTTTGTTTTGAGCGCCTTTAACTGATCCTGAATCTGATCAAAGTATTTTTCTTTCTTAGCCGAAGCTTCGAGCGTACCGAGGTCTTTTTCCACCTGTGTCGTGTAATCGTACTCTTTATCACCCGACCACTTCACAAAATCGCTGTATTCAGCATCCGTTAGTCGGAATTCGCGGGCGGGCTTAATCGTTGGGTGTTCTTGGCGATATTTAACCGCGTAATCAAAAATCAGCCCTTTGTTGGTCAGGCTAAGCGCAATGGGGGTGGGTGTGTGGGCTTCAACGACAACGTCCGGTAAAACGCCACCACCATCATAAACAACCCGCCCGGCTTTGGTTTTAAACGCGGTTTTGAGCGAGTCCGGAATTTTACCAACGCTACCATCCGCATTACGGTGGCTGTAGTCAATGGCCTGAATGCATCGTCCGCTGGGAATGTAATATTTAGCCGTTGTAATCTTCAACTTAGTATTGAACGATAATTCGCGCGTGGTCTGCACGAGTCCTTTACCATATGTCCGCTGACCTACCAGCACCCCACGGTCGTAATCCTGAATGACACCCGACACAATTTCGGCGGCTGACGCACTGTGGCTGTTCGTCAAAACAATAATGGGAATTTCAAGGTCCAGCGGAGCATTCAGCGCCGTATAGGTTTTATTCCATTCGGTTACCTTGCCTTTGGTCGTAACAACTTCGGAATCTTTCGGAATAAAGATGTTCGAGATATCGATGGCCATGTTGAGCAGTCCTCCCGGATTTTCGCGAACATCAAGGATTAGCTTTTTCATGCCTTTCCCTTTCAACTCCTGAAACGCCGTGCGTACTTCCCGTGAGGCTGTCGCCGTAAAGTCTTTAAGGTCAATATAGCCAACTTCGTCGGTCACCATACCGTAATAGGGTACGTTCGTCATTTTAACAACGTCGCGAATGACGCTGACCTCGACCGGATCTTTTTGCCCGTAGCGACGAACCGTAAGTTTAACAGCCGTATTGTTCTGGCCTTTCAATAATTTGCCCGGATCGGCCGGTCCGCCGTCGCGGTCTTTTCGGCTTTTAAGATCAACACCGTCCACCTTAACGACCTCATCGCCAATTTGCAGCCCTGATTTCTCGGCGGGTGTACCTTCATAAATCATCAGGACGATACTTTTTCCTTGCCGCTGGCCAATTAAGGCGCCAATGCCGTTATAGCGGCCAGTGGTCATGGTCATGTAGTCCTCGATTTCGTCTTCGGCGAAGAAGTTCGTGTAGGGATCCAGGGCCTTCAGCATGGCGTCGATACTGGTTTTGACCATGCGGTTTGGATTGACTTCATCTACGTAATATAGATTCAGCTCTTTGAAGAGCGTCGCGTAGATGTCGAGGTTACGGGCAATCTCAAAAAAACGATCGTCGTTCTTAAATGAGAAGAAGCCAATGCCACCGGCCACCAGAGCCGAGGACGCAAGGAGGGTAAAGCGTTTAGAAAACCGCATGTTGAGGGTAGCCTGGACGGCCACGTCCGGGTGTCTATACTAGGGAACTGCCGATGCCAGCGCCCAGACGTGGCCGTCCAGGGTATGCCAGCTCAGACTAGAATTTCTTTATTGCTAATTTCATACCTTTTTCTATCTCTTCAAACGAAATTATTTGCTTGGCGGTATAAAGAAAGGCAATGGACGCCGGTGGAGTTTTGGCCTGGCTAAGTAAGTGCTTATGAAGTCGGTATGCTTCCCGAACCCGGCGACGCACAAGGTTGCGGTCGACGGCCCGTTTGAAGACGCGTTTGGGAACGGTAATGACAATAGCGGGTAGCTGGAGTTCCGGCGCTGGTGGGGTAGTAGAGGCCGGTTGAGGATGTGGAATATAGAGTACCCGAAACGGAAAAAGGTAGAACGTCCGGTTCGCGCCTGGCGACTCCGACGTACTACCTTTTTTAAATAACTCGCTTAAGATTTTCTTGCTGCAAAGCCGCTCAGATTTAGTGAAGGTTTGCTGCATAAATGTCGGTAAGTTGATCAAAAGGGAACCCTGTGATAAACTCACCGGGTGTAATTACAATTTGAAGCGCTCGCCTTTTTTCTCGTCCGATACGGTCAGTTTCCAGCGGCCTTTGGCACGACGGCGGGCCAGTACTTTACGGCCGTTGGCGGTGGCCATACGCTCGCGGAAGCCGTGCTTATTTTTCCGCTTGCGGTTCGATGGTTGGTACGTTCTTTTCATGATATATCTTGCCTAAAACCCTTGTTTTCCAAATGAGTCCGCAAAGATAGGAGAATGATGGCAGTTTATCAAGCGCTGCTTTAGAAAAACGATTTGCCCTTCTTTTCGTTGATAACTAGTGAGGTAAGTGTCGCCAATACTGCACGTAAATGAACGTCTTAAACGTATTCTATTTATCTGCTGCTGCACTTATTTCCTTATTTTGACTTAATTGCTAAACTATGCATTATCGCCTGTCTGCTGACCCAACCTTACCTCATTATATCGCTGTTGAAGCCTTCCTCACCAACATTACAACAGCGGAGGTTGAGCTACAATTGCCAGCCTGGCGTCCGGGGCGTTACGAATTACAGCAATTTGCCAAAAATATTCAGCGTTTCGACATAGTCGATCAGAACGGACGGCTCCTGCCTTTTCAAAAGATCACCAAAGACCGCTGGCGGGTGCAGACTAAGCAGACAACTGATTTAACCGTCCGATATAACTATTACGCTTTGCTGCCGACGCCTAATCTGCTGAACGCCGGTAGCAGCTTCGTGAGCGATACGTTGCTGTACGTTAATCCGGTGAATCTGTGTCTGTATGCCGAAGGACGAATTAATGAGCCGTGTCTACTTGAACTGGGTATTCCACAAGATTGGACGGTAGCCTGCGGATTAGCACCGACTTCAGATCAGGCCCACATATTTCAGGCCGCTGATTTTTACGAATTGGTCGATTGTCCGCTGATGGCGGCTCCCGTTATGCAGCACGTTCGATACGAAGTAAGAGGCATTTCGTTTCACGTATGGATTCAGGGGGGGCGTCGGACGGATGGTAACCCCACGTTTGATGCCGACCGTATCGTTCATGACTTTAGCCGTTTCTCCGAGAAACAGCTTGATTTATACGGTGAGTTTCCCGAACGTGACTACCATTTTCTGACGCTGGTCCTCCCCGTACCACATTACCACGGCGTAGAACATCGCAATTCGACGATGCTGGTGTTAGGGCCTAATGATGAAGGAGAAGGGTTATACCAGGATTTACTGGGCGTATCGTCGCACGAGTTGTTTCATGCCTGGAACATCATCCGCATTCGACCGACGGAACTTCTACCGTATGACTTCACTCGGGAAAATTACTTTTCTACCTGCTTTGTAGCAGAAGGCGTAACCACCTATTACGGTGATCTGATGCTTCGGCAGTCGGGCGTGTTCAACGATGAAGCGTATCTTAAAGAGTTACAGGTGCTCTTTAAACGGCATTTTGAAAATAACGGGCGGGCGTTTCAATCGTTAGCGGAATCTTCCTGGGATCTGTGGCTCGATGGGTATGATAAAGGCGTACCCGATCGGAAAGTCTCTGTTTATCACAAAGGGGCTATTGTGGCGCTAATTTTAGACCTGCACATTCGTCGGCTTACTGACCATGTCCGCTCCTTAGACGATGTGATGCAGCAGATGTGGCAACACTTTGGTAAGCCTTTTATCGGCTATACGTTAGCTGACTACCGGGCTATTACGGAAGCCGTAGCCGGTGAGCCACTGGACTGGTATTATGAGGTATGTATTTTCGGTAATAAACCACTCGAAGCTAAACTCAATGAATATCTGGCTTGGGTAGCGCTGGAGATTATTTATGAAGAGCCCTCTCTGGATCGGCCGGGCGGTATTCGCCTACTAGAGCGAGATGATATTCAGGGCCGACAGCAACGGGCCCGGTGGCTTGGTCATTCATTGTTGGAGGATGGAGCCGTTGAGTTACCGCAGGAAAGACCAGTACCACAAGGAAAATTGGGCAAAAGCGTAGTTGCGAAATGAATTAACACAATAAAGACATGAAAAAAGCCCGATGCCTTCAGGCCGCCTTACTTCTGGTATTCCTGACCAATTTGGTGTTGGCTCAGTCAACGCCCGAAAAGCCGTGGATGCTGGGGCCGTTTCAAAAACAAAACAAGGACAACCCTATTCTGGATGCGAAGGCCAGCACTACGTTTCCGTGTCCGGTGCGGAAAGAAACGGTGCATTGGGAGGAGAAAGACGTATTCAACCCGGCAACGGTGGTGCGCAATGGAAAGGTGTATATGATCTACCGGGCCGAAGATACCGTTGGTAAACATGCGGGTACATCCCGTCTAGGGTTGGCTGTAAGTTCGGATGGAATTCATTTTCAGCGGATGCCCAAACCTGTTTTTTACCCGGATAACGACGCCATGAAAGTCTACGAGTGGGAGGGTGGCTGCGAAGACCCGCGGGTTGTGGAAAGCCCCAACGGAGTGTATGTGATGACCTATACGGCTTACGATGGTGATAAAGCCCGGCTGTGCGTGGCCACCTCGCGTGATTTGACGAACTGGCAGAAACAAGGATTAGCGTTCGACCAGTTCGACAATGGTCGGTATCGTAACGAATGGTCAAAGTCAGGGGCCATCGTTTGCAAACGCGTGGGAAGCCGGTTGGTAGCGCAAAAGATAAACGGTAAATACTGGATGTACTGGGGTGATCAGCCTGAGCTTCGTATTGCTACGTCCGATGATTTATTGCACTGGACACCCCTTGAAACAGATAAAAGCAAACCCTTCGCTGTTGCCGAGTCCCGGAAAGGAAAGTATGACGTTCGCCTGATTGAGCCTGGGCCGTTTGCGATGTTAACACCAGCAGGTATCCTGTTGATTTATAATGGCATGAACGACGCCAAGAATGGCGATACAAATCTACCCGAAGGCGCGTACGCAGGTGGTCAGTTGCTCTTCGATGCCCAACACCCTGAAAAACTCATCGATCGTTCGGAAACTTACTTTATTAAACCTGACCAACCCTATGAGATGGAGGGGCAGGTGAACCAGGTGTGTTTTCTGGAGGGTATGGTTCCTTTTCGCGGTAAATGGTTTTTGTATTATGGTACAGCCGATTCAAAGATTGGCGTAGCGGTAGCTCCGCAGTAGTATTTCTCTGCTAAACCATCCTCTTAAAATAGCATGCAGACCTCGTCTACCTCAATCCTTTCGTTCGACGAATACGTTTCGCACGATGCAACGGCGCTGGCTGAACTGGTGCGAACTGGCGAGGTTACACCCGCCGAGCTTCTCGAGGCAGCTATCGCCCGCGCCGAGTCGGTTAATCCGCAACTGAACGCCATTGTAACCCCTTTGTATGAACAAGGCGTTGCCATGACTAAACAATTGCCTCCTTCAGGACCGTTTCGGGGTGTACCCTTCCTGCTTAAAGATTTAGAGCTCGAATGGGCAGGCACACCCATGAAATCGGGGAGCCGGGGCTATCAAAACTATGTCTCGACCGCCGACAGCGAGGTGACTAAACGCTTAAAAGAGGCTGGACTAATCTTTTTCGGTAAGACCAATACGCCCGAATTTGGCCTGACGCCTTATACGGAGTCAAAACTATATGGCCCCGCTCGTAACCCCTGGAAGCTCACCCATTCGCCGGGTGGGTCGAGTGGTGGCTCAGCTGCGGCCGTGGCAGCAGGCATTGTCCCCGCAGCGACAGCTTCAGACGGGGGTGGCTCTATTCGCATTCCGGCAGCTTGCTGCGGCTTATTCGGGTTCAAACCCTCGCGGGGGCGCGTTACCCTCGGTCCGCGTTTTGGCGAGTTATGGAATGGCGCCGTTATCGGTCATGCCGTCACGCGCAGTGTTCGCGATAGTGCCGGATTATTAGATGTTGTGGCGGGTGGACCAACGTATCAGCCATTTCCGGGTGACCCTTATTTGATAACTCCGCCTGAGCGTCCGTTTGTCGAAGAAGTTGAGCGAGCGCCGGGTAAGCTACGTATCGCCTTCTCGACACAGGCGCTGATGCCTTCGCAAGTCATTGATCCTGAATGCGTAAAAGCAGTGCAAGAAACAGTTCGGCTGTTAGAGAGCCTGGGCCATATCGTTGAGGAGGTGCCGCTGCCTTACGAAAAGACGATTGTGACCGAAGCTTTTTTCGTGACGGTACTCAGCGAAACGGCGGCTACGCTCCGGGAGTTAAGTGCTTACCTGGGACGGCCCGTTCGGCGTGGCGATGTCGAACTTAATACGTGGGCGCAGGCCCGGCTGGCTGGTGGATTCTCGGCGGAAGACCTGGCGTTTCAAAAACGGCGCTGGAACACCCTGAACCGCAGCATGGGGCGGCTCCACGAAAGCTATGATTTGTTTCTGACACCCACGCTTCCGCGTTCGCCAATCGCGATTGGCACCTTTCAGAATAAGGCCTCAGAAGAGCGGTTGCTTAAGTTAGTCGATACTGTTGGAGGGTTGAAATACTTAAAGAACAGCAAAACGGTGGAAGACCTGGCGGAAAGATCGCTGGGTTATATTTCTTACACAGTCATCACAAATATGACCGGTCAGCCGTCCATGTCTGTTCCCTTGCATTGGTCGGCCGATGGATTGCCCATTGGGGTCATGTTTGCCGCTAAACTCGGCGATGAAGCAACGCTGTTCCGGCTGGCGGGTCAATTGGAACAGGCCCGCCCCTGGTTCAATAAGCGCCCCGTACTTTAGAAGTTGTTTGAATAAGTAATTTTGAGGCAACCCGATGCATAATGCTCCGGTCACAGACCGGATAACGCCTGAGCATAGTCTGAGATTATGCTCAACATGGCTATAACAATTCGTTCATTTATTATGCGTACCATACTTATTGTTGAAGACGACCGACGAATTGCGCAGAACATTAGCCGTAGTCTGCGCGAAGAAGGGTACGCCACCGAAGTAGCTTATGAAGGGTACGCAGGACGTCAACTTGCACTTGATCAGGCTATTGACCTGCTAATTCTGGACATTAACCTGCCCGGTCTGAACGGATATGAAGTTTGTCGTAGCGTTCGGCTTCAAAAACCCGACTTACCCATTATCATGCTAACGGCACTGGGCGAAATCGAGGACAAAATCGAAGGCTTGTCGTTGGGGGCTGATGATTACTTAGTTAAACCATTTGACTTGCGTGAACTGAGCGCCCGCATCGGGGTCTGGATGCGCCGGGCGAATTCGAAGCAGATAACTAAGGAAGACGTGCTACAAATTGCCGATTTGGTAATAAACTTATCGGCCAAGACCGTTAGTCGTCAGAATATACCGATCGACTTGACAGCCCGCGAGTTTACGCTATTAGAATATCTGGTTCGTAATCAGGGGCGGGTTGTATCAAAAATGGACTTGAGCGAGCAGGTTTGGGGGCTAAATTTCGACTCAGGTACCAATGTCGTTGAAGTATACATCAACTACTTACGTCGGAAAATTGATCGCGACTTCGTACCAAAACTAATTCACACCCGACCCGGTCTGGGCTACGTGCTCCGGGAAGACTAACTCCTCATGACGATACGTAACCGAATTGCCCTCCAGTTTTCGATCATTGTAGCCGTTATTTTACTTGTCTTCTCGCTGATCGTTTATCTCCGTTCTGAACAATATCGGCAGAAAGAATTTTATGACCGACTGGAGCAGCGCGCCCGAACAACGGTGAAGTTTTTAACCGAAGTCGAAGAGGTTGATCGTAATCTGCTGCGGATTATTGACCGTAACACGTTAATCACTTTATACGATCAGAAGGTATTCGTTTTTGATGCTACGAACCACCTGCTTTACGCCAGCATTGATGAGGATTCATTGGCGATTCCCTCTTCATTGTTGACCCAAATCAGGATGGAAAAGGTCGTACGTACGGAGTTAGGCGAACGAGAGATATTTGGATTGTTTTCTTCCGAAAACTCCCAACCGCTGACCGTTGTCGCGTCGGCCTATGATAAGTTTGGTAAAGGCGAATTACGTGACTTAAAACGAACGCTCATCTGGAACCTGCTCATCGGCATCGGTTGTACGGTTGTGTTGGGTGTGCTCTTTGCGGGTCAATCATTGCGTCCCATCAGCCAAATCAACCACCAGGTATCCACTATCAATGCGCTGAATCTTCAGCAACGGCTGGACGAAGGTAATCGCCAGGATGAGGTAGCACAACTCGCTATTAATTTTAACCTGGTGCTGGGGCGACTCCAACAGGCATTTGAGCAGCAGCGTACCTTTATCTCTCACGCATCCCATGAGCTACGAACTCCCCTGACTGCGCTCAAATCAGAACTTCAGCTTGGATTACGTCATACGCTCGCCCCCGAACAGTACCAGCGAATACTGTACGATCTCTCTGCGGATACTGACCGGATCATAAACCTGACCAATAGTTTGCTGTTACTCGCTCGCACACTCGATGCGCCTGCTCAACTAGCTCATGAAAAAGTTTTTATAGATGACGTTGTATTTTCGGCCTGTGACGAGTTGTTGAGCGCCTGGCCCACCTACCGAATCGACGTAGGTTTTGCCAACGTGCATGACTCAGAAGAGCATCCACAAGTGCTGGGCGACGAGTTGTTATTACGGCGGATGCTGCTCAATCTAATCGATAACGCTTGTAAATACAGCCCCGACCATCGCGCCGTTGTTCGTATTGCTACTGACGAGTCAACGTGCCGGGTGAATGTGACCGACCAGGGTATTGGTATAGCGCCGGATCAGATAAAACGAATTTTTGACCCGTTCTACCGTGCCGAAAACGCCCGGACTCACAACGGTTTTGGCCTGGGTCTATCCATCTGCCAGCGCATTATCGAACTGCACCAGGGCCGCATTGAGGTCGTTAGCCAGCCTGACGCAGGTAGTACATTCACCGTAGTTTTGCCACTCAAAGGGTAATTGAAAATCTAATTTTTTTCTAATGTAGCTGTAAGCTTCCCCTAATAGCGCTGTTCTACCTTTGCCAGTCGATAGCTAAAATGCTATCGACTCAACATGCAACAAGTCATAAATTTTATAGGAATAGATCAGACAACATTGGTTTGGCTGATAGTGCTCATCCTATGTGCAGGCTTGTTCGCCTACGCCAATCGACAGTTAGATTCGATTAATCTGGAATCAACCAAGGCTGGTCCCGACCAGACTGGATTGTATAACTGGCTTTACCGGATATTCTACGTTACGTATGCAGGCGGTTTAATCAGCCTTGGTACGCTTGCTTACATTGCCCCAACACTTACTATAATAGTTTCAGGCTTTGTTGCGTTTCTGTTTGCCCTTAAAAGCCTGAACCGTTGGCTTTCATTAGCGATAAACGCTGCCGTTCACCGGGTCAGCCAATGGCGATGGTCGATGTCTCTTCGGTCGGTGCGACTAGGGCTATTGGGCGTCGGTGTTAGCACCGTAACTTTTGTTGAAGAGGAATGCCTGTTAGGGTTTATGTCGATCAGCCCTGAAAATGTGATCGGTATTATTTCAAGTCGTTTAAACCATGCCGAAGTTTGGGACTGGGCCAACGGACTGGTTGTGATAACCGAGTATGTGTTGGGCAGTGCCTTGTGGCAGGCATCCATACGGTTGCGTCAGGAAAATGAGTTTCTGTCTCTCGCCATGAAGACCTCAAGCTACTCGTGGCGAGCTGATTCACTACTGCTGACCTATCTGGCCCTGTTGATTGGGCTGATCAGTACAACCGCTTTTGTTTCACTGACGCCTGTATCTGACTATGCTTTCTGGATTGGTTACGCTACTGTTTTGCTTGGACAACTTACACCAACCGGTCAACGTATTGGTAAAGACCTGCTGCGTCGTTTCGAATCGCTGTTTCGCTCCACCAATCATCACACGCTTTAGTAAATTATAATCCTCGACCAGGGTAATTTGTCAGATTGCTACTAACCCGATTGAGTAGCGCGTCTATTTATTCTGAATAGTCCAGCTCCTTGCCAAACGTTTCCTCTATCGTTAGTAGCGACCAGAAACCAAGGCCAAAGCAGAGCAGCGCAACAACCCCCGCTGCACCTAATACACCTATCGCTGGCTTCATGGCTTGAAAAGCCGGAATCGTCAGTAACGTAGTCGCCCTTACGTTGTTAGCTACCGAGGTAGTTGCCGTAGCCCGTAGATTGGTACCGAAGCTTTCGGCCGTAATGGTCAAAAACATGGCGATGTAGCCAATGCTGAAGCCCATGCCAAGGCAGATGGCGTAAAATAAAGGCGCTGAATTAATAAGCCCCGACAAGTAGATCAAAACGAATACAAGGGTGAAGCCCATCATCAGGCCGATGGCTTTTCGACGTGACTGTACGTATTGACTCAGGGGGCCGCTCAGCAGATCGCCAACAGCGGTGCCAATGTAAGTAAACATCACGCACCGACCCGGCTGAATGGGTTCGTTGATGCCGAGCGCTTTGCCAAACTCGTTGCCGAAAGTGGCCAGAATGCCAATCACTAAATACGTCGGTAACGCAATGCCCATGCAGCGCAGGTAACGTAATAAACGATCCTTACCTTGAAACAAAGCCCAGAAATTTCCACGGGATGCGGTGGTTTCCTGAACACGTTTGAACATGCCAGATTCCAGTACGCTGACCCGTAGCAACAATAAGCCCAAGCCCAGCCCGCCCCCAATAAAATAGGTCGTGCGCCAATCGAAGAGTGTAACGGTAAAATAGCCCACCACGGCCCCCAGCAAACCAACACCAGCCACAAGCGAAGACCCTAACCCGCGTAACTCTTTCGGGAGAATCTCGCTGACTAACGTAATACCCGCTCCTAACTCACCAGCCAGACCCAGGCCAGCAATAAACCGGAGTATGGCATATACATTAGGATCGTGGACAAAACCACAGGCAATGTTGGCCAGCGAATAGGTTATGATGCTGCCAAAGAGCACCGACAATCGACCGCGTTTGTCGCCCAGGATGCCCCAGAAGATGCCACCCAGCAGAAGCCCGGCCTGCTGAAAGTTCAGAATGCGTCCGCCGATTAGAGAAACATCCGCTTCTGATAAATCCAGATCTTTTAGGCTGGGCACACGCACGATGTTGAACAGCAACAGATCGTAGACATCAACGAAGTAGCCCAGCGCAGCCACAATTACCGGCAGGGCAAACAACGGACGGAGCGATACGGGACGAGATTCGGCAACTTGCATCGACTGTAAATAATCTGACAGAACACAGGTTAGGCGGATCGAGCGGATTTGCCTAACCTGTGTTCTGTCAGGGTTTCAATAAGTTTTTACCAGAACCGGATATACAAGGCAGAAATCAACAGCAGAATAATCGCAATTAATGCCGTCGTTGATGGCGACAGGCGGAACATGCTTGCATCAATCTCAAACGCTTTGGGGTTCACTTTAGGCCCGGCCAGGCTAATGGCTACCATCAGGAGGACCGTTAACACGAATGACCAGCCCATCGCAATCAGGAACGGAATCTCATAAACACCCTTCGAGTTTGGGAAGGCCGTGTACATGAGCGTTTCATTGCCAAACAAGCCCGGTGCAAAGTTGTTGAACAGTACGGCAAAGCCAAAGCCGGCCAGAACGCCAACTACCGCAGCCACACCCGTAGTGCGCTTCCAGAAAAAGCCCAGAATAAAGATGGCAAAGATACCCGGGCTGATGTAGCCCGTGTACTTCTGAATGTACGTAAAACCACCCTCGCCACCAATGCCCAGCGCATCGCTCCAGGCGAAGGCGATGGAAACAATCATCGCAATGAGGATCGTCAACCGACCGATCCACACCAACTGTTTTTCTTCGGCAGTTTTATTGATGTATTTGTGATAAATGTCCAGCGTGAAGATGGTCGAAATGGAGTTCGCTTTTCCCGCCAGCGACGCTACAATGGCCGCCGTCAGGGCCGCCACCGATAAACCTTTTAAACCATTGGGCAAAAAGGTAAGCACCGCCGAGTAAGCATTGTCGCCCACAACGATACCATCGCGAACCATTTCCTGTTGCAAACCGCCGTTTTTGAAGATAACATAAGCCGCAATGCCGGGCAGCATTACGATAACTGGCATAAAAATCTTCAGCAAAGCGGCAAATAAGATACCTGTGCGGGCCGTTTGCAGGTCGGCACCCAGCGCACGCTGGGTGATGTATTGGTTACAACCCCAGTAGTTAAGGTTTACAATCCATTGACCGGCGAAATACATGGCAATACCGGGTAAGGTCAAGTACTTATTGATATCAGCCTGGGCGGCTCCGGGACCAGGTTTTTCGAAGATCATGTGAAAGTGATCATCGGCGTCGCGAATCATTGACGTAAAGCCCGCAATAGCTGAACTACCCAGCCCAAATGTCTCACTCACCTTAGTGAGCGCCAGGTAGGTTGTTACCAGTCCGCCGATAATCAGGACCAGTACCTGAATGACGTCGGTAAACCCGATAACTTTCATGCCACCGAGCGTAATGACCACAGCAAACAGACTTAGTCCGATGATAATGGCATGGAACGAGTCGCCCCCGATGAGATTGCTGATAGCCGACGCGCCCAGAAACAGAATAGACGTGAGGTTAACAAACACATACAGAAACAGCCAGAATATCGCCATAATTAAACTCACGGTCTCGTTGTAGCGGGTACTCAAAAACTGAGGCATGGTGTAGATGTGGTTCTTGAGGTAAATGGGAATGAACCACACCGCTACGATAATGAGGGCAATAGCCGCTACCCATTCGTAGGCTGCAATAGCCACCCCTAACCGGAAACCATCACCCGACATACCAATGAACTGCTCGGCCGAAATGTTCGACGCAATCAGCGAAGCGCCAATGGCCCACCAGGTCAGCGAACCCTCGGCCAGGAAGAAATCTTTAGTATCAGTTTGTACTTTTTGCTTTCGTTTGTAAATCCAATATCCATACGAGGAGACACCTATAAAGTACAGAAGAAAAATAACGTAATCGGTCAGGTTTAATTGATTCATTGCAGCACGCAGAAGAGGTTTCTATTTTAGCTCGTAAAAAAGCAATTATTTCTTGAAATAGGCTTTATCAATCCCGAAATCATTTGCCAAATGAAGCCAATGGCCCCGTTTAAAACGTAAAAAGCACGAAGCTCGGCCCCGTGCTAATCTGGATTCATTTATGTTTAAAGAACTAGTTCATCGAAATAAGTCGATTTGGCAGAGCTTCAGTTAACGTTGGTGTCGTGAGTTTAAACGTCATTTCCTGTGTTTGCGAACCACCCGTTACCCGGAAGGTGTACTTACCATCGCTGATCTGGCTCATGTCGAACTGCTGACGGAAGCTGTTACGCTTGTTGCTTTTTTTGGGGAGCACGCCATGATACAATATTTTACCACGTTCGTTGTACAACTCCACGCTAATCTTGTCTTCGGGTTTATACTTCTCCAGATGCAGCCAGAGTTTAGAGGCATCAGCTGCTGGAAACATGGCCGCTGCAAATGATTTCGTTGAGGATAGGTCATCCTGAGCCAAGCCAGGAAGCGATACGGATACAATGGCGGCCAGCAATAAGGTGCTGAGAGTCGACTTGAGGAACGTTTTCATTGAGTTGAAGAATTAAGTGGAAACCTTTAACTGTCAACCCAATGATGCTAAAATGCTGGCTGGGAGCTGCCGTTCTGGAGCAACGGTTTCAGCGAATGATAAACGGTTTTAACGTCACTCAACGAAGTCTAACTCCTTACCAAAGGTCTCTTCCATGCGGCTTAACGACCAAAACGCCATTCCGTAAACGACGCCCCCCAGCAAACCAGCTGCAACCAGCGCACCCACGGACGGCTTGAGCGCTTGAAAAAGTAACGTCATGGGGATAAGCGTGCCACGAACAATGCTTGGTACCGATGTGGTGGCCGTATTACGAAGGTTGGTGCCATACAGTTCAGCCACCATAGTCAGGAACATGGCAATGTACCCGGTGCAGAATCCGGCGAGTAGGCACACGGTATAAATGCCGCTGGCGGTAGTAATGCCCCCAAACAAATAAACCCCGCTAAGAACCATGCTGAAAACGAGCAGACCCGTTATGGCGCGAAGCCGCGATTGTAACCACTGACTCAAGGGGCCGCTGAGTAAGTCGCCCCCGGCTAAGCCGACGTAAATCATCATGACGCAACGACCTGGCTTTACTACTTCACTAATACCCAGGGCCTGGCCAAATTCGTTAGCGAACGTAGCTAGTATGCCAACAATGAACCAGGTCGGAATACCCACCGTCACACAACGGAGGTACTTGATGGCTTGTGGCCAGCTGCTGAAAAAGTAAAGAAAGTTACCCCGCTTAACGCCCTTATGCTCGACGTTCATGCGGCTAAACAGGCCGGACTCAAATACGCTGACTCGCAGCAGCAATAAGGCAAGCCCCATGCCACCACCCACCCAGAAGGCCGTGCGCCAGTTGAAGTATTCGACGGTGAGGTAAGCGGCCCCGGCTCCGAGGTAACCAATACCCGCCACGACGGACGAACCATAGCTGCGAATCTCTTTGGGCAAAATTTCACTGACCAGCACCATGGCCGCTCCAATCTCGCCCGACAGACCAACCCCGGCAACAAACCGTAACAAGGCGTACATGTTAACGTCCTGCACAAAGCCGCAGGCAATGTTGGTGAGTGAATAGGTAACAATGCTCCCGAACAGCACCGACATCCGTCCTCGTTTGTCGCCTAACACACCCCATAATATGCCACCCAAGACTAACCCGGCTTGTTGGCAATTTAAAATGAACGTACCCGCTCTGGACACCTCGACTTCCGACAAACCCAGCGATTGCAGACTCGGCACGCGCACAATGCTGAAGATAAGCATGTCGTATACGTCCACAAAGAAACCCAGCGCCGATACAATCACTGGCAACGTAAGCAGAGGGCGGAGCGAAACGCGGGGAGCGGGGCTGAGTGTATGCATGTAAGGCTGGCAGAGTAAGCTGATCGCTGGTTATTCTTCCAGATAGTTCAGGTCTTTACCGTGGGTTTCGGGAATAGTCAGGATGGAGTAAAAGCCAATGACAAAGCTAATCAGCCCTACAACGGCCCCCGCGTTGATGATGTCCAAAGAGGGCTTCAGGTATTGGTAGAGACTCGTCATCAGAATGACTGTCCCGCGTACCATGTTGGGTACCGTTGTCGCGGCTGTAGCGCGGATGTTGGTACCAAACTGCTCGGCCCCAATGGTCACAAACATGGCCCAGTAACCGATGCCAAAGCCCATTGCCAAACATAGGCCGTACAAAACAGTAGCGCTGCTAATACCAACGTACAGGTAAATCAAGCCAAACACGAGCGCAATCGCCATGAGTAACGTAACGGCTTTTTTGCGAGATGCCATGGCCTGGCTAATGAAACCACTGGCCAAATCTCCCACGGCCAAGCCGACATAACACCACATAATGGCCAGGCCGGGTTGTATCTCTTCCGCAATGCCCAGGGCTCGGCCAAATTCGTTGCTGAACGTGGCCAGAATACCAATCACGAACCAGGTTGGTAGCCCAATACCAATACATTTGAGGTAGCGGATGAATCGGTCTGCGTTGGTGAAGAAAGACAGGAAGTTACCCCGGCTCACGTGCTTCTGCTCGGTTACGTCTTTAAACATGCCCGACTCGACGACACCCACGCGCAGGAGTAACAAACCAAAGCCTAAACCACCTCCCACGAAAAAAGCCGTTTGCCAGTCGAATAATTTTACTGTGAAATACGCCACCACAGCTCCGAAAAGACCAATGCCTGCCACAAGCGAGGTGCCAATGGCCCGTTTTTCTTTGGGCAGAATTTCGCTTACCAGCGTGATACCCGCACCCAGCTCGCCAGCTAAGCCAATACCGGCTACGAATCGCATGAGGGCATAATAGGTAGTGGGGTTCATGAACGTAATGTCCTTCACGAAGCCGCAGGCAATGTTGGCGATTGAATACGTAATGATGCTGCCAAACAGTACCGATAGTCGGCCGCGCTTGTCACCAATAACGCCCCACAGAATCCCTCCGAGCAGTAAGCCGCCCATCTGCCAGTTTAAAATACTAGCCCCAACAGTAGAGATTTGCTCGGGTGTTAACCCTAAATCTTTTAAGCTAGGAACCCGTACGATACCGAAAAGCAACAGGTCATAAATATCAACGAAGTAACCCAGCGCGGCCACAATGACCGGTAGGCCGAACAGACTGGTTGATGGAGATTGCTTTTCAGAAGAAAGAGTAGGAACAGCCATGCGGCAAAATCAGTGGTTGAGGGACAATGATTCTGCAATAATACAAAACGGCCAAAGAATAGTAAGGTTAAAAACTGTATTAAGCCCCATGACTTACTGGCGGACTACCTTCCTGGTCAGCGTTTGTTGCCCTACTTGCACAGTCAATAGATACGTACCGGCCGAAGTAGGCATCGGTATTGATTCCGTGACGTGCGTTGTCAAACCAAACTGCTTTTGAAACACTGATTTACCTTGAGAGTCTCGCAGAAATAAACGAACCTCTTGTTTCTGCGTAGTCGATAAATCAATTTGAACGACATCGTGGGCCGGATTTGGGTAGATACTCAATCGACCACCGGCAAACTCCTCGGCCTCGGTTGGCAACAAGATTGTCACAGACGCTTGCCCCGAGCCAGTGCCCTTGCCGCAGCTGTTTTCCAGAGCTGTGATGGAGTACGTAGCAGTTTGCTTGGCCAGGACAGTTACTGCAGTAGGGGTAGTTGTGGCCGAGAACGACGTCCCATCCGACAAGCTGCCTCGCCAGGGGCCATCGCCGGTAAAACTGAGGGTCAGGGAGGCTGGTTGTCCTTGCAAAACCGTGGCTGAGCCTGTGAGCGTAGCCGTTGGTAACGCACTTACCGTAAACGCACCACTCGATGCGACGTCTGCATACGTTATGCCGCGCGGACGAACCTGGAGTCGGTAACCTGTTCCGGCTGGTAGGTTGGCCGGCAAGGTCGCTTTTAACTGGCTCAATGCCCCTGAGCCTACTAAACGCTCGGGCGTAAAATTGCCAGACGCGTCCGATAGCAATACGTCGTACTGCCACCCGGCGGCCTTCGTTGTGTTTTCGGGAAGAGCAGTAACCGATATGGTGCTACTCGCACAAACAGAACCAGTGGGGGTTTGGGCGGTTAACTTAGGGCGGGCTTGTACGTTCACCTGAAACTGATCGGTAAGGCATTGCTGAGGATCTGTAACCTTAACCGAAAACTGCCCCGATGTAGCCGCTACATAACGAATACTGCGGTTTGTCTGGCCGTTACTCCAGCGGTACTCGCCGGGCCAGGAGGCATTGAGTTGAAGTGTGTCGGCGAATTCAGCCGTAAGCGCTGACGTTTTGTTCACGCTTTTTATGATCGTAAACCGATCCGGTACTGAACCGTCGGCGGCTACCCACTGGCCATCCATACGATTGTCCGTTACGTCAACAACCAATGATCCGCCAAGAGACGTATTGCTGTAAATCATGGCTGGGTGTGGATAACCAGCCGCTTGGCCGCCTAGTTGTCCCCCTGACCCGGCTACGGCATAAACAGTGCCAACGCCCTGGCTGACAACCGGGCAGGAATTAGCTGAGCCATCGTACCTGAATGTCGTGGTATCAGTTGTGTTAGTCCGTTTCTGAAATGTATTGGCCAAACCGGTGTGGTTTCGCAACCGGTATGAGCGCTCATACACATGGCTATGCCCGTTCAGGACCAGATCAACGCCGAAACGTTCGAGAATAGGGGTAAGATTTTGACGAAGCCGTACTAGCTCGTCTTCTGTATCCGAGTTATGAGAGCCTTTAGTATGGGGTGGATGATGAAAGTAAACAACCGTCCAGGGACGCTTATTGGCGGTTAAATCGCGTTTGAGCCATTGTACTTGGGTGCCAGTTGTATCATAAAGCCGGGACTGGCTGCCTTGAGTGCCGTAGGAATCTAGTGAAATAAAATGGACGTTACCATAATCATACGAGTAGTATGAGGCTGTTTCTGAGGGGACTCCACCCGCTTCGCCTTTTACCGGGACACTGAATATCTTGTAATAATCAATATCCATAGCGCAAATGTTGTCGCCATAATCGTGATTACCGGGAGCAGGCCATACCGGAATATTTTTGAAAAAATCAGGGTAGACGGCGAATACTTTCTGACCAAACTCCGCATCGGTGCCCGCGTTGTACGCGTTATCGCCGAGCCACAGCCAGATGTCAGGACGGTGGCCAGCAGTGAAGCGCGCAATCTGGTCACGGACGGCGAACTGGTTAGGGGTTGCGCTACCAAAGTCACCGAGTGCCCAAAACCGGATTGGGGCGGTACTACCAGCAACCGGCGCTGTACGCACATTTTGGGTAGAGTCACCAGATAGGACCGCTGCGGTACTACCAATAGTGTAATAATATTTTGTAGCTGGTTGAAGGCCCGTTAGCGTAACAATATGTTCGGTGGTTAGCTGGGCCACGGATGCCTGCTGGTTAAATTGACCAGCGCGGGTGCCGAACGTAACGCGACTGTCAGTAGACTGGTTGGTGCGCCAGCGGACAGTAACCGAGGTTGGGGTGACGACTTGTAGATACGGCCCTCGGGTAATAGTGGGCGCCTGGCCTAAAGCGGTAAGGCTTGAAAGCAGCCAATAAATGACGGATGAATGAAAGTACAGTTTCATACGGTGTCGTTATGTCACCGCAAAATACGCTTCCAGCTAAGAACATTCCTAGCTGGAAGTAAACAGAGAGTCAGCTTGTTTGTCTAGCGGTTTGTCTCCGCCAGCGCCTGGTGCATCCGCAGCAGGTACCGCACTGGCCAATCGCTTTTGTTGTACGATTCAAGCTGAATCGTTTTGATAAGTAGGAGCCGTTCTGTTTTCCGACGCTCGTCCGCCGGAAGGCTTCTCAACCGAAGAGGTAGTTCATGTAAGGCTTGGTTCAATTGAACGCAGGCCGTTACGGGCAGCGAAAAATGGGCTGCCAATCGCTCAACATCCGAGAGTTTCCATAAATCTGGCTTGGCGCGTCGGTTGCGAATAGCGTTACCGCTGACTCCCAGCGCCAAGCCTAGTTGTTCGTCGTTGAGTGAACATTCGCGGAGCCGCCACATGACGGCCTGGTAGTTGTTCGCAAATGAGTGTAGTGTGGTGCGTAAATAGTCTACCAAGTTTTACAGAGTTTAGATCAGTCATTGGCTTTGCATCGAATGACCAACGGGTTTTTAGACTTTACGAATCACAATCAGAAGGTAGGTTAACATTCCCAAGACGCAGACGATAAACGCATTGTATATCAGTGTAGTGCGCCTGTATTGGCCAATGAGGTTAACACTTCATCCAATTGTATATACCGGCTTATTGGCAAGTTTCATGCCACCGAACACTTTTTGTTAAGATCTCTGTAAAGCTTATATGAATAAAAAGGCGGCACCCAATAGGATTGCCGCCTTTTTCAATTGCTGGTATGAATTTGTGCTTACTGGGCTACATCTATTTTTACCCGGAGCAGGAATTCGTCCATTTCAATTTCGGTGGCTGACCCGTTCAGATCGGTCACTACATCGAGTGATAAAGCCTGCACTTCCTGTTGGATGTAATTGCTGTTACTTTCAATCGCCTGGGCCAGCAGGTCGTTGTTTCGTTCGAGCGCAATGATGATCTTATCCGTAACATTGAAGTCACGGTCTTTGCGTAGGTTCTGAATCCGGTTCACGAAATCACGAGCAATGCCTTCCCTCCGCAGTTCGTCGGTCACCGTTACGTCGAGCGCCACCGTCAGGCCACTCTCACTGGCAACAAGCCAGCCAGGGATGTCCTCCGTTAGGATCTCAACGTCCGATAACTGCAAGTCGAAATCGCCCAGTTGCAAGCCACCGTTGGCTTCAAGCTGCTTCAGCTGCTCTTCGTTCATAGCCGTAATAACAGCCGCTACGTCCTTCATCTGTTTGCCAAACCGAGGACCGAGCGCCTTAAAATTAGGCTTCACTTTCTTCTTCAGAATGCCGCTCGCGTCGTCGACAAATTCGACCGCCTTTACGTTGACCTCCGACATAATCAGCGGGGCAACGTGCTCAATCTGCCGACGTGTATCAGCGCTCAGCACGGGTATCAATACACGGCTTAGCGGCTGTCGCACTTTCAGTTTGTGCCCTTTACGCAATGAGTGCACCAGCGACGATACGTCTTGTGCTAACTCCATTGACTGCTCCAACTCTACATCAATGATGGCTTGATCAGCCACCGGAAAATCGGTCAAATGAACAGACGTAGCGCCTTCTACCAGGCTACGATACAACCAATCCGCGTAGAACGGCGCAATCGGCGACATCAACTGCGACACGGTTGTTAAGCATTCGTGCAGCGTTTCGTAAGCCGCCCGTTTATCGTTGGTCATCTCGCCCTGCCAGAAGCGCCGACGTGCCAACCGAACGTACCAGTTCGACAATTGATCGTTGACAAAGTCCTGAATGGCACGACCTGCTTTCGTTGGATTGTAACTGTCAAACTGCTGCTCAACTTCCAGAATCAACGATTGCAATTTCGAGAGAATCCAACGATCTAGTTCAGGGCGTTCGGCAACGGGTACCGTACGTCCTTCGAACGAGAACTGATCGAGATTCGCGTAGAGTGCAAAAAAGTTGTACGTATTTGACAACGTGCCAAACAGCTTCCGTTGCACCTCTCCAATGCCATCGACGTTGAATTTCAGGTTGTCCCAGGGCTCGGCGTTGGTAATCATGTACCAGCGCGTGGCATCGGGGCCATACTGAGCCAGCGTCGCAAACGGGTCAATCGCGTTACCGAGCCGCTTCGACATCTTATTGCCGTTCTTGTCGAGCACTAGCCCCGTCGAGACTACGTTTTTGAACGCGACCGAATCAAACAGCATAACGGCAATGGCATGGAGCGTGAAAAACCAGCCCCGTGTCTGGTCGACGCCTTCCGAAATGAAATCGGCCGGAAAGGCCTTGCCGAAAACGTCTTGATTCTCAAACGGGTAATGCCACTGTGCATACGGCATCGCGCCCGAGTCGAACCAAACGTCGATCAGGTCCGGCTCGCGCTGCATGACGTTGCCCGACTCCGAGACGAAATAAATTTCATCGGAATAGGGGCGGTGCAGGTCATAAGAGCCATCCGTGTAAGCCGTCAGAAATGCCTTATTCTTATCGATATAAGCTTGGTAATCGGCCTGGCCCTGAGCAGCCCATTCGCTCATTCGCTCATTCGCTCTTTCACTCAATGACACCAGCTCCTCTACTGAGCCGATGCAGACTTCTTCACCAGCCTCGCTGCGCCAGATTGGTAAGGGAGTTCCCCAGTAGCGGCTGCGCGAGAGGTTCCAGTCAACGAGGTTTTCGAGCCAGTTGCCAAAACGGCCGGTACCCGTACTTTCGGGTTGCCAGTTGATAGTTTTGTTCAGCTCCACCAGCCGGTCTTTCACCGCCGTGGTGCGGATAAACCAGCTATCGAGCGGGTAATACAAGACCGGTTTATCCGTCCGCCAACAGTGTGGGTAGGGGTGTTCGTATTTCTCCACCCGAAACGCCTTGTTCTCTTCTTTCAGCTTGATAGCAATCAACACATCTGTCGGCTTAAACTCCGGATCGGCGCGTTCTTCGTCGGAATAGTATTCTTCTTTAACGTACCGTCCGGCAAAGTCCGTGATTTCAGCCACAAAACGTCCCTGGCGATCCACAATAGGAACGTCTTTGCCAGTTTCATCTTTCACCATGATGGGTGGAATGCCAGCCGCCTGCGCTACGCGAAAGTCATCCGCGCCGAAGGTGGGCGATGTATGCACTACGCCCGTACCGTCTTCGGTTGTCACAAAATCGCCCAGGATAACCTTAAAAGCCGGGCGATCTGGTTGGATGTAAGGCATGAGCTGTTCGTACTCGATGCCTTCCAGGTGTTCGCCTTTAAACGATGACAGCACGGCCCAGGGGATGGATTTATCATTGGGAAGGTATGCGTCAAAAGCTGGGTCATTAGATGACCCAACCTGGCTTTTTTCGTTGAACCATCGACTAACCAGCGGTTTGGCCAGCACGACATTGATCGGCTCGAAAGTATACGCGTTGAACGTCTTGATCAGGACATAGTCAATATCTCTTCCTACTGTCAACGCCGAGTTAGCAGGTAGCGTCCAGGGCGTAGTGGTCCAGGCCAGGATGTGTATATCTTCATCGGCTGAGTCATAGAATAAAAAGGCTGACTTACCAGTCGGTTTGACCTTGAATTGCGCTACTACGGTTGTATCCCGAACATCTTTATACGTACCGGGCATGTTCAGCTCGTGCGAACTAAGACCAGTCCCCGCTTTTGGCGAATAGGGCTGAATCGTATATCCTTTATACAGGAGATTCTTGTCGTAAAGTTGCTTAAGTAACGCCCAGACCGACTCGATGTACTCATTTTTGTACGTAACGTAAGGGTTCTCAAGGTCGACCCAGTAGCCCATCTTCTGGGTTACTTCGTTCCATTGATCCGTGAACCGCATCACCGTTTCGCGGCACTTGCGGTTGTAGTCCTCTACGCTGATGGTTTTACCAATATCATCTTTGTTGATACCAAGCTCTTTTTCGACCTGTAGCTCAATGGGCAGGCCGTGCGTATCCCAGCCGCCTTTACGCTCGACCTGAAAGCCACGAAGCGTTTTATACCGACAAAAAATATCCTTGATCGTCCGGGCCATAACGTGGTGAATACCAGGCGTCCCATTTGCCGAAGGAGGCCCTTCATAGAACGTAAACGATGGTTTCCCCTGGCGAATGGCAACGGACTGTTCGAATACCTGATTCTGGTTCCAGTAAGTCAAAACCTCGGCCGCGATCTGTGCGTAGTCGAGGGATTCGTATTGCTGATACTTCACGCTTGGCATGATCGGAAAACACAAGTCATCCCAAACAACAACGCCGGGCTACTCGTGTGGTTAAAAATGAGTGCAAAGATACGGAAATTGACCGGGGCAATAAAACCAGATGCCTGACAGGCGGCTGAATGAGCCCAGTTCTGTTGATAACAAAAAAGCGAACTTTAGGAGTTCGCCTGGCAGACCATGATAACCGCTAAGTAGACAGCGATGAAGCTATTTTTTGAAAAAAGTCATTTGTTAACCAACCGTTCCTCACGGATAAGAATCTAGTAAGGCAGATAACGTTTAACAAACCCTGCCATGCATACCGATTTAGAGATCTTATTGGTAGATACTCCGCTGTCCGACCGCCTGGAAGCCGCAGTAAATCTGATGATTCTATTCCCGGACCTGCCCTCCGACCAGGCGCTCGTGCAAGCTTATGCCTGGATCGGGTTCTTCTGTAAGCAGCTAGACTAGAGTAAAGATTGTTTCATAAATGATCAACCAGGGTATTGTGTCTTGTATTGCTGATGAATTTTGTCGCGGGTGCGCTTGAGCCGCATTTTAATGGCACTACTCTTTACGCCGTATAACTTTGCAATAGCATCAACACTAAGTCCGTCTTCGTATTTAAGCTTTAGCAGTGCGGTTTCATCGGTAGACAGGGTTTTCATTGCCAACTTCACCAATTGAAGGGTTTCTTCCTGCAACTGAGCTTCTTCTGACTCCTGCAAATTATCTTCTACCTGGGTGTCAATTGCTACCGTGTTTATTCGCTTAGAGACCCGAAGCTGGTCCAGGCAGTAGTTGTACGAAACGGAGTAGAGCCAGGTAGAAAAGCTGGAACGCTCCTGGAAACCGTCGAGCTTAGCAAATACTTTTATAAAAATATCGTGGGTAAAATCTTCGGCCTTTTCTGAGTCATGAGTGATTGAGAGGCAACGTTTGTATACTTTACTGACGTAGCGATTATATAACTCCTCAAAGCAATGAGTTGGTTGAGTTGGTAAATACAAACGAATCATTTCCTCATCTGTTAATGAAGTCCTCATGACTAGACGCTCTTAGAAGTGTAGTTAGTTAACTAATAGATTTGTTCTACGTCGTTTTGTTAACCTTAGATTTCTACAACTTGTTATTTTTATATAATTTGGATATTATTGCTACTATTAATTGGAATAGTACAATTATTTAATAGCATTCTAAAATGGTTAAGAAGGTATCTGCTTATATGAAGTAATGATAAAGCTGACCTAATCTGTTTATTATTTACGTAAATGCATAATTGGCTACCTATCTATTTTAATCCTGTTTAGGCAAGGATTAAACTTGTTTAAAAATTTATCAAGCTGATCAATAGCAAGTTAAAATGATAACATTTACTGATGTAACTTAACCGTAACTAAGCAGACTTCTCTTATCTACTTAATTGTTTGAACAGAGATAACGTGTAGTATGGGTAAACTAATTGTCACGAACGCAGGTTTTTTGTAAAATTACTACCTGCAAAAAGTTATAAAACGCTAACCGCGCTTGAACAAAGAATTTTTAGGAGATACTGTAAAAATACAAATAAGTTGTAACGAGCCCTAGTCGCTTTCTCGCTTTTGGAGCGTCTGTATAAGCTTACCGTTTTCGATAAGACGTGTCTTCAGAACAGTCTGCTTAGGAATAGCCACGACCAGCGTTGGTTGCGTGGTGGTAGAAGATTGCGCAGGGTTGGTCTGGGTAGTGTCCGCCATGCGAATGTAGCGAACTGTGAGTGTGGAGTCGTTAACAAATATCCGGCTTACCGAAAGCTTTGGTGGTTTATTGGTAGACGGCAGAGCAATACCGATAACCATTTCCTTGCCAAAGTTTGGAGCATCAGCGCGTTTACTTGCCGCTGTCGCTTTAAAGACCTGATCAAATGTTTCGGCTTGTTCGAAGACAAACAACGTTGGCTTGCCTTTATTGATGGGAGCCTCACTTGTTAATTGATAGCCATTCAATAGTCTGTGTTTTAAGGTAACCTGCGCCCAGGTGAACAGACTGACAAGCAAGAAAATAAAAGAAAAAGTGAGGGAACGGGGTAGGCACAAGCAGATTTTGGTAACTCGACGGAATGGCATAATCAGACCTTAACTACGTAGCAACTATAGATTTTTAACGTCTGATAACTGGTTTCGGTGTATTAAACGTTAAAAAAACAAAATCACCGTGGTTGAGCCGACGACTCTGCCGGGTTTTCGATGGTCATGCCCGCCACGTTGAAGCACGAGCTCTGGTTGTCGCTTTTGCACTCAAACAGATCGAACGACTCTACACCTTTATCTAGCCGCTCAAAGTACAAGACAAATGACACTTTCTCGTCGTTCTTAATTTCGCGCGTTTGGGGCGTCATGGGGATACCCTCTGTTTTTAATAAAGCATACGTTCGTTTTCCGTCAGAAGACGCCAGCACAGCTTTCGGATTGAATGATACGCTACTGGAGCCGTAATAATTGTTGTTCCGATCATTAGGATCTTTGCCGAACGTCAGATACAGCACGGTATAACTGGCTGTCAGGCGGATATCGGTCACCCGAATGTCGGGGTCCTGCGAATGCCCCAGGCCACCGTGGGGATCTGGGTAGATGCGATTCCGCACCGCATACGTTGCCTGGTTCGGTTGATAGTACTCCGCACCATCGGCGGGTGCGTTGACAACCGGCGTTCGGCTTGAGGTGCAAGCCGCGCCGAACAGAAGAAGGAGGGCGACAAGGGCTTTCATAATACAGGCGTTCGTTGGCGATAACTGCAATAAGTCGGCATTTGTTGCTAACTAGTCAGCTACAAGTTAGCGACAAATGCCGATGTTTCACGCAGGTACACCCACGGAAATTGCATCCCATATTCGGTCGTAAACAGCCGTTGCTGACAACGACTTGCCTACGTTCTGACTGCTGACAAAAACCGGATGGTACTCCTGGGCTGTACCGATTCGCCCGTGCGATCCTTTCACAAGTGTAGCGTCGAGGGAGATCACGTTCATGAGGTACCGGAAACCAAGCATTTTACGACCCAATTTGTAGCCCGCTTTCAGCTTAATCAACGGATTTGTCTGGTCCATAAACATTTCAACGGGATCGTAGCCGGGTTTCTGGTGAATAGCTACCAGCCGGGCAAAATCCGGAGCACGAGCGTCGTCGAGCCAATAATAATACGTAAACCAGCTGTCGGCGTCGGCTACTACGACAAAATCGCCGGAGCGTTCGTGGTCGATGTGATACTTCTTTTGCTCTTCCTTGTCCAGGATCAACTCTATGCCTGGTGTCTTTTCCAGCAGCGACCGCACTTTGTTATAGACAGACGAATCATTGATGTACACATGGGCAATCTGGTGGTCGGCTACGGCAAAGGCGGGCGATGCTCCTCCATCGAATAACTCTAAACCACGCTCTTCGCGGTAACGGATCATACCCGCTTCGCGCAGTACGCGGTTGATATGGATTGGCTTGCTGACATTGGTAATACCGTACTCCGACAGCACAATGACTTCGGCACCTTGTTTCTCATAATGCTGGATGAGGTCGCGGCAAACGTCGTCGATCTCGCGTAGGTCATTGCCAATTTTTGCGAAGTCCTGACCAAACTTTTGCAGACAGTAATCCAGGTGCGGTAAGTAAATCAGCGTCAGTGTTGGATTGTGCCATTTGTCAACCAGCAGTGATGCGTCGGCAATCCAGCGCGTACTCTTTATGGTGGTGGCCGGTCCCCAGAACTGGAACAGAGGAAAAGTGCCGAGCTCCTGCTGAAGCTTATCGCGCAAATCGCCGGGATGGGTATAGCAGTCCGGAAACTTAAGTCCGTCGGACGGGTACTGTGGGCGAGGTGTGGCTGAGTAATCAGCGCTGGAGTACATATTATACCACCAGAACATTTTTGAGACGGTAAAGCTGGGATCTATTCTCCTGGCTCGCTCCCAAATTTTTTCGCCCGCCACCAGCTTGTTCGACTGTTTCCAGAACTTCACTTCCGAGTCGGTGCGATCATACCAGCCATTCCCGACAATGCCGGTTTCATTGGGCCATTTGCCGGTTACGTAGGTAGACTGTACGGCGGTCGTCACCGCTGGCAGCATGGGATCAATGGTGGCCTGGTGCTTCTTGGCAAACCATTGTTTCAGGAAGGGCGTATGCTCGCCAATTAGCGAATAAGACAGGCCCACTACGTCGAGTACTACGGTCTTTTGCATAGTTTTCTATTAACCGCAAAGGCGCAAAGGTTAACGCGAAGAACGCTAAGAAATACCCTGCGCTCTTTGCGAAGCCTTAGCGTCTTTGCGGTTCATGAGAATTGTTGAATCCATTTTAACTCCCGTTCAATTGAGTCGACCAGGTCAACCTTCAACCCTTCCGGCAGAACGTCCCAGGTATAGGTTTCGGCTTCAAACTGATTGGTAAAGGCCCGGTCAGCCTGTAGTTGTAATACGTCACGAATATCGTCCTGGGTGGATTTCAATACGCCATAGTCCGATACGAAAATGGGTACGTGAAAGTGCGCCCGCCATTCCACATGCTCATCGTTAAAAGCGGCTAAGGCATCCGGCAGGTCAGGAAAACGCAGCAGTTCGCCCGATTTCGTCCGGGCCACAACCTGGTGCAGATACGTCGGCTCGTTGAATCGCTCGAACGCTTGTCGAACGCTTTCACGGCCTTCTACATCGTCGGGAAACTCAGCTTTTAAAGCCGCGCTAACCTGAACTTTACCCACCCGCAGGCCATACTCTTTAAGCTTCGCCAGTACATCGGCCGGGCGTTCGTAGCCGACTGCGAAATGACAAACATCGTAGCACAGTCGAACATGCTCACAGATGGTTGCTTCGGCTTCTTCGTCCGTCAGGTTGAACTGCTCGCTGAGCTGCTCAATGCCCATCGGCAACAGATAGTCCGTAAACCAGGTAATGAACTCATCCGCCGTTTCGATGACACCGTCGGGCTCGGGTTCGAGGTCGAGGTGCATCAGTCGGTCTGTCTGCTTACGAAGGCGAACTAGTTCGGCAACAACTTCGAGTACGTTCTGAGTCGTCTGCGAGAATATGTAATCGCGGGCCGCGGGTTGTTCCCACTCAAACCAGTGCCGGTAGGAGAGGGGCGACGTTGAAACTCCTCCCTGAATGCCGTTGCCGAGTTCATCGACCGGCAGCAGGACTGACAGGATTCGGAACAGCCGTTTGGTATATTCAACCCGGGCTTCGGTGGTCCAGTCGGGCGTATGGACCTGATCTTTCACGACGGTATGATGAAAACCGCCGAACGGAAAGCCGTTCATCGTGAACACATAACAGTCGTTATCGGCCAGCCAGTGCTGAAAAGCTATAAGATTTTCGGGCTGCTCCAGCTCTTCGCTGGCGATGTTTGATACCCGTAAGCCGATGCCAAACGGGGCATCTGGTGAAAGTCTTTGCTTTAGCGCTGGAATGGCTTGCTGGAGGGCTGCGAAATGATCGGCCCAGCATTCGCCAGCATGAATGTTGGTGCAGTAGCCGAGGTGTCCAAAGTCGAGCTTCATGCGTGAAGGGTTTGAACGGTTGGTTCCTGCTCGCGCAACGTAGCAATGGCTTGCCGCACGCGATTGGCATCTATTTCGTGCACTTCAACTCCCTGGCCAATGGCTTGCAGCAGCATAATGGTGAGCTGACCACCTAGGTGCTCACGAAATTCACTCAAACCTTTCAGAATTCCGGCGCTATTGTCAGCATCGAGCATAGGCTGATACAGCGAGAACCCAAGCGTCCGTAACGTGGTTAGCACCCGATTGGTGTCGGCGTCGGTAAGCCAGCCCAGCTGATTGGAATAGATGGTGTCCAGCGCAATACCAATGGCAACAGCCTCACCGTGGCGAAGCTCGAAGTTAGTGAGTTGCTCGAGCTTATGGGCGCTCCAATGGCCAAAATCCAGCGGTCGCGATGATCCCATTTCGAAAGGGTCCCCTCCGGCAATGTGCTGAAGGTGCATCTCAGCACAACGATGAATAAGGTATTGCATCGTTGCCATGTCACGGGCAGCAAGGGCCTCGGCATTGGCTTCGATCCACTCAAAGAACACCTTGTCTTTGATTAACGCTACTTTAACGGCTTCGGAGATGCCCGCCCGCCAATCGCGATCGTCCAGCGAGGTTAGAAAGTCACTATCGTTGAAAACTGCGACGGGTGGCACGAACGTACCGAGAAAATTCTTTTTACCACGATAGTTAACGCCGTTTTTAACGCCCACGCCTGAATCGTTTTGTGATAGAACCGTTGTTGGGATGCGAAGGTGGCGAATGCCCCGGTGCGAAATGGCAGCTGCGTAGCCGACCATATCCAGCACTGACCCTCCGCCAATGGCGGCAACATATGAGTGCCGGTCGATACCATAACGATCTACAGTGTCTACAATTTTTTCGATCAGATCAGGAGAATTTTTCGCTAACTCACCACCAGAAACAACCATCAGATCCGGTACTAACTCAACGGCATCACTGTGTTGAGCAAAGTATAATGTAATATCTGTCAATAGATCAGGAATGGCTTCAACAACACCTGAGTCGATTACGAACAACAGTTTTTTGCGTACTTCACTAGTTGCTTGCTGGCTAAAGAAGTCGGCGAGTAACGGGTTTGTATTGGCGAAAAGCTGTTCGGTAAAGAAAACGTTGTACGTGAATCGAACCGCGAAGGACTGTTGCAAATGACTCATCTCAATATGATCCGGACTATTTTAGAAACTCAAAATTACCCTTAACTAACAAAACGTTTGCTACAAATGTCCCCAGATGGTATTCTTTGGCTGGCCAAACCCGGAAGAATGTGATATAAAAAGAGGATTGTATAGCTTACACAGGTATGTAAACGTATTAACAAAGAAAATATACCGTTAATTAGGCATTAACTATGAAAATCATCCTTGTAGGAGCGTCAGGCACCATTGGCCAGCACCTGTTCACTGAGTTAGCACCGCGCCACGAAGTCATTCGGGCTAGCCGAAACGGCGACGTAACCGTTGATATTACGTCTCGGGCGTCTATCGAGGCTATGTTTACCCAAGTAGGTCCGTTTGATGCCCTCGTCAGTGCGACCGGGGGCGGGCATTTTGGGCCGCTTGATACCATGACCGAAGAGGACTTCTACAAAGGCATTCGCAGCAAGCTGATGGGACAAGTAAACCTCGTTATGGTTGGGAAAGACTATATCAACGACAACGGCTCATTTACGCTGGTCTCGGGTATTCTGGCCGACGATCCCATTCGCAATGGCGTTAATTTAAGCGTTGTAAACGGGGCGCTCAACGCATTTGCCGTTTCGGCCGCGGTGGAATTGAAGCGTGGCCTCCGGCTCAATGTTGTTTGCCCCGGACTGGTCGAAGATTCGGAAGAGGAATTAGGTAGCGCTTTCCCCGGCCACATACCCGTATCGATGAAACGAGTTGTATACGGCTATCTTAAAAGCGTTGAAGGCGTACTGACTGGTGAGGTGATACGGATATATTGATCGTTAAGCAGCGAAGTTACTTCGGCCATAACCCGTTCTGTGGTTGCCTCAGGCTCCAGAATAACCCGGTGTCGGGCCGTGTCTAAAGGCGCCCATTCGCTGGGTTTGGCAGAGGTGAAAATAACGACGCTCGGGGCGTGGCAGGCAGCCGCTACGTGCGACACGCCCGTGTCGTTGCTGACCAGGACGGAGGCCCCTTCCAATACGGCCGCGAGTGTGCCTAAATCTGTTTTTCCGGCTATGCTTACTGCCGGATGATGCATGGTCGCCTGAACTGTTTCGATAAGGGATTGCTCAGTAGCGGTGCCGGTCAGAACAATCGTAAAGCCTTGTTCGGCTAGCGCATCGCCAACGTTGGCAAAGTTGGCTGCTGGCCAGCGACGACCGGAGATACCCCCCGCATGGAGAATAGCGTAGCGGTTTTGGGCATGATCGGTTGCGGTTTCTATTCCGACTGCCCGTAGAATTTGCTGCGCTCCTGCCCGGTCCTGCTCCGTAATCGGAAATTCTAATTCGTAGCCTTGCGGTGAAATACCTGCAAACTCCATCAAGCGTACCCATCGCTTCACCTCGTGTTCGTTTTCGGGGTAGGGCGCGAATAACTCCGGATTTGGAAAAAATCGTTCGGGGTAATGAGCCGGGTGAAAACCAACCACCGCTTTCGCTCCACAAAGGGTCAGCATGGCATTGACGAGGGTTCCGTTCCCCTGCATCTGAAACATAAGGTCCCATTGCCGGGCTTGCATCTCTTGTAGGAACGTAACGGATTGGGCTACGTCCAGCGGTTGCTCAGGTAACCCCGGCCAGCCGGGGAACAGAATGAACTCGTTGAAATAATCAGAGTAACGAGTGACAAACTCAGCCGCCCACGGCAAACTAATCAATGCGATATGTGCATCAGGATACGCTCGGCGTAATGCCCGGAAAGCAGGCACCGCGCACAACAAATCGCCTAATTTGATGGCCCTCAATACAGCGATGCGTTGAGGTGGGTGGGGGAGGTAGTCGCTCAGTGTCATAGATAAAGTAGCCTGGCCGCTTGAGCGCAAGCCTGGCCAGGCTATGTAAAAATTACCAATACAAAACTTTATACTTGAAGGCGCCGTAAAGCCGCCAGTAAACCGATAAAAACGGCGTCGCTACGGCAGTGAGCACGGCATGTTTTACATCGAGCCAGCCAACATGTTCATCTGGTAGGTAGCGTACAATTAAGTCGGCCGATAACAGCGCCCAGATGCCCAGACCTGATGCGGCTACCGTATCATTGCCTGCTAACAGGCCAATAACACCGCTGCCTATGCTCACGACGGCTGCGTAATACTGTAATACCAAGCCCCGGTAGGTTGGAATGCGTTCGCGGAATAAGTCAGGATGGCGTTTGTATAAAAGGGCATCGTAACTATTTTTTCGTTCGTCGCGCAACGGAGCGTACCAGGGATACTGACGCATAGGATGAACGATGATGGCCTCAGGGCACTTCCCGATCGGTATACCAGCCTGAATCAGTTTAAATTGCAAGTCACTGTCTTCGCGCCAGGCAATGTCAAACGCTTCTTCAAAGCCACCCACTCGCTCGAGGGCGGTTTTACGGCAAAAGCAGTTAGCGGTAATAAACTCGGCCGTTTCCAGGAAAGCCGTCGTGCGGTCGTAATGCGACGGGTTGTCGGGCAGAGGCATTCTGAGCTGGCCCGTTACAACCTGCGCGCCCCGTTGAAAACACGCCAGCGCAGCCGGTAACCAGGTAGGTTCGGGAATACAGTCGTCGTCAGTAAAGGCCACAATACGTCCTCGCGCAGCCCGCCAGCCTCGATTTCGCGCAGCAGCCGGGCCACGCCGTTCGGGTTGGCCCAGGTAGCGTACTTCTAAGGGGCCACCAGCCCGCGCAATCTGTCGGGCAAAGAGAGCGACCGCCGTTTCAGTTTCGGGCGAGTTGCCATCGTCTACCACAATGATTTCAAACTGGTCGCGCGGGAGCTGTTGACGACCTAACGCGTCAAGACATTTCAGGAGCAGGGCCGGCCGTTGATACGTTGGAATCACGACCGAAAATTCAGGAATCATGGCTATGTGAGAATGTAGATAAAGTTGGATAACGTTACGCTGTCCTGGTAAAAGAGTAGTACATCTTCCCTGTAAATTAGATACAACGTATTGAAAACAAGGATTTAAATTATGCTTCTTTTACGGGCTAAACAGCATGGTCAACATCCTGCAAAAACCTAACCAAAAATAGGTTGAAACTCCTTCGACACCGCTTCACTACTACGTGACCAGGTAACGGTGTCGCGGCCGGTGCTCGTTTTCTCCAGCATAAACGAACCGATCACTAAAGCGTCCAATGGCGATGTCCAAAATGATTCAACGGCATCCCGTGGGCTGCAAACAACGGGTTCTCCCTGCGTATTAAACGACGTATTTACTAAAATAGGCACACCGGTGAGGCTATGAAATGCCTTCAACAGGTGGTAATAGGGTGCATTCTGCCCCTCGTTAACCGTCTGAATCCGGGCGGTGCCGTCGGTGTGCGTTACTGCCGGAATTTCAGGCTTTTTTTCGTCTTTTACATCATTAACAAACAACATAAACGGCGATTTACGGGCGTTCACAAAGTAGTCGGCCGCATACTCTTCCATGACTACTGGCGCAACGGGTCGAAAATCTTCCCGGTCTTTAAGATCGTTCAGTCGGCCCTGCATTTCGGCCGGGAAAGGTGGGGCCAGAATGGAGCGTGCTCCCAGCGCCCGTGGACCAAATTCCATGCCTTGTTGCATCCAGCCAATGATGTGCCCTTCGGCCAGGTATTCGGCTACGTCCTGCGCTACGTTGTCCAGCTTTCGGTACGGCAGTTTCGACCATTGCAAAAAGCGCTCAATTTCAGCATCCGTATAGGCAGGACCGAGGTAGGCATGTTCCATCTCATAGGCCCGTTCATTCGTTTGGCGCTGTTGAGTGTCGATCCACAGGGCAGCGCCAAGGGCTGTGCCGGCGTCTCCCGCTGCGGGTTGTATCCAGATGTTCTTAAACGGACCACGGTCGCGCAACCGGGCGTTCATGACGCAATTGAGCGCTACACCACCCGCCATGCACAGGTTTTCGACTTGCCCTCCGACGCGTTCGTGTAACCAATTAAGTAATCGAAGAACGGTTTCTTCCAGCACGGCTTGAACCGAATGCGCAATGTCGAAATGCAGCGCTTCGAGGGGGCCACCTTTCGTGCGGGCCGGACCAAACTGCTGTTCCAGATTTAGCGAAGCAATTGTGTACTGTCCATTAGCGTCAATCTGAATCAGGCTGCGGAAATAATCGACGTATTCAGGCTTTCCGAAAGAGGCCAGCGCCATAACTTTGTATTCGTCGGACGAGTGCAGAAAGCCAAGGTAGGTCGTCATCTGCTCGTACATCAGCCCCAGCGAATGCGGTAAAGCAACTTCACTCAGCAACTCCATCTGGTTGCCGTTGCCCATCCAGTAACTCGTAGATACCTGCTCGCCCCGGCCGTCGAGTACCAACACGGCGGCATTCTCATATGGACTCGGTAAAAAGGCGCTGGCAGCATGAGCCAGGTGATGGTTTACGAAGTGCCAGCGCTGGCTGACACTTTCCAGCGTTGCTCCCTGAAATCGTTTAGACAAGTGCAACGGAACACCATCGACCAAATGCCCAGGTGCGTTTAAGATAGACGCCAGGAAAAGGCCTTCGTAAGGATTCTGAAAACCGAGAATACCCGCTTGCACACCCTCGGGCCGAAACGGAATCTCAACCGTCAACGCGTTGCTACGCTCGCCCAGCAGCGGGTGTGGATCGAAGGAATACGTAATGTGATCCACGTCGGCTAAGGTGATGCCAGCCGTTTTGAGGCAAAAGTCAATCGCGTTGTAGGGCAGCTCCCAGGTTGAAAACGGTACGGGTCGTTTACCGTGCTTGATATGGGTAAAACGTTCTTCTTCGGCTGCGGCCAGCACTACGCCATCTTTAACTAAAGCCGCGGCCGGGTCGTGGAAAGCCGCGTTGATTCCGAGTGAGTACATGCGTTGAGTGTGTTTGAGTGCAGTTCAGCCGGTTGATCGGCTGTTGCTAATAAGAAATGAGTAAAGGATGTATACAAAACTGGCTGGTCTGCCCTAATGGGCTGGCACGGTGATCAGTTCACGGGCTAATTCTTTCACGGCCAATACAATGGCATCGGCGGATGCGACTGGCTCGGCAGGTTCAGGAAATTGTTGAAGCAATACGTTCCGGGATCGTAGTTCAGCGGGCACATCGAAGTACAGCACCCGGTTCGGTACCTGCCAGGGCGTATGCTGCGGGTTGGTTTTTGCGTACAGCACGACAACTGGCGTTCCGACGGCGGCTGCCAAATGTACCGGTCCCGTATTATTGGAAATCAGCACCGGCGCTTCGGCCAGTAAGCCAGCCAGCGTAGCCAGGTCCATGGTACCGGCCACATTGAACGCATCCTCGCCAATCTGCTGACAGATGCCATCTACGTAGGCCCACTCAGAAGCACTGCCCGTTAATACAATCTGGTAATTATGTAGGTCCGTCAGCCGATGCGCGGCTTTAACGAATCCATTGGCGGGGTAGCGTCGCTTTTCTTCACTGACACCGGGATGGAGTACCAACCACGGACGCATTATGTCGACACCCGCTTCCTGAAGTTGCTGCATGGCTCGTTCCCGTGCACCGGCGGGTAATTGCAGGGCCAAGCGAACGTCATAGGTTTGGCAGCCGACGGTGGCTACCAGATCAAGTTGCCGATCCACTTCGTGGCGGGTAGCTACTAAGACTTCAGGATCGGGAATCCAATCGGTTAGAAGCTGGTAGGGGTTTTCGCGGCAGTAGCCCAAAACGCGCGGAATACCGGCGAGATAACAAAGCATGGCCGTTGGAAGCGGGTTTTGGCTTTGTACGGTAAAGATGATGGCTGCGTCAAAAGCACCTTCCCGCAATGTCTCTGCCATAGTCAATACGCTAGCCGGGTCATGCTGAGCATCCGACCGAACCCAGGGCACATCAAACGTAATGACCTCGTCAAGTTCGGGAATCATTGAGGCTACAACCGCGCCAACCGACGCTGCCAACAACGTAAGATGGCAGTCAGGCCAGGTTTGTTTCAGGGCGCGAAAGGCGGGCGATGTCATCAGAACATCACCGAAATTGTCGGGCCGGACGCACAAAATTCGCCGTGGCCCACTCGTTGCGTCACGATTATGCCACCAATCTTTCACGTTCATAACGTTGAGTGTTTACCCGAACCTCACTTAGTGAGATAACAGACGCTTACTTGTTGAATGTCTTTCTAACCGAGTAGTAGATTTGTACTCTACTATTGTATTGACTGCTTCCTCTAAATTGTTCACTATGGCCGTTGGGGTACGGTATGGCCCTGTTTGCCATTCGGTTTCATTGCCTCGATCGACCAGAATTGTCCGGCATCCGGCGCGGTTACCCGCTTCCACATCGTTCAGAATGTCACCGATCATCCAGGAGGCTGGCAGGTCAATGTCATACGTTTGGGCTGCATCGAGCAACATACCGGGTTTGGGTTTCCGCCGATTGCAGTCAATGACGTAGCCCTCAACGGTTCCCTGTGGGTGATTTGGGCAGTACTCAAAGCCATCTAACGTTACCGAAAAGGGCTCTAGCAATTGATTCATTCGGTCGTACACCGCTGGCAACTGATTCTCCCGGAAGTAGCCCCGTGCCACACCCGCCTGATTCGAGACCACTACAAGTTTAAATCCCGCTTGCTTGAGCCGTTGCAAAGCCAGACCCGTTTCTGGGTAGAGCGTAATCAAGTCAGGATCTACGTTGTACGGAATGTCTGGAATCAGTGTTCCGTCTTTATCTAAGAAAATAGCCGGCTGCATTGTATCTATGGGTTACAGTATTCGGTTTGCGGTTTATATCCGGTTGAATTGCCCCGGCTTCCAGATACCGATTATCCTGAACCAGCTCAGTTCTTAGGGGTTATAATGGCCGACACGTCTCGCTGAATCGCAGACGGCAGCATGGTTCGACGCTGCATTTTGGCAGGCGTCAATTGTCCGGATAGGACCAGCTCGTACAAATTAGCGGTTTGATGAGCGATCTCGAACCAGGTATAGTTGTCTTGCACATGCTGAATTGCTTCTTCACTCATCACCAGGCGCAGTTTTTTACTGTAAAGCAAAGCCGCTAGTTTGGCCGCTAAGGCCTGTGGATCATTGGCGGGAACCAAAAAGCCCGTTTCGCCATCCAGCACCGTTTGCTTGATGCCACCCACTGCCGAACCAACCACCGGCGTTCCGCAAGCCATGGCTTCCAGCGGAGTAATGCCGAAGGGTTCGTACCAGGGTGTGGTGACAAATACGTCGGCCGCACTGTAATAATAACGTAGTGTTTCGCGCTGCCGTCTACCCGTAAACGTCACCCATTGTTCAACGCCTTCTTCCTTCGCCAGTTCCTGCAACCGGCCAATTTCAGGCGTTAGATCTGGATCGGGTAAGTCCGATTCACCCCCAACAATCAGCAACCGAGCGACCATACCGTAAGCCCGGCGTAAATGTCCCAGCGCCCGCACTACGTTGTCGACACCTTTGCGCGGTACCATGCGGCCTAGTTGTAGAATCACCGGTTCGGCTGGGTCGAGACCCAGCACAATGCGGGCCAGCGGTTTGTCGATTGGGTAAAATTCGTCAGGGTTAAAGCCGTTGGCTATAGTAAAAATCTTGGCACGATCTGCTTCGTATAAGTTAACTAAGTCTTCGCGGTCTTGATGACACAGGGCAACCAGAGCGTCGGCTTCACAGATGACGCGCTGCTCGATCGTAAAACGTTCGGGCGGGAACTGATCGCAACTGCCCTGAATTTGTTTACGCACTTCGCCCAGTGCGTGGAAGGTGACAACAAACGGAATTCCCAGCGAACGCTTAATGTTGGCTGCTACCAGGCCCGACATGAAGAAGTGGGCGTGGATGAGTTTGTAGGGATCAGTCTGCCGATCGATGAACCGAATGGCGTTTTCGGTGAACTCGTCCATGTAGCAGAGCAATTCTTCTTTTGGCACAAACGTCGTTGGCCCTGCCTGTACATGAACGACTCGAACGCCTGGTTTCCACTCTACCGTTTCGGGTAAGTTAGCGTCGTCCCAGCGCGTAAATACATCAACTCCGTAGCCAAGTTTGGCGAGATGATAGGCTAGCTCAGCCACCGCTATGTTCTGTCCGCCTGCATCGACTCCACCAACCAACGCGAGTGGTGATGCATGTTCACTAATTAAAGCTAGTCTCCATTTCATTGAGTCATTTCCCGCCGGTGCTTGGTATGCGGCCGGAGGATAGTCTTCTAACTTGATGTGATAAGAATGGTTAGTCAAATTCAGCATGAAGAACCGTTTATGTTCAATTTTTGAGCCAACGGCCCGGCCATTATTTAAGGGTATATTACTGAACAAAACATAAGATGATAAGTCTTTAAACTTACCAACTGTAAATAAGGAAGTTAAGCAATTGGCCAGCTTTCGAGGGCGAGTTGGAACCCTCAAAATCGGCTTTATCTTTGCAAATCATCGCTTTTTGGCTTGTGTTCTATGTCTCCTATTGCTCTTATCACCGGTGCTACGTCCGGCATTGGCCGCGCCACTGCCGAAGCTTTTGCCTCTCTCAACTATCGCCTGATTTTGTGCGGACGTCGTAAGGAACGCCTGGACGAATTACAAACGCAACTTGGTCGGCAAACAATCGTAACAACGCTCAACTTCGACGTGCGTGATTGGAGTGAGGTGGATGCTGCCGTTCGGTCGCTGCCTGAGGAATGGCAGGCTATTGACATCTTAGTTAACAGCGCCGGTAATGCGCACGGTATGTCGCCAATCCAGGACGGTGATCCTGACGACTGGGATCAGATGATCGACGGAAATGTGCAGGGATTGTTATACGTCTCGAAAGCCGTAATACCGGGTATGGTTGAACGCCAGCGGGGACACATTGTGAACCTGAGCTCGATTGCCGGAAAACAGACGTATGCGAACGGAGCAGTGTACTGTGCCAGCAAAGCCGCCGTTGAGGCACTCAGTACGGGTATGCGCCTGGACCTCACGCAACATGGCATTAAAGTAACAAACATTGCACCCGGAGCGGTCGAGACCGAATTTTCGATGGTCCGCTTCAAAGGGGATGCCGAACGAGCTGCCAAAGTGTACGAAGGCTTTACACCCCTCACGGCGGCCGACATCGCCGACACGATTGTGTATGCCGTAAGGGCTCCGGCCCACGTCACAATTGCCGACCTGACCATCTTGGCCAGCGCTCAGGCAGCGGCTACTACTATTCACCGAAAGTGAGAATATGATCAGCACGGTATGTTAACAGACGTATCGGCTGACGATTGTAACTCCATTTTGCCCTACATTTACCCGCCACTATTTTGTGAGTTATGGAGAACCTTAAGATTGCGACCGCTCAGTTCGAAAACGCCAGCGGTGATAAAGAGTACAACCTTGGTGTCATCAGTAGGCTATCGGCTAAAGCGGCTCAACTGGGCGCTCAGGTCGTTGCTTTTCACGAGTGTTCGATTACGGGCTATACCTTCGCCCGGCACTTATCCAAAGAGCAAATGCTGGCTCTGGCCGAGTACATTCCCGAAGGTGAAAGTATTCAGAAGCTAACCCAGATTGCCCGCGACAATAACATCGTTGTGCTGGCCGGCCTGTTCGAGAAAGATCACGACGATCAGCTGTTTAAGGCTTACATATGTGTTGACAAAAACGGACTGGTGGCCAAATACCGTAAGCTGCACCCGTTCATCAATCCACATTTGCTGCCCGGCGATCAGTACGTCGTGTTTGACATACACGGCTGGAAATGTGGGATTCTGATTTGCTACGATAACAACGTCATCGAGAACGTCCGGGCGACAACGCTGCTGGGGGCCGATATCATTTTCATGCCCCACGTAACCATGCTGACGCCTTCGACCCGGCCGGGCGCAGGCTTCGCTGATCCAAACTTGTGGTATAACCGGGAAAATGACCCGACGTCGTTACGTCTGGAGTTCGACGGGATGAAAGGTCGTGCGTGGCTCATGAAATGGTTGCCATCCCGCGCTTACGACAACGGCATCTACGTTGTTTTTGCCAACCCCATCGGCATGGACGATGACCAGTTGAAAAATGGATGCTCTATGATTCTTGATCCGTTTGGCGACGTAATTGCCGAATGCCGGGAGCTGGGTGATGATGTCGTCGTGGCGACCTGCACACCCGATAAGCTCGAAAAAGCGGGTGGTTACCGCTACCGCAAAGCCCGACGCCCTGATCTATACCGCGACATCATCGGTCAGGAGCACGTAGCCGAGCAGAAAGTTGTGTGGTTAAATAAAGAAGAGACGCCGACTACGTAACTTAGAACGAGGCATGCGATCAAGTATGCAAAACCGAATCCAACTGGGTTCGGTTTTGTTGTTTCATGAGCAGCGACCAACCTACTGAAGGCGTACCTAAAAGACCTAATTCATAACGATAATATAAGCGTAACACCCATTTGAAACCCTTTTCGCAATTTTAACGAGACTTAATACTCATGTTGTGGGAAAGGAAGACGTAGATTTTGTGAGCATAGGTTTGCAACTCGCGGGCGGACTGGCTTTGTTTCTGTACGCCGTGAACATAATGGGCGATACATTGCAGGAACTGGCGGGCGATAAGATGAAAGCTTTTCTGGCCCGCTTCACAAAAAATCCGGTTAGTGGTATTGCTACGGGTACGGTGGCGACAACGTTGCTTGATTCGTCATCGGTGGTAATCATCATGGTGTTGACTATGGTTAATGCCGGGCTAATTTCAAGCCTGGAATCTTTTGGTGTCATCATGGGGGCCAACATCGGTACCACTATCTCTAGTCAGATTATTGCACTTGA
Organism: Spirosoma soli; assembly: GCF_042684525.1. Classification (NCBI taxonomy): domain Bacteria; kingdom Pseudomonadati; phylum Bacteroidota; class Cytophagia; order Cytophagales; family Cytophagaceae; genus Spirosoma; species Spirosoma soli. The sequence goes on along the minus strand of NZ_JBHULN010000002.1, from coordinate 184,415 downwards.
CATCGCCGGGTTTGCGCCGATTCTGTTAGTCGTCGGTTTATTACTCAGCGTGATTGGTAAGGACGAAAACCGGCATAAAATCGGGCGGGTTGTTTTTGCGGCCGGGTTAATCTTCTTTGGTTTGTGGACGATGGATAAAGCCGTTGAACCGCTCAAAGAGTACCCTCCGTTTTTCGACTGGATGAAAAAACTGGATGGTCCGGTGCAGGGGGCGTTGCTTGGTGGTTTAGTGACACTCGTTATCCAGTCATCGTCGGCAACGGTCGGTATTGCCATCGTGTTAGCCTCACAAGGACTAATATCTACACAAGCCGGCATTGCCATTATGCTCGGTGCCGAAATCGGTACTTGCTCCGATACGTTGTTAGCTGTGATTGGGCGCTCAAAAGAAGCCATTCGTGCGGGCGTTTTCCATCTGCTGTTTAACGTGGTTTGCGTCATCGTTGGCCTGATTCTTATTCAGCCATTAGTCGGCGTTGTGGAGTGGGTCAGTGGAAATGCTCAGCCTGGGCGTAAACTAGCCAACGCGCATATGCTCTTCAACATAGCCGGTGTAGTACTCTTCGCCTGGTTTATTCCGTATTTCCACCGGACGCTGAACGCTCTGATTCGATAGCGCTTTAAGCAAGTGGATAATAGAATGGTTATCTTTACTGTAAAGACAATCAGGCTATGAACAAACTACCGTCTCTTCATATTCCTATGCCCTGCGTGCAGTCCTGGGACTGTATGACTGTCTCGGACGGTGGCCGACACTGTAGTCAATGCCATAAGACGGTAGTTGATTTCACGGGTATGACGGATCAACAAATAATCCGAATAATAGCCCAGCAATCTGGTAAAACCTGTGGGCGTTTCAGCCCTGAGCAACTCCATCGACCCTTACTAACTAATTCGCCTGGGCCAATAAGCCAACGTCGTTTACTTGGCTTATTGGCCGTAGGATTATTGAGTATAAAAGCCCTACCAGCTCATGCTAATTTGCCTGCTATAAGTAGTCAACAAAGTGCTTTTAATGGTAGCAATTATCTGATTAACAATGGCTTATTGGCTGATGAGTCTGCGGCAGGAGAACTAGTAGATTCAGTAGGAGTTATTTCTGGCCGTGTAACAGCCGCATCTGATGGTAGTGCTTTGCCTGCGGCAATGGTGATCGTAAAAGGAACCTCAATTCAAGTGCTAACCGATTCTGTTGGTTATTTTCGCCTGGTCATACCTTCTGAACTTACGGTTCCGATAGTAGTGCTTAGAATCGATCAGGTAGGTTTTATCTCGTATGAGATTACGGTTGACCCAAACAAGGGTAATCCATTGCTTATTGACATGAAAGAAGATATTACCGTTTTGGGTGAAGTTGCGATAGTCACCTCTAAAAAGAAGCCGACATTTTTAGACCGTCTGCGTAACCGCCTAAGCCCTAGATAACAACCGCAGTAAGACGTCTGGCTCAACCCGGTGCCCACCGTCGAACGCAGTCAAGTGCAAATTCGGTACGTCATCTTGTATCCGTCGCAGATACCCTTCAGCATCGTCCATCTGCTCAATGTACTCGTCCTGTCGGCCATACACGTAATGGATTTCAACGGCTACACCATTGCGTTCTGCCAGCTTACCCGGATCAATTAATTCGCTCAAACCGTTCGGAAAGTAACCCGCCCATAAGATAAGCCGGTCAGCCCGGATGTGGCCATTATTAAGCCAGCGACAAGCGGTGGCCGCGCCCTGCGAGAAGCCCAGAATTGTAATTGTTAGCGCACTTAAATCTCGACCATCGAGTACAAGATCGTAAAGCGAATTGAGGTACGCAATCATGTCTTTAATCTCGTGCTCTTTGTCTTCGCGAGTTAGCCACGATGCGCCAATTCGTCGATACTCGCCGTCCAGGTAAAGACGAGATAGTCCTTCGGGCACCACAATGAGGGTATTACCGTCGTCTAAACTGGTAAACTTGCGGCTAAAATATTGAGCTAATTGCCCGAAGCCGTGCAGGCAAAACCAAATGCTCCGCGTCTGGTCAGTCAGCTCGCCCAACGTGTAATAACGGGCTGTACGTTGCACGGTAAGGTGATGCTCGTGAATCATGGCTGGAGACTATCGGGGAAATTTAGATTGTTGCTTGTCTCCTTTTCGCTGCTCATAGTGCTTCTTATCGGCGATGTAGCACAGCCGCTCGATCTCGGCATAAACGACGCCGTCTTTATCGACCCATTGCAATGTAAACGTGTGCTCAGTTTGGCCATTACTCGCTACGTCCCGGCGAATCTCATCAAGTGTGTCATCCGTTAGTTCGTAGCGAATGTACAACGTTTGGCGGGCGGGTTTGCGAAAACGAATACTACCCGCTTTATCCCAGACGACGTATTGTTTACCAAGTATCCGCAGCAACATAAGCATGTAAAACGGATCGGCAGCCGCGAACAAACTACCACCGAAGATAGTACCGACGTAATTGTACGTCCAGATGCTTCGACGTAGTCGCAGGTGGACTTCCCGCGAGTCACCGGACCAGAACAGGATTTTACCGCCTGTGCCGAAGAACATAGGATACCAGTTCATGAACGTCCGGAACCGCCAGGTCGCGAAAGATTCCGTACGGTTAGTTTGCAGAAATTGAGGTTTCATACTGATTAAGCCGATTGAAGATCGTACGCTTTCCCCTTTTTAATCGCTTGCGAAATCTGTCCGGCATGGTAGGAATTGTGGTGCATCAGGAACACCAATACCTGCATCCGCGAGACCTCGCCAAAAGGTGATGCAATAGTCTCAGCCCATTGTGCATCGTTCGTTTGGCGAATGTGATCAGCAATCATGGCAAAACTGTCGTCAACCGCCTGCTGAATAGAGGATAAGTCGAGTTGTTTACCATCATCCGAAACACCACCGGTCGCCTGGAAAGGAATCGTAATCTCTCGGTTGAACATGATCTTGGCAAATCGGTGCATGGCTTCGGCCGTGTGCAGCGCAATGAAACCAGCCGAAGCCGTTTCGGGTGTCAGGCGGTTACGATAGTTCTCGGCTGTCAGCTTCCGGATAGGGCCCGATACGGTGCTTTGATTAATTTGCCAGAGTTGGATTAGGAATTCAGTTGTCATAAGGATAGCTGATTAAGATTTGAGTTGATTCAGGAGTTTCGTTGATAATACCGTAAGGCCGTCCACGGCTTCGGGACCTAATTCATCGCGAACTTGTTGGTTAAGGGCCTTCCAGATCTTGTGTGAACGTTTGGCTATCGCCTTACCCTCTTCGGTCAGGAACAGCCCTTGGCGGATGTTATCGGTTAACCAGCCATTCTTCTGAAGCAGCTGTACGTCCCGGCTCATCGCCGATTTTTCAATCTGCAACGCTTTTGATAATTCTGCCTGCCGGATGCCGGGCTGGGCAAAAATGCGCATGAGCAAACCGGCCTGCGCAAACGTCAGCCCTTCGCCCGAAAAGGCGTCGTTGTACAACCCGGTTACAACCCGCGACAGCATCCTGAGCCGACCTGCAATGCAATAATTTTCGCCTTCCATAAAGCAAATATAATTAAAAAGTTGTATATGCAACTTAGGGGCTATTTAAATAGCGCTTCCACAGAGTCATTTTGTAAAAGCGCTATTTTGCGATAATTAAACGGCTGTCTGCGGAGTTGAGGACGCTTCAACCGCTACCTCTTTGGGTGGCCGCTGACTCCAGAACGTAGCCAGCAAGGAACCGGTCGTGTTCATGATCGGGCCGAATAGGGCAGGGGCCAGCCCGACTGTAGCGACTTTGCCCATTTGTACGGCAATGCCCGATGCCAGCCCACCATTCTGCAAACCGACCTCAATGGCTACCGTCCGGCAGCTTTGCTCGTCCATACCAAATAGGCGGGCGCTCCAGTAACCGAGGGTAAAGCCTGTTAAATTATGAATCAGCACGCACAAGGCCAATGTCCAGCCAACGGTGAGCAGACTGTCGCGTCCGGCGGCCGTGATAATGGCGACAATCAGGACAATACCCCCCATCGAAATCAGAGGCATAACCCGGTTGATAACCACGGCTGACTTATGAAAAATTCGGTTCAGGATAAGCCCGACAACGACTGGTAAAATGACGATCTGCATAATTTCGAGCATCATTTTCCAGAAGGAGATTTCAATGAACTGCCCGGCGAATAGCTTCATCAGGGCAGGCATCAGAAACGGAGCCAGCAGTGTCGACAGCGTGGTTACCGTGATAGAAAGTGGTACGTTGGCTTTAGCAATAAAGCACATCACGTTTGACGCCAATCCACTAGGCGAACAACCAATCAAGACAACACCCGCGGCAATTTCAGGGGGAAAATTGAACACATTAGCCAGGGTGTAGCCCAGTAATGGCATGATTACAAAATGGCAGGTTACGCCAATAAACACGGCCCGGGGTTGCCTGGCAACGCCTTCAAAGTCTTTGATTGACATCGTCGTGCCCATCCCGAGCATAATGATCTGCAAGAGCGGCACAATCAGCTTTTTCAGTGGAAAGTCGCCAATCTGAGTGAATGGTTTTGGAAAGGCTAAGGCAACGGCCACAGCCGCAATAATCAGCGCCGTATAGATTAGATTACGGTATGATGAGCGGTCGTTAGTTTCGGCTTTCAACGCAGTAGACGGTTAAGGAGTCAATAGCTGGGAAAGTATTTACCGGGGCTATTCTACTTAACGTATACGTGGTTTACTGCTCCGTCATAGTGGCCAATACACCTTCTTTTAGGGAATAGGTTGATGTCTTGATTTGCCGGATGCCGTAGGTCTTCAGGACGTAATCAATCAAACAAACGGCTACTACAATCATGTCGACCCGCAGCTCAATCATGCCGGGTAATTGCATACGTTCGGCATGGTTACGGGTAATAAGCAATTTGTAAGCCCGGTAAAATTCAGCAACCGGTAGCTCAAATGTAGTTTGGTCAGGTGAAGGTAAATGGCCTCGCTCATGCATGTACCACATGTCTACCAATGTATCAAAGGACCCCGATGAACCCGCCAGCATCACAGGTTGGTACTGGTGTACGGCATTAGCCAACGGCACAAGCTGTTCCTGAAAAAAGTCATGCAATCGGCGTATGCTGGCTGGGCTGATCGGGTCTCCGGTCATGAACCGCTCACGCAGACGCTGTCCCCCGATTTCGAAGCTTTGTTTCCAGAAGATACGCGTTTGATTACCTAAAATAAATTCTACACTGCCTCCGCCAATGTCCATGACAAGGGCCATAGTATCAGTTAGGGCACCGGCTGCCCGCACGCCCTGGTAGATGTACTCCGCTTCTTGTGCCCCGTCTATTACCCGGATCGGAATACCGGTGGCCTGCTGAACCCGATCTATAAACGCTGCCTGATTTTTGGCTACGCGGATGGCGCTTGTGCCGATGGCTACAACCTGGTCGGGGGCGATGTGGTGGCTATCGAGCACCTGGCGGAAGTAGGTCAATACACCTAAAGCCCGACCGATGGCTTCTTCGGTAATAACGCCCTGATTAATACCAGCCTGGCCAATTTTAGCCGGACGGCTCTCGCGAAACAGTGTATGATACGTATCAGCCTTTTTTTCGGCAATAAACAGATGGAATGTATTGGTGCCTAAGTCAATTATGGCTTGTTTCATAGTCGCGAATTTACTACCTTTGCTACCCGTTTTAGCTAAAACACAACATTTAACACATGCTTATCATTAACGTAAAAGACAACGAGTCGATTGACAAGGCCCTCAAGCGCTTCAAAAAGAAGTTCGAGAAGACGGGCGTGTTGCGGCAGTTGCGTTCGCGGACGGCTTTCCAGAAACCGTCGGTAAAGCGTCGCACTGAGATTATTAAAGCCGCTTATAAAGAGCGGATGTATGGCAATCACACCGAACAGTAGATCTGGCCGGTGGTGTAGTGTTAGCGCCGGAATTGTTGAATGCGCAGTCAGCGGTTCAGGAACAAGCTAACCAATAGACAAGGGCAGCAAGCAGCAATGTTTGCTGCTTTTTTTATGTCTGAACCGGAATTCATGAGATTTAAACGATTTACAGAATTAGATTTACGAACGAAATCCCGTTCATCAGTTGAATCCTATGAATCCCGGTTCAGACGACTTCCTTCAGCACATTCGCTACGAAAAACGGTTGAGCCACCACACGCTTACGGCTTACACAAAGGACCTGGAGCAGTTTACGCTATTCCTCTCTGCCGAATGCAACGTCGATCAACCCGAGCGGGCCGACTTCCGGCACATTCGCTCGTGGATTGTGAGCTTAGTCGAGAGTGGGCTCGATAAAACGTCGGTGAACCGGAAGATCGCTACGTTACGTAATCTGTACAGCTATTTTTTGCGTCGGAAAGTCATTAAGCTGGACCCAATGGCAAAGATCCAGGCGCTTAAAACGAGCAAAAAACTACCGGTTTACGTTGAGGAAAAGCCAATGGAAATGTTGCTCAACGACGTCGAGTTCACAGATACGTTTGACGGTGTTCGGGATAAACTCGTGCTGGAATTGCTCTATGGAACCGGTATCCGGCTGAGCGAACTGATCGGATTGAAAACTACCGACGTAAATCTCTACGACAAAACTATTATGGTGCTCGGTAAACGGAACAAGCACCGCATCATACCCATTACACAGCCGTTATTTGAATTGATACAGCAGTATCGTGAACTGAAGGATCGGGAGTTTGCCGGACAGGCCGATGCTACGTATCTGATCGTGAGCGATAAAGGAGTTGCCGCCTACCCCATGTTGGTGCAACGCATCGTGAAACGTCATCTGACACTGGTGACAACGCTGGAAAAGAAGAGCCCACACGTGTTACGTCATTCCTTCGCTACGCATCTGCTCAACCGGGGGGCTGACCTAAATGCCATTAAAGATTTACTCGGCCACACGAGTTTAGCGGCTACTCAAGTGTATACACACACTAGCCTGGAACAGCTAAAAAAGACGTACGACCAGGCGCATCCAAAAGCTAAAAAAGATGAACTTTAGCCCGGTCACATTACAGAGCCAATGAATATTCTTGCCATGAGCCAAACGCTGTTCTACTTGCTGGAACAGCAGCCTGAATCCGACAAAACGGTTTCTTACTTACGTCAGCAAGCGGATGCTTTTCAAGCGAATCCTCAAGTGTCGGCGTTCTACCGCGTTTTCACCGCACTACCCCGGTTTGTTGGTAAGCAATCACTTGTTGTACCCTCAGATATGTCGTTTGCGCTTGAACGTTTACGGCCTGGTTTCACGGTTGCCGACTGGTCTCGTGATCGACTGGCTCGGGTGTGGTGGCTGCTCCAGTTTCCGGTCGATGACGAGGCTATTTACGTTAAAACAATCACCCAACTGTTTAAAGCCGGTGAACTGAACGAGTTAGTGGCGCTCTATTCTGCACTACCCGTACTGGCTTTTCCGGAAGCCTGGCGGTTTCAGGCAACGGAGGGTATCCGGAATAACATTGCCGACGTGCAATCGGCCATTATGCTTCACAACCCGTACCCCGCCGATTACTTCGACGAAGCGGCCTGGAACCAGATGATCTTGAAAGCCTTTTTTACCGACAAAGACGTAACACAGATTATTGGGCTGGATGAACGCAAGAACGCCCGGCTCGCTCAGACATTAGCAGACTATGCCGCTGAACGCCGGGCTGCCGGGCGAAGTTTGCCACCCAATATCGAGCAGCTTATGTAATGCGGGTTTCCACCCGCATGGGAGTAAATGAACGCTACCTATGCGGGTTTCCACCTTCTGTCTGCATTACCTTAATACCAACGATACACAATACCCGCCGATAGCATCAGCGATGGGGCGCTGTTCTGCAACTGCTCGTAGTTGAAGAAAATATGTTGATACTGCGCCTGAATTTCGGCACCAAAGCCTTTTTCGCGTTTGCCGTAATATTTTAGGCCAATGGCGGGCGCAATGGCACCTTTAAAGCCTGTGCTTTGGTCGGCCAATGTGCCAAAGAAATTGGTGTAATCGACAAAAGCGCCACCCCCGGCAAACTGAACGTAGGGTCGAATGGCGGCTGCGTTATCGGCGAAGTAATAGGACACCGAAGCCATCGCCGGAATGATTGATAGGGTTCGCGTTTGTACCGCCGAGACATCCTGCCCTAATGTTTGAGTCGCTGGTCCTGATGAACCTTGCCCCGAATTATTCGACGTAAAGCTATACACTCGGCGATCAAACCGCTGCTGATTGTATTGATAGCCCGTTTTCAGGCCAAGCGAAAAGCGTTGCGGAAATAGCCACTCGCCTTCGAGAGCGAGGTTGGCTGGTGAGATCCGATCAATATATCCTTTGGTGCCGCCCAGCGGAAAGGCAACGCCATAGCGGGCTGCGATGTTAAACGTTACGTATTGCTGGTAAGGAGAGGCTAATATTCCTGCGTAATCATCATTGTCTGATGTACGGGTGTTCTGTGCCCAGGCTGCCGTTGAGAGTACGGCCAGGGTTACTGCTATGATTATCCGTTTCATGACTTTTTATCGAGCTGCCTGTAAGTAAGGAGATTGATTGAAAATAGTGGTCAGCGCTGTTGAGACCGCCTGCTGGTCAGGAACATCGGTTCCCCGAATAGTAGCGTCGTAAATGACGTTTAGCTGTTGTTGGTTATTACCCGTCCCCGTTGCCGGACGGTTCTTTAGATCAACAATCTGGATCTCCCAGTACTGATCAGACACCTGATACGTGTAATAGGTAGGATAATACGGATAGAAGCCACCAAACCCACCGAATCCACCAAAGCCAGGGCCGTACCAGTAGTTTGAGTAATAGGAGGAATAGGGGTCAACACCTACGCCCGTGTACCGATTATTCACTCGAATAACGGCTACACCCAGGTCAGCCGGCTGGCCCTGACTAACCCGTTGGAACCCCCGGCTGGTTAGGGCATTGGCAACACCCGTTACAAAGCTGCTTTCCAGCGTACCCAACGACGTCTGGTACCGATCGTTTGACTCGATAACGACCGAATCGGGCAGGCTGAAGGTTCTGTACTGACTAAAATTAACCGAGCGATCGTAATTCGTAATATACACCGGACTGTCTGCAGGACTCAGGTCATTTAGGGCATTCTCGCGGCAGGCGGTTAGCCCACCACCCACCGTTAAAAGCAGGGCCGCGTAGAAAGCCCATCTACTTTTCTTTAGCTGTTGAAGCGTTTTCATAGTTAGTCTTGTTGTTTAACTAGCTATAAAACGAATAGACTTGTCAGAGGTTTACACAAGCATGATTAGAATTTGCTTAAAGATGAGTCGGCTATGAAGCCATATATTTGCCCCTTTGTTAGCGGTAAGCTCACTATTTACTTTTAAGAACCTATGGATTTTATGGATTCCATTCGTGGCATGTCGTTTTTTGACATGCACGTGCATATGACCTCCCGAACAACCGACGACTATCAGGCCATGGCCGACGCGGGCGTAGTGGCCTTGATTGAACCTGCTTTCTGGCTGGGCCAGCCTCGTACCGGGGTCGACTCGTTTCGGGACTATTTCGCCAGCCTGGTAGGCTGGGAGCGGTTTCGGGCATCGCAGTTTGGTATCCGCCATTATTGCACCATTGGGCTGAATTCTAAAGAAGCCAATCAGGAAGAATTAGCGGAGCAGGTTATGGAAATCCTGCCTTTATTCATCTACAAAGAAGGCGTAGTAGGGGTTGGAGAAATCGGCTTCGATGATCAAACAGCCGCCGAAGAAAAGTACTACCGGGCGCAATTGGAGTTAGCTAAAGAAGCGGCTTTGCCGGTACAAATTCATACGCCCCACCGCGATAAAAAGCAGGGAACCAGCCGAAGCATGGACATTGCACTGGAGCACGGACTTGAGCCGGGAATGGTGATTGTCGATCATAACAATGAGGAAACGGTACGCGAAGTGCTGGATCGGGGTTTCTGGGCCGGCTTCACGATTTATCCGTTCACCAAAATGGGGAATGAGCGTATGGTTGAGATTGTAAAGCAGTATGGGCCCGAGCGCATCATGATTAACTCCGCAGCTGACTGGGGCATCAGTGACCCACTGGCCGTACCTAAGACGGCGGCTTTAATGAAACAGCGTGGTATTTCCGACGAAGCAATTCGGCTGGTTACGTTTACCAACGCCGTCACTGCTTTTGCCCAAAGTGGCCAGCTTAGCCTGGACGATCTCTCTCAGCCGATGGGTATTGATCAGAGTCAGCGTTACAACGGAAGCTCCGTGTTACGTGGTGGACAGGCTCCGCGGGTCGACAAAGAATCAACGATCATTAAATAGTGAAAGAGTGAAAGTTTTCTCGGCCAGCTTTCATTCTTTCGCTCTTTCCATATGTTAAAAGCATTTCTTTCCCTGACTCGGCCCGCTAATCTGGTAACGGCCGTTGCCGACGTACTGGCGGGTATGGCCATTGCTGGTTATTTTACTATGTATGCCCCTGCTCCGGCTCCAGTGGGATGGTTATGCCTCGCGACCATTGGCCTATATGGCGGGGGCGTTGTTTTTAACGACGTGTTTGATGCGGAATTAGACGCCATTGAACGACCTGAACGCCCCATTCCGAGCGGAATAGTAAGTAAGAATGCCGCTACGTTGTTAGCCGTCATTTTATTGCTGATCGGCATTGTTGCGTCGTTCTCTGTGAATCAAACGGCTGGTTTTCTGGCAATTGCTATCGCCGTAGCCTCTGTTGTATATGACCGCTTTGGAAAGCATCACAATCTCCTGGGGCCGTTGAACATGGGGCTGTGCCGGGGCTTAAATCTTTTATTAGGAGTAAGCATCATCCCGGAACAGGTAATGCCGTGGGCGTGGGTGGGCCTGGTGCCCATTGCTTATATAGCCGCCATCACAATGATTAGTCGAGGAGAGGTGCATGGGGGGAGCGCTACTACCTTACGAGCCGCTGGTTTGCTTTACGCGCTCGTTATTGCCTGCGTAGCCGCTCTGGCTCAACGGCGTCAGCAGTTAGGTACTGCTTTACCCTTTTTGCTTCTGTTCGGCTATTATATTTTTCCGCCACTCTGGCGAGCGGTTAAAGAGCCAATTGGCCGAAATATCGGTCTAGCGGTAAAGGCAGGCGTGTTATCACTTATTGTGATGAATGCCGCCTGGGTAGCTGCGTTCGGCTCATTCCCGCTGGCGATGCTGGTATTCTGCCTGTTGCCCCTGTCACGATTGCTGGCCAAAGTATTTGCCGTTACTTAAAAGATAGAGCCGGCCTTCCGGATTGGCGTGATCTTCTCACCCCAACCCGGAAGGCCGGCTCTACGTCAAAAAACTATCAGGCGTTGGCTGGTGTGCAGTATTCGTCCAGCGCCATTTCGAGGTGCTGAGCAATCATCTGCGCTGACCGGCCTTCAATGTGGTGCCGCTCAATGAAGTGAACAAGTTCACCATCCTTGAAAATACCAATAGCCGGCGACGACGGCGGATACGGAAGCAGGTACTCCCGCATTTTAGCCGTAGCCTCAATATCGCCACCCGCAAAAACGGTGACCATCTTATCAGGCTTCACAGGGCTTGCTGCTAAGGCTGCTTTAACACCCGGACGAGCCGCACCCGCTGCGCACCCACAAACCGAGTTAACCACAACCAGCATAGTGCCTTGCGCGTTTTCCATCGTATTCACCACATCATCAGCGGTGGTAAGTTCCTGAAACCCGACACTGGTCAGGTCTTCCCGCATCGGGACAAGCAAATGAGGAGGATACATAATTGATTTATGAAATTTAAATTACGATATACAATTCAGAAATGGGTAGGCATTACATAAAGCCAAGCTCCAGTTTGGCAACTTCAGACATCAGCTCGGTTGAGTAAGGGGGATCAAACGTCAACTCAACGCTTACGTCATTTACACCCTCAACAGCCCGTACTTTCTCTTCAATTTCGCCCGGAATAGACCCCGCTGATGGGCACGAGGGTGAGGTCAGCGTCATCAGAATGTAGACGTTATTGACCGGAAATATCTTAATATCATAGATCAGCCCCAGCTCATATACGTCCACGGGAATTTCAGGGTCGTAAACGCCTTTGAGGGCCAATATGATTTGTTCTTTCAACTCTTGCTCATTCATGGTTGTTAAGCGTTTGATGCTGCCTAGTTGGTGTAGAACCGGCCATAAGCTTTCATGCGTTCGATCATGGAAGCCAGGCCACCCGCCCGTAATGACGTGACCAGGTTTCTCATGCCAACTTTATCGATAAAGTATAGGTCGGCTTTCGCAATATCTTCGGGCCTCTCATCCGAAAGCACCCGAATTAGTAAGCTAATCAGTCCTTTCGATATTTGCGCCGTTGGCTCGCTGTCTCCGTAAAAGTGCAGCTTGTCACCCTGTAGCTCGGCATCTACCCACACTTTTGATTGGCAACCCATGATTCGATGTTCATCGGTTTTAGCCGACTCTGGCATGGGCGGTAATTTTTTACCCAAATCTATGATGTATTGCGTCTTGTCGAGTTGGTCCTCGAATAAGTCGAACTCCTCGATAATCTCGTCCTGTTTCTCGTTAATGGTCATACTCTATATTCTACCAAGTGGTCTGCCCATTGCACGTATGGCAAGTACCGTCGGAGTTACTTCCTGGGTACTATAAACTAGTCTGTATCGACCGACAAAAACTTCACGGATAAACGTAATGTAAAAATCTGGCACCATTCGTCCCATTTCTGGAAACTGTTCTATTAGCGCCAACTTTTTCTCTAACTCATCTGACCAATCATCAGCTACAGCGGGCGATTGATCAAACAAGGCTTCGTAAATCTCACGGACTTCGTCTCTTGCCGACTCTTTCCAGGCAATCATGCTTTCTTCTGGACTTCGGCTAACTTCTTCTGTTTTATCTCCTTAAGCTCTTGCATGACTTGCTCGTTAGAAACCTCAGCTGTCTCCCTAAGCCTGCTTTCGATTAATTTCATAAACAGAATACGTTCAATCAGATCCTCCGAAGATACTTTATCAGGTAACTGACTTAAATTAGCAAGCACTTGATTTTTATCCAGCAGGATTTCATCCGAATACATAATAGAATGATTTAGGGATTATAACATCATTTTCTGCACCCGACGTAACCCTTGCACCAGCCGGTCGACTTCGTCTTTGGTATTGTAAACCGCAAACGACGCCCGCGTAGTTCCGGCAATGCCAAAGCGCTGCATGAGGGGCTGGCAACAATGGTGCCCCGTCCGAACGGCGATGCCTTGCTGATCTAATATCACGCCGGTATCCTGATGGTGAATGCCGTCCATTACCCACGACACTACACCAATCTTATTTTTAGCCTGCCCGATGATCCGTAGCCCATCGAGCTCGCTAAGCTGCTCCGTAGCGTATTGAAGCAGATCGTTTTCGTGGGCGGCAATATTTTCTTTGCCTAAACCAGCCATGTACTCAAGCGCGGTCTTAACGGCTACTACGTCGGCAATGTTCGGCGTACCCGCTTCGAATTTATAGGGGATCTCGTTGTAAGTCGTTTTCTCGAAGGTCACCTCTTTGATCATCTCGCCCCCACCACGGTAAGGCGGCATCGCATCTAACAAGGCTTTTTTGCCATAAAGGACACCCATGCCGGTCGGACCATAAAGCTTATGGGCTGAGAAGACGTAGAAGTCGGTATCGAGCGCCTGCACGTCGAGTTCGAGGTGCGAGCTAGCCTGCGCACCATCGATCAATACCACAGCGCCCACAGCATGTGCTTTATCGATGATGGTCTTAACAGGATTGATGGTGCCAAGAGAGTTGGAAACGTGGACAACCGAGACAAACTTAGTTTTTTCCGAGAGTAGTTTTTCGTACTCCTCCAGAATCAGCTCGCCGTTGTCGTCAACAGGAATCACCTTTAGCACACAACCGCGCTCCTCGCAAAGCATCTGCCAGGGAACAATGTTTGAGTGGTGTTCCATGCCGGAGATGATGATTTCATCCCCTTCTTTCAGGTACCGACGACCGTACGTCTGAGCAACTAAATTGATACCGTCAGTGGTACCGTAGGTGAAAATGATTTCTTCCCAGTGCTTTGCATTCAGAAATTCCTGAATCGCCCGTCGGGATGCTTCAAAAGCAGCGGTTGCCTGCTCGGCGAGGTGGTGAATACCCCGGTGAATATTCGCGTTGTAGCCCTCGTAATAGCGAGTTAATGCATTGATAACGGGTATCGGCTTCTGATTGGTCGCTGCGTTGTCAAAATACACTAAAGGCCGACCGTTGACTTGCTGGTCTAAGACCGGAAAATCACGGCGGATTTGCTCAATATCGAGGGTGTTATCTATGGCCGATTGCATATGAAGTCGTGAAGGATGTACTAAAAAGACAACAAATCGGGCGGGCGAAAGGTGCGAAACAATGAGCAGTAAACAGCCAACAATGAGTAGTTCACTACGTAAAAACTGTTCATCGTTGGCCGTTTACTGGCTACTCTTTTGTTAGCTTCTGAGTTACAACACGCTCCAGGTACTCGCGAATTGGCTGAATTTTGATCTGACTTAACACGTCCTGCGAGAAGGCGTAAAGCAGCAGCGTCTGAGCGTCGGCTTTCGGAATACCCCGCGACCGCATGTAAAACAGTGCTTCGTCGTTAAGTTGGCCGGTGGTGGTACCGTGCGAACACTTTACGTCGTCGGCAAAAATCTCCAGCTGCGGCTTGGTATTCATCGACGCTCCTGGCGACAATACGACGTTCTTGCACGATTGATAGGCATTCGTCTTCTGAGCGTCGGGTCGAACGTAAATCTTGCCATTGAAAACACCTGTACTATTTCCGTCGAGAATACCTTTGTACAACTCACTGCTGTAAGAGTTGGGGCGGGCATGGTCAACGAGCGTATGGTTGTCCACGTGCTGACGACCGTTTGGCATGTATAAGCCATACATGAACGCTTCAGCGTGCTGACCATCCAGCACAATATTCAGGTTGTTGCGGACGAAGTTGCCGTTGAGCGTAACGGTAGCCGAGTAAAAATGGCTGCTGTCGGTCTGGTTAACCTGCGTGGTGCCGATGTGATAGGCTTTGTCCGTTTCGTCCTGCACTTTGTAATACTGCATCCGGGCATCACGATCGAGCACAATCTCCGTTACAACGTTGACAAAACTTGACCGTTCGCCAAGCGTCCGGTACGATTCGGCCATCATCACTTCCGCATTTTTGCCGACAATAATCAAATTACGCGGTTGAGAAACGACGTTCTTCTCACGAGCGTCGTTGATAAAGCGAAGAATAATCGGTTGCCCAACCGTTGTGTTATTCGGGACGCGAATAACAACGCCATCACTTGCCAGGGCCGTATTGAGTGCGGTAAAGGCATTATCCTGATAGTCCGCATAACGCGCAAAATGAGTTCCGATAAAATCGGGATCACTTTTCAATGCTTCAGCGAAACTCGTAACGTGTACTTGCTCGGCCGGGCTGATGATTCGCGACAGTTCGGGTTTGTAGAAGCCGTTGACAAAGGACAAGATATTTCCGTCGAGGTTTGGGATCTGAAGCGGAGTCAGATCGTCGGCTGTTAGGCTAGACTTGCTATCCAGGTCAAAAGCTTCTTTAAGCAAACTGCTGACGTTAGAGTATTTCCATTCCTCATGACGGATGGTAGGGAAGCCCAGCAGGTCGAACTGCTTTAACGCGGCTCGGCGAAGTTGATGCAGCGGAGTTTTGCTTTCCCCGTTCATGCGCTCTTCGTTGGTCCGGAAAGCTGCCAGTAACTGGTCTTTAAACTCGTTATATGATGCGTAAGAGGGTGTCATAATGGGCTTGTCATTAGGTGGTCATTCAATAGTCATCGAGTAGTCATTCTTTATTTAGCGCACAATCAAACGACTACCTGATGACCATACATGACGATAAATGACTATTATATTTCTACTTCGGCTTTGATCCAATCGTACCCTTTTTCTTCTAATTCAAGCGCCAGCTCTTTAGGACCCGACTTCACAATGCGGCCTTTATAGAGTACGTGTACGAAATCAGGAACGATATAATCCAGCAGACGCTGATAGTGTGTAACAACGATGGTAGCTCGTTCCGGCGACCGCAGTTTATTGACACCGTCGGCTACAATCCGGAGTGCGTCGATATCCAGACCTGAGTCTGTCTCATCTAGTATGGCCAATTTGGGTTCGAGCATGGCCATCTGGAATATTTCATTCCGTTTTTTCTCCCCACCCGAAAAGCCTTCGTTTAGCGAGCGGCTCAAAAGCGACTGGTCGATGTTGACAAGCTTCATCTTCTCCTTCATTAACTTGAGAAACTGTACAGCATCGAGCGGCTCCTGCTCCCGGTATTTGCGAATTTCGTTAAGCGCCGTTTTCAGGAAGTTTGTCGTGCTTACGCCTGGTATCTCAATTGGGTACTGAAAAGCCAGAAATATACCTTCGGCGGCCCGTTCTTCGGGGGCCATATCTAATAAATCTTTCCCATCGAACAACACACTACCGTCTGTTACCTCGTAGTCTTCGCGGCCTGCTAACACAGACGCCAATGTACTCTTACCGGCTCCGTTCGGACCCATAATAGCGTGAACCTCACCGGGGTTGACTTCCAGGTTCAGACCTCTAAGGATTTCCTTATCGCCGATGGAGGCATGTAAATTACTGATCGATAACATAATAGGTTGTATTGTGACGGCTCAAATGAAGCCGCAAAGTTAACAGATGAAATGGTATCTGCCTTTCTAGGTTAACAAAATCAGGAAGTTAAAAGTTGACTTGGGCTATCCATATTCTTAGTAAGCTGATTAACTGCAGGCTACTGGAACGCAAAATCCTCCGAAACGTCGGAGGATTTTGAGAATTACAATAAGTCGGCCGAGCCAGTACGCTATTTTTAACGCCCCTCATTTCTACGCGCTACGCGTTTTGTCTGTTTAACCACATAAGGTATGCAAGTGCTCGGGGGGCACGAACATGCAGTTGGCATAAGCGTAACTGTTATGTCAGTGAAACAAGCTTCGCTGTTGTATACTCGAATCGTATACGGTTTAGGAGCCGCGGGGCTGGCCAAGCTGTCCATAACAATACCGTTTGCGGGAATCACTTTAGCGTTACCTGAGAGCTGTACACCATTGGGTTCAAAGACAGCCCCTTCAACACATTGGTAGGTACAGGTGGTATCGAATTTAGTGAGCACGATTTGCCCATTGGTCTGCGGAATGTTGTCAACGCATTCTGCCGCTATTGCTTTAGCGTTAAAGGCTGGAGGGCTGCACACTATTGAGCAGGAAGCTGGGGCCGTATAAGTTGTGCTGACCGGCGTGTAACCCTGGCCGCTTACTGTCACCGTATGCGCATCCGTACCTGAGTTTAGACCCGTCAAGCTAAAGCTGGCCGTGGTTTGACCGGCCGTCACCGAAACGACTGTACTTACTAATCCATCAGTAATGGTAAGGCTGCTAGCCATAGCATCTGTCATGGACAAGGAGCCTCTCACTGTATACTGATTAGTAGCGGTCTGGCATTCGCCGGGGGTGACGGCCAATGTCACGGTAGGAATCGGAGCTGCTAAGCAGGAGACAGGAGCGGTGTAGGTGGTGCTGATGGGGCTGTAACCCGTACCGTTCAGGGTTACAGTATGGGTGTTGGTACCTGAGCTCAGACCTGTCAGGGCAAAGCTGGCGGTGGTCTGTCCAGCCGTCAGCGAGACGGTGGTGCTCACCAAGCCATCGGTGATGGTGAGTGAGGAAGCCTGGGTGTTAGTCAAGGACAGCGTACCACTAAGAGTGTACTGGTTGGTGGCTGAGAGGCACTCGCCCGGGGTGATGGCCAGGGCCAGAGCGGGAGGCAAGACTGGTGCTACTGAGCAGGAGCTTGGGGCCGTGTAGGTTGCACTCACTGGGCTGTAGCCTTGCCCACTGACGGTTACAGTGTGGGTGTTGGTACCTGAGCTCAGACCCGTCAAGCTAAAGCTGGCGGTGGTCTGTCCAGCCGTCAGCGAGACGGTGGTGCTCACCAAGCCATCGGTGATGGTGAGACTACTAGCCTGGGCGTTGGTCACGGACAGCGTACCTGAGAGAGTGTACTGGTTGGTGGCCGTCTGGCACTCGCCGGGGGTGATGGCCAAAGCCAAAGCCGGGGGCAGCACTGGTGCCACTGAGCAGGAGACAGGAGCCGTATAAGTGGTGCTGATGGGACTGTAACCCGTACCGCTCAGGGTGACGGTATGGGTGTTGGTGCCTGAGCTCAGACCCGTCAGGGCAAAGCTGGCGGTGGTCTGTCCAGCCGTCAGTGAGACGGTGGTGCTCACCAAGCCATCGGTGATGGTGAGTGAGGAGGTCTGGGCGTTGGTCAAGGACAGCGTACCACTAAGAGTGTACTGGTTGGTGGCTGAGAGGCACTCGCCCGGAGTGATGGTTAAAGCCAGGGCCGGGGGCAGCACTGGTGCCACTGAGCAGGAGACAGGAGCCGTATAAGTGGTGCTGATGGGACTGTAACCCGTACCGCTCAGGGTGACGGTATGGGTGTTGGTACCTGAGCTCAGACCCGTCAGGGCAAAGCTGGCCGTGGTCTGTCCAGCCGTCAGCGAGACGGTGGTGCTCACCAAACCATCGGTGATGGTGAGTGAGGAAGCCTGGGTGTTGGTCAAGGACAGCGTACCACTAAGAGTGTACTGGTTGGTGGCCGAGAGGCACTCGCCCGGGGTGATGGCCAAAGCCAAAGCCGGGGGCAAGATCGGTGCCACTGAGCAGGAGACAGGAGCAGTGTAGGTTGCACTCACTGGGTTGTAGCCTTGCCCACTGACGGTTACAGTGTGGGTGTTGGTACCTGAGCTCAAGCCGGTCAGGGCAAAGCTGGCCGTGGTCTGGCCAGCCGTCAGCGAGACGGTAGTGCTCACCAAGCCATCAGTGATGGTGAGACTACTAGCCTGAGCGTTAGTCAAGGACAGCGTACCACTAAGAGTGTACTGGTTGGTGGCCGAGAGGCACTCGCCCGGGGTGATGGTTAAAGCCAAAGCCGGGGGCAGCACTGGTGCCACTGAGCAGGAGCTTGGGGCCGTGTAGGTGGTGCTGATGGGGCTGTAGCCTTGCCCACTGACGGTTAGGGTATGGGTGTTGGTACCTGAGCTCAGACCCGTCAGGGCAAAGCTGGCCGTGGTCTGGCCAGCCGTCAGCGAGACGGTGGTGCTCACCAAGCCATCGGTGATGGTGAGTGAGGAAGCCTGGGTGTTGGTCAAGGACAGCGTACCACTAAGAGTGTACTGGTTGGTGGCCGAGAGGCACTCGCCGGGGGTGATGGCCAAAGCCAGGGCCGGGGGCAGCACTGGTGCTACTGAGCAGGAGACAGGAGCCGTATAAGTGGTGCTGATGGGGCTGTAGCCTTGCCCACTGACGGTTACAGTGTGGGTGTTGGTACCTGAGCTCAGACCCGTCAGGGCAAAGCTGGCGGTGGTCTGGCCAGCCGTCAGCGAGACGGTGGTGCTCACTAGACCATCGGTGATGGTGAGTGAGGAAGCCTGGGCGTTGGTCAGCGACAGCGTACCTGAGAGAGTGTACTGGTTGGTGGCCGAGAGGCACTCGCCCGGGGTGATGGCCAAAGCCAGAGCGGGGGGCAAGACTGGTGCCACTGAGCAGGAGACAGGAGCGGTGTAAGTCGCACTCACTGGGCTGTATCCTGTACCGCTGACGGTTAGGGTGTGGGTGTTGGTACCTGAGCTCAAGCCGGTCAGGGCAAAGCTGGCGGTGGTCTGTCCAGCCGTCAGTGAGACGGTAGTGCTCACCAAGCCATCGGTGATGGTGAGTGAGGAAGCCTGGGTGTTAGTCAAGGACAGCGTACCTGAGAGGGTGTACTGGTTGGTGGCCGAGAGGCACTCGCCGGGAGTGATGGCTAAAGCCAGGGCCGGAGGCAAGACTGGTGCCACTGAGCAGGAGCTTGGAGCGGTG